>JAFAAN010000177.1 GCA_023426545.1 Pseudomonadota bacterium
CCCGCCGCGAACGCGCCGCCGGCAGAAGGGCCCGCGCAGACGGCGGCCCCGGCGCCGGCCGCGGACCCTGCCGCCGAGGCGCCGCCGGAGCCGGCCTCTTCCCCTGACACGCCGCCCACGCTGTCGCCCATCCCGGGCACGGTGGCGCGCAATGCCCCGAAACGGAGCTGAGCCCTGAGCCCCCCGCCCATCAACGCCGACTCCGAGATGCGCATGAGCCTGGCGGAGCACCTGACGGAGCTCCGCACCCGCCTCATGCGGTGCACCATCGCGGTGTTCGTCCTGGGGACGATTTCGCTCGTCTTCGCCAAGCCCATCTTCGGCCTGCTGATGCAGCCGGTGCTGGATGCGCTGCCGCCCGAGAACCGCTCGCTCATCTACACGTCCGGCATCGAGGAACTGAACGTCCTCATGAAGGTGGGCGTGTACTGCGGCATCTTCCTCACCACGCCCATCATCCTGATGCAGATCTGGGGCTTCGTCTCGCCCGGCCTGTATCCGGAGGAGCGCCGCTTCGCCGCGCCCTTCGTGGCGTTCGGCTCCATCGCCTTCCTCGTCGGCGCCGCCTTCTGCTACTTCGCGGTGCTGCCCTCCATGTTCACCTTCCTCCTCAACGAGGAGGAGACGCTCGCGCTGGAGCAGCGCCTGGACTCGGCCCGGCTGCGCGCGGATGACGCGCTGCGCTTCCTGCGTCTGGGCGAGGCGGAGGAGGCCGGCCGCATCGCGAAGGAGGCGAGCACCGGCCTGCGCGCGGACGGCGACGGCCGGGTGCCCGAGCCTGAGGTCGCGCCGGCCGCCAGCGTGGAGATGACGGCGCGGCTGGAGGGGCTGGGCCGGCTGCTGGACGCGGCCTCGGTGGGCTACGGCGGGCAGGCGCGCGGCGTGCTGCGGCAGGCGGTGGAGAAGCGCGTGGAGGCCGTGACGGCCTACGAGAAGAAGGACTTCGCGGCGGCGGCAGCGGCCATGGACGGCTCGGCGAGCGTGCTGGCCGGCATCGCGCCCTCGCGCACGGAGGAGCTGGCGGGGCTGTGGCGGCTGGAGAAGGAGCTGGCCACCGCGCACTCGGCGCACCAGGCCGCGCGGTGGACGCGGCCCATGCTTTCCATGCACGAGCAGCTGTCGCTGGTGCTGCTGCTCATCCTCGCCTTCGGCATCATCTTCGAGCTGCCGCTCGTCATGGCGCTGTTGGGCGTGGTGGGCGTGGTGAAGTCGTCCTGGCTCTTCAAGTACCAGCGCCACGCCTTCGTGGTGTGCCTCATCGCGGCGGCCATCATCACCCCGACCGGGGACGTGGTGAACCTGTCGCTGATGGCGGGCCCCATGCTGCTTTGCTATGAGCTGGGCGTCTTGCTGGTGTGGATGGTGGAGCGGCGGCGCGCGCGGAACGCCGCGGAGACGGGCATCACGCCCGTGCCGTAGTCGAGGAGCCACCCCATGAAGCCGTCCCGCCGGCACTTCCGGGCCAACGTGCGTTATTTGCGGGCGCTCGTCCGGCGCTTCCGCACCACGCTGGTGCTGTCCGCCATGCTGTTCCTGGGCGGGCCGATGGTCTTCCACTGGCGCTTCCGGGGCCCGGCGGGGGAGCGCGTGGACTTCGGCGAGGCGCTCCACCACACCTACTTCCTGCTCTATGGCCAGCCGTCGCTGCCCTACGTGGACGACTGGCTGGTGGAGCTGCTCAACCTGGTGATTCCGCCCGCGGGCATTGCGCTGGTTGCCGACGGTGTGGTGCGCTTCGCCTACCTCTTCTTTGCCCGGCACAAGAACGACAAGGAGTGGATCGAAGTGGTCTCCGAGACGATGAAGGGCCACGTCGTGGTGTGCGGAGCGGGGCGGGTGGGCTACCGCGTGGTGACGCAGCTGCGGGAGATGGGGCGCGACGTGGTGGTGGTGGAGAAGCGCGAGGACGCGGCCTTCGTGTCCGCGCTGCGCGACGAGCTGGTGCCGCTGCTCATCGACGACACGCGCAGCCCGCTGTGCCTGCCCCGCACCAACGTGAAGGACGCCGAGGCCATCGTCTGCGCCACGGACGATGACCTGGCCAACCTCAACATCGCCCTGGATGCGCGCAAGCTGAACCCGAACATCCGCGTGGTCATCCGCCTGTTCGACGACGACCTGAGCGGCAAGGTGCGCGAGACGTTCAAGGCGGAGGCGCTGTCCAGTTCGTCCCTGGCCGCGCCGGCCATGGCGCTGGCGGCCATGGACCCCCGCATCGTCCACTCCTTCCACCTGGCGAAGCACCTCATGGTCGTCTCCCTCTTCGAGGCGCGCGAGGGCCTGCCGGGCCTCACCATCTCCGAGGTGCGCGACAGGTTCGGCTGCCTGGCGCTGTCGCTGCAACGCGGCGGGGAGGAGCGGCTCCACCCGGCAGGGGACGAGGTCATCCAGCCCGGTGACGTGCTGTCGCTCCAGGCGTCCTACCCGGAGTACCGGCGGATGCGCGCCTTCACCCACGAGGCCGAGCCGCCGCTGTGGTCCCACGACGCGGTGCCGGCGCCTACGCCTTCGACGCGGAAGGTCGGCTGAGCGCAGGGGGCGGCGCGGGGGCCTCCGTCCAGCGCTCGGGGTTCCTCGAGGCGGGCAGGGCGAGCGCCCGGGAGAGCAGGGGCGCCATCGCGTCCCACTCCAGCAGGAAGCCGTCATGCCCGTGGAGGCTGGACAGCGTGGCGTGCTCGGCGTGGACGCCGCGCTCCCGCAGCCGCCGGGCCAGCGCCGCCATGTGGCTGGGGAAGAAGAGCTGGTCCGTGTCGATGCCCACGCACAGCGCGCTCGCGCGGATGCGGGCCAGTCCGCCGCCGCCGGGGAAGCGCGACACGTCATGGTGGTCCATGGCCCCGAGCTGCGCCAGGTACGCGCGCGCGTCGAAGCGGGCCTCCAGCTTCTGCCCCTGGTACTCCAGGTAGCTGTGCATGGGGTGCAGCGCGCGTGAGGACCACTCCGGGGGACGGCCCTGGAGCGCCTCCAGACCGGGCTCCGCGCGGTAGGTGAGCATCGCCAGCTGTCGCGCCAGCTCCAGGCCGCGGCGCGGGGCCTCCGGGAAGCCCGGGTCCATCAGCAGCGCCTGCCGCGCCACGTGGTTGAGGCCCACCACCCACGCGGTGGCGGACTCCGTGGTGGCCATGGGGGCCATGCGCGCGAAGCGCTCCGGTGCCAGGGCCGCGAGGCAGAGCACCACCATGCCGCCCAGCGAGCCGCCGGTGACGAGCTCCACCTCGTCCAGGCCCAGGGCGTCCAGGGCCAGCAGGATGCTGCGCGCCTGGTCCCACGGGGTGAGGGTGGCCGGCAGCCGGTGCTCGTCCTGGCGCAGGTCGCCCTTGGCGACGGGCGGCGGCGGGCCGAAGCGCGCGTCATCCACGCGGCGGGGGAAGCCCTCGTCGGCGGGGCCCGTGGTGCCGTAGCAGGAGCCGAGGTTGTTGAAGCACAGCAGCCGCATGCGGGACGGGTCCAGCACGCGCCGAGGGCCGATGAGCGGCTCCCACCACCCGCCCTGTCCTCCCGCGCGCATGTCGCCGGTGAGCGCATGCACCAGCAGCACCGTGGGCACGGAGGCGGGCGCGCGGGCCGGGCCGCGGCGGCGGGCCTCCGCGGCGGCGGCGTGCTGCTCGGCCCGCGTGCGGCGCACGACGCGCAGCGCGCTGGCCCGGGCCTCGTCGTCGGAGAGGACGCGGGCGCGGGAATGGAGCCAGGGCAGGTCGTCCTCGGGGCCCCACCACCAGCCTCGGACGAGGTGCGGCATGACGCGCGCGCCTGCCTCCAGCGTCAGGTCGGGCAGGGACACGTCGAAGAGGCGGGGGGCCGTTGGAAGGTGAGGGGTGGGCACGGGAGGGCTCCGGGGAGGACGAGGGGCGCGCCCCCCCCCGGGCCCGGGGGGGGGCGGGGGGGGGGGGGGGGCGGGAGGAGG
>JAFAAN010000004.1 GCA_023426545.1 Pseudomonadota bacterium
CCAGGGGGGGCTGGGGGCGGGGCCGTGAGGGGCCTCACCGCAGGATGGGACCGGCGCTCAGCCGCGTGACGGCGCCATGGAGCATGCCCAGCTGCCGGGGCACCCGTTCGAGCAGCGCGCCGAAGACGGGGTCGTCCGTCTTGCACGAGACCTTCAGCGGCGGCAGCGGCGGCGGCACACGCCGGGCGCGCAGCGAGTCCGCCAGCTCGTCGAGCGTGCGGCCCGCCTGGTGCGCCAGGAGCTTCAGCTGGCCCGGGACCTCCGCCTCCGGCCGCTCCGTGCCCAGCGCCGTCACCACCGTGGCGAAGCGGCGCGCATAGGTGATGACGGCCATGCCGGACTCCAGCTGCTGGGGCGGCCCCTGGTATTCGGCGGTGAGCCGCTCGAAGGAGGCCTCCGCGTCCATCAGCGCCAGGCCGAATTGGCGGCGCGCGGCGCCCACCTCCGGCCGGATGCCGCTGCGGCGGAAGACGACCTCGCGCAGATAGTCCCCGTCCGCGCGCAGGGCCGCCGCGGCGGCCTCCGGGAAGCGCCGCCGCTCCGGCATGGGCCACAGCAGCCACGCCCCCAGGAGCGCGAGCGCGCAGGCCAGCAGCACGCCCAGGGCGCGCTGCCCCGCGAGGCTCCAGTCCCCCGAGCTCAGCGTGGCCAGCAGCAGGTAGTCCGGCGTGAGCAGCACCTGGAAGGCGCCGAAGTTGATGGGCAGCAGCGCCACCGACACCGCCGTCAGCAGGACGATGACGGTGAGCAGCGCGGAGGGGGAGTGCACGCGCGTGGCAATCACCGCGGCCAGGCACGCGCCCAGCAGCGTTCCGCCCACGCGTTGGAGCGCGCGCTCCTCGGTGATGGCCGAGTAGGGCTGGAGGATGGCGATGACGGTGAGGCTCACCCAGTGGGCGTCGCGGATGCCCACCATCTGCGTCAGCACCAGCGCCACCGTCGCCACCAGCCCCACCCGCAGCGCGTGGCGGAACACCAGTGAGTCGGAGCGCAGGTGGTCGCGCAGCGGGGCGAGCCAGGAGCGCGAGCGCCGCTCCTCGCGGCCCACCAGGCTGCGCCCGCGGTCGGACACCGGGTCGCCGTGCAGCAGGCCCGCGGCCGTCTCGTGCGCCACGCCCGCCAGCTCCCGCAGCTTCCCGAAGAGCACGTCCACGTGGAGCGACACCGGGTCCTCGCGCGAGCGGATTCCCATGGCTGGCGCCGGCCGGTAGCCGCGGCGGCGCGCGCGCGGGGCCAGCCTCGGCGCGCGGGGCATCCCCTCGTTGCGCTCGCGCACCAGCACCTGCTCCACCCAGCACGCCATGGCCGCGTAGGCATCACACAGCGAGTCCACCCGCGCGCGCAGCGGCAGGAAGCGGGGCTCCCGCACGGCCGCCTCCATGGCCTCGGCCAGGGCGGTGAGCTGGGCGGACATCGGCTCGCACGTCTCGAGCAGCACCAGCAGGTGCTCGCCCCGCCGGGACTTGCCCAGGTGGCTGCCGCGCGTGGCGCCCAGGGTGGCGCGCGCCTGCTCCATGAGCGGCCGTATCTTCATGTGCCGCTCCGCCGCCTCCACCCACGCCTGCGGGCCGGCGCCATTGCGCGACAGCCGGCCCAGGTCCCAGCACGCGTCCGCCAGCTCCCGGTACACCCGCGCGATGGCCCGGCGCGCCGGGCGGTAGGGCCGCAGCGGCCACAGCACCAGCGACAGCGTCATGGCCCACAGGCCGCCGAACAGCAGCCAGAAGGCGCGGGCCAGCGCGGCCTCCGGCGCCACGGCGGGCGCCCCCAGCGACACCACGAAGATGACCGCGAGCTGCCCGCCCACCGAGCCCGCCGTCTCCCCGTAGCTGCGCGCGAAGGCCGCGGCCGTCACCCCCAGCCACATCAGCGACACGTCCAGCCACGGCGTGGAGCCGCCGGGCGCCCCCAGCGCGCCCACCACGGCGCCCAGCAGCGTCACCGCGCCCAGCTCCTTCGCGCGAGTCCGGTACGAGCCGCCCTTGTCCGCCAGGGAGACCAGGAGCCCGGACAAGCCTCCCCAGCTCGCGTCCCGCACCCCGAGCAGGAACGCGAGGACCAGGGGAACGGCGGTGGCCAGCGCGGTGCGGAGCCCCGCTCCGATGGCGGGCTTGCCTGGCCGGACCCGGAGAACGGAGCGCAGATGGCGAAGCAGTCGGCGCATCCTGGAGCGTTGACACCGCGCGGCGCGGAAGGAACCTCCACGCTTCCTCTCCGGGCTCCCCAGCGGCCGGGAGGGCCAGCGCCCCCAGGCACGCGCGGCCACGGCCGCACATGCCGTAACGTGCCCTCCCCGCCAAGGAGCGACACCTCGTGGAGACCCTCGTCCGCATCGCCGAAGGCCTGGGCCGCTTCTCATCGCGCTTCGTGCCCAGCGCATTCGCCATCGCCGTCCTGCTCACGCTGCTCACCATGGCGCTGGCCACGGGCTGGGCCGGGGCGTCTCCCCCGGCCGTGCTGGACGCCTGGGGCGGCGGCTTCTGGGAGCTGCTCGGCTTCTCCATGCAGATGGCGCTGGTGATGTTCACCGGCTACCTGCTGGCGCTCACCGCTCCGGTGCGCGCCCTGCTGGAGCGCGCGGCGCGCGTGCCACGAACGCCCCGGGGCGCGGCGGCGTGGATGGCCTTCGTCTCCATGGCGCTGGCGTACATCAACTGGGGCCTGTCGCTGGTGGCCAGCGCCATGCTGGTGCGCTTCATGGTGAAGCGCCGGCCGGACGTGGACTACCGGCTGCTGGTGGCGTGCGCGTACTTCGGCCTGGGCGCCACCTGGCACTCGGGCCTGTCCGCCTCCGCGCCGCTGCTGGTGGCCACGCCGGGCCACTTCCTGGAGAAGAGCCTGGGCGTGCTGCCCATCGACACGACGCTGTTCTCGCCCTTCAACCTCGGCCTCACGCTGGCCGTGGTGGCCGGGCTGACGCTGCTCGCGTGGGTGCTGCACCCGAGGCCGGAGCACACCGTGCGCGTGGACCCGGCGGTGCTGGAGTCGCTGAGCGACTTCGTGCCCCCCGAGCGCCCCACCGGGCGCGGCTTCGCGCTCTGGCTGGACCACTCGCGGCTGCTCAACGCCGTCATCGGCGTCATGGGCCTCGTGTGGCTGGCGCGGCACCTGTGGATGAACGGCGGCTGGCGCGCGCTCAACCTCAACGTGGTGAACTTCACCTTCCTGGTGCTGGCCGTGCTGCTGCACGGCACGCCCGCGCGGCTACTCAAGGCCAGCGAGGAGGCAGGCACCGTGCTGCACGGCATCGTCCTCCAGTTCCCGCTGTACGCGGGCATCTACGGCATCTTCAAGGCCACCGGCCTGACGGAGCGCATCGGCGAGCTGTTCGTGTCGCTGTCGACGCGCGAGACGTTCCCCGCCATCGTCTATCTCTACAGCGGCGTGGTGAACTACTTCGTCCCCTCCGGCGGCTCGAAGTGGGCCATCGAGGCGCCGTACCTGCTGGACGCCGCGACGCGGCTGGGCGTGGCGCCGGAGAAGGTCGTGCTCGCGTATGCCTGGGGCGACATGGCCACCGACCTCATCCAGCCCTTCTGGGCGCTGCCGCTGCTGGCGGTGGCGCGCCTGGAGTTCAAGGAACTCCTGGGCTTCCTGCTGGTGGCCTTCCTCGTGTACCTGCCGCTGGTGACGCTGGCCTTCTTCCTCTTCGGCTGAGCGGCGCGGTGGGCGGAGGCTGCGGGATTCTGTGCTACACACGGCCGGGCACGGTGGGCCTGGGGGCTCGCCGCATCACGAGAACCAGGGGACTTGAGATGGCGAAGATGCTGACGCGAAGCCTGATGTGCGCGGTGCTGGGAATGTCGCCGGTGGCCCTGGCGCAGGACGCGACCCCCGGCGCGGAGCCCACCACCACGGTCAGGGCGCCGGACGCGGACGCGGTGCGCGACACCTGGAACTACTTCTACAACGGCAAGGGCCAGGGCCCCGTGCTCGTGGACGCCAAGGTCTGCACCGAGGTCGCCAAGGAAGGCCCCAACAAGTTCGAGTGCATCGGCGAGGTGGGCCCCGAAGGCATCAAGGCCAACACCACCGTCATGCTGTGGCATGCCTACCTGGTGCCGCAGGGCGACTCCGTCGATGACCTGATGGTGCAGTCGAAGCAGGGCGCCGTCGTCCGCGAGACGAAGGACGTGAAACTCAAGGGCGAGGGCTGGCGCGTGCGGCAGTGGACGGGTCTGCGGATGAGCAAGCCCGGCAACTGGACCGTGTCCGTGCTGCGCGGCGACCAGGTCCTGAAGGAGATTCAGGTCAAGGTGCTCTGATGCCCTCGGGGGCCGGGGGGCCGTCGTTTTTCCCTGACGTTCCCTGTCCGACAGGGAGTTTTTTCAGCACCCCCGACATCCCGCTCTGCCCCGAGGGCAATGTTCCGCCCGGCCCCAGAGGGAACCCGCCCTGGCGGGGCCCCTGGCAACGCCCTTGCACAAGCGGTGGTCCGGTTGAGGGGCAGGGGGTTGTCGGGGCGGGAGTTGGGGAGAGACCGGAGTGGGGATGGCGGGGCGGCGATGGGGAATCGGGGTGCTGGCGTTCGGGCCTCGTCGCGGCGACCTGCCGTGGACCTCCGGACCTTGGGGGAGCCCCCCTGCCCTTCAACCACGTTTCAAGGCCGCGCCAGGCCTAGAACAGCCGTAGCAGCGTCAGCGAGATGTTCGCGCTGGCGGTCTGGACGCCTCCCAGGATGCACTGGGTCATCCCCGGCGCGCGGGTGAGGTCCATCGTCTTGATGGCGAGCGCATTCTCGTAGCGGCCACTGGAAACGCGGCCGAGGACGGTCACCATCGGCATCCCCACCGGGCGCACGTCCGCGCCGCCGAGGAAGTCGATGACGCTCTCGGAGCCATCATTCCAGGTGACGACGTTCTGGGTCGGGATGCTCGCGAGCAGGCAGCTCGTCATGCCTTCGCCAGTCACCGTGAAGGAACCCGAGGCAATCCCCGGGTCCGACATATCCAGGCAGGACGAAAGCTGGCCGGTGCCCGTCACGCTCACCTGACGGATGAACAAGGCAATGGCCGGCGAATAGCTCTGGCTTTGACTCCCTTGCGAGCATTCGACCAGCGTGAACTCGGGAGGTGGAGGCGTCTGCGCGAACGCCGTCGCGGGGGCGACAGCGAACGCCAGCGCGGCGGCAATGCCACTCACACAACCGAGGACAGGGATTGAGCCCTTGAAAGAGAGACGCGACATGGACGACTCCGGTGCGGCGGGGGGAGGCGCCAAGATTGAGGGGGGCCGTCGATGCAGCCATTGCCTCGGAGCGCCGCTTCCCGTCCGCCGCTCGCCAGTCCTCGCGGCAGTCTCTCAGAAAATGCAAAGCCCCCGTGAGCACCGGCGCGCGCATCAGCGCCTCCACGCCCAGCGCCAGGGGGCCCCGCGCCCCGGGCTTCAGCTCACGTTCAGCCGCTCCCGAAGCTGGGTGATGGCGAGCTCGATGGCTCCCCGGGCCGCGGGCGTCTGGGCCAGCGCGTTGAGCATGACGAAGTCATGGTGCGTGCCCAGGAAGCGGACCTGGGTGACGTTGACGCCCGCCTCGGAGAGCTTCGCGGCATAGGCCTCGCCCTCGTCGCGCAGCACGTCGTTCTCGTCGGTGATGATGAGCGCGGGAGGCAGCCCCTTGAGCTGCTCCAGCGACGCCTTCAGCGGCGACACGTGCGGGTCCGCGCGCTTGGACGCCTCCGGGAGATAGGCATCCCAGAACCACTTCATCGCCTTGCGCGTCAGCCACGGCCCTTCGGCGAACTCCTGGTAGGAGCCGCTCTCGAAGTTGGCGTTGGTGACGGGATAGAACATCACCTGGAAGCGGATGGGCGGCCCGCCGCGCTCCTTCGCGAGCATGCTGACCACGGTCGCCATGTTGCCGCCGACGCTGTCCCCCACGATGGCCATGCGCCGGGCATCCACGTTGAACTCATCCGGGTGCTCCGCCACGTACTTCGCCGCGGCATAGGCCTCCTCGATGGCCACGGGAAACCGGTTCTCGGGAGAGCGGCTGTAGTCCACGAAGACGGCGGCCACGTTCGCGCCCTGGACCAGGTCCCGCACCAGCCGCTCGTGCGTCCTGACGTCGCCCATCACCCAGCCCGCGCCGTGGACGAATATCACCACCGGCAGGCGCTCCTTGCTGCCCTTCGGCCGGAAGAGCAGCGTCCGGACGGAGCCCTTGGGCCCCACGGGCAGCTTGCGCTCCTCGACGTCCGCCTCCGGCATCGACACTGGTATCGATTGCGCCTGGAGGAGGACGTCCCGCGCCTGGTCCGGCGTCAGCGTGTACAGCGGCGGGCTGTTCGAGGCCGCCAGGTCCGAAACGAACTTCTGAGTCGAAGGGTCCAGATTCATGCGCTGTGCTCCTGGGTGCGGCGCCCGCAGAGGGGCGC
>JAFAAN010000063.1 GCA_023426545.1 Pseudomonadota bacterium
CCTTCACCATCCTCACGGGCGAGCCGTCCCCCACGTCGGGGGCGGGGCCCGGGCCCGGCGCTCCCGTCAGGCGCGCAGCGCGGGTGCCGTCCACCGGCGCATGCGGACCGACGCCTCTCCCGAATCCACCGCCCCTTCCGCGCCGCCCGCGAGCGTGCGTGTCATTGCCTCATCCCAGTCCTGGGTGGAGGGCGAGGCCGTCCGGCAGTTGGAGGCCATGGCGCGCCTGCCCGGCATGACGCTGGCGGTGGGGCTCCCCGACCTCCACCCCGGCAAGGGCGCTCCAGTGGGCGCGGCCTTCCTCTCCGAGGGCTTCCTCTATCCCTACCTCGTGGGCAGCGACATCGGCTGTGGCATGGGCCTGTGGGACGTGGACCTGCTGGCGCGAAAGGCGAAGCCGGAGCGCTGGGCCGGCAAGCTGGACCTGGAGGGGCCGTGGCCGGGCGACACGGAGGGCTTCCTCCAGGAGCACGGCGTGAAGGCCTCCGGCTTCGAGGCCGCGCTGGGCACGGTGGGTGGGGGCAACCACTTCGCGGAGCTCCAGCGGGTGGACGCGGTCCATGACGCCAAGGTCTTCCAGGCGCTGGGCCTCTCCGCGGAGCGGCTGCTGCTCCTGGTCCACTCCGGCTCGCGCGGGCTGGGCGAGGCGATTCTCCGGGCCCACGTGGACCGGCACGCCGCGGGCGGGCTGGCGGCCGACTCGGAGGAGGCGCGCGCCTACCTCGCCCGGCATGACCACGCGGTGGCCTGGGGGCGCGCCAACCGCGCGCTGGTGGCGCGGCGCATGCTGGACGGCATCGGCGCCCTGGGACAGCGGGTCCTGGACGTGTGCCACAACAGCGTCACGCCTCAGCGCGACGCGACGCGGACCCAGTGGCTGCACCGCAAGGGCGCGGCGCCCGCGGACGAAGGGCCGGTGGTGATTCCCGGCAGCCGGGGCGCGCTCAGCTACCTGGTCATCCCCACGGGAGACGGCTTCGCCAGCGCGCACAGCCTGGCGCACGGCGCGGGCCGCAAGTGGACGCGCACCGCCGCCCGTGAGCGCATGCGTGAGCGCTTCACCGCGGAATCCCTCACGCGGACCTCCTTCAAGAGCCACGTGGTCTGCGAGGACAGGGACCTCCTCTTCGAGGAGGCGCCGCCCGCGTACAAGCCCATCGACCGCGTGGTGACGGATCTGGTGGAGGCCGGGCTGGTCCGCGTGGTGGCCACCCTGGCCCCGGTCCTCACGTACAAGACGCGCGCCCGGCCGGAATAAGGTCCCCACATGCCGCCCCTCCTCACGCCTGACGCTTCGCAAGTGCCGTCCGCCATGGAAGCCAACCAGGTGGAGCACATGACCTGTCTGGCGCAGAGCCTCCCCGGCGCCATCGTGAAGGACACCGCCGGATTGCTGCTCGTCGACTCCGGACTGCCCTGCAACACGTTCAATGTGGTGTGCCGCACCCGGCTGACGCACCACGATGCGGACGCGCACATCGCCGCCGCGGTCTCTCACTTCCGGGACAAGGCCTTTCCCTTCTCGTGGTGGGTGGGCCCCGAGGCCGCGCCCGACGACCTGGACGCCCGCCTGACCCACACGTGCTGGACTTCTACGCGAGAACGGCGCACGTGGCGCTCGCGCCCGACAGCCCCATCCGCTTCTTCGTGGGGTACCTGGACGGCGAGGCGGTTGCCGCCAGTGAATGCCATCGGGCGTGGGGCGTCGCGGGCCTCTACTCCGTAGCCACCGTGCGGCACGCGCGGCGGCGCGGCATCGGCGCGGCGCTGACGCTGGCGCCCCTCCTGGATGCCCGGGAGGCGGGCTACCGGGCAGCCACCCTCCAGGCGTCCGCTCAAGGCCAGAGCGTCTACTCCCGCCTGGGGTTCGTACCCCATGGGACCTTCCGGGAGTATCAGTAGGCGCGACCGCTTTTTTCTCCTCTCCCGTCCGGCGCCCGCGTGGTTAGGGTTCGGAGCATGACGCCCGCGCACAAGGTTCTGCTCTGCATCCTGGATGGCTGGGGTATCCGCCAGGAGCGTGACAACAACGCCATCCTCCTGGCCGGAACGCCGCACCTCGACAAGCTGGCCGGCCCCTACCCCTTCACGGAGCTGCAGACGGCGGGACTGGCCGTGGGCCTGCCCGAAGGGCAGATGGGCAACTCCGAGGTGGGCCACACCAACATCGGCGCGGGCCGAATCGTCTACCAGGACCTGGTGCGCATCAACCGCGCCGCGGAGTCCGGTGAGCTGGCGCAGAACCCCGTGCTGCGCGCCGCCCTGGATGGCGTGAAGGCGGATGGCAAGGCCCTGCACCTGCTGGGGCTGGTGTCGCCGGGCGGCGTCCACTCATCCATGGACCACCTCTTCGCGCTGCTCAAGGCCGCGAAGGAGCGCAACGTAGCCCACGTCTACGTGCACGCCTTCCTCGACGGGCGCGATACGCCGCCGCAGAGCGCCCTGGGCTACGTGGAGGAGCTGGAGCGCTTCCTCCACGAGACACATACCGGCCGCATCGCCACCGTCAGCGGGCGCTACTACGCCATGGACCGCGACAAGCGATGGGACCGCGTGCAGCAGGCCTACGAGGCGATGGTGTTCGGCCGCGGCCCCAAGGCGCCGGACGCGCTGAGCGCCATCCGCGCGTCCTACGCGGAGAAGGTCACCGACGAGTTCGTGAAGCCCACGGTCATCGCCAGCGGAGACGGCGCGCCGGTGGGCCGCATCCAGGACGGCGACGCGGTGCTGTTCTTCAACTTCCGCGCGGACCGGGCGCGGGAGCTGACGCAGGCGCTCGCGTTCCCCGAGTTCAAGGAGTTCGACCGGGGCGGGCTGCGGCTGGGCCGCTACCTGTGCATGACCCAGTACGACGAGACGTTCAAGCTGCCGGCGCTCTTCGAGCCGGACCAGCCGCAGGACATCTTCCCGGAGCTGCTGTCACGCCAGGGGCTGCGCCAGTTCCGCACGGCGGAGACGGAGAAGTACGCGCACGTCACGTTCTTCTTCAACGGCGGCCGAGAGGTCGTCTACGCGGGCGAGGACCGGCACCTGGTGCCCAGCCCGCGCGACGTGAAGACGTATGACTTGAAGCCGGAGATGTCCGCCTACGAGGTGACGGCCGAGCTGGTGAAGCGGCTCGACTCCGGGCAGTACGACTTCGCGCTGGTGAACTTCGCCAACCCGGACATGGTGGGCCACAGCGGCCGGCTGGACGCGACGATGAAGGCCGTCAAGGCTGTGGACGAGTGCCTGGGCATCCTGGGCAAAGCATGCGAGCGCAACGGCTGGGTGATGGCCATCTCCGCCGACCACGGCAACTGCGAGCAGATGGTGGACCCGGAGACGGGCGAGCCGCACACCGCGCACACGCTCAACCCGGTGCCCTTCCACCTCATCCATCCGGACTTCCGGGGCCAGAAGCTGCGGCCCGGCGTCCTCGCGGACATCGCGCCCACGCTGTGCAAGGTGATGGGGCTGCCGCAGTCGAAGGAGATGAGCCGGCAGGGCCTGCTGCCGTGACACGCGGGGGGCACGGCCGGTGCTGAAGGCGCTGTTGGACCTGCTGTATCCCCCTTCGTGCCTCGCCTGCACGAAGGTGCTGCCGGGCCCCGAGGGCTTCTTCTGCGAGGCATGCGACACCGCGGTGGAGCGGCTCCCTCCTGCGTGCTGCCGCACCTGCGCGGAGCCCGGCGCCTTTCCCGGGGCCACCTGCCCCCGGTGCCGGGCCGCGCCGCCGCCATTCTCACGCGCCTGGGCGCCCTTCTCGCACGAGGGGCCCGTGGCGCGCGCCATCCACCGCTTCAAATACGAGGACCACCCCAACCTCGCCGGCCCCCTGGCGGAGTTGCTGGCAGGCGAGGCGCGCAGCTTCCTGGAGAGCGCCCCCGAGCTGGTGGTCGCGTTGCCGCTGCACACGCGCCGGTATCACGCGCGCAAGTACGACCAGGCCCAGCTGCTGGCGGGCGCGCTGGCGAAGGCCACGGGGCGCACGTCGCCCGTGGGACTGCTGACGCGGCACCGCGAGACACAGCGGCAGGTGGGGCTGAGCGAGGCGGAGCGGGCGAGCAACGTCGCGGGAGCGTTCGCCGCGTCTTCACGCGTCTCGGGGCAGCGCGTGCTGCTGGTGGACGACGTGTTCACCACCGGCGCCACCGCGAGAGCGGCGGCCTCGGCGTTGCGTGAAGCAGGCGCCGTCCAGGTGGAGATGCTCACGCTGGCGAGAGCCTTCAGCCTGGACTGAGCGAACAGCGCCCGCCAGGAAAGACGCGCCTTGAAGGACAACGGGTGCGCGACTGGCGCCGCGCCCCGGCCCCAAACCGGAAAGAGCCGCGTTCATTGCCGCGGGTCACACATCAGGACTCTGGCTCGGAGGCAGACTGGAGTTAGCGTCACCCCATGCGCTCGCTCTTACCTCTCTTCGTCGCGGTCGCCGTCCTCCGCTGTGCCCATGCGCCCGAAGCGCCAACCGCCGCGCCCGTGAGCGCGGCCCCCGAGTGGCCCGAGCCTCAGCCTCCCTCGCTGCGACTGCCGAAGTCGGTCCAACCCACGCGCTACGCGCTGGACCTGAAGCTGCTGCCCGCCGAGCCCACCTTCTCGGGCAGCGTCGCCATCGACGTGGACGTGAGCGAGCCGGTGCGCCAGGTCTGGCTGCACGGCCAGGACATGGAAATCTCCGAGGCGCGCGTCGAAGCGGGAGGACGCACGCTGGAGGCCCGCGCCGTCACCGCCAGCGAAGGACGGCTCGGCCTGCTGCTCCCCGAGGAGCTCGCGCCCGGCAAGGCCCGCATCCACCTCAGCTTCACCGGCCAGGTCGACCGCGAGCGCAGCCAGGGCCTCTACGCCGTCGAGGAGGGCGGCGAGCCCTACCTCTACACCTTCTTCGAGCCCGTCGACGCGCGCCGCGCCTTCCCCTGCTTCGACGAGCCGGGCTTCAAGGTGCCCTGGACGCTGCGCTTCACCGTCAAGGAGGAGCACGTCGCGCTCGCCAACCACCCCATCGTCTCCCGCGAGTCGCTTCCGGGCGGACTGGCGCGCGTCACGTTCGCCGAGAGCAAGCCGATGCCCAGCTACCTCGTCGCGTTCGTGGTGGGCCCCTTCGACGTGGTGGACGCGGGCACCGCGGGCCGCAACGCCGCGCCGCTGCGCTTCATCGTGCCTCGCGGCCGGGGCGCGGAGACGGCCTACGCGGCCAGCGTCACGCCGCGAATCGTCACGCTGCTGGAAGACTTCTTCGACATGCCGTACCCGTACGAGAAGCTCGATGTCGCGGTGGTGCCGCGCTACTGGGGCACCATGGAGCACCCGGGGCTCGTGGCGCTCGGGCAGCCGCTGACGCTCATCCGCCCCGGCGAGGAGACGCTCGCGCGCCGCAAGTGGTACGTGAACATCGCCAACCACGAGCTGGGGCACTACTGGTTCGGCAACATCGTCACCTGCAACTGGTGGGACGACATCTGGCTCAACGAGTCGCTCACCTCGTGGCTGGACCGCAAGACGGTGGACCCCTTCGACCCGAGCTGGGGCTTCGGACTGGAGCAGAGCACCCAGTCCACGTTCTTCGCGCTGGACACGGACACGCTGGAGGCCACCCTGCCGGTGCGCAAGCCCGCGAACACCCATGACGAGGTGCTGGGCTCCTTCGACAACGGCACGACCTACGCCAAGGGCTCGGCCATCATCGACATGTTCGAGGCGTGGCTCGGCGAGGAGCGCATGCGCGACCTGCTGCGCCGCCACATCAAGAAGCACGAGTGGGGCGTTGCCACGTCGGAGGACTTCGCCGCCACGCTGTCGGCCGCCGCGAGCCCGGACGTCGCCCGTGCCTTCCGCAGCTTCATCGACCAGCCGGGCGCCCCGCGCATCGCCGCCGAGCTGCAATGTCAGCCGGGTGCTCCCGCGAAGCTGAAGCTCACCCAGGAGCGCTACGTCCCCGCGGGCTCCAGCACCCGTAAGGACCAGACCTGGTTCATCCCGGTGTGCGTCCGCGCCGGCTCCGGCAAGACGTCCGAGCGCACCTGCACGATGCTCACCGACGCGACGGGAGAGCTGGAGCTGCCCGGCAAGAGCTGCCCGTCCTGGGTCCTGCTCAACGCGGGCGGCACCGGCTACTACCGCTCCGGCTACACGCGCGAGCAGCTCGCCCGCGTGCTCGCCGCGCCCGAGCCTGCGCTGACGGTGCGTGAGCGGCTGGCCCTGCTGGCCGACATGGAGGCCGGGGTGAAAAAGGGCGACCTGCCCCTGGGCGACGTCCTGCGCTACGTCCCCACCACGGCCAAGGCGGACCACCGCCTCGTCATGCAGCGCGGCGCCGGGCTGCTGGCCCTCGTCCACGAGGACCGGCTGTCTGACGACGAGCGCGCGCGTTACCGGAGCTGGGTGGCCGCGATGTATGGCCCGCGGGCCCGCGCGCTGGGCTGGGAGCCCAAGCCGGGTGACGACGACGCGGTGAAGTCGCTGCGTCCCAACCTCCTGGGACTGGCGGCGCTGCGCGGCGAGGACCCGGCGCTGGTCCGGGAAGCCAACCGGCTGGTGAAGGCGTGGCTCGCGGAGCGGAAGTCCGTGCACCCGGAGGCCGTTCCCCTCGCGTTGGCGGTCGCGGCTCGCAACGGCGACAAGGCCTTCTTCGACACGCTGGTCGCGCGCGCCCGCGCCACGGAGGACCGGACCGAGCGCAGCCGCGTCTTCACCACCCTGGGCGCCTTCCGGGACCCGGCGCTCGTGCGTGAGGCGCTCGCGCTGGTGTCTGGCAGCGAGTTCGACCTGCGCGACACCCGGCCCATCCTCGCGGGGGCCTTCATGGCGCCGCGAACGAAGGCGCTCGCCTGGGCGTTCTACCAGGAGCACTTCGACGCGCTCGCCAGCCGGATGCGCTCGGACGAAGTCGCCGGGCTCATCGGATTGGTGGGCACGCTGTGCGACGAGACGAGCGCCGTCGAAGCGGAGTCCTTCCTCGCGCCCCGCGCGGCGAAGCTGGAGAACGCGCCCCACGCGCTCACCCGGGCGCTGGAGTCCATCCGCCTCTGCGCCGCGTCCAGCAAGCTGAACGAGCAGAGCGTCAAGGACTTCCTGAAGAAGCCCCCCACGCTGTCTGGCGCGCGCTGAGGGTGCAACGGCGAGCGGCGCTCCCAAGCGGAGCGTCGCCTCGCCGGTGCGGATTGCGTTAGACATGCACGCATGTTCGACGCCGCGCGCTACCTGGAGCGAATCGGGGCGGGAGCGGAGCAGCCTCTCGCGAGGCTGCACCGGGCCCACCTGGAGGCCGTGCCGTTCGAGAACCTCGACATCCACCTGAAGCGGTCCATCCGGCTCGATGAAGACGCCCTCTTCGAGAAGGTCGTCGTCCAGCGGCGCGGCGGCTTCTGCTACGAGCTCAACGGCCTCTTCGCCCGGCTGCTGACGGCGCTGGGCCACCGGGTGACGCTCTTGTCCGCGGGCGTGGCCACGAACTCGGGCAGTCCCCCCTTCGGCCCCGACTTCGACCACCTGGCCCTCCAGGTCGAGGACGGACAGGGCCGCTGGCTGGCGGATGTCGGCTTCGGTGAGTGCTTCACCGAACCCCTGCGCCTGGACACCCACGACGTCCAGGTGCGCTCCGGGCGCGCCTACCGGCTCTCACCGGAGGGCGACGGCCTCATCCTCTGGAGCGAGAAGCCCTCCGGCTGGGCGGCGGAGTACCGCCTCTCCCTCGCGCCCCGCCAGCTCGCGGACTTCGAGGGGATGTGCCGCTACCACCAGACCTCCCCGGACTCCATCTTCACCCAGCGCCGGCTGTGTACCCGGGCGACGCCGGACGGGCGCATCACCGTCAAGGAAGGCACGCTCGTCCTCACCCGGGGCCCGGACCGGACCGAGCACCCCCTCCCGGACGAGGACGCGATGCGGCGCGCGCTGGCCGAGCACTTCGGCTTCACCCTCCCCGCCCCGGGGTAGCACTCACCTACCCCCACCCCATCCTCCATCGTACGATGGCCTCGCAGGGGAAGCCCCGGAAGGGTTCGCCTGTTCATCCGCGTCGACGCCCCCTGCCCGGGGCTGGCGCCCCTCAAGTAGCCGCCCACCCAGGAGATCGGATGTCCCGCTTCACAGTGCTGGCCGCAGTCTTCGTGCTCACCTGCCCGCTGTGGGCGCAGGCGAAGCCGGCAGCGGATGAGACCGCCCGCGCCTACGCGGCCGAGGCGATGAAGCAGGCCTCCTCCCCCCGAAGCGCCGCCATGCTGCTGCGGATGCACGCGCTGGTGGACGAGGTGGAGGACCTCACGCCCCTGCTGAGCACCTACGCCTATGTCGCGTCCCGCCGCAGCTCGGACCCGAACACACGCGCCACGGCGCAGATGCTGCTGCTGGACACCGAGCGCGCCCGCGGCCGGCTGGTGCGCGCCAACGAGGTGAAGCAGTGGCTGGGCTACGTGGGGGACTACTACGTCACCGGCGGCTTCGAGAACGAGGGCAAGGCCGGCTGTGATACCGACTTCGGCCCCGAGGCCGCCAACCTGGACCTGTCCGCGTCCTACCCCGCGGCCAAGGGCGGCAACGCCACCTGGCGCAAGCTGACCGCGGCCACCACGGATGGCTACATCGACCTGGCCACCGCCATCCGCCCCAACCGCGAAGCGGTGGCCTACGCCGTCACCTGGCTGGAGGCGCCCCAGGAGTCGCGCGTGTCGCTGGGCGTGGGCACCTCGGGCGCGTTCCGCCTGTGGGTGAACGGGCAGCTGGCCGCGAAGGAGGACCGCTACAACCTGCCGCGCCCGGACCAGACGCGCGTGTCCGTGAAGCTGCGCAAGGGCCTCAACCGCGTCCTCGTGAAGGTGTGCCAGGAGGCCGGGCCGCTGGGCTTCTACCTCCGCCAGGAGTCCCCCTCCGTGCGCGCGACGCTGCCGACGAAGGCGCCCGCCCTGGAGCGGGGCACCGCGCCGCAGCCGCAGCCGCTGCCCACCCTCACCACGGCGCTGCGCGCGCTCGTGGAGAAGAACCCGACCGACGCCGCGCTGCGCGGCGACTACGCCCGGGTGCTGGGCTTCTTCCGCGCCTATGACGAGCGCGAGCACACCGCCAGCGCGGAGGCCGCGCGCGCCGCGGAGGCCGCGCCGAAGGACGCCAGCCTTCAACTGCTCGCCGCCCAGCTCCAGCGGGATGACCTGAACGAGCGCCGCCGCTTCCTGGAGGCCGCGCTCGCCGCCGACCCCACGCTGGCCGAGGCGCGCGTGGCGCTGGCCGACCACGAGCTGGAGCGGGGCCACCCCGAGCGCGTGCACGCGCTGGTGGCGCCCGTGCTGGAAGCGCGGCCGGATGACGTCAACGCGCGCCTGCTGCTGGCGCGCGCGCACGAGGCGCTCGGCGAGCGCCCGAAGTCCCACGCCCTGGTGGAGGAGACGTTCCGCCTGCAACCCCGCGTGCCCCGCGCGGTGCGCGCGGCGGCGCAGGTGGCCCGGCAGCTCGGCCGCAACCGCGAGGCCATGGACCGCATGCGCGTGGTGCTGGCGCTGCGCTTCGACGACACCGGCATGCGCCACACGCTCGCCACGCTGCTGGCGGAGGCCGGGCAGGTGGAGTCCGCCCAGCGCGAGTACGCGCAGCTGGTGACGCTCAACCCCTTCGACAACGGCTCGCGCGTGCGGCTGGCGGAGCTGAAGGCCAGCAACGGCGGGGTGGATGAGGCCATCGCCCTCTTCTCCGAGGCCCGCGCGCTGTCTCCGGACGAGCCGGAGGTGTACGAGCGCGAGGGCCGCGCCCTGCTGGCCGCTGGCCGCCGTGAGCCGGCGCTGGCCTCCTTCGAGCGCTCGCTCGCGCTGCGCCCGCAGAACCCGGGCCTGAAGGAAGCGCTGCGCACCCTCAAGGGGGAGAGCACCGGCACCGGCATGCAGTACCTGATGGACGCCCAGGCGCTGGCCCGGGAGTCGGAGGCCTACGTCCACGAGGACGCGCTCTATCTGGTGGACAACACCTACGTGCGCGTCCAGCAGAGCGGCCTGTCCAGCCGCCTCCACCAGCGGGTGGTCAAGGTCTACAACGCGCGCGGCGTGGACGCGTTCCGCACCCTGCCCGTCACCTATTCACCGGACCGTCAGGAGGTGCGCGTGCTGCGCGCCCGCGTGGTGAAGGCGGACGGCTCCGTGGTGGAGAGCTACGGCGAGAACGAGCGCAACATCAACGAGCCGTGGACGGGCATGTACTACGACGCCCGCGCCAAGATTCTCTCCTTCCCCTCGCTGGCCCCGGGCGACACGCTCGAGCTGACCTACCGCCTGGACGACACCGCGCAGGACAACCTGCTGTCGGACTACTGGGGTGACGTGGAGAGCGTGCAGGGCGTCTACCCGAAGGTGCGCTTCCAGTACCTGGTGGACATGCCGAAGGCGCGGCCCCTGTACTGGAACAAGAGCAAGCTGGCCGGCGTGGAGAGCGCGCAGGAGCCGCTCGACGGCGGCCGCGTGCTGTACCGCTGGGGCGCGAAGCACGTCGCCAAGGTGGTGCCGGAGCCGGGCATGCCCGGCTGGGCCGAGGTGGCGCAGAACCTCCACGTCTCCACCTACCAGACGTGGGACCAGGTGGGCCGCTACTGGTGGGGCCTGGTGCGCGACCAGCTCCAGCCCAACGCGGAGCTGCGGCAAACGGTGGACCAGGTGCTCCAGGGCGTGGACCGGAAGGACGAGCTGGCGGTGGTGCGCGCCATCTACAACTTCGTGGTGACGAACACGCGCTACGTGGCGCTGGAGTTCGGCATCCACGGCTTCAAGCCCTACCGCGTGGACCGCGTGCTGGCGCGCCGCTTCGGCGACTGCAAGGACAAGGCGAGCCTCATCCACTCCATGCTCCAGGTGGCGGGCGTGGAGAGCCGGCTGGTGCTGCTGCGCATGCGCAACCTGGGCTCCATCGGCGAGGAGCCGGCGAGCCTGGCGGCCTTCAACCACGCCATCGCCTACGTGCCCAAGTTCGACCTCTACCTGGACGGCACCGCCGAGTTCCACGGCGCCAACGAGCTGCCCAGCGCGGACCGGGTGGCCAACGTGCTGGTGGTGGAGCCCAACGGCAAGAGCACCTTCCTCACCACGCCGGAGGCGCAGGCGGCGGACAACGCCACGCGCATGTCGCTGGACGTGACGCTGCGCGCGGACGGCGGCGCCGACATCACTGGCGCCAGCACGGTGGGCGGTCAGCACGCGCCCGACTACCGCCGCGCCTACCGGCCGGAGGCCACGCGCAAGTCGACCTTCGAGCGCGCCTGGGCGCAGAGCTTCCCGGGCCTCACGGTGCACGAGGTGAAGCTGAGCGACACCACCCGCCTGGACGACAACGTGGCGCTGGACTTCAAGATGAGCATCCCGCGCTACTCGGAGGTGCTGCCCAACGGCATGCGCTTCCTGCCCTTCGGCACCGGCCGCACCTACCAGCAGGCCTATGCGTCGCTGGCGCAGCGCCGCTTCGACCTGATGATGTCCAGTCCCTGGACCAACGGCTTCCTCCTCCGCTACACGCTGCCCGCCGGATGGGCGGTGGCCGAGCTGCCCCAGGCGGTGGAGGAGACGACGAAGTTCGGCCACATCAAGCTGAGCTACCGCCTGGAGGGCGGCAAGCTGGTGGCCGAGGGTGAGGTGGCCCTCACCACCGCGCGCGTGTCCGCGGACGACTACCCCGCGTTCCGAGAGTTCCTCGGCCGCGTGGACCGCGCCTTCGGCCGCCGCGTGTTCATCCAGAACGCGTCCAACCGCACCGCGTCCACGACGCCGTAGCCCGTCGCGGCCTCGCGGGGCCCCCCCCCGGCGAGGGGGG
>JAFAAN010000128.1 GCA_023426545.1 Pseudomonadota bacterium
GTGCGCCGCTGCCTCCTCCGGGGGCGGCTCCGCAGCCCGCGGTGCGAGGCCGTGACCCGTTCGGCCTGGGAGCGCCCGCAGCGGCGCAGCCGACCATCAGCATCGAGGACTCGCTGCCGGAGCAGGGCGAGGCGGAGGAGATCTCCCTCGACATCGCCACGCCCGCGCCCGTCGCGGCCAGGCCGTCGGGCGCTGCCGCGCCCGCCGCGGATGGAGGCGAGGCCCTGCTGCGCGAGGCGCTTTCGAAGGCGTCTCGCGAGGTCATCGAGAAGATTGCCTGGGAGGTGGTACCGCAGCTGGCGGAGACCATCATCCGAGAGGAGCTGGAGCGGCTCATCAAGGACCGAGAGACCCAGCACTGAGGCGCCTGGCGCCGTAACCTCCTGACCTCCCGCCGGCCCCGGTCTCCGGGGCCGGCAGTTTTTCAATGACCGATACCACTGAACTTTCGAAGGCCTACGAGCCCACCGAGGTCGAGGCCCGGCAGTATGCGTTCTGGCTGGAGCGCAACTACTTCCGCGCCGAGGCGCCCTCCGACAAGCCGCCGTTCTCCATCGTCCTGCCGCCGCCCAACGTCACGGGCAGCCTGCATATCGGTCATGCCCTGACGGCGACCATCCAGGACATCCTCACCCGCTGGAAGCGGATGAGCGGCTTCAACGCCCTGTGGCTCCCCGGCACGGACCACGCAGGCATCGCCACGCAGATGGTGGTGGAGAAGGAGCTGAAGAAGACGGAGGGCAAGAGCCGGCACGACCTGGGCCGCGCGGCGTTCCTGGAGCGCGTCTGGGAGTGGAAGGGCAAGTTCGGCGCCCGTATCGGCGAGCAGCACCGCTACCTGGGCGCGTCCCTGGACTGGAGCCGCGAGCGCTTCACCATGGACGAGCAGTCCTCCGCCGCGGTGCGCGAGGTCTTCGTCCGGCTGCACGAAGAGGGCCTGATGTACCGGGCCCAGAAGCTCATCAACTGGTGCCCCTCGTGCCACACGGCGCTCAGCGACCTGGAGGTCGAGCACGAGGAGAAGAACGGCTCCATCTGGCACATCCGGTATCCCGTCAAGGACTCCGACCGCACGCTCACCGTGGCCACCACGCGCCCCGAGACGATGCTGGGCGACACCGCCGTCGCCGTGCATCCGGAGGACGAGCGCTACCAGGACCTGATTGGCAAGCACGTGGTGCTGCCGCTCAGCGGCCGTGAGATTCCCATCATCGCGGACGCCGAGCTGGTGGACCCGAAGTTCGGCACCGGCGT
Source organism: Pseudomonadota bacterium (assembly GCA_023426545.1). Lineage (GTDB taxonomy): Bacteria > Myxococcota > Myxococcia > Myxococcales > Myxococcaceae > Myxococcus. The sequence goes on from JAFAAN010000128.1 coordinate 1,255, forward strand.
GGTGAAGGTGACGCCCGCGCACGACTTCAACGACTACCAGACGGGCCTGCGCCACAAGCTGCCGATGCTGTCCATCCTGGACGAGTCGGCGCGGATGACGAAGGAGACCGGCAAGTACGCCGGCCTGGACCGCTTCGAGGCGCGCAAGCAGGTGCTGGCCGACCTCCAGGAGCAGGGCCTGCTGGAGAAGGAAGAGCCGCACAAGCTGTCCGTCGGCACGTGTCAGCGCAGCGCCACGGTGGTGGAGCCGCGCCTGTCGCCGCAGTGGTTCGTGAAGATCGAGCCGCTGGCGAAGCCGGCCATCGAGGCGGTGGAGCAGGGCCGCACGAAGTTCGTCCCCGAGTCGTGGACGAACACCTACTTCCACTGGATGCGCAACATCCACGACTGGTGCGTCAGCCGCCAGCTCTGGTGGGGCCACCAGATTCCCGCCTACTACTGCACCGCGTGCAGCCCCCGGCAGGGTGACGACACCGACCTGCCGCTGGATGCGGCGACGGCGAAGGTGGGCGGCGTGGACTTCGCGCGCGCCGAGCCCATCGTCTCGCGCGAACCGCCCACGTCCTGCCCGAAGTGCGGCGGCTCGGCATTCATCCAGGACCCGGACGTGCTGGACACGTGGTTCTCGTCCGCGCTGTGGCCCTTCTCCACGCTGGGCTGGCCGCGCCAGACGCCGGACCTCCAGACGTTCTACCCGACGTCCGTCATGGAGACGGGCCACGACATCATCTTCTTCTGGGTCGCCCGGATGATGATGATGGGCCTGCACTTCATGGGGGATGTGCCCTTCCGCACCGTGTACCTGCACGCGATGGTGCGCGACGAGAAGGGCGAGAAGATGTCCAAGACGAAGGGGAACGTCATCGATCCCCTGGACGTCATCCTCGGTGCCACCACGGACAAGCTCGCGCCGGCGCTGAAGAACAAGTTCCCCCAGGGCATGCCGGCGTTCGGCGCGGACGCGCTGCGCTTCACGCTCGCGTCGCTCACCCAGCAGGGCCGGGACATCAAGCTGTCGATGGACCGCCTGGCGGGCTACAAGGCCTTCTGCAACAAGCTGTGGAATGCCAGCCGCTTCGCCCTGATGAACATGGGCGACTTCACGCTGGATGAGCGCCCGCTGACGGAGCGTCCGCTGACGCTGGCGGACCGGTGGATCCTCTCGCGGCTCCAGCGCGCCACCACGGAGGCCCGCGCCTCGCTGGAGGCGTACGGCTTCGCGGAGGCGGCCTCCACGCTCTACCAGTTCCTGTGGGCCGAGTTCTGCGACTGGTACATCGAGCTGGCCAAGGGCTCGCTGTACGGCACGGACGCGCAGGCGAAGGACTCCACGCGCGCGGTGCTCGTGTACGCGCTGGATCGCATCCTGCGGCTGCTCCACCCGTTCATGCCGTTCATCACCGAGGAGATCTGGCAGAAGCTGCCGATGTCCCGCTCGGTGGACAGCATCATGATTGCTCCGTTCCCCGAGCCCGACACGGCGCTGGTGGACGAGGCGGCCGAGTCGGAGATGGCGCCGGTCATCGCCTCCATCGAGGGCCTGCGCACCATCCGCGGCGAGAGCAACCTGTCGCCCGCCATCAAGGTGAAGGCGGTGGTGCAGAGCCCGGACGCTCGCACGCGCGAGCTGCTGGAGCGCTGGCGCGCGTACCTGATGCCGCTGGCCGGCCTGTCCGAGGTCGAGATTGGCGAGCCCGGCATCCAGCCGCCGCAGGCCGCGGCGTTCGTGGGAACGAACCTGGAAATCTACGTTCCGCTGGCGGGGCTCATCGACCTCGACGCGGAGCGTGACCGGCTGCGCAAGGAGATTGCCCGCACCGAGCAGGAGGTGGCCGGTGTGCTGCGCAAGCTGGACAACCCCAACTTCGTGGCCAAGGCGCCCCCGGACGTGGTCGAGAAGGACCGCGCCCGCGTCGAGGAGCTGAAGGAGCGCAAGGCCAAGCTTCAGGACCATCTGCAGCGCATTGCCCCGGAGCCCGCCATGCCCGCAGCCCCGCCGTTCGAGAGCAGCACCCCGTCCGAGTCCGGTGTCTCGACCGAGCCCAGCACGCCGGTGGAGCGCCCCTCTCCATTAGAGGTTGCTCCGCCTGCCGAGGTCAGCGCTCCCTATGAGACGCTCGCCGAGGCGACGGAGGAAGAGGAGCTGTCCGCCGAGTCGGCCGAGGTGAAGCTCGCCCCGGACCAGGAGGCGCACGGCAGCGTCGATCTCGCGAAGGAACTTCAGGGCGAGCTGGAGGCCGCGGGCGGCGTGCCCGAGGCCGCGGACCCCCAGGTCCAGGACGCGCTGGAGAAGCTGCGCGCTGGGACGAAGGAAGGACTGTCCCCGGCCGACCATCATGACCTCGGCGTGGCGTACATGAGCATGGGGCTCGTCGACGACGCGATGCGCGAGTTCAACACGGCGCGCGCCGGCGGCGATGCCCGCGAGGTGCCAGCCGCGGCCGGGCAGGGCGCCGAGGAGACGGTGGCCTCCACCGCGAAGGCCGTGGCGAAGGCCGCGCTGGCTGCCGTGAAGAAGGCCTCGTCCATCGCGAAGGCCGCGGTGGTGGAGGTGGTGGCTACTTCCGACGAAGCACCGGCGGCCCCGGCCAAAGCCCGGTCCGCGAAGAAGGGCGCTGGCAAGAAGGCGGCTGCCGCGAAGAAGGCGCCGGCGAAGAAGGCCGCCGCCAAGAAGCCGGCTGCTGCCAAGAAGCCGGCTGCCGCCAAGAAGGCAGCCTCTGCCAAGAAGGCGGCTGCCGCCAAGAAGCCGGCTGCTGCCAAGAAGCCGGCTCCCGCGGCGAAGAAGTCGCCCGCCAAGAAGGCGGCGGTGAAGAAGGCCTCCGCGAAGAAGGCGGCTGCCAAGAAGCCGGCGGCTGCCAAGAAGAAGGCCCCCGTGGCGAAGAAGTCGCCCGCGAAGAAGGCGGCGGCGAAGAAGGGCGCTGCGAGGAAGGCGCCTGCCGCGAAGAAAGCGCTGGCCAGGAAGGCCGTAGTGAAGAAGCCGTCCGTGAAGAAGGTCACTGCCAAGAAGGCGGCGGCGAAGAAGGCCAGCCGAGCGAAACCCAAGCCGCGGGCCAAGGCCCGGCGGTAGCAGGAGGAGACGTGCAGCAGCAGGATTACCTCGATCGGCTCATTGCGCTCGCGCTCGATGAGGACCTGGGGGCGGCGGGTGACGTCACTTCGCAGGCCCTCATTCCTCCCGACTATGAGGGCAGCGCGGAGCTGGTCGCCAAGGAGCAGTTGGTGCTCGCGGGCCTGGATGCATTCGTCCGCGTCTTCAAGACGGTCGATCCCGATGTCGAGGTGGAGCTGCTGCGCCGCGACGGCCAGGAGATCAAACCGAAGATGGTGGCCGCGCGCTGTCATGGCCGGATGCGCTCGCTGCTCGCTGCGGAGCGCACCGCGCTCAACATCGTGCAGCGGGCCGCTGGCATCGCCACGCTGGCGCAGCAGGCTGTGACGTCGGTGCGCGGCTCCAAGCTGCGCGTCCTGGACACGCGCAAGACCCCGCCGGGCATGCGCACCGTGGCCAAGGACGCCGTCCGCATGGGGGGCGCCTCCAATCACCGCTTCGGCCTCTTCGATGGCGTCCTCATCAAGGACAACCACATCGCCGCAGTGGGGGGCTCCATCGCGGAGGCGCTCCGCCGCGCGAAGCTCAACGGGCCGCGGCTGTGCAAGGTGGAGATCGAGGTCACCAACCTCAAGCAGCTGGCGGAGGCCATCGAGCACGGCGCGGACGTGGTGATGCTCGACAACATGGACGACGCGCAGATTCGCGAGGCCGTGAAGCTGGCGGCGGGCCGCGTCCCGCTCGAGGTCTCGGGCGGCGTCACGCTGGACCGCCTGCCCCGGCTGGCGAAGCTGGGCATCGACTTCGTGTCCATGGGCGCGCTGACGCACTCGGCGCGGGCCATGGACCTGTCGCTGGAGATTACCGCCGCCGCGAAGCGGCCCTCGCGCAAGCAGCCGAAGCCGGCGTAGCGCGCGAGCAGGGGAGGCGCTCCTGGACCGGCGACTCCCTCCGCCAAACGGCGGTCCCGGATGGGCGCCCGCTCACTTGCCGGTGAGCACCTCGGCGCGGGGCTTGCCCTCCGCCGAGGCGGGCATGCCCATCTCCATCAGCGCCGACAGGGTGGGCGCGAAATCCACGGGGTCGATTTCCTCCAGGTAGGTCCCCGGCTTCACCCCCTTGCCGGCGAAGAGCATGGGCACCTGCGAGTCATAGGAGTGCGGCGTGCCGTGGCTGGTGCCGGAGTCGGCGTAGTAGAGCAGGTGGAAGGGCCGCGCCATGAAGAGCACGTCGCCGCTGCGCCCGGGGTAGTAGCCCTTGCGCATGCCCGTGAGGTAGCCCGCGACGTCCGGCGCGGAGAGCAGGTCATCGCTCGCGACGGCCGTCACCACCGACGGTTGCTTCGCCATCCATGACGCCGCGGCGCGCCGCACCGCCGCGTCCACCGCGCCGCCCTGGTGCGTCGTTCCGCCCAGGTAGACGTCCAGCTGTTCGAGCGTGGCCGTCAGGTCGCCACCGAACTGGTGGCGCAGCGCCTGCGTCAGGCCCTCCGCCAGCTCCTTCGAGCTCACTCGCTTCGCGGGCAGGCCCGTGGCCGCCCACTGCTCCGGCAGCGCCGAGCCGCCATGGTCCGCGGACAGCGCGATGACCAGGTTCGCCCGTCCCCCCGCGGCGCGCTCGGCGGCGGCGACGAGCTGGCCCACCGCCCGGTCCAGCCGCAGCAGCGAGTCCTGCATCTCCCACGAGTAGGGGCCGAACTCGTGGAAGACGAGGTCCGTTCCGCTGAAGCTCACGGCCAGCAGGTCCGGCACGTCGTCCTGGCCCAGACGCTCGCCGGCGATGGCCGCCTTGGCCGCCTCCACCAGGACGTCATGCGAGTCCGGGGAGACGGCGAAGGCCTGGTAGAAGGCGGGGCCGGGCGAGGGCAGCCCGCCGTCCAGTGGATGCGGGAAGGTGCGCCCCAGGCCGTAGACGTCATTCTCGGCGAGGCCGTCGTCCTCGCCCGTGTACTCCGAGGCGGGCCGCAGCAGCTCCCACTTCCTGCCGAAGGACGCCTCCGGCAGCTTCCGCTCGTTGAGCGCCTTCACCCACGCCGGGAACTCCTTGGTGTACCAGGTTCCGCTGACGAACTTGCCCACGCGCTTGTCGAACCACCACGCCTGGCCCGTGCGCCCGGCCAGGGCGATGGCCGACGTGGACTTGATGGACAGCGCCACCGCCTTGCCCCGCTCCTGGGTGGCCACGCGCAGCCGGTCCGCGAGCGTCTCCGCCAGGAGGTGGGCAGGCCCGGCGTCCTGACCCGGCGACGGTGGCACCTCCAGCACTGGGTGGGCTTCGTCGGCGAAGGCGAGGATGCGCTTCATGGTGGCGCGGTCCACCCACCGGTTGTCCACGATGCCGTGCCGCCACGGGTTCGCGCCCGTGGAGAGCGTGGCGTGGCCGGGGGCGGTGCGGCATTCGGCATAGCCGTAGCGGGCATAAGGAAAGAACGCGCCCTGGGCGAGGAGCTGACCCAGGCCGCCCTTGAGGCGGGCCCGGTTGCGCAGCAGCACATCACTGCCGAGCGCGTCCACGCTGATGACGAGCGTGAGCTTGGGAGGTCGGGCAAGGGCGGGCAGGGCGGCCAGCGTCACGGCGAGGGCGAGTGCGCGAATCATTGGGACGAGAACGATCTCTGGCGGGATGGTGAGAAGCAACCAACAACGCGCGTGACGGCTTGGACGGGGCACATGGCGCTGTTAGGGTCGGCCACTTCATGGTCGAGGCCCGTCTTCGCGTCATCTACGGCGACACCGATCAGATGGGTGTCGTCTACTACGCGAATTACTTCCGCTATTTCGAGTTCGCCCGCAGTGAGTACTTCCGCGCACGCGGGGGCAGCTACGCCGAGCTGGAGCGCTCGGGGGCCCTGCTACCGGTGACCGAGGCGAGCTGCCAGTACAAGGCATCCGCCCGGTATGACGACGTGCTGGTCATCCAGACCACCGTCAGCGAGTTGCGCCGCGCGTCCATCGTGTTCACCTACGCGCTGTTCCGCGACGGTGCGCCACGCACGCTGCTCTGCACCGGGATGACCCGTCATGCCTGCGTGGGGCGCGACGGCAAGCCGACGCGGCTGCCGGACGCCCTCATCCGGCTGCTCGAAACCCCAGAGCCCTCCCCGGGCTCACCCACATCCACCTGAACCCTTCTGGCATACCAAGGAGCACACACATGGATCGCAACCTGGCAATGGAGGTCGTGCGCGTCACCGAGATGGCGGCCATCGCCTCCGCGCGACTGATGGGCCGCGGGAACAAGAACGAGTCGGACCAGGCCGCCGTGGACGCCATGCGCCGCGCCTTCGACGCGCTTCAGATTGACGGCACCGTCGTCATCGGCGAGGGCGAGCGCGACGAGGCGCCCATGCTCTACATCGGTGAGAAGGTGGGCAAGCGCGGCGAGGGGGCGCCCGAGGTGGACATCGCGCTGGACCCGCTGGAGGGCACCAACCTGTGCGCCTATGGCCGGCCGGGCTCCATCGCCGTGGTGGCCATGTCCAGCAAGGGGGGGCTGCTCAACGCGCCGGACACGTACATGGAGAAGCTGGTGGTGGGGCCGCGCGCCCGGGGCGCCATCGACCTGCGCAGGACGCCCACGGAGAACCTGCGCGCCATCGCGGAGCGGATGAAGGTCTACGTCGAGGACCTCACGGTGGTGGTGCTGGACCGCGAGCGTCACAGCGACCTCATCAAGGAGATTCGCGCGGCGGGCGCCCGCATCCGCCTCATCGAGGACGGTGACGTGGCCGGCGCCATCGCTACGTGCTTCGACAACACCGGCGTGGACGTGCTGATGGGCATTGGCGGCGCGCCCGAGGGCGTCATCGCCGCGGCGGCCATCCGCGCCACCGGCGGTGACATGCAGGGCCGGCTCGTTCCCCGCAACCAGGGGGAGATCGACCGCGCCAGGAATATGGGCATCACCGACATCTCGAAGATCTACACCGCCGAGGAGCTGGCCAAGGGTGAGGTCATGTTCGCCGCCTCCGGCGTCACCTCCGGCGACTTCCTCAAGGGCGTGCGCTTCTTCGGCGGCGGCTGCGAGACGCACTCGGTCGTCATGCGCAGCAAGACGGGCACCGTCCGCTTCATCCAGTCGATGCACAAGTTCGACAAGAAGCCGGGGTACGCTTTCTAGGACGCCGCACCCACCTCGCCACACGCTCCCTGGAGAAACCCATGCCTGGCGCTTCGCGCACCATCGTCGTCAACGCCCCCATCGAGAAGGTCTTCGACGTCATCACCCAGTATGAGCGCTACCCGGAGTTCCTTTCGGAGGTGAGGGAGATCCGCACCGAGAACCGCAAGGGCAACACGGTGGACGTCCACTACAAGGTGGATGTGGTGAAGACCATCAACTACTCCATCCATGTCACCGAGGAGCGGCCCACCCGCATGTCCTGGTCCTACATCAAGGGCGAGTTCATGAAGGACAACAAGGGCAGCTGGGTCCTGGAGGCCGAGGGCGAGGGGAGGACGCGCGCCACCTACACCGTGGAGATGGCGCTGGGCGCCCTGGTGCCCAAGAGCATCGTCAACGCGCTGGTGGAGACGTCGCTCCCGAAGATGCTGGATGCCTTCAAGCGCCGCTTCGAGGCGGCCTGACGGCGGCGCCCTGGCGCCATCCCCGGGCGGCCCGCTGGCGACTCCACCGTCGCTTGCCGGCCGCCCGTTGTCTTCGCGGCGCCTGGGCTCGCCGCCCACCCAGCAGGCGGGCGGGCAGGGCCCTCGAAAACGGTGGTTGCCACGCAGGATGCGCGGAGTATGCCCATGGGACGGTCCGCTTGCGGGCTGCTCCGAGGGTATTAAAATGAACATCGTCCCGACGGGATTTTCGGCCTCCATGACATTTCTGCCCTGGGTGCCCTGGCCCAGGTGTCGGGTGGCAGACGAGCAACCGTGCGAGATGGCTGCAACGTACCCAGTGAAGAACCGGGGTTCTTAATTTGCATCTGATAGTGGTGGAAATGGTAATGGGGCGGGTTGGGCGTACATCGGGGTACGTAGGCTGAGGGAGACGGAAGACCCATGCTCGACGCCTTCATCATCGAAGAGATCAAGCGCCGTGAGCGCCGTCGTGAGGAGCATGAGCGGCCGGTGGTGGAGCTCCCACTTCCCGCGCCGCCGGACGAGCGGCCTCGCCGTCGCACGGAGACCGAGGACGACAAGCCCCAGCGGGGCGTGGTGGTGATCGACCTGCTGTCCTGACCCAGGCCCGTGGCCTGGCGGCCGCGTCGATGTGGCCCCGAGCCCGCGGTGGCCGGCCTCTCCAGGACGGCTCCGCGGGCTTCTTGCATCCAGGAGTGTGGGCTCAGGCTTGCGTGAGCGCCAGCAGGTGGCGGGGGTGGTAGATGTCCCACAGCGGCCCCTTCACCGTGGCCAGCGCCTCCAGCACCTGCTTGCGCCACTCCTCCGGCAGGGCCTGCTCGCCATGGAAGGCGCCCACGAGCGCGCCGGTAATCGCGGCATGGGCCTCCGTGTCCCCGCCCCGGTGGACGACATCCAGCAGGGCGGCCTCCGCGCTGGGCGCGTGGAGCAGCTCCCAGAAGGCCAGCCGGAAGGCGACGCGCACCGCGTGCTGGGGGCGGTGGAGGTGGAGCTCCGGCCCGTAGAGCATCGGATCCTCCTGCTGGGCCGCGGCCAGGTCCTCGCGGAGGAGGGCGGCGGCGAACGTCACCTCCTGCACGTGATCGCCGGCGGAGCGCCCGAGCGCCGCGCCGGCGAGCAGCAGGCCCGACTCGGCCGCGGTGATGAGGTCGGCGGCCTTCAGCTCGGCGCCGTGGGTGACGGCATGGCCGATGGCCGCGTTGAAGGCCGCGCAGGCGAGCTGGCAGCGCGGATCGAAGTGGGTGAGGGCGGAGTCCTCCAGCGAGGCGTGGGCGAGCGCGGCGGCGTCCCCGGCCAGGTACACGCCCAGGGGCGCCGTCCGGGCCAGGCTCCCCGCGCCCGCGGGCTGCCGGTACGCGCGCAGCCACACGCGCCGGCCCGCGCCCAGCGGCGGGAAGCCGGACGTCTGACAGTCCTCGAAGACCTCCTTCATGGGCTCGCTCACGTCGAAGGCATGGGGCTGCCACGCGCGGTAGCGACGCAGTGCGTCCGCGGCGTCATAGCGCCGGAGCGCCCGGAGGCTGTGGCCCAGACAGGCCGCGAGCTGCACCTCTTCCGTCACCTGACCGCGGCGCAGCTCGTGGGGGCCGCCGCCCATCAGCTTCATGTAGGGCCCCTCCGCCTGCTTGGGAAACGGAGAGGCCATGAAGGGCCGGTGCGCGGTCGGGACGGCCAGGGCGTTGCCCACGGCCATGCCCAGCAGCGCGCCGCGGCGACGTTGAGCGAGGAGAGGATCTGGCCCCTTCACGGCGGGGCGGCGTTTGGGCGGGGGCATTCGACGGGTGGACACTGTAGCAGCGCGGCCCGCGAGCACGCTTGCCCGACCCCGGGGGGTCTTCTAGAACGACCGCCTATGACCGAGATTTCTCAGATTCTGGCGCGCGAAGTGCTCGATTCTCGTGGCAACCCCACCGTGGAGGCGGAGGTCCACCTGGCAGGTGGCGCCCGGGGGCGCGCCGCGGTGCCGTCCGGTGCGTCCACCGGCGAGCACGAGGCCATCGAGCTGCGCGACGGCGACAAGCACCGCTACCTGGGCAAGGGCGTGCAGAAGGCCGTGAAGAACGTGATGGACGTGCTGGCGCCGGCGCTGATGGGCACGGACGCCGCGGACCAGTTCGCGGTGGATCAGCGGATGCTGGAGCTGGACGGCACGCCCACCAAGGGCAAGCTGGGCGCCAACGCCATCCTCGCGGTGTCCATGGCGGCCGCGCGCGCCGCGGCGGACGCGCACGGCCTGCCGCTGTACCGCTACGTGGGGGGCGTGCAGGCGCGCACCCTGCCGGTGCCGCTGATGAACATCCTCAACGGCGGCGCGCACGCGGACACGCGCGTGGACGTGCAGGAGTTCATGGTGGTGCCCGCCGGGGCGTCCTCCTTCGCGGAGGGCCTGCGCTGGGGCGCCGAGGTGTTCCACGCGCTGAAGAAGATCCTCAAGGGCCGCAAGCTGGCCACGGGCGTGGGCGACGAGGGCGGCTATGCCCCGGACCTGCCGGCCAACGAGGAGGCCCTGAAGCTCATCATGGAGGCCATCGACCAGGCGGGCTACAAGGCCGGTGAGCAGCTCTTCCTGGCCCTGGACGTGGCGGCCAGCGAGTTCTTCGACAAGGCCAGCAAGAAGTACAAGCTCAAGGGCGAGGGCAAGGAGTATGACGCCTCGGGCCTGCTCGACTACTACCGCGGCCTCGCGGAGCGCTACCCCATCGTCTCCATCGAGGACGGCATGGCGGAGGACGACTGGGAGGGCTGGAAGAAGCTCACCGACGCGCTGGGCTCGCGCATGCAACTGGTGGGCGACGACCTCTTCGTCACCAACGTGGAGCGCCTGGGCCGGGGCATCGAGACGGGCACGGCCAACTCCATCCTCGTGAAGGTGAACCAGATTGGCACCCTGACGGAGACCTTCGACGCCGTGCGCATGGCGCACCGCGCCGGGTACACGTCCGTCATGAGCCACCGCTCGGGCGAGACGGAGGACACCACCATCGCCGACCTGGCGGTGGCCCTGGACTGCGGGCAGATCAAGACGGGCTCGGCGTCCCGGTCGGACCGCGTGGCCAAGTACAACCAATTGCTGCGCATCGAAGGCGAGCTCGGGGCCGCGGCCCGCTACGCTGGCAAGTCGGTGTTCCGCGCCCTGAACCAGAAGAAGTGAGCCCGTGAGCGGAAAGCCCAGGCGCATCCTCGTCTCCAACGACGACGGTTATTTCTCCGAGGGGCTCCAGGCGCTGGTCGAGGCCGTGAGCCCCCTGGGCGAGGTGTGGGTGGTGGCTCCCGACCGGGAGCAGAGCGCCGCGTCCCACGCCATCTCCCTGCACCGGCCGCTGCGCATCAAGGAGGTGCGGACGCGGTGGTTCGCCGTCGACGGGACCCCCGCGGACTGCGCTTATCTGGCGATCAACCACCTCCTGAAGGATGATCGCCCGGTCCTCATGGTTTCCGGCATCAACCACGGCGCGAACCTGGCCGAAGACATCATGTACTCCGGCACGGTGGCCGCGGCGATGGAGGGCGCGCTCCTCGGCGTGCCCGCCATCGCCTTCAGCCTCGTGGCCCGGCGGCAGTTCGACTTCACGCCGGGGGCCCGCTTCGCCCGCGCATTGGTGGCCAGCGCGCTGTCCCGGCCCCTGCCGCGGCGGATGCTCCTCAACGTGAACATCCCCGGCGGCGTGGAGCCGGAGGGGTTCACCGTCACCCGCCAGGGCCGCCACTCGTATGGCTACGAGGTGGTGGAGAACGAGGACCCGCGCGGCCGCAAGTACTACTGGATTGGCGGCAACGACTACCAGCACGAGGACATCCCGGGCAGCGACTGCAACGCCGTGTTCCGGGACAAGCGCATCTCCGTCACGCCGCTGCACTTCGAGCTGACGGACCACGACCGTCTGCCGGGCCTCTCCGGCTGGCAGGTCGATGGCTTCCACCGGCATGAACCGGACGGTGCCTAGCGTTGGCGCCGAGCGTGTCCAGCCGAGCGCGCGGGGCGCTCCGGGTGTGTCTCCTGGCCGTGTTGCTGAGCGGCTGCGTGGGCACCCGGGCCGCCTCGGGGCTCGGCCCGGACACGGTGCCGGACGCCGCGCCTGAGGGCGGGGAGACGGCGGAGGTGGACCGCGCCGAGCGCACCACGCCGCTGCCCTTCAGCCTGCGCGGCGTCCACACCGAGCCGGAGCTGGTGTCGGTGCGCCACCGCGTCGCCCCGGGGGAGACGATGTACCGCATCTCCCGCACCTACGGCCTCACCGTGGAGGAGCTGGGCGCGGCCAACGACATCCAGGCGCCCTGGACGCTGGCGGTGGGGCAGGAGCTCATCATCCCCGGCGTCGAGAACAGCGTGCCCGTGAAGGCGCTGGCGGAGGCCGACCCGGAGCCGGTGCGCGCCTCCACCTCGGCGGCCCCCAGGCCCAGCCAGCCCACCGCGGGGCGCCGCGAGGAGCCGCCCTCCCGGAGCCGTCCCGCGTCGCGCCCGGCCGGCGTGTCCCGCCCGCGCGTGGCCACGCAGGGGCAGCTCGACTGGCCCCTCCGGGGCGTGCTGTATGGCCGCTTCGGGAAGAAGGGCAAGGAGCCGCACGACGGCATCGACCTGGCCGCGCCCTCCGGAACGCCCGTGAAGACGGCGCAGGAGGGCACCGTCCTCTACGCCGGCGAGCAGCGCGGCTACGGCAACATCGTCATCGTCGAGCACGCCAACCGGCTCATCACCCTGTACGCCCACAACCGGGACCTGCGCGTGCGCACCGGTCAGAAGGTCCGCCGGGCGCAGGTGATTGCCACCGTGGGCGAGTCCGGCCGGACGTCCGGGCCTCACCTGCACTTCGAGGTTCGCCTGGATGGCAAGCCGGTGGATCCGCTGGACTACCTGGGCCCCATGCCCGCCTCGTGAGCGGGGAGGGGGGCCCTGATGGGTCTCCTGGCGCCAGCGCCGGAGTGGGGCCGGCTGTCCGTGTCACGTCCGGCGCTCGTGCCGGGGCCGGGTGAGGGTAGAGTGCCGGCCCGTGCCGCGTTCCCTGTCCTGGTGGCTCCCGTGTCTCGTCCTGCTGGCTTCGGCGGCTCAAGCCCGTGCGCCGTCGTCCCCGGAGGCCCTGGCGGGCGAGCGCGTCGAGAGCGCCGAGAGCGCGGCTCCATCCGTGGTGGTCGCGGTGCTGATGCTGGAGGCCAACGAGGCGGGGCGGGACGCGGCGCCGGGCGTCACCTCGCTCATCACGTCGCGGCTGGCGGAGTCGCCGCGCCTGCGCGTCCTCTCGCAGTGGGACGTGGAGGCGGCGCTCGACGCCGACCGGCGACAGCAGCTCCAGGGACTGAAGTCGTGCGAGCGCGGTGACTGTCTCCGGGAGCTGGTCTCCCTCACCGGCGCCCGGTACGTCGTCGCCGGACGCCTGGACCGCTTCGGCGACCATTATCTGCTCACCGCCAACCTGCTGGACGCGGAGGAGGGCCGCAACCTCGCCCGGCCCCGCGCCGAGGCGCCGGAGGCGGAGGACCTGCTGCGCACGGCGGAGGCCGTGTCAGACCAGCTCTTCGTCGCGCTCGTCTCGCCCGAGGAGTCGGTGATGGCGCGGCCGCTGCTGGGCGGCTCCACGCACACGGGCGGTGGGGGGCTGGTGCTGGGCCTGCGCGTCAACAACAACTTCATCGAGAAGCTGTCCACGGTGAACCCGGGGGGCGACATCGAGGTGGGCTACTGGTTCCACCCTGAGTGGGTCGGCTTCCTCCAGGTGGGCTTCAGCTACGTGCGCTCCACCCAGGAGGGCGTGCGCAGTGGCCTCAGCGTGCTGCCCAGCGTCGTGGGCGCGCGGCACTATCACAACCTGGAGCGCTCCCTGCGGCCCTACTGGGGCTTCGGCCTGGGCGTGCAGCTGTCCTTCGGCGACTTCGGCATCTTCCAGTCCACCGGTCCGCTGCCCACCGTCATCGGGTTCGCGGGGCTCGAGCTCCTCATCGCCAGGAAGGTGGCGGTCCAGCTCGAGCTGGGCACCAACGTCGCGCAGGCGGTGCTGGGGCTCTCCGAATCGAAGCTGGGAGACGGCCTCAACCTGGACCTGAACGCAGGCATCGCGTACCACTTCTGAGCTTCGGAGCCCCCCATGTTCCCGCGACCGCGTGCCCTCTCCCTGATTGCCCTGCTCGCCCTGTCCGGGTGTGACGACGAGACGCCCCGCGTCAAGCCGAAGGACCACGCGGAGGGGCTCTACGTCAAAGGCACCGCCGAGTACCTCCAGGGGCACTTCGAGGCGGCGCTCGCCTCGTTCGAGGCGATGCAGCAGATTACCCCGGACGACCCCCGCCTGCCCGCCGCGCGCGGCGAGGTGTACCTGTCCATGGGCCGGCTGACGGACGCCGCCGCCCAGTTCGAGGCCGCCCTCAAGCTGGAGCCCAAGCGCTCCACCAACTGGAGCCGCCTGGGCTTCATCCAGGCCCAGCTCGGCCAGCTCCCCGAGGCCCAGAGCTCCCTGCGCAAGGCGCTGGCCCTCTTCCCCCAGGACTTCAACGCCCTGGAGTCCCTGGGCGACCTGGACCTGAAGAAGGGGGAGCACGACGCCGCCGTGCGGCACTTCTCGCTCGCGTCGAACGCGGCGCCGTCGCAGGAGCAGAAGTCCGCGCTCATCATGCGCGCGCTGGACGTCCTCTCGGGGCAGCGGCGCTACGCGGACGTGCTCGAGGTGGCGCAGAAGGCCGTGGATGACGGCATCCACACCGCCGAGGTGCTCGCCACCCTGGGCGACGGGCTGGTGCACGCGGGTAACCTGACGGAGGCCGCCAACGCCTACCGCGACGCCGCCAGCCGCTCGCCGAGAGACCCCACGCTCTGGGAGCTCGTCGGTGAAATCCAGATGAAGCTGGACAAGCCCGGGGACGCCATCGCCGCGTACAAGGAGTCGCTGCGCGTGAAGGACCGCGCCATCGTCCACGTGGCGCTGGCCCGCATCTACCTGGGGATGAAGGACAGCACGGCCGCGAAGGAGGAGCTGGCCGCGGCGCTGGAGTCCGTCTCCGGCCAGGACACGCGCGAGCTGCGGGAGCTGGCCGACCTGCTGGCCACCATGGAGCGCAAGCCGGACGCGCTGCGCATCCTCTCCAACCTCAGCGCGGAGCCGGACCACGCGAAGGACGCCGAGCTCCACGTCGCCACCGCGCGGCTGGCGCGGGAGCTGAAGGACACCGCCATCGTCCAGGCCGCCTGCGCGCGGGCCACCGCGGCCGACGCCGGCCTCAAGAAGTGCCCGTGAGCCAGGCCCGGGCCTCGCCTTCAGGCCCGGGACGGGGAGGGGGCTACGGCGTGCGCCCGCCCTGCAGCTTCCGGTACACGCCCACCACCTGCCCCAGAATCATCGTGGACCGGAACTCCGACCGGCTCACGTAGATGGGCTGCATGGTGGCGTTGGCCGGCTGGAAGCGGATGCGGTCGCCCTCCGGGTAGTAGCGCTTCACCGTGGCCTCGTCCTCGATGAGGGCGACGACGATCTCCCCCGGCTGCGCGGACGGCGTCTTCTTCACGAAGAGGTAGTCCCCGTCGTGGATGCCGTCGTCAATCATCGACTGCCCCTTCACGCGCAGGGCGAAGACCTCGCGGCCATTCACGCCTCCGAGCAGGAAGCTGTCGATCTTGACGGAGTCCTCCATGTTCTCCTGCGCCAGCAGGGGGGCGCCGGCGGCGACCTTGCCGAGCAGGGGAATCTCCACCATGCCCGAGTCCTTGCGCGCCCCCAGGCCGAGCAGCAGCCGCGCGCGCTTGGTGGCCACCAGGGAGCGGCTCTGCTGCTCGCCCCGGTTCAGGTAGCCCTTGCGCTCCAGCGCCTTCAGGTGGTCGTTGACGCCGTTCGTCGAGCGGATGTCCATGTGCTCCCCGATCTCGCGGATCGTCGGCGGGAAGCCCCGGGTCTCCGTCTCCTTGACGATGAAGCTGAGAATCTCGCGCTGGCGTTCCGTGAGCTCTTCCATGCGCTCCCTCACTCATCTGCCGTCCTGCCGGGGACTCGTTCCCCCAGGCAACAGGCTTTCAGTGTCACTCTCCCTGAACAGACGTGTAGAGTCAACTCGTCCGGTGTCCCCCTGCGCACTCCCCGTGCGTCCCCCAGCGTCCTGTTTCTCACTTCTTGAGGTGGGGGGACGAACTCGACGTACACTTCCCTCGCTTTGTCCGAGCCCCGCCACACGCTGCTCTTCGTCGACGACGAGGCCGACGTCCTGGACATCCTCACGCGGATGTTTCAGCGCCGGTATCGCGTCCTGACGGCCCGAAGCGGTTCCGCCGCGCTGGAGATCCTGAGGAAGGAGCCGGTGGACGTCCTCGTCACGGACCAGCGGATGCCGGAGATGACGGGCATCGAGCTGGTGGCCACCGCGCGCGCGGAGGGCATCGACGTCACCACGTTGCTGCTCACCGGGTACACGCACCCGGACGAAATCATCGCGGCCATCAACCAGGGGCAGGTGTACCGGTACATCACCAAGCCCTGGGACGTGAACGACCTGCTCATCACCGTGAAGAACGCGGTGGAGTACACGCAGCTGCGCAAGGACAAGGAGCGGCTCATCCGCCAGCTCCACCAGCGCGTGGAGGCGCTCTTCGTCCTGTACGAGGTCAGCCGCGCCAGCGCGAACGACCCGGCCAGCTACGACAACATCATCGACAGGGTGCTCATCGCCGTGGCGCGCGTGCTGCCGTACGACTGCGGCGCGGCGCTCATCGCCCCGGACGAGGCGCGCAGCGCCACGCTGCGGCTGCGCTGCCAGGGGATGGTGGGCGAGCAGGCGCTGCTGGGCGTGAAGGAGTCCATGCTCGGCGCCTACCGCAAGAGCAGCGGCCTGCTGCTGCCGGAGGACCGCGTCATCACCCGCGTGGCGGGCACCACCACGCAGGACGCGGCGGCGCCGTCCATCTACCCCAGCCAGCTCACCGTCAACCTGGTGGCCGGCGGGCGGCCGGTGGGCATGCTGTCGCTGTTCAGCCGGCGGCCGGATGCCTTCTCCGAGGACGACGGCGTGCTGCTGGACGTGCTCGCCAACCAGACGGCGGACGCCATCCAGTCCCTGCGCTCGGCGGAGGAGGAGGCCCGCCACCGCATGGAGCGGATGGTGGAGTCCATGGCCGACGGCGTGGTCCTCACCGATGAGAAGAACGACCTCGTGGTGATGAACCCCGCGGCGCGGCGGCTGCTGCACGCGGGGGAGAACCCCGATGACCACACGACCCGGCTGATGGAGGAGCGCCTGGGCTTCCAGCCCTTCCACCTGGTGCGCGGCTGGGAGTACGGCGGCGGGCAGGTGCTGCGGGAAGAGGTGAAGCTCTTCGAACGGCACGTGCAGACGACGGTGACGCCGGTGACGGACGCGCGCGGCACGCTGAGGGGCGTGTGCGTGGTGCTGCGCGACATCACCGAGCAGAAGCGGCTGGAGGAGCGCAAGGACGAGTTCGTCTCCATGGTGAGCCACGAGCTGCGCACGCCGCTGACGTCCATCTCCGGCGCGCTGGACCTGGTGCTCAACTTCATGGCCGGGGACATCAACGACCGGCAGCGCCGCTACCTGTCCCTGGCGCGGGACTCCACGGAGAAGCTCAACGCCATCGTGGACGACCTGCTGGACCTGTCGAAGTTCGCCAAGGGCCGGCTGCGGATGAACTTCGAGGTGTCGTACCTCGATGAGCTCGTCCAGCGCGTGGTGGAGAAGTACGGCCCGGCCTTCGGCGAGAAGCGCGTGCTGGTGAAGCCGGTGCTGCCGCGTCACCCGCTGCGTGTGGTCGCGGACCCCAACCGCCTGGACCAGGTCCTCAACAACCTGCTCAACAACGCGGTGAAGTTCACCCCCGAGGGGGGCGAGGTGCGGGTGGAGGTCCACGCCACCTCCAGCCTGCCGGGCTACGTGCTGATCTCCTGCTGGAACAGCGGGGACCCCATCGCCGAGGAGAGCCTGGAGCGCATCTTCGACCGCTTCGAGCAGGCGCGCACCAAGGCCAACCGCACCGTGCGCGGCACCGGCCTGGGGCTGGCCATCTGCCGCAACATCATGGAGGCCCATGGCGGCCGCATCTGGTGCGAGCCGTGCTCGGACGGCGTGCGGTTCATGGCGGTGCTGCCCACCGAGCCGCCGCCCGAGCTGCGCCGGCCGGACGATGTGGCGGACGCCATCCAGCTGCCGCGCCGCCAGGAGAGCCGGGGAAGGGTGCTGGTCATCGAGGGCGAGCCCGAGGTGGGCTTCATCGCCAAGGCGCTGATGTCCGCGCGCGGCTACGACGTGCGGCTGGCCTTCAACGCGGAGGACGGCCTGTCCGCCGCGCGCCGGTATGACCCGGACACGGTGCTGGTGTCCGTGCGCCTGCCGGACGTGGACGGGCTGCGGCTGGCGGAGATCCTCCGGCACGACCCGGAGACCCGCCGCGCGCCGCTGCTGGTGTCCTCCGCCTTCGACGAGCGGCAGCGCGCCTTCCGCGCCGGGGCCGACGCCTTCCTGGTGCGCCCGCTGGCGCCGGACAAGCTGCTGGCCACGGTGGACTCGCTGGTGCGCGGCCGCCAGGGCCCGGCGCACGGCCGCGTGCTGGTGGTGGACGACGACGCGAAGATCGCCGCCATCTGCCGCGAGGTGCTGGAGAACATCGGCTTCGACGTGGCGCTGGCGGGCTCCATCGAGGAGGGGCGCCGCTCCCTGCGCGAGCGCCGGCCGGACGTCGTGCTGCTGGACGTGACGCTGCCCGACGGCGACGGCTTCGTCTTCCTGGAGGAGATCAAGGCGGAGAGCGCCGGAGGCCACATCTCCGTCATCTTCATCTCCGCTCGCGCGGAGACGTCCTCCAAGGTGCGCGCGCTCAAGCTGGGCGGCGACGACTACCTCACCAAGCCCTTCGACGCGCTGGAACTGGGCGCGCGCGTCGAGAGCGTGATGCGGCGCAAGGAGCAGGAGCTGTCCGCGTCGCCCACCACGCAGCTGCCGGGCTCCACCGCCATCGAGCGCGAGGTGCAGCGGCGGCTGGCGATGCGGCGGCCCTTCGCGTTCTGCTACCTGGACCTGGACAACCTCAAGGCCTACAACGATTACTACGGCTTCGCGAAGGCGGACGGCGTGGTGCGCCAGACGGGTGACTTGATGCGCGAGGTGTTCGCCCAGGACGGCGCGCCCGGAGACTTCCTGGGCCACGTGGCCGGTGACGACTTCGTGTTCATCACCTCGCCGGAGTCGGTGGACCGCATCTGCCAGAAGGCCATCGAGACCTTCGACCGCATCATCCCGCTCTACTACGACCGGCAGGACCGCGAGCGCGGGCACATCGAGGCGGAGGACCGCTATGGAGAGAAGCGACGGTTCCCCATCATGAGCGTGTCCGTGGTGGCGGTGATGACGGACGGCACGCAGGACCATGCGGAGCTGGCGCGCCGCGCCGCTGACATGAAGAAGCGCGCCAAGGCCATTGCCGGCTCGGTGTTCCTGCGCAGTGACCAGGAGCGGGTGGTACGCTCCGTGGCCGGATGAGGCTCTACCAGCAACTCGTCCTGTTCATGCTCGCCGCGACGGTGCTCCCCCTGGCCGCGGTCGGCTTCCTCTTGCTCTCGCGCGCCGAGGCCGAGCTGGCCGCCCGCATCGACGCGGAGCAGCGCGCACAGGCGTCCGCGGCGGCGGAGGCCGTCGGAGCCGCCATGATGGAGGTGGTGGAGGCGCTGGCCCGCTCCGCCGAGCTCATCGACTGGCAGGCCGCCAGCGACGCGGAGACGCTGGGCGCGCTGCGGCTGCTGTATGGTCAGTCCCCCGCGGTGAGCGCGGTGCTGAAGCTGGACGCGGAGGGCCAGCCGCTGGGCTCGCCTGTCTTCCGGCAGACGGCCCTGGACGGACACCCGGCCTTCGCCCCCGAGTCCCTGGAGCGGCTGGTGCGCTCCATGCCCGTGCAGACGCTGCGGGGCGGTGGCAAGGGGCAGGCGGCGCTGGGCAGCGCCTATGTCCACTCGGAGGACGGGCACGCGGCGGTGGCCGTGGCGGTGAAGCTCGCGGACGGAGAGCGCGCGCCCTTCGCCGTGGCGGAGGTGGCGTTGCATCCACTGGAGGCCGTGCTGCGCCGCCGCGCCGGGGACGGGCTGGGGCGCATCGACCTGGTGGACGACGAGCGGCGCGTGCTCGCCAGCACCGTGCCCGCGCGCCGGGGGCAGGCGCTGGCGCCCGAGCTGAGCGCGCACCTGCTGCCCCCAGCCGTGCCGCTGGCGGAGGCGGTCCGCAGCTTCCGCGTGGAGGCTCCCACCCGGCGCGTCAGCGCGGCGCGCGTGCCGAACGGCATGCGCTTCGACGTCGTGGTGGAGGTGGACGAGGCCACCGCGCTGGCGCCCGTGCATGCCATGCGGCGCACCGTGCTCCTGTCCATCGGCGGCACCTTCCTGGTGCTGCTGGGGCTGGGCGCGCTCTACACCCGCCGCCTCAACCTGCGGCTGGCGGAGGTGGTGCGCGGCGCGGAGGCCTACGGGCGGGGCGAGCTGGACAAGCGGGTGCAAGTGACGGGACAGGACGAGCTGAGCGAGCTGGCGTCCACCTTCAACCGCATGGGAGAGGAGCTGGAGGCAGCGCGGGGCCGCCTGCTCCGGTGGAACGATGACCTGCGCGTCCGCGTGGAGGAAGCCACCGCGGAGCTGAAGGCGGCCCAGGCCCAGCTCGTGGAGGCGCAGAAGCTGGCCGCGGTGGGGCAGCTCGGCGCGGGCGTGGCGCATGAGATCAACAACCCGCTGGCGGGCATCCTCGGCAACGTGCAGCTGCTGATGCTGGACCGCGGCTCGGCGGACCCGGACCTGGAGACGCTGCGGAAGATCGAGCACAGCGCCAAGCGCTGCAAGGAAATCACCCAGAACCTGCTGCGCTTCTCGCAGCAGCGCGAGCGCGCGGAGCTGCGGCCGGTGGACCTCAACGCCGTGGTGCGCGACGCGCTCAGCCTCACCGAGCATCAGCTCCGCGGCGAGGGCATCGTGCTCGCCAGCGAGCTGGGGGACGGCATCTCGCGTGTGCGCGCGGACCCAGGGCATCTCTCCCAGGTGGTGCTGGCGCTCGTGTCCAATGCACGCACCGCCATGATGAAGTCGCCGCGAAAGCAGCTCACCCTGCGGACGGGCGAGGCCGACGGCGTTGGCTACCTGGAGGTGGAGGACACGGGGAAGGGCATCGCGCCCCACATCCGCCCCCGCATCTTCGAGCCCTTCTTCACGACGAAGGACGTGTGGTCCAACGTGGGGCTCGGGCTCAGCGTGGCCTGGCGCATGGTGACGGAGGCGGGGGGCCGCATCGAGGTGCGCTCGGAAGTCGAGCAGGGCAGTTGCTTCACCGTGAAGCTGCCGAAGGCGTGAGGCCCGGTCCGGGGCCTGTGATAGCAAACGAGGCTGCCCATGGCTGATTCCCGCCCATCGCGCCGGCAGGCGCCCTTCCTCATCGGCCTCGTGTCGATCCTCGCGGCGCTGCCAGTGGGGTGGTTCGTCTTCCTGCGCCCGCCGCCCCCTCCGCCGCCTCCGCTCGTGGCGCCGCCCGCCGTCGAGGCGCCGGTGGTGGCCCGGCAGCTCGTGCTGGAGCTGACCCAGGTGTCCGGGAAGGTCGAGGTCCAGAACACCGACGGCTCGTGGCGCGAGGCCACCGTGGGCATGTCGCTGCGCCGCGACGAGCGGGTGCGCACCGATGACGGCTCCTACGCCATGCTGATTGGCGGGGAGTCCGTGGAGGTGCATATGGACCCCGGCACGGAGATCTCCGTGGACGAGCTGACGGAGTCGCTGTCGCGCATCCTGCTCGCCCGCGGTATGGCCACAGCCGTCGTCCGCCCCGGCCAGCGCCACACCTTCGAGGTGAAGGCCGCCAACTCGGACGCCAAGGCCACGCTGCAGCAGGGCGGCGCCTTCACCATGAGCAACAACGGCGAAGGCACCGTCGCGGTGGGCACGCGCGACGGTGAGGTCACCCTGGTCGGTCAGGGCAAGGTCGTCATCGTCCGCGCGGGCCAGCAGGCCGTCGTCCGCCCCGGGCAGGCCCCATCGGAGCCGTCCGCGGTGCCCACCAGCCTCCTGCTCAAGGTGGACTGGCCCTCTGAGCGCACCCGTCGCGAGCGCGAGCTCGTCGTGCGAGGCCAGGTGTCTCCCGGCAGCCGCGTGGAAGTCGCGGGCGTCACCGTGAAGTCCGATGCGGAGGGGAACTTCCAGCGAAAGGTGATCCTCCGCGAGGGCCGCAACACCGTGGACGTGCAGGCCTACGGCGTGGGCCGGACGCGGCAGCAGGAGCGCCATGACGTCGTCGTCGACACCACTCCACCTCCGCTAAAAACGGAAACCGAGAACATCTGGAATCAGGCGCGAGACGACTGAGCAGTAATCAGGCGTGCGAGCGGGTGTTCGCCTTGACCCCCGCCGAGGTGGCTTCCTACACTTCGAGAAGGAGTTGTTCCTGTTCAAGGGCAATCCCGGGCGAAAGCCCGGGTGCGCAAAGCCGCGGGGCCTGAAGTCCGGCCGGCCGTGACTGCCGTGGGAAGCCAGCACCGGACGGGTTCCGGACCCACTGCGCCTTGGGCGGGGTGGACGTGGGTCATCGATTTGGAACCCCCCGGAGGACCTATCCGATGTTGCGGACACTGGCCCTGAGTTGCTGGCTTCTTCCTCCGTTGGCCCTGGCCTCCACCCCGGAGCTGCGAACGCTGACGGGCACCCACCACGTGGTGGCGGGGGGCCCCGGCGATCAGACGGACCCGCATGTCAGCGGTCCGCTGGTGGCCTACACGAGCGAATCGCGGGGCACGAGCGAGATTCGCTACCACGACCTGCGGACGGCCGTGGACGTGGCCATTCCCAACGGGGGCGCGTTCGACTTCGTCTCGGACGTCGCGGACGGCACCATCGTCTTCACGCGCGTGAGCACGTCCAGCGCCATCTACACCTTCGACGTGGGCGCGGACGCGGTGGCCCGGGAGCTGGCGCCGGAGCCGGGCAGCAGCCGGCGCTCCGCGGTGATCGGCGGCCGCACCGTGGCGTGGCAGGACTTCGGCTATACCGGCGTGACGTCCCAGCCGGAGATTGCCGTGTACGACCTGGATCGCGGCACGCTCACGCGGCTCACGGACGACACGTTCCTGGACCGCGCGCCCGCGGTGTCGCCCGACGGCTCGACGGTGGTGTGGGCCAAGTGCGACGAGCAGGGCTTGCGCTGCGACATCTGGCAGGCCCGGCGCGGCGCCTCCGGCTTCACGTCGCAGGCGCTCACCGGCAGCGAGGGCGAGGAGTCTCATCCAGACACCAACGGCGAGGTCGTCGTCTACGCGAGCACCCGCACCATCGACGGGGTGACGGACCGGGACATCTACTGGAAGCCGCTGGGCGGGGGCACGGAGCAGCGGTTGGCCCTGCCGGGGATGGACGCGAACCCCAGCATCAGCGGCTCGCTGATCGCCTTCGAGCGCCGGGCCCCGGACCGGAGCGACTTCGACATCGTGCTGTACGACCTGCGCACCGAGACGCTCTACGCCATCACCGAGACGCCGGAGAACGAGAGCCTCTCCGACCTGAGCGTCGACGCGGACGGCACGGTGCGCGTGGTGTGGACCGTCTCGCAGAACGGCGACTTCAACGTCCACGCGTTCAGCTTCAAGCTGGATGAGGCGCCGGGCTGCAAGCTCGCGCCGGTGGAGGCGGTGTCCCCCGAGGAGGTCTGCGCGCGGCCGGGGAACTGGCCGCTGCTCGCGGCGCTGGAGGTGGCGCGCACGAGCGGCCAGCCCAACGGCGTGGCGCTCGGCTTCGCGGGCACGGGTGACGGCGTGCTGTGCGTGGACAATGGCTACAACGGGCAGGACGCCACCGCGGGCTGGGTGTGGATCAACGGCCGCGAGCTGGTGGACCCCTCGCGCTTCAAGCCGGGGGTTCCCCTGGTGGCTCGCCGCGCGCCGCTGGATGGCAACAACTCGCTGGCGGCGCTCATCTCCGGTCAGCCGGGGAGCGCCTTCCGCCTTCGCGTGTACGGCCCGCCGACGTTGTGTCAGCCGCTGGCGGAGGCGCCCACGGCGGCGCGGGTCATCCCCGGGCACGCGTTGAAGCCGGTGTCGGTCCAGTCCTCGGCGGTGTCTCCGGTGACCTTCGTTCCCGAGGGGCCGCTGCATGACGCGGGGCTCCGTGGCTGTAGCACCACGAGTGGACCGGTGGCGCTCTCCGGTTTGCTCCTGCTCGCCGCCGGGTGGCTGCGTCCGCGGCGCGTGCGTTGCGGTGCGGAAGGCGCTTCGACGCGGCGGCGGCGCCTTGTAGACTGACGCGGCCCTGAACCGGTTTCTCCTCTACGGATTGTTGCTGCTGTGTGTCCCGGCCTGGGCGGACACGCTCGAGATTCTCGGGCCGTCGTCCGCCGTGGCGCCGGACGGTTTTCCCGTGGCGGTGGTGCGCAGGGATGCCGAGGGCCGCGCCGTGTCCATGGGCAAGCCCACCGTGAAGGTGGAGGGCGCGGAGCTGCGCGAGGGCACGGCGCAGCCGCCGCTGCACACGTTCATGGTGGTGCCGCGTCCAGGGGCGCGCGACGTGACGGTGCGCGCCAGCGCCGACGGCCTGGAGGCTCGCGCGCGCTATGTGCTGGGGCCTCCGGCCACCGAGGTGCGGCTGGCGCTGGAGCCGCCCGCGCCGGTGAAGGGCAAGGACACGGAGGCCCGGCTCACGGTGCGGCTGGTGCGGCCGGACGGCACTGCGGATGACAGCGGCGCGCCGCCAGTGGTGCGCGTGAGCGTGGGCCGGGTGGAGGACCTGGAGCGCACCGGGCCGGGGACGTACCGCGCGCGTTACGTGCTGCCGGACACGCGCTACCCGGAGGTGGCCATCCTGGTGGCCTTCTCCGCGTGGCCCAGCCCACAGTCGATCCACGGGGCCTATGGGCGGGTGCTGGTGCCGCTGGCGGCGTCGGTGAACCTGCCCGGGACGACGGAGCCGGACGCGGCGATCTCCATCGACATCGCGGGACAGACGTTTGGCCCGGTGACCGCCGGGCATGACGGGCGCTTCCGGGTGCCCATCATCGTCCCGCCCGGCCACCGCATCGGGCAGGGCAGGGTGGTGGACAAGGTGGGCAACGTGCGGAAGATGCCCATCGACCTGCGCCTGCCGCCCACCGACGGACTCGCGTGCGTGCTCCAGCCGCAGCGGCTGCCGGCTGATGGTGTCTCCCAGGCCCGGCTCGTGTGCGCGACGAGCGACGCCATGGGCCGGCCGGTGGAGGACGCGCGCGTCACGGCGGTGGCTCGCCACGGCACGCTGCGCGGTCCCACGCGCGCGCCCGGTGGCTTGCTGGAGTGGCGCTACACCGCGCCCCGGTCGCTGGCCGCCGAAGAGCGAATCGAGGCCGCGTGGCCCCAGCGCGGTCCTGGCTCGCGCGAGTCGCCCGCGCTGGAGCTGGTGCAGGGGCCCGTGGCGGAGAGTGGCCTGCGCGTGGAGGAGTCGCTGGTGCATCGCGGTGCCCGCACCCGCGTGGTGGTGACGGCGCGGGATGCCTTCGACAGGCCCCGGCCGGGAGCGACGGTGGAGCTGCAGGCGCCGGAGGGGACCTTCACGCCGCCGGAGGAAGCGGGCCCTGGGGCCTTCACCAGCACGTGGACGCTGCCTGCCCAAGGCTCGGCTGGAGACGTCGGCGTGACTGCCCGCGCGTGGGGACCGCCGGGGAGCGAGCCCGCGCGCATTCGCGTGTGGATGGCGGATGGGGCGCTGTACGCGGGCGTGTCGGACCTGGCCGGGCTGCCGGTGCCGTCGCAGGCGCTGCGCGTGGACGGCCGCGAGGTGGTGACGGGCGTGGATGGGACGGTGCGGCTGGGGCCCGTGCGCCCGGGGACGGTGGAGCTCGCGCATGCGGTGTGGACGGGGCTGACGCGCACGGTTCACGTGCTCGGTGTGGACGGCCCCGTGTTTCCGCTGGAGCGGCCGCTGGTGTCCGCGGGCGTGTCGCAGCGCGTGCAACTGGCCCCTGAGATTCCGGTGAACGTGCGGCTGAAGGTGGACGGCCCACGCGTGACGTACTGGGTGGAGGACGCGAGCGGGCAGGTGCTGGCCGGGCGTGACGTGTTCGTCGCGCTCTCGGCCGGAGCGCGTGCGGAGGAGGTGACGAAGGAGGGGCGCACGACGTTCACCGTTCGCGCCTCCGGGCCGGTGAGCGTCTCCGTCGCGGATGTCGCCACGGGCGTGACGGCGCTGGCGGAGGTGCGCCCATGAGGCGCGTGCTGGTCCGGTTCGCCGCCGTCGTGTCGCTGCTGCCCCTGGGGGCGTGGGCCCAGGCGCTGTCGCTGGACACGCCGTCCCAGGCGTCCACCATCGCGGGGCGCGTGTGCCAGGACCTCGACGGCGACGGGCGCTGCGGCGTCGACGAGCCCGGGCTGCCCAACGTGCGGTTGGTGCTCACCACCGGCCGAGATGTCCGCACGGACGCGCAGGGCCGCTTCCACATCACCGGCGTGGACGCCCGGGTGCCCGACGCCGTTCGTGGGCTTCACCTTCGCCCGGGGCGTCATCGGCTGAAGGTGGACACCCGCTCCCTGCCCGTCTCCACCCAGGTGAGCCCGGAGGGGGCGACGCTCGAGGTGCCGTGGGGCGCCGTCGTCCTCCAGGACTTCGCCGTGCGCGGTGTGGCCACGGACGCGGCGCCGGTCCGGCTGTCCTTCGCCGAGGCGCCGCCGGTGGCGGAGGTCGTGACGGGCGAGCGCGCCGTCCGCTTCCGGGTGGCGGGGCAGGCGGCGGTGGGAGACCGCGTCAGCGTGGCGGGGGTGACGGCCCAGGTGGATGCGAAGGGCGCGTGGCAGGCCCAGGTGCCGCTCGCGAGCGGCGAGAACGCGCTGCCCATCACCGCGACGAGCCCCGACGGACAGGTGCGCCTGTTCCGCCAGCGCGTGGACGTGGTGCTCCGTGATGGCGGCTGGCTGGTGGCGCCTCGGCCGATGGTGCCCGTGGCCACGCTGCAGCTCCCCGCCGGACGGGATGCGCCCGCGGCCAGCGGCCCGGCCCGCGTGCGCGTGGAGGCGCCCGAGGGGACGCGCATCGGCACGCCGGAAGGGGAGATTGCCGTGGGGCCTGAGGGCCGCGCGGATATCGCCGTGGTGCTCGCGCCCGGCCTCAACGCCGTGGCCCTCCGTCTGGCGCTGCCGGGCGAGGCGCCCCGGGACGAGCGTGTGGAGATTGCCGCAGCGGCGCGGCCCTTCGCGGTGGGGTTGCTGGACGTGGAGGCGACGTACGCGCCGGCCACGGGCGACGTGCAGCTTCGTGGCCGTGGCTCCGCCCACGCGGAGGTGCGCCTGGGCGCGGTGGACCTCGTGGGGGAGCTGGACCTGCGGGATACGGACGGCCGCACGCTCAGGGGCGCCAGCCTGCCGGACTGGCTGCGTCCGCGCGTGCCGGAGCGCTTCGACCGGGCCGCGGACCCGGACCTCGCGCCCGCGGAGTGGGGCGATGACTCGGTGTCGCTGACACCCAACCCCACCGAGGCCCGGCTCCGGGTGGAGGCGCGTCACGCGGAGCACGGACGCGCGGGCCTGGGCACCTACCGCGCGCTCATCCAGGACCGCGAGGTAGGCCGCTACCACCGGCCGCTCTTCGGCCCCTACATGGAGATCCAGGCCGGCGAGGACTCGGCGCGCGTGGGGGTGAACGCGTTCGGCGGAGGCCTGACGGACCCGGTGCGGCAGGTGTCGGCAGTGCCCGCGCACGAGGAGCTGCGCGCCACGGGCGGCAGCCTGTACTACCTCGGCGCGGCCTCGGTGGCGGAGGGCTCGGAGCTGGTGCGCGTGGAGCTGCGCGACGGCGTCACCGGCCTGCCGCTGGGCGAGCGGCACCTGGTGCGTGGCGTCGACTATGACATCGACTACTTCGCCGGGCGCATCCTCCTGGCGCGCCCGCTGTCCTTCCTCGCGGGCGAGGCGTGGCTGCGGACGGGCTCTCCCACGGAGTCACCGGAGCCGGTGCTGGTGGTGGACTACGCGGCGCTTCGGCTGGCGGAGGCAGGGGACTCGGCCGGCGGTGAGGTGTGGGCCGAGTGGCGGGGCTCGCGGCTGGGCCTGGGCGCGGTGCGCGAAGGCAGGGAAGGTCGGTCGTACACCCTCTTCACGGGGCGCGTGAGCACGGCGCTGGGCGGCTACAGCCTGGCGGCTGAAGTCGCATCCAGCCGGGGCACCGCCGTGGATGCGTCCTTCTTCGGCGTCTCGGATGACGGCGGCCTCAGCTTCCTCCGGCCCCGGGCCGACGCGGGCACGGGCGCCGAGGCATTGAGTCTCCAACTCCACGGGCCGGGCCTCTCCGGCGAGGGCACCGTGGACGCGGCGTTCCGCTTGCGTGGCCGTGGCTTCTCGGACGGCGCGCACACCGACGTGGCCCTGTTCCGGCAGGCGTCGCTCCGGGTGAAGCAGCCCCTGGGGCGGCTGCGGCTGACGTTGCTGGCGGATGAGCGGCGCTCGGCGGACCCGCGAGCGCCCTTCGTGGACACGCCGTTCTCCGCGCAGGTGCTCGGCGCGGGCCTGGGCTGGGAGGAGTCCCGTTGGGGCGTGGGCCTGGAGGTCCGAGACTCGCGGCTGAGCGCCGCGCAGGTGGCGGGCGTGGGCCCCGCGCTGTCCGGTGGCCGCACCTCCGCGGGCGTCACGGGCTCGCTGAAGCTGCGCGAGTGGCTGCGGCTTCGCGCGGCACACCGCCAGGCGCTGTCCCTGCACGGTGAAGGCCCGGGGCGCTTCGATGACACCTTCACGTCCGTGGGCGTGGACGTGGAGGTGGACCGCGACACGCGGGCCGGGGTGTTCGGCGGCTGGGGGCCGGAGCTGGGGCCCCGAGCCTGGGCGAACGTGACGTCGCGGCGCGGCCAGGACGTGTTCTATGGCGGCTACTCCATCGACGTGGATGGGCCGGACTACGGCGCGGGCCGCACGGTGACGGGCGCGCGGACGGAGCTGCCGGACAGCGGCACCGCGCTCTTCGTGGAAGACGTGGGCGCGCATGACGCCACCACCGTGCGGCTGGCGCGCGCGGTGGGCTTCCAGCAGCAACTGACGGGCGGCCTCAGCGTGGGCGCGCGCTATGAGCGCGGCGTGCGGAGCCTGCTGGATGTGGACAGCCCACTGGAGCGCGAGGCCGGGGGCGTCTTCGGCCAGCTCGTCCTGCCGCGCCTGCGGATGGACGGACGCGTGGAGCTGCGCCGGGAAGAGGGCACGCCCGAGCGGGGCGCCGCCGCGCCCGTGGACCGGCTCCAGGTGGTGGTCGCGCTGGCGGCGCAGGCTCAGCTGCTGGAGGACGTGACGGCCTCCGGGCGGGTGGACTTCGCGCGCACCATCAACACGGACGTTCTGGAGACGCGGCTGGTCGAGGGCTACGCCGCGGTGGCCTGGCGGCCGGGGCCCTGGCTGCTGGTGGCGCGCTACGGCATCACCCGCGAACTGCTGCCGGGCCTTCGCTCCGCGTTCGGTGACCGGGCCTTGCAGACCTTCTCCCTGCTGCCGGCCGTCCGGCTGGGGGACCGTTTCTCCGTGGCGGCAGGGCTGCACGCGGGGCGCTCCAGTGTCGAGGACTCCACACGCTGGGTCTGGACAGGGACCCTCCGGCCCTCGCTGCGTGTCGTGGGGGGCCTGGAGGTGGGCGCGGAGCTGGCGCGGCGGACCGCGTCGCCCGAAGGAGAGCGGCTGACGGCGGTGCGCGCCGAAGTGGCCTACCGGGTGGACGAGCGGCTGCGCCTTGCCACCGGGTACACACTCCTGGGGTTCAGCGGTTTGGGGTTGGTGCCCGGCACATCGGACAATCAGGACCGGCTCTACCTTCGAGCCGAAGTGGCCTATTAGGAGCGAGTCGTGCGTCCCCTCCTCGTCATCAGCCTCTGCCTGGGTGTGGTCACTGCGGCACGCGCGGAGTGGGACGTCGCGGAGGTGCCGGGCATCGCCCGCTCCGTGGACGTCTTCGCCCCGGGCGTCTACGCGGTGTCGACGTCGACGCAGACCGAGCTGCACCGGGAAGACGGTGGCCAGTCCGTCCTCTTCTTGAACGGAGACGTATTTGGCACCTTCCTGTCTCCGATGGGGTGCTTCGCCAGCATCGTGCGGCCTGGCGACATCATCAGCGACCAGAACTGCCGCGCCGTCGGCAACATCATCCCTCCGGACCCGGTGAACACCGTGCTGGGCGTCCGGCGGGTGAAGCACACCCCGTCTGGTACGGGCTACGCCTCGGTGGCGTTCTCCGACGGGGGGCTCACGTTGCTGACGGCACCCGGAGGCGTGGTGGGGCCCGCGCCCTGGACTCCGTTGGCCGTCGACCCGGGGCTGATGTCGTCCACCGACGTCCTGGGGGTCGCGGACACGCCGGACGGCGCGTCGCACGCGCTCTTCAGCATCACCGGAGCTTCCCGGACGGAGCTGCTCTGGTACACGGGAGCGCGGCGTCAGGCGCAGCTCGTCGTGCCGCCCGTCCTGACGACGGGGTCTCCGCGGACCGTCGCGCTCATCCCAGGCGCGGGCCCATACCCCATCGCCCTGTTCGGCAACGAGAACGGGCTCTTCCGTGGGCAGCTCGACCCGGCGGGGACGACCTTCGCCCGGGTGATGCTCCCCGAGGGCCAGGCCATCACCATCAACTCGGTGGACGTGAACACGGGGCAGGGCAGCAGCCGGGGCGTGGGCTTTGGTCTGGCCGTGGGGCAATACGCGGATGGAGAGCCCGTCGTGCTGGGCGCCGTCCCCGCCCCCAGCGCGGAGCAGGCGGGCCTCCAGTGGCGGTTGCACCCCGCGTTCGCAGACGCGGCGTTGCCAGGCTCTCCGCTGGCGGTGCCCATCGAGGTGTCCTGCGTCGGCTCCTCCTTCTGCGTCTTCATCCTGGACCAGCCGAGCTTCAACGTCGTCACGTACTTCAACACGAGCGCGCCGACGCTCGACGTGGGCAGCACGCCCCTCATCGTCGAAGAGGCGGGGGTGGCGACAGCCCGCTTCTCCGCGACCGACTGCGACTCCGATGCGGTGCGCATCTCCGTGGATGACTCCGCCGCCGCGGGCCTGCTCGCCGTCAACACCATCGAGCACCCGGATCGGCTCGACGTGACGCTCGTTCCCCTGCGCCCCATCTGCCAGGACGAAGAGGGCGTGCTGCGCGTCTATGCGTCGGACGGCCTGGCCGCGCACGACGTGGAGGTCACGGTGCCCTTCCTCGTCAAGAATGTGCAGGGCCCGCAGCGGCCTCGCGTGACGCCCACGCGCGCGTCGACGGCCGCCTCAGGGGCCGCCCTGGTGTTCACCGCGCAGCCGGTGGCCGAGGCCTGCCCGGCGGTCCGCTACACATGGGTGCCCATGACGGGGCAGTCGGGGGCGCCGCCGCTCACCAGCGACGGGGGCGCGCAGGCCACCTTCACCCCGCCGGACGTGCTGTGTCAGGCCGCGGGTGCCAGCTACACGTACGAGGTCCGAGGCCTGGACGTGGGCGGCGTGCCTTCCAATGCCCCGGCGACGTTCACCGTGGACGTCGCGCCCTGGGGCCGCCCGCTGGCGCCGTTCGCGCCCGGAACGACGCTCGACCTGACGTCGGGCACCGGCGCGGGTGTCGAGCTGGTGCCCGACGCGCTGCACGCCTGCGCCGGCACGCAGGGTCTGCCCGCCGTCGCGACGGAGTGGTGGCTGACGGCCCAGGGCGCGGGGCTGCCCGCGGGTGTCACCGTCCGGACCGCGGACGGCGCCGAGGTGTCCCTGGACACGGCGGTGTCGAGCGAGCGCCTCCGCGTGGAGGCCGCGGCGTGCGTCCGCACGACCCTGTCGCTCACGGCGAGGAACCAGCTCCCCATCGCGGAAGGAGGTGTCCAGCACGGCCCCGACTCCGAAGTGCGCGTGCGGGTGGAGCCCTCCCTGGAGGACGTGACCACGGGCACGCTGGCGCTGGATGTGGCGCCGTCGGGGGAGTCCGAGGTGGACGTCACGCTGGGCACGTCGCTGAACTGCGTGGAGGCCCGGGCGCTGAAGGCGCGGGTGTTCCTGGAGACGCTGAGCGGTGAGCGCCTGGCGTCGGACGTGGTGCCGGTGCCCGGGACGTGGCGTCCCCAACTGCCGCGCTCCTGCTCGGCCGAGGCCTACCGCATCCGTGGCGAGCTCTTCGATGACAGCAGCGGCGCGGTTCGCGAGGGCGGCCGCGCCCAGGCGGAGGTGCCCAGCCAGCCGCTGCCCGCGCAACTGGGCGAGCTTGAGGCCGGGGCGCTGGTGGCCCGCTGTGGCGAAGGCGCGCGCACCACGCTGACGCAGCGGATTCCGGCCAACGCCTGCGGCGAGGTGGCCATCTCCTGGGAGCAGGTGGCGGGGCCCTCGCTGGTGGAGGCATCGCTGTCCGGCCCCAGCGTCACGGTGAGCACGCGCGACACCTCGCTGGAAGCGCTGGTGGGCCAGTCCGTCACGCTGCGCGTCCTCGCTGACGCGGGTGGCGGCAACACGGACACCGCCGAGCACGTGGTGCTGATCACCTCCGAGCGCTTCGTGGACGTTCGCCACACCACGGAGACGCCTTCGGGCTCGTCGGAGAAGGGGCTGGTGGGCGTCCTGGTGGAGCTGCGCAACACCTCCGAGTGCGAAGTGGGCACGCTGCGCTACGTGGAGCACGTGGACGGGCTGGAGTGGGTGCCCGGCAGCGTGAAGCTGGATGGCGTCGCGGTGGAGGCGCAGGCGGTGGAAGGGGGCTTCGCCCTGACGGACCTCGCGCTTCCGGCGCGGGGCGCGCGCACGCTGACGTACGTGGGCCGATCGCCGCTGCTGTCCACGCCGCGCCTGGGGGGCGAGATGTCCCTCAACGGCGTGCCGGTGTCCGGAGACGCCGCGGCACCGCCGTCCCCGTCGAGCTGTGGCTGCTCTGGCGGGGGCTCTGGCGGGGCGCTCTTCGGACTGCTGGCGCTGGCGCGGGTGCTGCGCCGCCGGAAGTAGCGCGGCTACAGCCCGAAGCTGATGCGGTGGCGCCGGCTCGGCGTGTCGGGCCGCTCCTCCAGGACGCCGAGCAGCTCCAGCGCGCGCAGCGTGGCCAGCGTCTGCCGCTCGGGCAAGTCGGTGAGGGTGAGCAGGTCCTCCACCGTCTTGCTGCCGTCCGCGTACGCCAGCACCAGGGCCTGGTGGCCTTCGAGCTTCAGCTCGTGCAAGCCGTACGGCGCGTCGGCGGTGGGGAAGAGGCGGCGCGAGCGGGGCATGTGCTGGCGCAGCGCCACCAGCGTCTCCGTCTTCTCCACGCCCTCCAGCACCAGGTCACCCGGGAAGACGGACAGCTTCACCAGGTCCGTGCGGCGGGGGCGCATGGCGCTGAAGCCATAGCCGCCGTCCTTCCAGGTGAAGGTGGACCAGACGATTTCCTTCACTTGCTCCACGAGCAGGTGCTCGCGCTGGGCCGCGTCCAACAGGCCCAGCCGCAGCAGGGCCTCGCCCGTGCGCAGGCCGTGCTCCTTCGCGTAGGCGGCGACCTCCGCGAGCCGAGACTCGGGCAGCACGCCCTTGCGGACGCAGAAGCGGCCGAAGCGCTCCGCGGCCAGGTTGGAGGCGGCGTACACGATGCGGCCGGATTCGAAGTAGACGACCTTGAGCACCGCGCCTTGCTGGAGCTTCAGCTCCCCGTGGTGGCGCGCCTCGTAGTACGCGTTGAGCAGCCGCGGGACGGACGTTTCTTCCAGGGAGCCGCCCAGGGACCACGTGGGTAGCGCGCGACGGGGCGGCGGCGGCTCCGCGGGCGTGGCCGTCTCGCTCCACACCTTCTCGCGCGAGCCGAAGGGCAGGGGGAGCGCGTGCTCCTCGCTGACGGGCTCTGGAAGCGGATCCGAGCTGGGGATGACTTGGAGAGGGGGCTCGGTGGGGCCTTCGGCCTCGTTGGGGAACTCTTCCAGCACGATGAGGTCCTCGGCGTCGAGCAGCTCGTCCAGCAGCACACTCTCCGCGATGGGCGGCGGAGCGCGTGGTTGAGGGGAAACGCCACCGGCCTGCTCCAGGGCCTCCATGACGGTGATGAGCTCGAACGGCTTCTCGAAGAAGGCCCGGGCGCCGTGGACCTGCACGGCCTCCCGGGCGAAGCGGTCCCCCTTGTACACGCCGCTGACGGCGATGGCGGGGATGCCGTGCGCCCGGAGCGCGGCCAGCACCTCGCTGCCCCGGATGTCCGGCAGCAGCAGGTCCACCAGCGCGGCGTCCCACCGGCTGCTCGGACCGAGCGCCTCCAGCGCGGCCTCGCCTGTGGCCGCGGCCTTCGCCTCGTGGCCGCGGCTCTGCGCCATGGCGACGATGAGGGAGGCCAGCTCGTGGTTGTCTTCGACGATGAGCAGTCGCGCCATGGGCGCGCAGACCATAGCATCCGCGTCATGGACGTTCAGGGCTTCCACCATGTGGCCATCCAGGCGAAGAACATCGAACGCGTCACGGGTTTCTACAGAGACCTGCTGGGCTTTCCCGAGTTGACCCGTCACCTCCGCCCGGATGGCTCCCTGCGCAGCATCTGGGTGGGCGTGCCTGGGGGCGGCTTCCTAGCCATCGAGGCGGCGGGCGGCGAGCCGGAGCCGGCACCCTTCCGGCATGAAGCGCCGGGGCTGTTGTTGCTGGCCTTCCGGATTCCCAGGGCCGCCCGGGCCGGCGTGGTGGAGACCTTCACCCGCGCGGGTGTGCCGCTGGAGCATGAGACACGCTGGACGGTGTACGTCCGGGACCCCGAGGGCAACCGCGTGGCGCTGAGCCATCACCCCGAGGATTAGCGCGCCGAGCACGATGCGCGGGTGCGCTTGCGGTGCGGGATGGGGCACGGCTACAAGCGGGCCCCATGCGCCTGGGTGAACAGCTCCTGAAGGATGGCCTCGTCACCGCCGAGGGACTCGAAGAAGCGCTCGAGGCCCAGGTGGTACATGGCGGCCGGCTGGGGACGAACCTGGTGGAGCTGGGGCTGCTGTCCGAGCAGGACCTCGCGAGGACGCTGGGCAAGCTCCACAACTGCGCGTTCGCGTCCGGGGACATGGTGCCCGACCCCAAGGCGCTGGAGCTGGTCTCCGCGAACCATGCGGACGACAAGGAGTACGTGCCCATGCGGGTGGACGCGACGCGGCTGAGCATCGCCGTCGTCAACCCGCACGACTTCACGACGCTGGACGCGATTGCGTTCAGGACGGGCAAGCGCGTGGTGCCGGTGGTCATCCCCGAGTTCCGGATGAACCAGCTGCTGCGCCGTTACTGCAAGGCGTTCCGGCCGCTGCGCGCCATCGACATGGACGCGGTGCGGCCCAGGTCGTCGCAGGGGACTTCGGCGGAGCTGGCGAAGGCGGTCGAGAAGCCGCCCGACTTGATGAGCGAGGAGGAGTTCCAGGCCGTCTACGCCTCCGCGCTGCGGGGTGGCGCCGCCGACGAGGGGGACGGGGGCGAGGAGGAGATCATCACCGGCGTGGAGGTGTTGGAGGCCACGCCAGAGCCGCTGCCGCAGGTGGCACCAGCGCCGCCAGTCGCGGTGCAGCGCCCGCCAACGCCCATGCCCGTGGCGCCTCCACCGCCGTCGCCGCCAGTCGCGGTGCCTCCGAGGACGACTCCAGCGCAGGTGCTGTCACAGGCGCCTGTCGCGCCGATGGGAGGCGCTCCGCCCCCCGAGCTTCAGCGTCCGCCGGAGCCGCCGCCGACGCCGCTCACCTTCGCGGAGGCGCAGGCGGAGCTGGCGCGCAGCTCGGACCGCGAGGACGTGGCGCACACGGTGCTGCGCTTCGCGCTGGGCAAGTGGAAGCGCAACCTGTTGCTGTCGGTGCAGGGCAGCCTCGTGACGGGCTGGCGCGGCATGGGGGAGGGGGTCCGCGACACGGTGGTCCGGCGCATCGGCGTGCCGCTGCGCGAGCAGAGCACGTTCCGGCTCGTGCGCGACACGCGCTCGCACTACATCGGACCGGTGCGCCGCGACGCGGCCATGGGCATGTTCTACAAGCTGCTGGGTGGAGGCTTTCCAACGACGGCCGTCATCCTCCCGCTGCTGGTGCGCGGCAAGGTCGTCCACCTGCTCTATGTGGACAACGGCCCCAACGAACTCACGCTGCCCGACGTGGGCGAGCTGCTCATCCTCTCCCAGAGCGTGGGCCGCTCGTACGAGGCGATGATGCGCCGTCGGAAGAGCGCGTAGTCCGCGCGCCCGCTCAGGGGGTGAGCTCCTCCACCTCGAAGGTCATGCCCGCGCGGCGCAGCCGCTCCACCAGCCGCATCCCCATGCACGAGGCCGGGGTGAGGACGCCGCCCGTGGCCGGCAGGTCGTCGAACGCGAGGCTCAGCGCGGATTCGGAGAGCATGCGCGCGGTGGCCGCGTAGCCCGGGTCTCCCTGCGCCGCCACCTTTCCCCTCAAGCGCACCTGCCTCCCGGTGCGGGCCGACGTGCCCTCACCCAGGAGCCGCGCGACGAAGAAGCCCTTCTCCCGGGCCTCGGCGGAGGGGCCTTCGCCCGGCGCGGGCAGGACTGTCTTCTCCAGCAGCGTCCGCAGGGGCTTCACCTGTGTCGCCGCGAAGAAGCCGCCCAGGCCCACAGTGACACCCGTCGCGCGGAGCAGCCCCTTCGGACCGGGGCCATAGCTGGCCACCTCCGAGTACCGGAAGCGCTCGCCCCACGGATGCCCGAGCAGGGCGTTGCTGCGCCGGACGACGCGGGTATTCACGGATGCCATGAAAAAGGGCCCCGTCCACTGGCCCAGCTCCTGGCTGTAGTGGATGCCCAGCGAGTCCCGGGACTCGGGCCGCAAGGGGCCAGGGACGGGGTCCAGGCCATGCGGGTGCGCCATGGCCCGTCGCGCCTCGCGGTCCGCCGACGCGTCCTCCATGACTTGCAGCATGCTGGCCACCGTCCCGCCGCTGGCGCCGCCACGCATGGGGCCCATGGCGAGGCGGACGGCGTCCAGGTGGCTGTCATGCGTCCGCCGCATGTGCTCCTGCATCATCAGCACGCCCAGGTCCGATGGAATCGAATCGAAGCCGCACGTGTGGACGATGCGCGCGCCGCTCTGGCGAGCCTGCGCGTGGTGCGCGTCGATCATCCGGCGCATCCACTGCACTTCGCCCGTCAGGTCGCAGTAGCTGATGCCCGCCCGGACGCAGGCTGCGACCAGCTCGCTGCCATAGCGCGCATAGGGGCCCACGGTGGTGCACATGACGCGCGTGCGCGGCACCAGGGCATCCAGGGACGCGGCGTCGCGCGCATCGGCGGTGAGCAGCGGCAGCTCCGCGCAGGCAGGCGAAATCGCCGTCAGCGACTGGCGGACCTGCTCCAGCTTCCCGAGGTCACGCCCGCCCAGGGCCCACCGCGCGCGGTGGGTGTCGTGCGTCCGGGCGAGATATTCGGCGACGAGGCGGCCGGTGAAGCCCGTTGCGCCCCAGACGATGATGTCGAACTCCGCGGAGGACGTGCTCATGGCGCGGGAGTCTCCACGCGCCGTGAGGGCTCCGCAACCGCGGCGCGAACCGACTGTTCACGCCGCGGAAGCTGTGACGCCCGCTACTCCTCCTCGGGGCGCTCGAAGTCGACGTCGAACGTGACGCGCTGGCCGGGCTCCACCTTGAACGTCTTCTGCCACCGCGCTCCATTGACGATGACGAGGAGCTGGTGTGTGCCTTCGTACAGGTCCAGCTCGTCCACGGGGGCGGCGCCTACG
The DNA here is from genome assembly GCA_023426545.1 of Pseudomonadota bacterium. Classification (GTDB taxonomy): domain Bacteria; phylum Myxococcota; class Myxococcia; order Myxococcales; family Myxococcaceae; genus Myxococcus. Next base: position 38,452 of record JAFAAN010000128.1, read on the forward strand.
AGCCGGCCGTCCACGGTGACGATGGCACCCTCGGGCGCGCGCACGTTCGCGAAGCCCTTGTTCAGGTAGATCTGCTGCGACGTTCGGCCGCCCGCGGGCACGGTGATGACCCGAGTCGTCTGGATGCCGAGCACCGGGTTGCTGAGCGTCAGGACATGACGGCCCGCGGGGACGGAAGCGGTGACCGGCGTGCGTCCCAGGTACTGGCCGGGAATCGAGACCTCCACGCGTGGATCCACGGTGATGTCCAGCGTCCCCCTGGGGACCCCCGCGTCCACGGCGCCCGCGTCCGCCGGTACGCCCGCGTCGATGGGGAGCGCTGCGTCCGCGACGCCGGCGTCCTCCAGCTCGGCCTCGATGTTGGAAGGCAGCTGCTTGAGCACGACGGCAGCCGCTCCCAGCACGAGCGCCATGCCCACGCCGACGAAGGCCATCCACGAACGCGAGGACTTCTGCGCGGCGGGGGCCCCGGTGACGGCAGGCGCACCGCCGACAGGAGGCGTCGCGACTTGTGAGAGGCCGCCGCCTGCTGCTCCCGGCCCGGCTGGTTCAGAGTGGCCCTGCGGGCCGGTGCTCGCGGTGGCTCCCGCTTCGACGGTTCCCGCCGGGGGCTGCGTGTCGGCGCCCGGCGAGGACTGCGCGCTGGAACCAGCCTGACCCTGAGCACTTGCGCCTCCGGGGCCTCCTGCCGTGGGAGCCGCCGTCGAGGTCTGTGCGCTTGCGCCTCCCGCTGCGCCAGCGCTGCCATCACCTGCCGGTCTCTGTCCGGTGGTCCCTGCGTGGGCCTGGGCACCGGCGCCGGCCGCGCTGGTGGAGACCTGGGCGACTGCGGCGCTCGTTCCTGCCGGCATCGGTGCGCCGGAGGGAGCACCACCGCCCTGCGCGCTGACGGCCGTGTCCGCCCCGGACGACGCGCTCGCGTTGCCAGAGCCCGCGCTGCCTCCGCCCGCCACGGCGAGCTGTCCCGGCAACTCCGGCCACTTCGCGGGCATCAGGCTGGGGGGCAGGGTGCCTCGCGCCAGGAACTCCGCCACCGCGGGCGGCGGGAGGCCAGCCTTCTGCATGACCTCCGCGATGCCGGCCTCAATCACCCGGCGCCGCGCCGCGCGTGCCTCGCTCTCCGGCGGGAAGTGCTTGGACAGGAACTCGGCGAACTCCGCGTGCGTGGGCAGTGAGCCCACGGCTTCGACCACCGCCTCGCGGAAGGCGAGCGCCGACGGGTACCGCTCCTTGGCGCGCTTCGCGGTGGCTCGGCGCAGCACCGCGTCCAGCTTCAGCGGCACGTCCTGGGCCATGGGCGGCAGCGAGCGCGTGAGCACGGCCTTGTCCGGGTCCGCCGCGTCCTTGAACGGAATCTTCCCGGAGAGGCATTCGTGCAGCACCAGCCCCAGCAGGAACACGTCCGACTGCACGTTGACGGCTTCGCGGCCGCCGAGCAGCTGCTCGGGCGCGCTGTACAGGCGCCGGTTCTTCACGCGCTTGCCACCGCGCTCACGCGGGGCCACACCGAGCGCGCCGTAGCCCGTGACCTTCGTCAGGCCAGTGAAGGAGATCATCAGCGTCTCGGGCCGGACGTCTCCATGCACGAGCGGGGTGCCGTCATCGTTGCCGGCGATGTGCGCGTAGTGCAGGCCCACGGCGGCGTCGGCGGCGATCAGCGCGGCGAAGTGCGGAGGCAACCGGGGCTGGGCCTCCAAGAGGCGCCGCAGCGGCTCACCGTCCGCGAACTCGGTGACACGGGCCAGCCCGCCGTCCTGCTCCGCGAGCGCGAAGACGCGAAGGATGTGCGGATGCTCGAAGACGAGCGCGCGTGCCGTCTCGCGCCGCAGGGTCGACGTGAGCTCCGGATTCTGGACGACGTCTTGCGGCGCCCAGATGAGCACCACGGGGTGGGGAGGCGCGCCGTCCTCCAGGGCAAGGCCGAGGAAGGCGCGCGAGCCTTCCCCAGCCAGCAGGGGACCAAGGGACTGGTAACGGACGGAACTCATGACGCCGCATGCTAGTGCGAGTCGCGTGGCTCCTGAAATACGGGGGACCTCTCTGTTTTTCGATGCGTGGGCTACAGCCGGTAGCCCGCCTCCTGCTCGAAGGGCAGCGTCACGTGGTAGCCGTAACGTCCGCGTCGCACGAGCAACAGCACGCTACGTCCCCGTCGCGCGGTGAGCAGGGCCTCGCGGAACGCGTCGTGCGTCGTCACGGGCTGGTTGTTGACCCGGAGGATGATGTCTCCCGGCTCCAGCCCGATGTCCGCCGCCACCGAGCCCGGGCGCACGCTCGCCACGGCCAGCACGCCCCGGACCTCCTTCACGCGCAGTCCGAGACGGCCCCACGCCAGCCCTTCGACCATGCGAGCGGGGAACTCCACTGGCGTCACCTGCACGGTGCGGAGGCCGCCGTCGCGGAAGAGCACCAGCGGGAAGGCGGAGCGGGCGGGATAGCCGCGCACGCGGGTGTCGAAGTCCTCGGCGTCCTGGATGCGCGAGCCGCCCAGCTCGGCCACCACGTCACCGCGCTTCACGCCTGCCTCGGCCGCCGGGCTCCCTGCCTCCACCGCCGTCACCAGCGCGCCATAGGCCCGGTCCCACCCGAGCTGCCGCGCGACGCGCGGGGGCAGGTCGGCCGTGTCGATGCCCACCCAGGCGGGGCGCACCTTCCCGAAGCGGGTCAGCTCGTCGACGATGCGGCGCACCTTGTCGGCGGGAATCGCGAAGCCGATGCCCTGCGCGCCCCCGCCGAAGATGGCGGTGTTGATGCCGATGATTTCACCGTCCACGTTGAGCAGCGGGCCGCCCGAGTTGCCCGGGTTGATGGCCGCGTCCGTCTGGACGAAGTCGTTGTAGACGCGGTTGTCGGCGCGGAACGTCCGGCCCACGGCGGAGACCACGCCCGCGGTGACCGTCTTGCTGAGCCCGAAGGGGCTGCCGATGGCAATCACCGTCTCGCCGATCATCAGGTCGGAGCTGGTGCCCAGCTTCGCGATGGGCAGGGGCTCCTTCGCGTTGACCTTCAGCACGGCCAGGTCATTCGCGGCGTCGCTGCCGATGACCTCCGCGTCGAACGAGCGGCCATCCGCCAGGATGACGTGGATGGCGGAGGCGCCGCGGATGACGTGGTCGTTGGTGACGATGATGCCCGTGGGGTCGATGATGGCGCCGCTGCCCAGGCCGGAGATTCGCTGCCGCTCCGGCTCCGCGCCCATCCCGCCGAAGAACTCCTCCAGCGGCGACCGCCGTCCGCGGAAGCGGGACTCCACCTCCTGCTCGGTGCCGATGTAGACGACGGCCGGGGAGACCTTCTGGACGACCTCGACCACGGCGTCGCGCCGCCGTGCCAGGTCCGCGCTCGCCGTGCCCGAGGTCAGCAGGGCGATGGCGACCAGGCTCCACTTCATGACTGCGTGCTTCATTCCAACCCTCCGTGAGCCGCCAGGGATTGTCGAGCGAAGGACAGACTGACTGTCGGGAAGGCCGCAGCCTACCCGGAGGCCCCTGGTTGCGGTGTCTCGCTCTTCATAAACCAGTCCGCTCATCCGTGAACGAATGCATCTCGGGGTACATGTGCTCCGTACGGGCGGATACAGCGTCGGAGCGGATGGTCATCCTGGCGGCGCGCACTCGGGTGGTGCGTGCCGAGTCGAGGGGGTTGGAGCATGAGTCTCGTCCTGGTCGCGGACGATGAGCCGGCGGTGCTGGAGGTCCTCAGTCACGTGGTGGAGGACCTGGGCCATGACGTCGTGAGGGCCAGGGACGGAGAGGAGGCGCTCGGGCTGGCGCGTGCTCGGCGGCCCCACCTGGTGGTGACGGACCACATGATGCCGCGGCTCAGCGGCGTGGACTTGTGCCGCCGGATGAAGCAGGAGGCGCAGCTCAAGGACGTGCCGGTCATCCTCCTGAGCGCGGTGCTGCCCCAGGGAGCGCCCGAGGCCTTCGCCTTCCTCCACAAACCCTTCGAGATCACCGACTTCGAGTCGGTCATCCGCCAGTCGCTGGCCTCTGCGTCCGAGCCCCCGGCCGCGCCCGAGGCACCGCCCATGGACGCGCTGGGGCCGTGGGTGGCGCGGACGCTCAAGGGGCCGCTCGAAGCAGCGCGCGAGCAGCTCCGGCTGCTGGAGTGCGCGCCCACCGTGGACCGGGCCGCGCTGGAGGCGCTGGGCGTCCAGCTCCAGTCGCTGGAGACGGTGGGCCGCAACCTTCGCGAGCTGGCGCGGCTGTCGTCTGGGGCCTCGAATGAAGCCCTGCGCGAACTCGTTCTTGGCTTTTCTCTCAGAGGACTCAAACTCTCTGAGGAGCCCAAAGGCGAGTAATATTCAGGGGTTTCAAGAAGGGGTAGCTGGCGCCCTTCAATCGGGGTCCGATTGAATCTCCGCGAGCTTTACTTCCTGTGTAGCCGACATCATGGCGAAGGGCGGCTGTCAGCTTTCCACCCACAGTTGTCGAGGTGGGGGAAGTCGCATGGCTTCGCGCCGGCCGCGTGTAGCGGCAGCTTGGTATGTCCTGTGGCCGTCTCCCCATTGCTCCGCCTTCCCTCTTTGCAGCTACAGGAACTCGGTGGCCCCGGCGGGATGCCTCCGGGGAGGCAAGGCCCTGTCGCGACAGATTCTGGGGACGGCAGAATGCGGCAATGGAACGGCGAATGACCTGTTTCTCGCTGCACGAGCTCATCGTTGAAGCCCGGCTTGGTGGCGCCGCCGTCGGCATGGGCCGCGACGACGTACGCCAGCGGTTGGGAGCGCCGGACGACTGGGGAGTCGAGGAGACCGCCGAGCGCGCGTCGATCTGGCGCTACGGGAACTTCGAGCTGCACTTCGGCGAGGAGGGTCGCTGCTGGATGATCTTTAACGACTACGCGCAAGACGGCCTCAATGCCGGGCCTGGACACACGCTCGAACTGTGGCACTTCGCCGATGGTCCTGTCTGGGCCGCGTCGTTGCGCTGGTGGCGCAGCAGTCCCAGCCCCGCGCCGAAGTTCGTACGCCACGGGAACTCCCGGAGGAGCGCGCAGTCGCACCTTCGAGGCGAGCAGCGCTTCACCGCTGCCTACGGCGAAGTCGCGCCTCTTGTCGCGCCGGAACAGGATGAGGAGGTTCTGGGCTTCGCTGAAACAACGTCAGTCGCCAACGGCGAGCGCCCCTCGGTCTCGGTCGTTACCGAGCACCGGGGGGCGTGGCCGTTCAGGGGAGGCTCAGTGGAGGTTGGCGCAGGTGCTCGGGTTGCTCGCGGTGGCGACGCAGTCGATCCACTGGTGGAACTCCGCGTCATACGAAGTCCCGAGACCGCCAAGGGCATTGTAATACGTATTGTAGTTGCCCGCGCGGAAATGGTTGACAAAGGTGTCCACCTGACTGGCGTGCCGCTCGAACATGAAACGCGCGGCGAGATAGCCCCACGAGTACACGCGCTCTGAGCCGCTATCGAGGGTGTTACGGAAGATCTGGCTGAGCTGGTAGCTCTTGCTTCTGCCCACTTGAACCGCAGCGGCGTTGTCTCTCTTCTTGGAGATGTACTCGGCGAGCCCCTCTGACCACCAGGTGGTGCTCCAGGGGTAGGACGTGCCGAAGTCGCCCTTCAGATTGAAGCGGCCGTCGAGGTAGTGGACGTACTCGTGGCGCAGGTTCCAGATTTCAAAGGTGGGCCGCACCCATTCCGCTTCATAGGCGAAGAAGCGAGCCTGATTGTTCGGGTCGGCGGGGTTGCCCTCCAGGTAGATTCCACCGTTGTTGGTGCTGATGCCGAACAGCACGCCCGCGTACATTTCGTAGTCCTTGCTGCTGTCGAAGATGACCATCTCCAGCGACGTGTTGTTGTCGTTGGCCACGGGCACACGGTTCGTCTTCAGGGTGTCGTGGAAGTAGGTCTCCTGGAGGGCGAGCTGGTCGCAGCTCTGGGTGAACTGCGCGGTCGTCATATCCTGGGCACGCATCCGTAGCGTCGCGCTACAGGTGTGCGTGAACTGGAGCACCGCTTGCTCCACGTTCTGCCGGTAGTTACATGTGCCGTAGTAGGCACAGTTGGCGCCGTCGTAATACTCCGCGAACTCCGCCGCGGCCAGCCAGACGCCCGCTGTGGGCCCCACCATGGAGTGGTTGGTGAGGAGCGCCTTCACCTTGGGACGCGCCTTGGTCTGAAGGGTCCCGGTGTACTTGAGGAAGCGGGACATCTCTCTCGCCGCGTTGATGGTGAGGTACTGGAGGCTGGTACCCAGCAGGTGGTCGTTGCGCACGCCGAAGTTGTCCAGCGAGTCGATGATGGACGAGTCCACCTGCGCGGCCGCTATGAAGGCGCTGTCGAAACTTCCTTGGTACAGGTTGATGAAGACCTGGTTGGTGGCGTTACGCATCGACGGGGAGGCCAGGGCGTTGTTGTTGAAGCCGTCCAGGAGGCGCTTGAAGGTGCCCAGGTGAAGGGCGTTCTCCTTCGCGCTGTCGATGAGGGTGACGAACTCCCGCAGCACTTCGCCGTGGGCGTCCGTGGTATCCATGAAGCGGAGGTTGGCGACGAAGGTGGTCAGGGCCAGGCGGATGGAGACGCGCAGCAGCTCTCCATAACTGCCTACCGAGCCCGGGTTCCAGGACTGCACGTAGTAGCCAGCGCGCAGGAACACGATGAGCTGGAGCGTCTGGGTGTTGTTGTTCCCTGGGTACGTCAAGGCGTTTGTGGTGAGCGCGGTGGCGACCGTGTTCATCTTGCCCTCGTTGAATATCTGACCGGCGAGGGCGCCGGAGACATTGAAGAGCGTGTAGAGGCAGTCGAGAGCGGAGCTCTTCACCAGCGTGATGAGCGCGTTCCCGCTCGCGGACGCAAAGGCCGCCGTGTCACAGGCCAGCAGCGCCCGCTGCGGCGCGGCTGGCGCGGGGGGCTGGCGCAGCAGCTCCGGGTCCACGTTCGGTGTACGCTCGTCGGGGGTGATGCGCTTGTGGGTGTGTTCCACGCCATGGAGCCGCGAGGGCTCCGCGAGTGGGGAGCCTTGGGGGCGGGCATCCGCGCCCGCGGCGACAAGGGCAAGACAGGCTACGAGTACCAGTCTACAGCGAGACCAACTCTTGATGAGACGGTGCATGCGGCTTGCTCCTTTGTTGCGGCGTTGTTCTGCGGCGTCGGCTGCAAGGGGCTCATTGGACGGGTGGCCAACCCAGTCAATGGACCTGACTCCCCTTGGCGCCCCTGTATGGCGGAAACGAGAAGTCCCCGTCGACGTGCCACCTGCTCCTGGCTACGGCGCAGGCATCCAGGCCAGACCCCAGCTCCTGCCGTTGCTCGAGCTCACGTCCTGAATATCGCTGCCGTCGGCCAGATTGGCGCTCCGGAGCACTCCCGCCAGCCCATCCACCCAATACAGCCGCCCAGCCGTGATATCGATGGCAATCTCGTGCACCGTGGTCTGGTTTGTCACCAGAGAGGTGGCGTTGGAGCCGTCCAGGTTGGCGACATAGATACTGTTGCCGCGAGTCGAGTAGTAGACCTTCCCGCCGATCGAGTCGACCTCCAGACCCACGCCCTGTCCCCCCAGGTTGGAAGCGAGGGTCTCCAGGTCGGTACCATCGAGATTGAATCGTAAGAGCTTGGTGTTGTTATAGGTAATGACATATGCCTTGCCGCGCGGGACATCGAGCGCGACGCCAGACGGGCTATCGATATCGCCGAGGACCTGCGTTGGATTGCTGCCGTCCAGCTCGGCGCGCATGATCTGTTTCCCGTCGAAATCGGACCAGTACAGCGTGTGGTTCGTCGAATCGATTGCCAGCGCGTTGGGGAAGCCTCCGTTCGCCACGATATCGCCCGGGTTCGCCCCATCGCTGTCCGCTCGAACGATGGCGCTGTCTCGCTTGTAGAAGATGGTACGGCTTACCGGGTCGGCGGCGACGGGAGCTGCCCCGCGGATGTCGGTCGTGAGCTCAACCGCATTGGTGCCGTTCACGTCAACCCTCCACAGCGAGCCGGCGGTCGTCATCCAGTAGAGGCTCGCAAGACCGGTGACGTCGACCGTGAAAGTGGTGGAGGTGGTGGCGGGGCCGTCGCTCACCGAGAGGGTGATGGTGGAGGAGCCGCTAGCGTCAGGGACAGGGATGACGTTGAGAGTGCGGCTGGAGCCGGAGCCGCCGAGAACGAGGTGGCTGGGGTCGTTGGGCACCAGGTCGGCATTGGAGGACGTGGCGATGACCGTGAGGCTGTCGGCGGCGCTCTCCACGTCGCCCACGGTGAAGGCCAGGTCGCCGGTCGAGCTACCAGCAGTGATGCTCTGGTCGGCCACCGAGGAGAGCGTGGGCGCGTCATTCACTGGGGTAATGGTGATGGTCACCGTGGCCTGGGCGCTCTGGCCGTGGCGGTTGGTGGCGCGAAAGATGAGCGCATCTTCGCCATTGTAGTCGGCGCCGGGGGTGTAGGTGATGGAACCATTGGCGCTGATCTCACTCAACGTGCCGTGGTCCGGTTCATCGACGATAGTGAAAGTGAGTGCCCCGTTACCGCTGGCCGGCAGGCGCATCTCGAGAGGTGTGTCTTCCGCCGTCTCGAGGGTGATGTTGCGGACTACTGGCGGTACGTTGGGCGGCGGGGTGTTGTCGTGACAAGCGCCGAGGGGGCTGGCGGCCAGTCCAATCACCAATCCGGTACGCAATGCGGCGGCTGGTGCTGCGATCCATCTTGAAAGCAAATATGACATGAGCGTTTCTCGTGGGGAGCCCGACATGGGCGCTGTCAACATCAAGCGCCGGGTTGTGGGTTCGATGCAACCTTCAAAAGGCAACGAGTGGCTCAAGGGCCATGTTGGGGAAATACCCAGACAGCCAGCAGCCAGAGCAGGTACCGGGTCACGCCAGCGTGGCCATCATTACTCTGGGTGCCAGCACATGGATATTGGACCTAGTGCTTACACAGCGCGGGCTCTCAGCCCAAGCCCAGCCGGTCCACGAACCGCACCAGTTCCGCCACCGAGTCCACGTCCAGCTTCTGGATGACGCGGGCGCGGTGCACCTTGATGGTCTTCTCGGTGGTGCCCAGCCGCTGGGCGACTTCCTTGTTGGTAAGCCCCTGGGCCACCAGTGCGCATACCTCGCGCTCGCGGGAAGTGAGGGCGGCATGACGGGCAAGCAGTGCGGCAGTCTCGGCACGGCCGGCGCGGGCCGCCGCATCCTTGAGCAAGGCCTGAGAGATGGCTTCCAGCAGCTGTTGCTCGTCAAAGGGCTTGAGGAGGAAGTCCACGGCTCCGGCCTTCATGGCCCTGACGCTTGCCGGCACATCTCCATGGCCGGAGATGAAGATGACTGGAAGGTGGCAGCCCTTGGACTCCATGGCCTGCTGCAGCTCCAGCCCGTTCAGCCCCGGCATCCGCAGGTCCAGTACGGCGCAGCCCGGCGTGTCCCCGTATAGTTGTGCGAGGAACTCGGAGGGCGAGGCGAAGGGCTTCGTGGCATGGCCGGCGGCCCGCAGCAGCCGCCCCAGCCCCCGCAGCACGGACTCATCATCGTCCACGAGGAAGATGGTGGCGGGGGCTTGTGTCATGCGGGGACTCCGTGTGTGCTGTTGGAAGCACACACCGTAGCAGAGCCCCCTGGCCAGCGGGGCTCTCGGCTTGCAAGCGACCACCGTGCGCCTCGACGATTGAGCGGCTGATGGACAGCCCGATGCCCAGCCCGTGCTCCTTGGTGGAGTAGAAGGGCTCGAAAATGAGGGCCAGCCGCGACGACTCGATGCCTCCTCCCGAGTCCTGCACGCTCAGCTCCACCTGCCCCGTGCCTGGCGCGGCGGTGCTGACCCGCAGTTGGCGCTGGCCCACGGGGACATCGGCCATGGCATCCATGGCGTTGACGAGCAGGTTGAGCACCACCTGTTGAAGCTGAATGCCGTCCCCCTGGACGGCGGGCAGTGACGGGGCCAACGTCAGCAGCAGGGTTACGCCGCGCAGCTGAATGTCGTTGGCCAGCAGGCGCGCCACCTCGCACACCAGGTCATTGAGCGAGTGGAACTCCTGACGGGGTTCCCCCCGTTTGAGCAGCGCGCGCATGCGGTGAATGACTTCGCTCGCGCGCTTGTCGTCGAAGATGATGTCCCCGAGGGCCTCGCGCACCTCGTCCAGCTCCGCGGGGGCGGCGTTCAGCAGGCGGCGTGCGGCCTGGGCGTTGCTGAGAATCGCGGCCAGGGGCTGGTTGAGCTCATGCGCCAGTGAGGCGGTCAGCTCCCCGAGGGCCGCCACCCGGCTCACATGGGCCAGTTGCTCCAGGGCTCGACGTGCCTCCATCTCGGCAAGCTTCTCCAAGCGTTGGCGCTCCAGGAGCTCCGCCTGGGCATGCATGCGGCGGCGGCGCTCTACCATGAGCCCCCCGGCCACCAGCGCCTGCAGGCCGCTGATCGTCAGTGCCCCCAGGACCCACCAGCGGTAACGCTCCCAGAGCGTCGGCTCGTCGAAGGCGAGCCGCACTCCGGGAGGCACTCGACTACGGGGGATGTCCCAGCGCCGCAGCGCTCGGGCATCGACCGTCAGCGTGTCCACGGATGCCGGCTTCAGGGGGGCGAGGAACTCCTCCTGCGCTCCGCGCAACACGCGGGAGGTGAGCATGCTCAGCTGTTGGCCCACGGCCTCGTAGCTGACGAGCGCTCCGCCGACAAACCCCAGCCCCAGGACGGTGTCGTGGAGAGCGAAACAGGGCCGGTTGCTGGCGGAAAGAAACATGCGTGCGATCTCGCGCCCCACGAAGGGTCTCCCGCTGGGATCGGTCATGAAGGTGAAGGTGAGGACCGTGGTGTCGTCCGGCAGCGTCCTCGCGCGCTCGAGCAGCTCGGCCAGTGGCAGACTGGTCAGATCGATGAACTTCAGCCCCCGCTGTGCCAGCAGCGGTTGCAGCTCTCGCACCATCTGTTCCTGCTGAGCGCGCTCCCAGCGGCTGGAGCCGTTGACGAGCGCCAGCCTTCGTGTGCTGGGCAGCAGTTGCAGGGCCAGCTCCGCGGTGGCCCGCATGTCATAACGCAGCCAGAGGCCCGCCACGCGCTCCGGGCGAGGTTGCTGCTCCCAGAGCCGCTCGTCCTCGGAGAGGACAATCATCGGGATATCCGGCCACAGCTCCCGGCGCAGCTGCAGGGCCACCTGGATGGCGTCGGAGCGGAAGGCAATGAGGGCATCCGGCCGACGCTCTCGATATTTGGCCAGATACCAGGTGTGCAGGGCGTTTGTGTAGGCAGACCCGCGAGCCCAACCGAGATCCAGGCTCTCGACATCCAGAGTGACCGGGCCGCCCTGGGCCTCCCATAAGGAGGAGCGGAGGCTGGCGACGAGCGTCGCCATGGCGGGCAGCGCCGTATCCTCGGGAATGAGCAGGAGCACGGACTTTTCGGCTGGACGCGACTCCTGGGCCACCGCCTGGGGGGACGGTAGCGATAGGATGCTGAAGACAAAGACGATGCGCCAGGACATGGGGGACACTTTGCGCCCTGGATGCGCCAAGGCCACTTCGGGCAGTGCGTCACAATGAGTGAGCGAGTCGCGCGAGGTCGTCGACCGCCTGTATCGACGATGCAGAGGGGGGCGGAACGACTCCGCCCTCTACCCCCAACAGGGCTCCTGTCCCATCCTATATCGGGTGAGCGAGCGCGGGGGCCGTGGTAGGGCGATCAGCGCTTCGGCCAGATCAGCTTCCAGAGATCATCGAGGAAGTCGCTCGCGCCGCCGTCGGACGTGGCCCCACCGTTCAGGTACAGCTCGTAGGCGGTGGGCGTCTCGCGCACGAAGGAAATGCCTCCGACGCGGCCCGGGGGGATGGGAGAGCTGGAGTCGAGGGCCACCTCGGTCCATCGGTTGTCCTTCACCGAGTAGAACCACAGCTCGCTGGAGAGGCCGTCGAAGCGCTGCCCACCGAAGACGACCAGCCCGCCTTGGGCGGTATCGAAGAATGCCACCGCGTTGTCTCGCGGCGAGGGCAGGGGGCCCGCAGGCTGGAGCCGGGTCCACGTGAGCGTCTCGAGGCTCAGCGACCAGAGGTCGTTCTCGTAGTTCGTCGGACCGAAGAGTTCCTCGGCCGGCGTCTCGGGGCCTTGATCCGCTCCGAGGCGGTAGCCACCGAAGACGAGCAGCGAGTGGTTGTCCGGATCGTACCCGCCGGCGACCCACGCGCGAGGCGCGGGCTTCTCACCGGCTGTTGTGACGAGCCTCCAGCCCGTGTCCTCGTCATGGACGGCGACATCGTTGCGAAGACCGGTGGACGTCGTGGCGAATCGTGGAAGCGTGTTGCCCAAGCCGCCAAACGCATAATAGGTCTTCTTGCCGGGCTGGCCCGCCCGCGGCACTTCCACCACCAGGGCGGAGGAGCGGCGCACTGCGAACGGATCTCCCAGGTTCTCGGAGGAGACCTGCTCCCAGTGCTGGCGCTGGACGTGGTAGGTCCACATCTCGGGGAACATCAGGTCTGAGCCAGTCCGAAACCGGCCTCGTCCTCCCACGATGCTCACGCAGCCGTCGCACGGACCGGGAATCATCAGGCTCTCGGCACGTGCGGCGGGGGGCGGAGGCGAGGCCAGTTTCCTCCAGGTGGCCGTGGCGATGTCGAACGCATGGAAGTCGTTGACCGTGAAGTCGTTCGGGAAGTTCCCGCTCTGGCCGCCGAAGCGGTAGATGACGGCCGATTCATCGCTCGTGCGGGAGAACGAGGCACTCGCCTCCCAGCGCGCGGGCGGGAGGTCTCCCCGCTGCTCGACGGCCTCCCAACGCGGGCTCTCGCAGCGCGGAGACGCACCTGACTCGGAGGCGGCACGTGAGGCGTCCAGGTGTGCCCCCACGCACGTGGGCGGCGAAGGCTTCTCGGAGCCACACGCGGTCAACACGAGCAGGGTGGCGAGGCTGCAGCCGCGGCGAAGCAGGGCCCGGCGGGGTAGGGCGTAGGAAATGGACGGTGGCATGAGGGGCATGCCCGATGATGCTGCGGAACGAATGGCTCCGTCGAACACTTCTTCAACAGCTGTTCGTAAGAGCTTGCCGCGCCCTCAATCCGGCGCATCGCTGCATTGGCGTTGCCTGACATCGAAGTGGATGACCTACTCGCTACAGACGAGACCTCGATCACTTTCGACGCGGCCACGCTGCTCCAATGAACCAGGCCCACCATCGGTAGCGGACCGCCATCCGGTCGCGCCAGGCCATCTCGCGAATCGGCTTGTGGGCCCAGGCGGGGGCCTCGGAGGCGATCGGCTGGCCATCTCGGACGCTTACAGGTCGGCCGCCGAACTCCTGGAGGACCGCGCACACAATGGGGTGCGTGAACGAGTTGAGCATGCTGGTGGCCTCCACCGTCTGGCCTTCAACCTCCAGTCCGTAAATGCCGTCAAGGGGGCTACCGAGCCGGCGGCGAACCTCATCTCGGACTGCATCGAGATCGGGAAGCGGGCCTTCGAATCGAAAGTTGGACTGGTAGACTCCCATGCCAAAGGAATCAACCACGCTGCCCTCTGGACATCAACCCGGCTGACCCGCGACCGCGCGCGGCATAGGCAAGGTCTACGGCCCCGTCGGGCCTCCATCTCGCTTGAGCAGCGCGGCGCGCTCCTCGACGACGTCCGCTAATATGTCGTGCAGCCAGCGGACGAGCCCCGTCGTGAGATGAAGCTGGAGCCGAGCCGCGGGCGAGCACAGCCTGGCCGCCCGCAGGCTCCTCACCACGCCCGGCGCAAGGTCGGCGGACACGTCAGCCTCCGTCGCTGACGTGTCAGTGACACGGGGTTTCCCTGGCACCCGGAGACTGTCATCACCGCAAGGGGGTGAAATGACTGGAGTCGTCCGTCCGCAAGCCCCTGGCGTGAACATTGCTCTCGTCGCCGGTGCATCCATCCACGGCACCTCGCATCAACCTCAGAGAGCCCTGTGCAAAACAATACCTGGACCGACGCAGCCCTCCTCGATCATCTCCAGAAAGCCGTCTACTTGGAGCTGTGGACCATTCCCCTCTATCTGACGGCCGCCTATTCCTTGCAGGTCCCCGGTACGAACGCTCAGGTCCCGCCCCAGCAGGTGACCGTTCGCGGAAAGAAGAACCCCAATCGAAGCCGGGAGCAGCTCGCCTTCAACAACATCTACTCGGTCGTCGTGCAGGAGATGCTGCACCTCGAACTGGCCAGCAACCTCTTCAATGCGCTGTTCGCCCCCAAGGGATATTCACCGAAGTTCACTGGCGAATGGGCGCCGCGATACGACAGCTTCCCGTCCTGGATCGCGGTCAACAAGCCCGTGAAGCTCGGGCCGGTGAACCCTGAGCAAATGTCCCTCCTTGCCGCCGTCGAGACCCCCGAGCCAAAGACCGATGGCGCGCCGAACGGGCCGCAAGATGCCTACGATTCCATCGGTCAGTTCTACAAGGCCATCGAGCAGGGCATCAATCAGCGCTGGAACGAACTCTACCAGCCCGACGCGGACCACCGGCAGAAGAGCGAATTCGCTGACCCGCAGTATAAAAATGACGACTACACGAGGTTCAGCAGCACCATCGGCGGTGACAGCCGCACCGCGCTGAAACAGGCGAATGAGGTGCTCCAGGCAATCGTCGGGCAGGGCGAGGGCAACTTGGGCCCCGTCATCGACTCGGAGCTCCGCCCCGAGGATGCCAACGATCTCGAGGATCAGTTCAGCCATTTCGCGCGATTCCGGATGGTGCAGGCAATGCTGAAGTTCGGCGGCCCGCTGAAGACCTATCCCACCACGGGGAGCAGTGGGCTCGCGGCCGCGCAACAGCAGCTCACCACTGGATTCACGAGCCTCTTGGCCGCGTTGGAGAAGGGCTATGCCGGGGACGACGAACTCGACCTCGGTAGCATGTGGGCTCTTCCCAAGCAAATCGTGGCCGTGTGGTCTGCGGGCGGAGTGCCGCAGTTTTAAGAGTCCCTAACCAAGACAGGGCTGGGCTGGTCGTTGGAAAGGCCCATCCCCCTGTTTTTCCGCGTCGCGTGCCTTGACGCAAGTTTTGAGAGCCCTGCCGGTTGGCAGGGCCCTTCCTTCAGGACCTCAATTGCGGAAGGTCTCGGATCTACGTCACCCGGTGAAGACGCCCCAGCAGATGTCGTTCCGCGCCCGCTGGTCTTCGAGGACCAAGTCACGGAGGGTGGTGGGGAGCCGTTCCCGCTGCCAGCCGAGCTCCTTCAGACGGGCCCCTTCCGCGCTACCCACGGCGACCGATGCGGCGGCGGCCCGGATGGCGTACGCCGCCGCGCCCAAGTAGTGCGCAGCGACGTGGGCGACGGCCACGGCCTGGCCTGCCGCGAGAGCAGCGAACCTGGCCGGGTCAGGCAACCCACGAGCCGCGGCGTTGGCCACGAACGCGGTTTTGTGGGCATCCCGCATCCGGACCTCGCCCCGGATCCACGCCCGTCCCACGGCGATGGCGTCACGGGGGCGCGTGTCCTCCGGGCACGCCTGTTCGAAGAAGGGCAGGACGTGCTCCGCGCAGAGGGCAGCCCATTCCGCGAGGAGGTGGTGGTCCTCGTCGGTCAAGCTCCCACCACGACGAATCGTGATCAACCTGGGGTCTCGCTCTTTCGGAAGGATCGGCATGGACATCTATTCGCCCAGCCGCCCCCCCTTTGTCAGGGAAGTTGCCGCCTCGGTGGATGCGCCGAGCCGACGAAGCCCACCGCGCGCCTCGCTCACTCGCACGGACGCGCTCATGACGCAGCGAGCGACGTTCAGGCAGGCACAGCGGGGACCAGCACCCTGGCTGGCCGCGCGCGAGTTGCTGCCTTCCTGGCCCTTCGACTCCAATTAGCGCGTGAGAAGGCTGCGCAGGGTGGCGTCGTCCGCCACGCGCATCCACGGCTGAACAGATTGCTCCACGGTGGGAAACGGCCGCCCCGGCTCGGCGACGAAGAGCATGCCCGCGGAGACGTCCACCAGCGTCTCCTGTCCTTTCCCGTCTCCATCGGAGAAGGAAACCTTGAGATGGGGCGTGGCGCTCGTCGGGTCGTAGTCGTCGAGATGGGCGGGCGTCGGCATGAGCCAGCGCAGGGGAAGGTCCACCTCCACGGTCTCGGGGGAGGTCCACCGGATGGTGGGCAGCGGCGTGTCCTTCTTCCTGGGAGGACGGAACCAGGTGGCCACGGGAGTCCCTCGCGGATTGCGTGCGACCCCGAGTTGTACTTCCTGGTGCGTCCCGACCCTGGTGGCGGGCCACTCCAACCACCACAGCTCGAGGTGGTCCGCGGCGAGAATGGCCTTGGGGCTGCCATCCGTCGCGGTCACCGTCTTGTCGTCTCGCAACCGGACGCTCACCACCAGCAGGTCACCGCGTCGGCGCAGGCTCACCTTCAGGTCCGCGTCCTCGCGCCCCTTCCAGTGCTTCTGGCCCCAGGAGACCTTTCCGGGGGAAGGAAGAACCGTGGCCTCCAAATCAGAGACGCTACGAGCCACGCCGTTCCACTCGGACTCCTCTCCCTTATCATTCTCGTCGTCCGGGTTCGGCGGCGTGTAGTTAGATGTGTGGGCGCGTTGGGCCAACAGGTCCATGCTACTCGAGCTGAACCGGCCATTCACCTCGCTGCCCACGAGGAGGGGGCCCTTCCGGTCGAAGCGAAGCTTCACCCGGGAGGAGGTCCCCGCGCCCTGCCGTTCCACGACGAGCACCGCCTTGCCGGAGCCCTCCGCCTTGTCGGGCGGCATGGGACAGGCAGAGAGGCTGTCGGGGCCCGCCCCGTCGTTGAAGGCAAAGCGCTCGCCACTGGCCAGGCCCACCAGAATGACCAAGCCTCCCTCTGGGACCTCTGGGAAGTCAGCGCGCATGAGCCCGTAGCAAGCCACCTCGTCGTCTCGACCATCACCGTCGAGGTCCACCTGGAATCGCGTGACGAACTTCGGCTGCTCCTCCTTCACGCGGGCGTCGAGCCAGACCGAGAACGGAGGATGCGGAGGCGCGTCCTGGGGAACAGCAGGGGCAGAGGTGAGCACGGCGACAAGCACGGGAAGCCAGAGCACGAAGGCCATGCTCCCACTGAACCCCAGATGACGGGCCCTCGACAAGGGAAGACCTCACGCGGGAACACCACGCGGCCGATAGGGGCTCGTGCGTCGGGAGCAACCTCGCACAAAAGCCGGTCCATTCTTCGGGGGCAGGTCAAGGCTCACAGTTCGACCATGATTCCGGCCGCGATGACAGCCAGGACGAACACCGAAATCAAGGTATAGACGTAGTCACGCTCGCGCAGGGACATGACCAGCATCAGCGCCACACGCGCGATGGGCAAAATGATGAAAAAGGCCACACCGGTTTTCATCACGTTGTAGCCGCTGAGGCCGGGAGCGACAGAACTCCAGGAGTCACGTGTCGCGCCCAAGGCAATTCCGACGGTAACGAGCGCTGAAGCAAGCCAGGTGCCGTTCCAGAGCAGTCCGGCGATGCTCTGCTCGCATCGAGCAACGCGATTGGTCATAGACTTCATGCCGACCCTCCGAGGAGCTGGACCCCAAAGGCGCTCAGGAGCATTTGAACCGCAAGCAGGCTGAGGACGACCACGAAGGAGAGGCGAATTTTATCGGCGGGCAACCCCATCAGCAAGCGCGCCCCGACGAGCGCCCCGACAACTGAGCCCAGCGCGACGGGGCCCGCAATACCGATATCGATATCGCCTCGTACGAAGTAGGCCCCAGCGCTCGCTGCGGCCGTCACGCCAATCATGAAGTTCGATGTGGCAGATGAGACCTTGATGGGCAGCCGCAAGGCGGTATCCATGGCAGGGATTTTTAGCACACCGGAGCCGATACCGAGCAGCGCCGAAATCACTCCCGCCCCGTACATCAGAGCCAGGCTGATCGGCACATGACCAACCTGATAAGGCACATCCCGGCCGGATGCATGGTCGGGAAAGCTCGAATGCAGGCGTAGCACCGTGGCTAAGCTCTTCACGTTTGGCCTGCTGGTATCGGCCACTTCCACTTCCACTTCCACTTCACGCCGCCGCACTAGCATCTGCTTTGCGGAGAGTGCCAGAATAAAGGCAAACAAGCCATATAGGAACGAATTTGAAACGACGCCAATCAGGAATACGCCTGTCAACGCGCCGAGCGTGGTGGCCGTTTCAAGGACGATCGCAAGCCGGATATTGGTCAAGCGCCTCTTCAGGAGCGGCGCGGCGCTGCCGCACGAACAGGCAATTACCGAGATGATGCTTGCGCCGATCGCCACGTGAATGTCTATGCTGAAGAGCAGCGTGAGGATCGGGACGATGAAGATGCCGCTGGCCATGCCAAGCACACCGCCGAGGGCACTCGCACCAAAGGCGGCCGCGAACAGCCAGAAGACCATCGTGGGGTCCATTGACGTGGCTCCGGCTCACGACCGTGCGCGTGGACGCCGGGACAAGCGAGTGATGAACCGGATGAGGTCGCCGCGATAGTGGAGCCTTTCGTAGTCGATGGGGCGAGCCCCTTCAGTATAGGACGTGCGCTCGATCAGGAAGATCGGGTTACCGGGCTCAACGGCGAGGGCCCGTGCAACAGCCGGTGTGGCAGTGATGGCTTCTAGCCGGTATTCGGCCTCAATCAGCGGCAGGCGGTATCGTTCTTCGAGCAGTGTGAAGATTGGCTCGGTTTCCAGGTCGTGGGTGACGATCTTTTCCCCTATCTCGCGCGGCAGGTAGGTTTCATCGAAGGACATGGCCATGCCGTCGGCGAGCCGCACGCGTTGGATTCGCATGACAAGGCTGCCGGGCGACACGGCGAGTTGTCGGGCAACGTCAGCATCGGCTGGGACGATCTGACTATCCAGGAGCCGAGCGGTCGGGGTGCGGCCGAGTGCCTGCATGTCCTCGACGAAGCCAGTCAATTCTGTCAATTCTTGGATGATCCTGGGCTGCGCGACGAAGGTGCCTATGCCGCGCCGGATCTCGACCAAGCCACGAGCTACGAGGTTCTCGATCGCTTTTCGGACGGTCGTCCGGCTAACGCCGAACCGCTCAATCAAGCGGTCTTCGGTGGGAAGTTGGCTGCCAGGAGGGAGGACTCCCGCTGCGACTTCAGAAGCAAGCGTCAATTCGATTTTCGCATAAAGCGGGTTGGTTTCTCGCGCGGCATCCATTGCGACATCACGTCATCATGATGTCGTGATGTCAAGGTCCATCCCCAGCGAAAAGAAACCCCGAGGTGCATGGTCACTTCCTGAATCACGACTCGATGAGCCCATCCTCACCCAGGCCCGAGCGCGCCGGTGCGCAAGGCGGGTGTCTCGGGTAGGGGCCTACAAGGGGGCCTTGGTCGCCGGTTGAAGCGGCTCAAGCGCCAGTGGCCCCGCGAGGTGCGACTCGTCTCCGACAGCGCCGCACTGCGCTGGTTTCCGCCGCTGCGAGCGGTGTGGGCTCCGGTGGGCAAGCAGGCGTCGGTAGTGATTACCGAGGCCATGCCAAGCGGACAGGGCGCCATCTATCCGCGCACTGGCGGGCGTATCGTCCTGGTGACACGGCGCGGCCGACAGGAGGACTTCAAGGCCTTCCTGCGAGCCCTGCGCACCGCTTACCCCGGGCGCCCGTTGTTGCTGCTCGATAGGGCCAACTGCCACTCCGCACAGAGTTCTCAGTGGCTCGCCACACACCGTTGACGCTCAGCGGAACATCATCCTCATCGCTGAAGCCTTGAGCGTCAGATAGCCGCGGCCCGCCCGCCTGGGGCCCCAACTGGCCTGGAATATTCCCGGACCTCACGCCTTCTCGCGCCAGTAGAGTGAATCTCTGTGCCATCTCTGGGACTGGTCCAGCGTATGCCCGCGTACTCGCTGAAGTCGTCATGGTGGTGTTTCTCGCTCGGTCTATTACTGGCATTGCCGACAGGGGCCTTGGCCCAACGCAAGCCAGGGGAGGTGCTCCTCGAGCGTGGCACCCTCGAACTCGAGCCAGGCACCCGCGTCTCCTATGAGCTGGGAACCCTCTACGTGCCCGAGAACCGGCGGAAGCCGGAGAGCCGCCTCATCGGAGTGGGGTTCGCTCGCATCAAGGCGCCGCGGCCCACGGGGGCGCCGCCTGTGTTCTGGCTACCGGGAGGTCCGGGGCTGAGCGTACTCGGCTCGCTCATCGATGATGAGGCGACCGGCAAAGGCCGACTGCGCTCCTGGCTGACCTTCGGTGCTGTGGGAGACCTGGTTGTCATCGAGCAGCGCGGGTTCACCCGACGGGGAGAGATGCTCGAATCCCAGAGTGACGCCATGCCCCTGGATCGCCCAGCCTCCGCGCACGCTGCTGCCCAGGCGATGCGAGCATTGGCCCGGAGAGCCATCGCGGAGAACCCGGGGAAGGACCTGTCGGGCTACAATATCACCGAGGTTGCCGCCGACGTGGACGCCCTGCGGCAGGCGCTTGGCTACCAAAAGATCAGCCTGTTCGGTGGCAGCTTCGGGTCGCAGTGGAGCCTCGCGGTGATGCGGTTGTACCCTGGAATTGTTGCGCGCGCGGTGCTGTCGGGCGTGGAGCCCTTGAACAATGCCTATGACATGCCCTCGCATGTCTTCGCGGCGCTCCAGCGCATCTCCTATGATGCCGACCGCGACTCCAGACTCGCGCCCTATCTCCCCGTGGGCGGGCTGATGGAAGCCGTGCGCACTCTGCACCGCCGCTTCGCCACGGAGCCGGTGCGAGTCCAGGTCCGCGACGACGCGGGACGGGGCCAAACCGTGGTCCTCGGCGCCGAGGACCTGCAGCTCGCGCTGAACTCACATACCCAGGAGGGCGAGCAATGGCCGGCCTTCATCCTCTCACTCTATTATGAGCACTATGAGGACTGGGCGCGCGAAGTCCTCGCAGACCGCGCGGCCGGCAAGACGAAGCTGATAGGCCCGTTGATTGACAGCAGCTTGGGGGTCACCGCCGAGCGTGAGCACCTGCTGCGGACCGACCCCGCCATCGAGCTGCTGGGGACCTGGAACTTCGAGGCGAACATCGCGTCGGCGCCAGACTGGCCCACCCCAGACGTGGGCGATGCGCTGAGGAAGCCTCTTCCGAGCTCGATACCGGTCGTGTTCGTGCATGGGGACTGGGATACTTCGACGCCCATCGAGAACACCCTTGGCCTGCTGCCGTACTTCCCGAACGGCCATGCCATCCTGGTCCACCGCGCCGGCCATGACGGCGCGTTCTATCTGCTCCGGGGCGAACCTGCGGCGAAGAAGGCGGTCTACGAATTCCTCAAGACGGGCAAGACGGCAGGCCTTCCGCACGAGGTGACGTTGCCGGCGCCCAGCTTCGCCCTACCTTCTTTCGCGGCACCCGCGGCCGGTGTGAAAGCGGGCGCGGGGGCCCCCTTGCCCTGACCCCGTTGGTGAAGACGCTCGTCTCGAGCGCTATGGGGCGCGCGCGCAGGGCGTCGAAGTCGCGGTGGGTATAAGCGGTGGATGTGGGGCAAAGTGGCACGTCGGCGAAGGACTCCACCCGGAGACAGGGGCCTTGGGCCCACTTCGCGCGCCATCTCGAAATTCCGACTCCGTAGCGCGCCGTTCAACGCGATTCGCGCGAACGCGCTTGCGCTCACTTAACCAAGTGGTTACTTTCCCGTTTGGTTAATTACGTCATGCCGATCGACCCGCTCAGCGCCACCTTTGCCGCACTCGCCGACCCGACCCGGCGCGCGATCCTCGCGCGGCTCTCGAAGGGTGAAACCTCCGTCACGGAGCTCGCGCAGCCTTTCGAAATGAGCCTCCCTGCCGTGACGAAGCACCTCAAGGTGCTCGAGCGCGCGGGGCTGATTACGCGGAGCCGCGAAGCGCAGTGGCGACCCTGCCGACTCGCGCCGAAGCCGCTGAAGGACGCGAACGCCTGGCTCGAGCACTACCGCGAGTTCTGGGAGGGCAGCTTCGACCGGCTCGAGGACTACCTCGCCGACCTCCAGGGGCAGAAGCGCCCGGCGCGCGCCCGAAAAGTTCCAACCCCGAAGAAGCCCAAACGAGGAGCACGCACATGAATGCAACGCTCGACCTCAACGAACTCGCGAAGCGGCAGCTGGAAATCTCGCGGCTGATCAGTGCCCCGCGCGCGCTGGTCTTTCAGGCGTTCACCGACGCGAAGATGATCTCCAACTGGTGGGGGCCGAACGGCTTCCGCACGACGACGGTGAGCAAAGATGTGCGTCCGGGGGGCGCGTGGAAGTTCACCATGCACGGGCCCGATGGCACCGACTTCCCGAACCACATCGTCTACACGAAGGTCGTCCCCAACGAGCGGCTCGAGTGGGATCACGGCTCGAAGGAGGGCGAGGTGATGTTCAAGGCAGTCGTCACCTTCAAGGATGAGGCGGGAAAGACGCGTGTCACGTTGCAGCACACGATGCCCACCGTCGAAACGCGCGAGCAGGCGGCGAAGTACGCAATCGAAGGTGGCAATCAGACGCTCGCGCGACTCGATCAGCACCTCGCGACGCAGCAGTAGTCGCGTGTCGTTACGGCACCGCGCGCGTGAGTGTTCACGTCAGCGCGGCTTCGAGCTGGGCCAACTCTGCCCACGGAGCACGGCCGCAACGGGCTTCCGCTCCGGGCTTGTGGCGCCATATCTAAAGAGCCAACCGTCCCCCCTCTGCCAGCAGCAGTCCCTTGCTGAGGGCTTCATGCCGAACGATGTCGTAGTAGGCCCGCGAGAAGACACTTCGCTGTCCCCAGCGGCCGAGACAGTCGAGGTGCAGTCGCGCATCGCAGAAGCGCGAGAGCACGTGCTCCTCAGGAAAGGGGAAGATGGTGCCCGAAGTATTGATGGCGGGTCGGTCTCGGGCCACGCTTCCGCAGAGCGCGCAAGGCTTCGTGTTGCTGTAGGTTGGCAGCCGCGCGGGCGGCTGTGCGCGGTGCTCGTGGGCCGCAGGTTCGCGGACTCGAACTGCTCGTAGCGGAAGCCGGAGCCCGGCTCGAAGAGTTTGGCGGTCACCTCCCAGGCCGTGCCCTGACCGCTGGGGGCGGGCCTGCTCGGCGCCAGCGTGCTGGGGCAGCCCCGCGTGTCGCCACCCGGCGCGACAGCGCAGCGTTACGCGGGTGGCGCGTGGTGGTGGTGGTGCTCGCGCCCTCGCGCGAGCACGTCACCGTGCGTGTGCGAGATGCGGGACCAGGGCCGCCAGCGGAGACCGTGGCCCGCCGCTTCGCGCTCGTTCCCCCGGAGGCTGAGGGGGCGGCGGCCCTGGAGCTCTACGTGGCTTCGGAGGTGGCGAGCCACCATGGCGGCTCGCTGTCCGGGCGTGACGCGAGGTCAGGCCTGCTGCGACTTCAGCATCCAGCCAATCATCTTGTAGAGGAGGCGGGCGCCGACGTTACCGTCCCACTCGCCGCCGTCGGGGTCGGGGGCCACCTCGGTGAGGTCGAAGCCCACGATGGTGCGGCCGGAGCGGACCACGCCGGCGATGAGGGCCACGGCCTCGGCGAAGGACAGTCCACCCGGCACCGGCGTGCCGGTGTTCGGGCACAGCACGGGGTCCAATCCGTCGATGTCGAAGGACAGGTAGACCTGCTGCGGGAGCAGGGCGACGATGTCCGCCACCTGCCGGTTCCAGGGCACGCCGTCGAAGCGCTTGTTCTGGAGGTCGGCGTCGAAGAAGCCGTGCACGCGGCCCTGGGAGTCCGCGATGTACTGGTACTCCTCGGCGCTCATGTCACGCAGGCCCACCTGGACCAGCGTCTTCACGCCGGGGATGCGCTCGGCGACGTTGTACATGATGGACGCGTGAGACCAGGTGAAGCCCTCGTAGGCCACGCGCAGGTCGGCGTGCGCGTCCAGGTGCAGCACGCCCATGCCGGGGTACTTCTCCGCGTGCGCGCGGATGATGCCGTAGGAGGTGGAGTGGTCTCCGCCCACCGCGCCCACGCGCTTGCCCTGGTCGAGCCATTGCTTCGCCGTGCGATAGACGTACTCGTTCATCTGCTCGCACAGGCCATTCACGTCCTGGGCAGCCTGGAGCAGCGCGGCGTCCCCGGAGTGGATGCCACCGGCGTCGATGACGACCTGGGCACGCTCCTTGGCGCGAGTGTTCCAGTCGCGCAGCTCCTGGGACTCGGGGAGCATGGCGATGCCTCGCTCGTACGGGCGCCCCGTCTCGACGTCGAAGAGGTCGACCTGTCGGCTGGCATCCAGCACGGCGGCCGGGCCGTCGGATGTCCCACCGCCGTAGCTGGTGGTGGCCTCGAAGGGGACGGGGATGAGGACGACATGCGCCTCGTCAGGGGAGTGGGGGAGGCCGAACACGCCGGAGTCCGGCTGGGAGGCGGCGCTGGGGTCGAAGTGGGTTGCCATGGCGGCGCAGGATAAGGGCCCCGGATGGGGGCGCAACGTTCTTGAAGGGGACGGCGGGGGGACTCCTCCTCGACGAAGTCGCAGTCGTCATCAAGGCCCCCCGCGTGGCTCAATCCCACCGCACGACCAGCTTGCCCACCGAGTCGTTGCCCGCCATGCGCTCCAGCGCCTGCCGGATGTCCGCGCGCGGCACCACCGCATCGACCACGGGGCGCAGGGCGCCTGCGCGGAACAGGGGGAGCAGGTGCCGCTCCGCGCTCTGGGCCAGCGCGATCTTCTCTTCGAGCGGGCGGCTGCGCAGCACGGTGCCCGTGACGCGCAGCCGCTTCGCCAGCACCGTCCCCAGGTTCAGCTCCGTCGTCAAGCCCGCCACCAGCCCCACCAGCATCAGCCGCCCCCGAGGTGCCAGGGCGTCCAGCGTCTCCGGGACGTAGCCGCCGCCGACGAGGTCCAGGCACAGGTCGGCGCCCCTGCCGCCTGTCGCCTCCCGCACCGCGTCCGCGAAGCGCGGGGGCTCCATGTCGCACAGCACCGTGTGCGTCACGCCCCAGTCCGCCGCGCGCGCCAGCTTCGCCGCGGTGCGGCCCGTGCCCACGACGCGGGCGCCCATGGCCTGGCAGATGAGCGCGGCCGCCGAGCCCACACCGCTGGCGACCGCGTGGATGAGCACCACCTCACCGGGCTTGAGGCCGCCCTGGAGGACCAGCGCGTCGAAGGCGGTGAGGTACGCCTCCGGGATGGCCGCCGCGTCCGTGAAGTCCATGCCCTCGGGGAGGGGCATGGCCTCACGCTCGTGCGTGACGAGCAGCTCCGACCACGCGCCTCCGCCTACCAGTCCCATCACCCGGTCGCCGGGCTGGAAGCGCCGGGCGCGAGGGCCCACGGCCACCACCTCGCCGGCGTACTCCAGGCCGGGAATGTCTGGCGCCACGTCCGGGGGGGCAGGGTAATGGCCACGAAGCTGCAGAAGGTCCGCGCGGTTGAGCGCGGAGGCCCGCACCCGGACCAGGATTTCTCCCGGACCGGGAATGGGGTCGGGCCGCTCCTCTTCCGCGAGAACCTCGGGGCCACCGGGATGGGTGATGCACAGGACCTTCATGGCAGGGACCTCCAGCGGAAGGGTGCGCACCACGAAACATCCTGGCTCGCGAGAGCGTCAACGCTTATCTAGAGCACGACGACCATGAGCACCTTGACGTGTCCCATCTGCCAGAAGCCCGTCGCCCCACGGGGCACGAACGCCGCCTTCCCGTTCTGCTCCAAGCGCTGCCGCGCCGTGGACCTCGGCCGGTGGCTCGGTGAGGAGTACCGCGTGCCCGACCGGCAGGCGGATGAGCGGGAGGACGAGCTGCCCGCGAGCAGCCACCCGGATCGGCAGCACGGCGACGCATGAGCGGCTTCGTCGACCTGCACTGCCACCTCCTGCCTGGCGTGGATGACGGGGCCCGCACCCTGGAGGACGCGCTGGAGATGGCGCGCGCGCTGGTCGACCTCGGCTTCTCCTCCGTCGCCCCCAGCCCCCACGCCCGCCCCGAGTACGCGCCGGTGGACGTCGTGGACTCGCGCCGCGCGGAGCTGGCGGAGGCCCTGGAGCGCGAGCGCATTCCCCTGAGGCTGGGGCGCAATGCGGAGAACGTGCTCGACGATGCCTTCCTGCGCGGCCTCGGCACCCCCCAGGCGCGCACGTTGGGCCCGGGGCGTTACGTGCTCGTCGAACTGCCGTACACGGCGCCCGTGCCGGCCCTGCCGGACATCCTCTTCCGCATCCGCACCAAGGGCGTGGTGCCGCTGCTCGCTCACCCCGAGCGCTGCCTGGAGTTCGAGCGCAAGGGCCGCGCCGCGGAGGCCGTGCGCGCCGGAGCGCTGTTGCAACTGGACGTCGGAGCGCTCATCGGCCGCTACGGCGGCATGGCCAAGAAGCTGTCGCGTGCCTTCCTGGAGGAGGGGCTCTACGCCGTGGGGGCTACGGACCTGCACGCACCGGTGGGGGCCCGGGACTGGGTCGGGCGCTCGCTGGCGGAGCTGCGGAGCAGGGCGGGGGACGCGGTCTTCACCCGTCTCATGAGGGACAATCCCACCCGGTTGCTGGCGGGTGAGTCGCTGGAGTCCGACTCGGACTGACGGTATACCCGGCCGTCGTGAAACGTGCCGTCAAACTCCTGGCCAGCCTCCTGGTCACCTTCCTCTTCATGTGGTGGACCTTCCGGGACACGGACTGGGCCACCCAGCTGACCAGCCTGCGGTCGGCGAACTACGCGTGGCTGGTGCCGTACTTCGGCTGCCTCCTGGCCATCCATTTGTTCCGCACCCTGCGCTGGGGCTGCCTGCTGTCAGGGCTGGAGCACGTGCCGTTTCGCAAGCTGAACGAGGCGTCCGGCATCGGCTTCATGATGTTGCTGGTGCTGCCCTTCCGCCTGGGCGAGTTCGCCCGGCCCTTCCTCATCGCCCAGCGCAGCGGCATCCGCCGCAGCGCGGCCATGACGACGGTGGTGCTGGAGCGCATCGTGGACGGCATCGCCGTGGCGGCGATGCTGCGGGCGCTCCTCTTCTTCGTCCCCACGGAGACGCCAGAGATTCGCTACGTCAAGCTGGTCTCGTGGCTGATGTTCGCCGTGTTCGGCGGGGGCCTGGCGTTCCTGCTCTTCGGCCTGTGGCAGCAGCAGCGCACGGTGAGCTTCGTGCGGACCACGGTGGGCCGGTTCGCGCCGTCCGTGGCCGACAAGGTGGCGGACATCGTCGACACCTTCGTCGGGGCCATGCGGCAGCTCCCGAACGGCCGGCAGATCGCGCTCTTCTTCCTCTACACGGCGCTGTACTGGGGCGTGAACGGCGCGGGCATGGCCGTGCTCGCCAACGCCTTCGACTGCTCGGGCGCCGCGCCCGGCACGGTGTGCGAGCCCATGCGCCTGTCGCTCTTCCAGGCCTACGTCGTGCTGGGCGTGCTGGTGGTGGGGCTGATGATTCCCGCGGCGCCTGGGATGATGGGCACCTTCCAGGCCGCCACGAAGGTGGGGCTGACGCTCTTCCTGCCGGCCGCGGCCGTGAACGCCAGCGGGCTGGCCTACGCCAACGTGATGTGGCTGTGCCAGACGGTGCAGCAGGTGGGGCTCGGCCTCGTCTTGCTGTCCATGGGGCACCTGTCGTTCAAGGACATCGCCGGCAAGCTGGACGACAAGGACGGCGAGGCGGCGGCGCCCTCCGCCTGAGCCCGGAGGCGCGCCCGGCCTCCAGTTAGGGGCCGGGCGCAGCGTGTCAGAGCTCCTGGTCGAGCCAGCGGACGATGGCCTCGCGAATCGAGGCCGGGCGCTCGGCGTACAAGCGGGTGCGAGGCGTGCGCGCCGAGTCGGCGTCGCGCAGCATCGACGCGGGCATCGGCTCGCGCGTCCGGGGGAGGGACGCGCGGGCCGCGATGGCGACCGCCCTCATGACTGGCCTTCCTCCTTGGGCGTGCCGCGGCCGTACTTGCCGAGCAGGTCTTCCACCGCCTCGCGGAGGTACTCGCTCTGGTGGATGCGGGTCCGCCGCGCCAGCTCGCGCAGCTTCTGGACCTGCTCCTCGGGGACGAGGACGTGGGTGGAGACGATATCGGCGTCCGGACCACGGACGTCGACAGACACTTCCGTGGCCGCCGGGGACGACGGAGCCTCGGGGCTCAGGGGACTGGCGCTTCCATCCTGCATCGGACTTCCTCCGGGCGTGGCTGCTACAGGCAGCTACCTGCCTGTGCCCGGCATTAGGCGTGCGGTCGGGCACTCCGTCAAAAAATGCGCCGGGCGAGGGGCGAGGGCTCCGCGCGACGGCCGGCGTTGACAGGGGTGGGGGGCGCTGCTACTTCGCGAGTCACCTTAGGGGAGTAGTTCACGCCAGCGGTGCTGGCGGCGGGATGCTCGACACGCTGGCCGGAAACGGCCCGGGCCCCCACCTCGTGATGTCCGCGAGACGAACGAGACCTTCGGACAGGGATTGTCGTTACTTCCTGGCCGAGGTCCGTCGTGCGCGCGCTTCCCTGGCGCTTCCACGAGTCAGAACCCTGGTCAGGCCATTGTGAGGGGTGGTCATGCTGGAATCATTCTTGGGTTCATTCGTGTTGGTCGCCGCCAGCGAGATGGGGGACAAGACGCAGCTGCTCGCGTTCTCCCTGGCGTCGCGGTTCCGCAAGCCCTGGCACGTGCTGGCGGGCATCTTCGTGGCCACCGTGGCCAACCACGCGCTGGCGTCCAGCGTGGGCAGCTGGGTGTCCGCGCACGTCCCGGCGAAGTGGATGGCGCTGCTGCTCGCGGCGCTGTTCATCGGCTTCGGCTTGTGGACGCTCAAGCCGGACACGCTGGACGAGGAGGGCGGCAAGCCGCCGCGCTACGGGGCCTTCCTCACCACGGTCGTCCTCTTCTTCCTCGCGGAGATGGGGGACAAGACGCAGCTGGCCACCATGGCCGTGGCCGCGCGCTACCAGGCGCCGGTGACGGTGACGCTGGGCACCACCGCCGGGATGATGCTGTCGGACGGCCTGGCCGTGTTCCTGGGGGACCGGCTCGCCGGGCGCGTGCAGATGAGCTGGGTGCGCTGGGCCGCCGCCAGCCTCTTCTTCATCTTCGGCGCCTTGTCGCTGTGGACGGCGCTCCGGGGGTCGTAGCGCTCATTGACGTGGAGTGCGGATGGCGCGTGTTACGGAGAAGTGCATTGCGCTCCAGCACGGAAAAAGCTCCCATGTGAGAGGTCTGGGATGACCCGGACTTTTCTTCAGGAGCTGGAATGCGTTCCCCCATTCGTTTCTCCGCGATGATTCTGATGAGCGCCCTGCTGGGCGCGGGCTGCGACGGCGCCCAGCCGCAGGACCCGATGGTCGGGGCCGAGGTGGTCTCCGAGATGGCCGAGGTGAAGCAGGGCGCCGTGGGCGACGTGCTGCTGCGCTGTGACGAGTTCCAGGGAGGCACGCACCTCGAGGTCGTCCAGACGGCGACCGGCTACGAGGCCGCGTACGTCTCCGAGGCGTACGACCCCTGGGATTGCCGCTGCACGTACACCAAGCGCGAGGTGCTGGGGCAGTACACGCAGTGCCGCAAGTCCACGGTGGATGGGCGCATCATGAACTGCTACCGCGTCGAGCCGACCGGCTCGGTGGGCAAGGTGGTCCTGTCGACCACGCGCATCCAGAAGACGCAGATGGTCATCGGCGGCAGCCAGACGGTGAACTACAGCGAGCTGAGCGTGGCGGCCATCAACCAGGACCCGGGCCAGACGCCGCGCCGCGACTACGTCTTCCCGCTGAGCGACTGCCAGTAGCCTCCGCTCGGGCCGGGGTGGCGTCGAGCCCCGGCCCTCCGGCCGGAAAAGAAAAACCCCGGTGTCACTCGGAAGTGACGCCGGGGTAGTGGCCAGGGTCAGACTTGAACTGACTACCTGCGGATTATGAGACCGCCGCTCTAACCAGGTGAGCTACCTGGCCGTAAGTGAGATGCAACCTACGGCTTTTACTGCGCAACTTCCACTGCTTTCCTACCTGCTCGCCCGGTGCTCGTGCAACCGTTTCGGATGTGACGCTCCGGGAAGCAGCGCTACGGGGCGGCTCTATACCACATGCCGGGCGGCGGGCAATGGGAACGATGCGATGGAATGGTTGACGGGGGCGGACGCTGCGCCGGTCGCCGCGAGCCGGAGCCCGGGGCCTCGCTCGGGAAGCTGGCCTGGGCCCCGCCAGCGTGCAGCGGGGCCGCTGAGCATGGCCTGTCCCTCCGCGCAGGGGCGGCGTGCCCCGGGGCGTGGGGGGGCGGGGGCGTACACCCGTCGCACGGCATCGCTTCCGGGCAGCGCGCGTCAGCGGAAGGGCGGGACAGGCTGGCTCGCGAACCATCGCCGCGCATTCAGCAGGTGGATGTCCTGGACACCGGGCTTGAGCTCGATCCCACCGGTGATGACGCCCAGGGTGGCCAGGAGCGCCCCGGTCAACTGGCCCTGAGCGAGATCCAGGTGGCCTTCCAGGGAGAACCGCTCGCCGGTGGCCTTCAGCTCGCGGAGCTGGAGTCCTTGCTGGTCAATCTGCACATGGCCCGTGACGGTGACGCCCTGGATGTTGAGCAGGGACCTCACGAAGGCCGGCAGGTTCTTCGTCGTCGTCAGCAGCGCGATGACGGGCTGCGTGTCCGTGAGCTGGCTGGAGAAGCGCGCCGTCAGCACGGTAGGGGACAGCGACAGGCGGGCCTGGGGCAGGGTGAAGACACCGCTCCAGGCGCGGATGGGCACCGGGCCATTCGTCGATACGTTGCTCAGCCTCAGCGTCGTCCCCGTCAGCGTCAGCGACTTCGTGTCCCATGACAGGTTGCGGGCATCCACGTCCGCCTCCGCGCGCAGCAGGACCTTGACGTCGCCCATGCGCCCGGCCACGAGGTCGGAGTCCACGCTCAGCCGCAGCGCATCCCCCGCCTTCGCGGACTTCGCCCGCTCCCGGCTCTGGACCGTCATGGAGCCAGAGTCGATTTCAATCGTTCGCGCGAGCCAGGGGTTGAGCATCCTCAAATCGAGGGGCCGGCTCCTGGCCACACGAAGGTCTGGCTCCAGCGCCCAGTCCGACTGTTCCGTGCGGCGATGGGCGCGCACGGTCAGCGTGACTTCTGGCACCTGCGCGCCCGTCCCCTCGGGGCCGGACACCTTGACCGGCGCGAGCACGAGACGGAGGTTCCCCTGGCGCGTCGAGGGGCTCGCCGATGCCAGTGATGCCTCCACGCTCCAGGGGGCGCTGGCCTGGATGGGGCCGGCCCGCAGGTTCAGCTCCGAGCCCTGGACCTTGAGCCGGGTGCCATCCGCCAGTGCGCCATCCTGGAGGCGGAGGTCCAGCTCGACCTTGCCGCCGCCACCGTGGAGCGAGATGGCGTTGCTCGCGCCCAGATGTGCGTTGAGCCAGTCCAGCGGGAGCAACTCCAGCTCGCCCTGGACCTCGGCGCTGAGGGCCTTGGACAAGTCCCACCCCTCCTCTTCGCGGAAGGGGACGTCGAGCCGGGCTTGCGCCTCCAGGTGCTCCAGCCTCGTGACGCGCTCCTGGTCGACCTCCAGGAAGCCGGAGGCGACGCGAATCGATGGAGTCTCGACCTGGATGCGCTGCCGGCCCGTGAGGTCCAGTGAGCCCCGGACATCCAGGCTCCCCACGAAGCGGACCCGCCCGAAGTCCAGCTCGCGAACCTCATGAACCGTCACGTCCGCCAGTTGAATGCTCCAGGGGCGGTAGCCAGGGCCGGGTGGAGGTTCCGCCTCCACGCCGAACGATGGCTCCAGGCGGAAGCGCGCCCCATGCCCGTCGATGCACTGGACGTCCACACGCTTGCGCAGCAAGGCGAACAGCGACACGTCGGCTTCCAACGAGTCCAGGTTCACCTGCCACCACTCGTGCGTGTTCTGCTGGCTCAGCGTGAATCCCCGGAGGTGGAGCTGACCCAACGGCCATAGCCACCAGGCCCGCTTCCAGGTCAGCTCTGTCCGGCTGGTGGACCGACGCAGGATGGCTTGGACGACGCCCACATTGAGCGCCACATTGAGGGAAGCCTCCAGCGTCAGGAGGACTCCCAGCGTCCATGCGGTGGCGCGCCGCCACCGTTTGTTACGGGGCGCGACGTCGTGGACTTCTGGAGGTGGGATGAGCGTCATGTCGCGCGTGCTCGGTGGGATGGCCAGAGGGAGCGGCGCGGGCCGTTCCCTGCGTGCGCGGGTGCTGTCTCCCGCCACTCTCCGGATGCCTCAGCCGTCTCGCGCGCACAAGGCACCTGCACACCGGCCCGCCGGATTCGACGTTGGAGTGTCCGCGGGTGAGCCGATGCGGAGTCGCTGGCGCTGGACTGGGAATGGACGCTGATGGTTGGAAGGCTCTGGTTCATGGCTCTGGAGACACGCCACCACCTCACCAACCTGCGCGGCGCGAAGGCATAATCCGCGTTCGAGGAGAGCTTTCACACCGTGCATCTGCTGTACACCTTCGGACTCTTCGTCCTCACCGCGGTCGCCGAGGTGGTGGGCTGCTACCTGCCGTACCTCTGGTTGAAGCAGGGGAGGTCGCCGCTGCTGCTCTTACCGGCGGCGGGGAGCCTCGCGCTCTTCGCGTGGCTGCTGACGCTGCACCCGACGGGCGCGGCGCGTACCTACGCGGCCTATGGCGGCGTGTACATCGCCGTGGCGCTCATCTGGCTGTGGATCGTGGAGGGAGAGCGGCCCACGACCTGGGACCTCGTGGGCGCGCTCGTCGCCATCCTGGGGATGGCCATCATCATGCTCGGCCCCCGGCGGTAGCGGGGGCCTCCGCGTCCGGGGGAAGCCCGCGCTATTCCGGCCAGCGCTGGAGGCTCCCCTCCTGGTACTTCGCCTTGCAGGCGCGGCGCTGGACCTTGCCGCTGGACGTCTTGAGGACCTCGCCCTGCTGGAGCAGGACGACCTCATGGACCTCCACGGAGTGCGCGGCGGAGACGGCCTGACGAATCTGCTTCTGGAGTTGGAGCGGGTCCAGGGTGTGGGCCCCGTCGTCCTGCGCGGCGGCCGAGTAGCGCGCGTTGACCTCCACCAGGACGACCAGCCGCTCTCCCTCGGGGTGGTCCACGGAGAACGCCACCGAGCAGCCGGGGCGAAGGGCCTCGTGCTGACGCTCCGCCGTCAGCTCGATGTCCTGCGGGTAGTGGTTTCGACCATCGATGATGATGAGATCCTTGATGCGGCCCGTGACGTAGAGCTCGCCGTCGACCAGGAAGCCCAGGTCGCCAGTGCGAAGGAAGGGGCCTTCCTCGCTGCCCTGGATGCGCGCCTGGAAGGTCTCCGCGTTCGTCTCCTCGCGGCCCCAGTAGCCGTGCGTGACGTGGGGGCCCGACGTCCAGATTTCGCCCACCTCGCCAGGGGCGCATGCCGCCAACGACTCGGGATTCACGATGCGGATGAGGCAGTCTCCCCAGCTCCGCCCGGCGCTGACGAGCGTCCGCGCGGCGGGGCCCGGTTGCGCCGACACGGCGCGGTTGTGTTCGAGCGCCGCCGCATCCACGGTGAGGCTGCGCGGCGGCTCCGAGGCGATGCCGCCCGACACGAAGAGCGTCGCCTCCGCGAGGCCATAGCAGGGATAGAAGGCCTCGCGCCGGAATCCCGCGGGCGCGAAGGTGTCCGCGAACTGCGACAGCGTGTCCGCGCGCACGGGCTCCGCGCCGTTGAAGGCCACCTGCCAGGAGCTGAGGTCCAACGACGCGAGCTGCTCCGGCTTCACCTTCCGGGTGCAGAGCGCGTAGGCGAAGTTGGGGCCGCCGCTCGTCGTCGCGCGGTACTTCGTAATGGCGGACAGCCAGCGGATGGGGCGTTGCAGGAAGGCCCAGGGCGACATCACGACGCCGTGCGCGCCCAGGTACATCGGCTGGAGCACGATGCCGATGAGCCCCATGTCGTGGTAAAGCGGCAACCAGCCACAGATGGTCAAGCGCTCGTCGTGGCCGAAGCCCTGCTGGATCATCGCCTCGTTGGCCATCAGGTTCCGGTGCAGCACCATGACGCCCTTGGGCGCCGACGTGGAGCCGGAGGTGTACTGGAGGAAGGCCAGGGAGTCGCCGGTGATGGCCGGGCGCTTCCAGCCGTCCTCCAGCCCTTCTTCCAGCCCGTCCGTGGCGATCCAACGGATGTCTCGCAGCACGGGATAGGTCTCGGCGAGCGCGTTGACGCTCTCCAGGATTTCGCGCGTGGTGAGCGCGAAGCGCGGCTTCGCGTCCTGGAGGATGGAGAGGATGCGGGTGACGGCCTGGAGCTGCACGGGAGGATAGGCGGGCACCGCGGCGACGCCTGCGTACAGGCTGCCGAAGAACGCCGCGATGTAGTCCAGGCCCGGTGGGTAGAGCAGCAGGGCCCGCTCACCGGCACCCTTGTGCTCCTGGAGCGCCGCGCCGATGGCGCGTGCCCGGCGATCCAGCTCGCCGTAGGTCCAGCGGGTCTCCTGGCTCTCGCCGTCTTCGAGGAAGGTGTAGGCGCGGACCTCGGGCTGGTTCGAGGCGCGCCAGCGCAACAGGTCGGTCAGGGTCTGCACGGAACGGCTGGGACTCGGCACGGCGGGGCTCCTTGGGAAGTCGTCGGAAGGGTGGGGGGCTCAGGGGCTCGCGGCGGGTTCGGCGGAAGGCACGTCCTCGCGGCGCGCCTCCAACTCGCGCAGCGGGCGGTAGGCCGTGGACAGCAGCGTCACCAGGAGCGTGAGCGCTCCCGCGAGGATGAACATCAAGGCGATGCCGCGGCCTGGGCCCTCTCCGAGGAACGCGCCCATCAGCGGGACGAGCTTCCCTCCCGAGGCCATGGCCGGTTCGAAGACGTGGTCCGCCAGGGGGCCTGCGACTGTGTACGCCAGCGGCAGCATGGCGCCGGTGATCGTACTCGTGAAGGCGAAGACCCGGCCGCGCAGCGCCAGGGGCACGGTGCGCTGGAGGATGGCCTGGCTGGAGCCATTGATGATGGGGATGCCGAAGAAGAACGCGAAGGCGACGCTCGCCAGAACGGGGACGGACGTGGCCAGCCCGACACACACGAGCGCGAGGCCACAGGTGACCTGGAACCCGAGCACGCCCTTCACCAGCCGCTTGGGGCCACCCCAGGCGCTGATGACCAGACTGCCCACCAGCATGCCCACGCCGCCAGCGGTGGTGAGCGCCCCTAGCGTCCGCACGTCCGCGAAGGACAGGACCAGCGGGGTGACGAGGACCTCGACCGTACCGGTGATGAAGTTGCTGACCGCGAGGAAGCCGATGAGCGCCAGGAGGCCCGGCGAGGCCCGTAGGTAGGCGCCGCCAGCCAGGACCGACTCCAGCAGCGCCGGCCGTGCCTCATGGGACGGTGACACGAGGTGCTCGCGGGGGATGCGCGCCAGCATCAAGGGCAGCGTGCCGAGCGCGAGGGTCGTCGCGTCGATGAGCAGGATGCCCTTGAGCCCGATGATCTCCAGCAGCGTCGCGCTCAGCAAGGGGGCCAGCAACTGCGACGTCGCGAGCCCGACCTGCACGAGGCCGTTGGCCCGTCCCAGGTGCTGCGGTGGCACGGCTGTCGAGACGAGCACGGCGAAGGCTGGCTGTTGGAACGCGCTCGCCGTGGAGACCACCGCGGAGGTGACATAGGCATGCCAGGGCTGGAGCAGGCCGTTGAATAGCAGTAGCGCCAGCACGAGGCTCGTCAGGCCCGCGGCCGCGTCGCTGAGCACCATCACCCAGCGGCGGTTCCAGCGATCCACGAGCGCCCCTGCCACCGGGCCGATCAGGATGGCGGGCAGCGTCGCGGACAGCATGACCAGCGCGTACTTCGTCACGTCGCCCGTCGTCTTGTACGTCCAGACGCCGAGCGCGAAGCTCGTCAGGCCCGAGCCCAGCAGGGACAGCACCTGTCCCAGCCAGATGAAGACGGCGGAGCGCATGGGGAAGGGCGGGGCCGCCGTCATCGAGGCTCCCCGGCGCGCAGGAGTCTCTGGCGCACGTGCTCCGCCAGCACCTGCACGTTGGGCGCGGCCATCATCGTCATGTGGTCGCCTGGAACCGTCACGGGCGTGACGGGCGCGGAGGCGAGGCGGCCCCATCCCCAGGTCGCGTCATCCACGAAGGACTCCGGGACAATGCCGTCCTCCTCGTGGCGCTCCTGGGCCCGGAAGAGGGCGATGGGAACGGGCACCGTGTCCTGGGGGACGTAGTCAATCTGGTACGCGGCCTTGTACACGTCGATGAAGCCCTGCACCTGCTGGCTGTCCGCGCCCTCGGGGAGGAGGCCCGCCTGGACCAGCCGGCGCGTCAGGTGTTCGCGGCGCTCCAGCGGGGACAGCGGCCGGAGCGACTCCGCGGAGACGCCCAGGTCCACGCCGTAGAGGCGGCCCGCCGTGCTCGCGACGGAGGCCATCCAGTCCGCGTCGTCGAGCGGGGACGCCTCGCTCGGTGTCGGCGCTTGCACCGGGACGGTCGTGTTGAGGATGCCCAGGAAGGCAACCTCCTCGCCCTGCCTCCGGAGCTGCTGCGCCATCTCGAAGGAGACCCAGCTTCCGAACGAGTGTCCCAGCAGGTGGTAGGGCCCCCGGGGCTGCACCTGCCGCAGGGCTTCGACGTAACAGGCCGCCATCTCCTCCACGGAGCGGTGCGGCTCTTCGCGTCCATCCAGCCCCCGTGCCTGGAACGCGTGGACGGGCAGGGTGGGGCCCAATGACTGGGCCAGCTCGCGCAGGTAGACGACGTTGCCACCCGCGCCAGGGACGCAGAACAGCGCGGGGCGGTCGCCGCCGCCCTGCAAGGTCACCAGAGGGGACCATGGACGCGGTGCCGCGGCTTCCTGGAGCGCCCGGGCGAGCTGTTCCAGCGCCGGGTTCTGGAAAAGCACCGACAGCGGGAGCGTGCGGCCGAACTGCTCGCGAATGCGCACCATCAGCCGGACGGCCAGCAGCGAGTGGCCTCCTTGGTCGAAGAAGTTGTCGTGCGCGCCGATGGGGCGCACCGCGAGCAGTTCCTCCCAGATGACCGCGAGCCGGGCCTCCACGTCGTCGCGCGGCGCGATGAATCCGTCCTGGGCGTCGCGGCGGACGCTCACGGGCGCGGGCAGGGCCTTGCGGTCCACCTTGCCGTTGGGCGTGAGCGGGAAGGCGTCGAGGATGACGAGGGCAGCGGGCACCATGTACGGCGGCAGGTGCATCTTGAGGTGCTGCCGAAGGTCATCGGCCGTGGCCGCGTCCGGCGCGGTGAGCGTGAGGTAGCCGACGAGCTGCTTGTTGCCCGCGTCCTCGTGGACGAGCAACTCCACGGCCTGGACCGCCGCGTGCTCCAGCAGCTTCGCCTTGATCTCGTCCAACTCGATGCGGTGGCCGCGAATCTTCACCTGCGTGTCGTTGCGGCCGATGAAGGCGAGCGTGCCGTCCTCCGTGTAGCGCGCCAGGTCTCCCGTCCGGTACAGGCGCGCGCCCGGCGCGGCGCTGAACGGGTCGGGCACGAACCGCTCGGCGGTCAGGTTCGCCTGGTCCCAGTAGCCCCGCGCGAGGCCCTCGCCGCCGACGAACAACTCCCCGGGGATGCCGATGGGCACCGGCTGCATCGCGCTGTCCAGCAGGTACATCTGCGTGTTGGCGAAGGGGCGGCCGATGGGGACGATCTGCTCGCTGGGCACCGGATCCGGTTGCTCGAAGTACGTGCTGTCGATGGTGGCTTCACTCAAGCCATAGGAACTCACCAGCCGGGTCTCGGGCCCGCACAGGGCGCGGAGCTGGTGGTACTCGCGCATGTCCCAGGTGTCCGAGCCGACGACGAGCAGCCGCATGAAGTCCAGCCGCAGGCCGCGCTCCTGAAGGTGGCCCATCAGCAGGCGGACCACGGCCGGTACGAACTCGCCGCTGTCCACCTGCTCGCGCCGCATCAGACCGTAGAGGTGCTCGGGTTCGAGCAGCCACTCGCGCGGGCAGAGCACCAGCGTCTTGCCGGCGCCCAGCGCCCGGGCCAGGTCACCCGAGAACACGTCGAAGGAGAAGCTCGCCATCTGGAGATGGGCCCGCAGCTCGGGGAGCCGGTAGTCGCGCTCCCAGGCGAGATAGGCGTTGGTGAGGCTCCGGTGCGAGATCATCACGCCCTTGGGCCGGCCCGTGGAGCCCGAGGTATAGACGACGTAGGCGAGGTGTTCGGGGCCCGCGCCGCCCGTTGGCGTTGTCGCGGGCCGGGCGGAGATGGCCTGGGCGTCCGCGTCGATGCTCACGACGGGCGGCAGCGGCGCGGACAGGAGGGGCATCAGCTTCTGACGGGTGACGAGCACCGCGGGCCGGCTGTCGGCGAGCATCAGCGCTGTGCGCTCCGGTGGGTAGGACGGGTCCAGCGGCACGTAGGCGCCGCCCGCCTTGAGCACGGCCAGCACCGCCACCACCATGTCCACGGAGCGGTCCAGGAAAACGCCGGTGATTCGCTCCGGGCCCACGCCGACGGCGCGCAGGTGGTGGGCCAGCTGGTTGGCCTTCGCGTTCAGCTCCGCGTAGGTGAGCCTGCGCTCGGGGTCGGTGACGGCGATTGCGTCGGGCGTGCGTGCCGCATGCGCGTCGATGAGGTGATGGAGGCAGGTGCCCGGCGGGACGTCGAGCCGGGCCTGGTTCCACTCGCTCAGGAGGCGCCGCCGCTCGTCACCCGGGAGCAGTGGCAGGTCGAGGAGCCGCTGTCCGGGATGGGCGGCGATGCCCGCGAGCAGCGTCTGGAAGTGCGCGACCATGCGCTCGGCGGTGGAGGCGTCGAAGAGGTCCCGGTTGTACTCCCAGATACCCTGGAGGCCGCCGGCCTCCTCGGAGAACCACAGCGTCAGGTCGAACTGCGCGAAGGGCTCGCCGGAGACGCTGAAGGACTCCATCTTCAGCGCGCCCAGCTCCGCGGGCGGCGTGGGTGTGTTCTGGAGCACCAGCATCACCTGGAAGAAGGGGGAGTGGCTGGTGTCGCGCGAGGGCGCCAGCTCCTCCAGCAGCTTCTCGAAGGGGATGTCCTGGTGGGCGTAGGCGCCGAGCGTCACGTCCACCACGCGCCGCAGCAGCTCCCGGAAGCTCGGGTTGCCTTCGAGCCCGGTTCGCAGGACGAGCGTGTTGAGGAAGAAGCCGATGAGCGGCTCCACCTCCGTCCGGTTCCGGTTCGCGATGTACGTGCCCACGCTGATGCGCGGCTCGCGCGTGTAGCGGTGGAGGAGCGTCTGGAGCGCCGCCAGAAGCACCATGAAGAGCGACGCCTTCTCCTGTGTGCCCAGCGCCCGGAGTTGGTGGGCCACCGCCGGGGCCACCTGGAAGGCGTGCTTGCCGCCCGCATAGGTGCGCACGCGGGGCCGCGGCCGGTCCGTGGGGAGCTTGAGCGCGCTGTCACTGCCTTCGAGCTGACGGCGCCAGTAGTCGAGCTGCGAGGCCAGGACGTCACCTTGCATCCACTGCTGTTGCCACGCGGCGAAGTCAGCGTACTGGAGCGGCAGCTCCGGCAGCGGCGCGGCCTGCCCCCGGGAGAATGCGGCATAGAGCGCCGTCAGCTCCTGGACGAAGACGCCGGTGGACCAGCCGTCCGACACGATGTGGTGTACCACCAGCAGGAGGACGTGGTCCTGCGCGTCCATGCGGACCAGCCGCGCGTGGAGCAGGGGCCCCGAGGCGAGGTCGAACGACGTCCCCGCGAGCTGGAGCGCCAGCTCCTCGCAGAGGGGCTCGCGCTTCGACTCCGGCAGATAGCTCAGGTCGACCACGCCCAGCGAGAGCTTCAGCTCCGGGAGGATGCGCTGCCGGGGCTCGCCGTCCTCCGCGACGAACGTCGTCCGCAACACCTCGTGGCGCCGGATGACCTCGTTCAGCGCCTGCTCCAGCGACGGGACATCGAGCGGCCCGGAGAGCCGCACGAACTCCGGGATGTTGTAGGCGGGTGTCCCGGGCTCGAACTGGTCCAGGAACCAGAGCCGCCGCTGCGGGAAGGAGAGGGGCAGCGGCTGCTCACGTGAGACGCGAGGGATGACGACAGGCCGCGCTGCTTCCTTCGGCGCGGCGACCACGTTCTGCTGGCGCAGCTTCCTGAGCACGGCCTCGCGCTTCTCCGGAGAGAGGCCCGCGAGCTTCTTGAGCAACTCACTCATTCGTCCCCTCCAGGAGCTCCTCCAGGTCCGCGTCCGACAGGCCGCCGACTTCCTCCATGGCAGAGGCCAGCGCGGCCTCGTCCACGCCCTCCAACTGCGCGAGCACCACCTGCTCGGCGAGCCCCGCGATGGTCGGGTGCTCGAAGAGGACGCGCAGTGGGAGCTTCACGTCGAACATGGCGTTGGCGCGCGAGATGATCTGCGTGGCCAGCAGCGAGTGCCCGCCCACGTCGAAGAAGTCGTCCGTGACGCCCAGCGACGTCTGGCCCAGCACGTCGCGCCAGAGTGCGAGCAGGCTGGCCTCCGTCTCGGAGCGGGGCTCGACGAGCTGCTGCTCCCCCGTGCGCTGCGCTGCATCCGGTGCCGGGAAGGCCTTGCGGTCCACCTTGCCGTTGGGGCTCAGCGGAATGGCGTCCAGGCGCACGAAGACGGCGGGCACCATGTAGTCGGGCAGGCGCTCACGCAGGTGGTCACGGAGCACCGCCGTGTCGGAGAGGTCCGGCCCCACGACGTAGGCGACGAGCCGGCGCGGCGTGCCCGGGTCCTCTCGCAGCAGCACCGCCGCGCCCTGCACGGACGGGTGCTTGCCGAGCGCGGCCTCGATTTCGCCCAGCTCGACGCGGAAGCCGCGCAGCTTCACCTGGGTGTCCGCGCGGCCGAGGAACTCCAAGTCTCCACCGGGCAGGTAACGCGCGCGGTCTCCGGTGCGGTAGAGCCGAGCGCCGGGCTCGGTGGAGAACGGGTCGGGCACGAAGCGCTCCGCCGTCAGCTCCGGGCGGTGGCAATAGCCTCGCGCCACGCCCTCGCCGCCGATGAAGAGCTCGCCCGCGATGCCCGCGGGTACCGGCTGCTGGTGCGCGTCCAGCACGTAGAGCTGGTTGTTGGCGAAGGGCCGGCCAATGGGCACCAGCTGCGTGTCTCCCGGCCCCAGCTCGCCGCTCTCGAACCACGTGCTGTCGATGGTCGCTTCGCTGACGCCGTACGAGTTGATGAGCCGGGTACCGTCGCCAATGACGGCCTGGAGCCGGTGGTACTCGTTCACGTACCAGGCATCCGAGCCGGCCACGAGGACGCGCATGAAGTCCAGCTTCTGGCCCGTCTCCTCCAGGTGCTGGAGCATCCCACGCAGCACGGCGGGGACGAACTCGGCGCAGTCCACGCGCTCCTCGCGCATCAGGGCGAGCAGCCGTGGGGGTTCGAGCAGCCACTCCCGAGGGCAGAGCACCAGCTTGCCGCCCGAGCAGAGCGCGCGGGACAGGTCGCCCGCGAACACGTCGAAGGAGAAGCTCGCCATCTGCAGATGGCTCTGGCTGTGCTCCCGCAGCCCGTAGCTCCGCTCCCAGCCGAGGTAGGCGTTGGCCCAGCTCCGGTGAGACACCATGACGCCCTTGGGCGTGCCCGTGGAGCCGGAGGTGAAGACGACGTAGGCCAGCCCGTCGGGCGTGGTGAGCCGCGGCGGCGCGTGGGTCGGGAGCGCGGCGCGCGCCGGGGCCTCCGTGTCCAGCAGGTACAGCGCCACCTCCGGATTGGCGAAGGTCTCTACCAGCGCCTGCTGCGTGAGCAACAGGGACAGCCGGGCCTCGGAGGCCATGCGTGCCAGCCGCTCGGCGGGGTAGGTGGGGTCGAGCGGTACGTAGGCGCCGCCCGCCTTGAGGATGCCCAGCAGCGCCACCAGCAGCTCCGGTGTCCGCTCCAGGCACACGCCCACCAGCACCTCGGGGCCAATGCCGCGTGCGCGCAGGTGGTGCGCGAGCTGGTTCGCCCGCGCGTCGAGCTGCCCGTAGGTGAGCGAGCCCGCCTCGGGCGCGACGACTGCGATGGCGTCGGGCGTCCGCTGCGCCTGTGCCTCGAAGAGCTCGTGCAGGCAGGCGCCCAGCCCGGGGACGTGCGTGTCGTTCCAGCCGTACAGCACCTGGTGGCGCGCCCCTGGCGTGAGTAGGGACAGCTCCCACAGGTGCTTGTCCTCCGCGTCGAGGATGCCCACGAGCACCGTCTGGAGCTGCTCCAGCAACTGCTCCATGGCCTCGACGCCGAGCCGCGGGGACTCGAAGTCCAG
This sequence comes from Pseudomonadota bacterium, assembly GCA_023426545.1. Classification (GTDB taxonomy): domain Bacteria; phylum Myxococcota; class Myxococcia; order Myxococcales; family Myxococcaceae; genus Myxococcus. Next base: position 80,275 of record JAFAAN010000128.1, read on the forward strand.
GTTCAGCATCAGTTGCTTGTCCGCGTGGGCGGAGAGCGTCAGCGGGTAGTTGGTGCGCTCCTGGGCGGTGACGTCGCGAACCTCCAGCACGCCCGCGCCCTGCCGCACCGAGTCCTCGACGGGGTAGTTCTCGAAGACGACGAGGCTCTCGAAGAGCGGGGTGCCGCGAGGCACTGGGCTCCATCCCTGGACCTTCACCAGCGGCGCGTACTCGTAGGGTGCCCGCTCCACCTGCCACGCCTGGAGCTCCTTGAGCCAATCCACCACCTTGCGCCGGGCCGGCAGCGGCACGCGTGCGGGCAGCGTGTTGATGAACAGGCCCACCATCTGCTCCACGCCCGGCAGCTCCGGCGGACGGCCCGCCACGGTGACGCCGAAGACGACGTCGTCCGTTCCCGCGTGGCGTCCGAGCACCAGCGCCCAGGCTGCCTGGACCAGGGTGCTCAGCGTCACCTGATGCCGACGCGAGAAGGCGCGGAGCTGCTCCGTCACCTCGGCGGACAGGTGGACCTTGCGCTCACCCATGATCTGCGTGGCGCCGCGGGCCTGTCCTCCCATCTCACCGGGCAGCGGCGTGGGCTCGCCGAAGCCGTGCAGGGCCTGCTTCCACCAGGACTCCGCCTGCGCGATGCCCCGCCCATCGAGCCACGCGATGTAGTCCCGGAACACGGGCGGAGGCTCCAGGTGCAGCGGCTGTTCACGGACCTTCGCGTCGTACAGCGCCAGCACCTCGTTGAGGACGCGGCCCACGCTCCAGCCGTCGAGCAGCAGGTGGTGGAAGCTCCACACCACGCGCCAGGTCTTCGCGCCCAGGCGCAGGATGCCCACGCGCATCAGCGGCGCCCGCTTCAGGTCGAAGCCCTTCGCCCAGTCCGCATCCATCCAGGCCGACAGGCGCGCTTGCTGCTCCGCCCCGGCGAGGTGGCTCCAGTCCTGCTCCTCCCAGGGCAGCACGGCCGTGCGGTTCACGAGCTGGAGCGGCGCCTCCAGCTCCTCGCCCACGAAGCTGGTGCGGAGGATGGGGTAGCGCGCCATCACCTGCTGCCATGCCTCGCGCAGCGCCTCCCGGTCCAGGTCGGTGTCCAGCGTCCAGGCCGCGCGTTCGAAGTACATCCCCGAGGCGGGGTCGAGCAGGGCATGGAAGAGCATGCCCTGCTGCATGGGCGACAGTGGATAGAGGTCCTCCATCCCCGGATGCGACCGCATGAGGCCGTCGAGCGTGGCCTGCGTCACCCTGGCCAGCGGGAAGTCCGCCGGAGAGAAGCGCGCCGCATCCGCGCCGCGCCGCTGCTCCACCAGCGCCCGGAGCGCATGGAGGTAGCCCTGGGCCAGCGCGCCGATGGTGGTGCGCTGGTGCAGGGCCTCGCTGTAGGTGAAGGACACCTCCAGCTTGCCGCCCAGCACGTGGGCATTCACCTCCAGCACCTGCCGCCGCGAGCCTTGCGTGCCTTGCTGTGCGCCGAAGGGCTCGTCCGCGGGCGCCAGTAGTGATGCGTCCGGTAGGGCCGAGTCGAGCTGCCCCAGGTAATTGAAGGCCACGGGGGCCTCGGGTTGCTCGCGGAGCCGGGCGCCCCGCTCATCCTGGCGCAGGTAGCGGAGGAGGCCGTAGCCCACGCCCTTGTGAGGCACCTGCCGCAGCGCATCCCGCACCGCGCGAAGCTCGTCACCCATGCTGCCGTCTCGGGGCAGCTCCAGCGTCACCGGATAGGTGCTGGTGAACCAGCCCACGGTGCGGCTCAGGTCCACCCCCCCGAAGAGGTCCTCGCGTCCATGTCCTTCGAGTTGCACGCGCAGCCGGCGCTGCCCCGTCCACGTGGACAACGCCTGCGCGAGCGCAGTGAGCAGCACCTCATCGATGCGGGCACGCCAGGCGGCGGGCACCTCCTGGAGCAGCAGCCGCGTCTCCTCGGGCTCCAGCGCCACGGTCAGCGTGCGCGCGGACGCCAGCGTGTTCTCGCCATCCGGCATGTCCACGGGCAGCGGCGCCGCGTGCTCGCCGTCGCGGAGCCAGTGGTCGGCCTCGCGCTCCAGCTCCTGGCTGGCCGCATGGGCCTCTAGCCGGCGGGCCCAGGCCTGGAACGACGTCGTCTTCGGAGGCAGCGTCACCGGCTGCCCCTGCATGCGCTGCTGGCAGGCCGTCTCCAGGTCCGTGAGCAGCACGCGCCAGGACACGGCGTCCACCGCGAGGTGGTGGACGGCGAAGAGCAGGCGGTCTCCGCGCTGGGGGCCCAGGTGGAAGAGCACGGCCGCGACCAGCGGCGCGTCCTCCAGCCGGAAGCTGGACTGCGCGCGCAGGGCCGCGTCCTCCAGGGCGGTGCGCTGGGCGGTCTCGTCCAGCGCAGAGAGGTCCACCTCGTGCAGCGTCACGGTACGGTCGAGACCCAGGCCCTCCTGGCGCCAGCCGTCCGCCGTCCGCTCGAAGCGCAGGCGGAGGGCGTCATGGTGCGCGACGAGCGCCCGCAGTGCGTCCTGGAGCACGGTGGGGGCGACGGGCTGGCGCAACCCCAGCAGCAGCGCCTGGTTGTAGTGGTGGAGCTCCGGCAGCTGCCACTCGAAGAACCAGTGCTGGATGGGGGTGAGGGGGACCGGTCCCGTCACCGCGCCTTGCTCGCTCTGCACCACTTGCGCCTGGCCCACGTGCGGCGCGAGCAGGGCGACGGTCTGGTACTGGAAGAACTGGCGAGGGCTGATGTGCAGCCCGGCCTCCAGCGCCCGCGCGATGACCTGGATGCTGACGATGGAGTCGCCGCCCAGCTCGAAGAAGTTGTCATGGATGCTGACGCGCTCGCGGGACAGCACCTTCGCCCAGATGTCCGCCAGCGTCTGCTCCACCGGCGTGCGCGGGGCCACGTGGACGTGCTCGCGCTTCACCTGCTGCTGCGCCAGCGCGGGCAGCGCCGCGCGGTCCACTTTGCCGCTGGGCGTCAGCGGCATGGCCTTCAGCATGACGAAGGCGGAGGGGACCATGTAGTCGGGCAGCCGGCTCTCCAGGGCCTTGCGAAGGGTGTCTGGCTCCGGCGGCTGCTCGTCGTCGTCGGCGACGACGTAGGCCACGAGCTGCTTGCGGCCGGGGGCCTCTTCCCGCACCAGCACCGCCGCGTCCCGCACCTCCGGGTGCGCGGCCAGCGCGGCCTCGACTTCGCCCAGCTCGATGCGGAAGCCGCGCAGCTTTACCTGGTGGTCCAGGCGGCCGAGGAACTCCAACCGGCCCTCGGGCAGCCAGCGCACGCGGTCCCCGGTCTGGTACAGCCGCTCCCCGCCCGCCGCCGAGAACGGGTCTGGCACGAAGCGTTCGGCGGTGAGGTCCGGCCGGCCCAGGTAGCCGCGCGCCACGCCCACGCCGCCGATGAACAGCTCACCCGGCACGCCCACGGGCAGGGGCTGCTGGTTCGCATCCAGCACGTAGAGCCGGACGTTGGCCCACGCGCGGCCGATGCCCAGCCGTTCCGGGTCCACGTCCTCGTCCACGGACGCGCAGATGGTCGTCTCGGTGGGGCCGTACGCGTTGATGAAGTGGCACGTCTTGAGCCACCGGCGCGCCAGCTCTGGCGGGCACGCCTCGCCCGCGGACACGACGGTCTCCAGCCGTGGCAGGGACTCCGGCTCCAGCTGTGCGAGCACGGACGGCGTCAGCGTGACGCCGGTGATCTCCTGGGCAGTGAGCAGGCCCTGGAGCGGCGCGCCGGGCATGATGGCATCCCGGGGCGCGAGGCACAGCCGGGCACCCGCGAGCAGCGTGGAGAAGACCTCGCACACCGACGCGTCGAAGCCGAGCGCGGCGAACTGCAACACGCGGCTCGCCTCGTGGACTCGGTGCGCCCGGATGGCGGCCAGCGCCGTGTTGCACAGGCCCCGATGCGTCAGCAGCGTGCCCTTGGGCCGACCCGTGGAGCCGGACGTGAAGATGATGTACGCGAGGTTGTCCTCGGACACCTCCACCGTGGGCGGCGTCTGGGGCTGGCTGGCGATGAGCGGCCAATCCGCGTCCAGGCACACCGGCAGCCCGAGCGCGGGCAGCTCATCCGCCAGGTGCTCCTGGGTGACGAGCACCGGGATGGCGGCGTCGCGCATCATCAGCGTCAGCCGCTCCACGGGGTACGACGGGTCCAGGGGCAGCCACGCGCCGCCGGCCTTGAGGATGCCGAGGATGCCGACCACCAGCTCCAGCGAGCGGTCCACGCACAGGCCGACGCGGACCTCGGGCCCCACGCCGGAGGCCCTCAGGTGCCAGGCGAGCTGGTTCGCGCGGGCGTCCAGCTCCCTGTAGGTGAGCTGCTGGTCTTCGAAGGAGACCGCCACCGCGTCCGGCGTGCGCGCCGCCTGCTGCTCGAAGAGGTGGTGGGCGCAGGTCCCGGCCGCTCGCGGCGTGGCCGTGTCGTTCCAGGCCACCAGCGCCTGCTCGCGTTCGGAGGCGGAGAGCAGCGGGAGCCGCGAGACGGGCGCGTCCGGCCGTTCCATGGCGCCCAGGAGCAGCTCGCGCAGGTTCCCCAGCATCCGGTCGACAGTGGCCGCGTCGAAGAGGTCGGTGCTGTACTCGCACAGGCACTCCAGGCCCCGCTCGGTCTCCGTGGCCACCCACGTCATGTCGAACTTGGCGGCGCCGGTGGTGCTGGTCTCCTCGCGCAGCGTCAGTCCGTCCAGGTGCAGGTCGGAAGACGGCGCGTTCTGGAGGATGAGCTTCACCTGGAACAGCGGCGAGTAGCTCAGGTCACGCTCCGGGTTGAGCGCCTTCACCAGCTCTTCGAAGGGAAGGTCCTGGTGGGCGTAGGCGTCGAGCGCCACCCGCCGCGTCCGCGCGAGCAGCGCGCGGAAGGTGGGGTCTCCGCTCAGGTCCCCCCGCATGACGAGCTGGTTGACGAAGAAGCCGATGAGCCCTTCGGTGCCGGAGCGGTTGCGGTTGGCGATGTCCGTGCCGACGACGACGTCCGTCTCGCCGGTATAGCGATGCAGCAGCGCCTGGAAGGCCGCCATCACCGCCATGAACGGCGTGACGCTCTCGCGGCGGCAGAGCGCCTGAAGTGCCTTGGCTTCCTCCGCCGGTAGCAGCAGCCCCTGGTACGTGGCGCCGCGGAAGCTCTGCGCCGGGGGCCGCGGGCGGTCGGTGGGGAGGTCCAGGTGGGGTGGTGCTCCCACGAGCCGCTGCTTCCAGTAGTCGAGCTGCCGCTCGAGTACGGGGCCCGACAGCCATTCCCGCTGCCACCACGCGTAATCCGCGTACTGGACAGGCAGGGCCGACAGCGGTGACGGCTGGCCCGCCGACAGCGCGGCATAGAGCTCCGCGACCTCGCGGACCAGCACGGACAAGGACCAGCCGTCCGCGATGATGTGGTGCAGGGTCAACAGCAGCAGGTGCTCGTCATTCGCCAGCCGGATGAGGCCCATGCGGCACAGCGGCCCCTGCGTGAGGTCGAAGGGGCGTCGCGCCTCTTCATCGGACAAGCGTCGCGCCTCGGCTTCGCGGCGCTCGGGCGGGACGTCCCGCAAGTCGACGAGGTCCACCTTCGGCGCCGAGGGCGGATGGATGACCTGGACGGGCGTCTGTCCGTCCATCCGGAACGTCGTGCGGAGCGACTCGTGGCGATGGATGAGGGCTTCCAGGCAGCGCCGCGCGGTGTCTGGATTCAACACTCCCGTCAGCCGGATGACGGCGGGCATGTTGTAGAAGGGGCTGTCCGGCTCCATCTGGTACAGGAACCAGAGGCGCTGCTGGGCGAAGGACAGCGGCAGCTCGCCGTCGCGAGGGAAGGCGCGCAGCGGCGGCGGAGGTGCCTCGCCAGCCTGCTGTGCCTGGAGCGCTTGCACCCGCTCCGCCAGCGTCGCGATGGTGGGTGCCTCGAAGAGGGCGGCGATGGGGAGCTCCACGCCGAACGCCTCACGAATCCGGGACACCACGCGCGTGGCCAGCAGCGAGTGGCCGCCCAGGTCGAAGAAGTGGTCGTGAATGCCGGCGTGACTCGTCCGCAGCACGTCCGCCCAGATGCTGGCGAGCAGCTCCTCGGTGCCGTTGCGTGGCGCCGCGCGTGTCTCCGACGTCAGCAGCCCGTCGGGGACGGGCAGGGCCTTGCGGTCCACCTTGCCGTTGGGCGTGAGGGGCAGGGCGTCCAGCGCCATCAGCGCGGAGGGCACCATGTGCTCGGGCAGCCGCTGCTGGAGGAAGGCACGCAGGCCGGCCGTGTCCAGGGGCGCTCCGGCCGCCGGGACGACATAGGCGGCCAGCCGGTGGTCGCCCGGAACGTCCTCGCGGACGATGACGACTGCGTCGCTCACGGACGGGTATTGGCGGAGGGTGCTCTCGACTTCGCCCAGCTCGATGCGATAGCCGCGCAGCTTGACCTGGCCATCGCGTCGGCCGAGGAACTCCAGATTGCCGTCCGGCAGGAAGCGGGCGTGGTCGCCCGTGCGATAGAGGCGCTGCCCCGGGCGCTGGCTGAACGGGTCCGGCACGAAGCGCTCGGCGGTGAGGTCCGGGCGGCCCAGGTAGCCGCGGGCCACGCCGGTGCCGCCGATGTACAGCTCCCCCGTGACGCCCACGGGCACCGGCTGCATGCGCGCGTCCAGGACGTAGAGCGCCGTGTTGGCGATGGGCCGGCCGATGGGGACGATGGCGCCGGGCAGCTCGCCCGCGCTGACATCGTAGGTGGCGCAGCCGACGACCGTCTCCGTGGGGCCGTACTCGTTGACGAGCCGGACCTGGGGGGCGCGCTCGCGCCAGAAGGCCACGGTGGTGGGCGGCAGGGCCTCGCCACCCACGACGAAGGTGCCCGTCAGCTGGGACAGCGCTTCGGGAGACAGCAGACCGGAGAGCACCTGGAGGTGGGCCGGCGTGAGCTTCACCAGGTCGTGGCCCCCCGGCTGCTGGAGCGCCTGCGCGAGCGCCTCCACCTCGCGGCCCGGGGGCAGCAGGTGCACCGTCCCGCCCGCGACCAACGGCGTGAGGAGGCTGGTGATGGTGGCGTCGAACGCGATGGACGTGTGGACCAGCGCGCCCTGGCCCGGCTTCACCGCATAGGCGTCCTGGGCCCACGTGAGGTAGTTGAGCAATCCCCGCTGCGTCAGCAGCGTGCCCTTGGGCAGGCCCGTGGAGCCAGAGGTGTAGATGACGTAGGCCAGCGAGTCCCCCGTCGCGGTGGACTCGGGCGCCTGCGAGGGCAGCGTCTCCAGGCGCGAGGACGCCTGACCCAGCAGCAGCCGGGGCACGTTGGAAGAGGCCACCGTGGCCTCATGGGCCTGGGTGGTGATGAGCACCACGGCGCGGGAGTCGGACAGCATGTACGCCAGCCGCTCGGCGGGGTAGCTCGGGTCCAGCGGCAGGTACGCCGCGCCAGCCTTGAGCGCGGCCAGCAGGCCGGTGACCAGCTCGGGCGAGCGGTCCATGCACAGCGCCACCACGCGCTCCGGCCCGGCCCCCAGCGACAGCAGGTTGTGCGCGATCCGGTTGGCGCTCGCATCCAGCTCGCGGTACGTCAGCGTCCGCTCGCCATCGACCACGGCGAGGGCCTCCGGCATCGCTGCGGCCCGGGCCTCGAAGAGCGCCTGGAACGTCTGCGCCGTGGGCGGCGCGGCGGCGGTGGCGTTCCACTCCACCAGCATCCGGTGCTGCACCTCGGCGGGCAGGGGGCTGGAGGTGTGGTGCGGGGCGTCGGGCTCGAAGGCCAAGGCGTGGAGCACGCGCGCGAAGCACGCGCCAATCTGCTCCACCTGGACGTGCTCCAGCTCGACGGCGTTGTAGTCCAGCTCCAGCGTGATTTCCTGCGTGTGCGGCTCGGTCTGGAAGTGGACGGCGAGCGTGACGTTGGTGCCCTCCGAGCGGACGGTGCTCAGCGCCTCCAGCTCCGCGAGCGTGCCCGCGATGTCGTGGAGCACGTGGAAGTGCATGTAGTTGAACATGACTTCGTAGAGCGCTTCGCGGCCCCACTGCCGCTGGATGTCCGCCATGGGGTAGCGGCGGAACGGGTACAGCGAACGCTCCGCCTCGAAGGCCGCGCGGACCAGGGACAGCCAGCTCCCCGGGGCGAGCTTCAGGCGGAAGGGCACCGTGTTGAGGAAGATGCCGCGCAGCTTCGAGCCATCGCCTTCCTCGGGACGGCTGTTGACGCCGGTGCCGGTGATGACGTCCTCCTGGCCGCTCAGCACGCTCATCACCTTGAGGTGCGAGGCGAGCAGGATGCTTTTGAGGGGCACGCCCGCGCTGCGTGTCAGGGCATTCAGTCCCTCCGTCAGCGCGGGGGGGATGGGGACCTTGACGGTGGCGATGCGCGGCTCACCCTCGGCCAGCGGGCGGCGCCAGCGTGGCACCCGCATGACCTGGCCGTCCGCCAGCAGCTCGCGCCAGTAGCGCTGGTGCGGCTCGGACGCCAGCGCCTGCCGCTCCATGGCCACGAAGTCGCGGTAGGTGATCCCCAGCGGCTCGAAGCGCGGCGGCTCCTGGTGGTTCACCAGCGCGTAGTAGTGGTTGAACATCTCCACCAGCGTGGAGTGGAGGCTCCAGCCGTCGATGATGGCGTGGCACTCGGTGAGCGTGAACTGGAAGTCCCGCTCACCTCGGATGTGCACGAAGAAGCGCAGCAGCGGCGGGCACGCGAGGTCGAAGTGCCGCTGCTTTTCGTCCTCCAGCAACTGGCGGACCATGGCGTCCTGCGCCTCGGCGGGCAGGTGGCGCACGTCCGTGACCTCGAAGGACAGGCGCGCCTCGCGGTGCACGAGTTGGAGGGGCTCGCTGTACGACGTCATGTCGAACGCCGTGCGCAGCACCGGCTGGCGCGCCACCACCACCTGCACCGCCTCCTCGAAGCGCGCGGCATCGAACGGCGCCTTCAAGCGCAGATGGAAGCTGTCGGTGTTGTGGTAGATGTTCGAGGTGGGCGCCAGCTCCATGTGGAAGAGCATGCCGGCCTGGATGCGAGCCAGCGGGTAGGCGTCCTCGATGCCTTCGGGCAGCTTCGCCCGGTCCTCCGCGGAGATGAGGCTGAACGGCTGGGTGCGCGGGAAGACCTCGCGCGGAGGCGCGGCCTCGCCGGAAGCCGCCGCGAGCTCCGCCACCGTCTGGTGCTGAAAGAGCTGCTGGAGGAAGAAGCGGATGTCCTGCTTCTGAGCCAGCGTGAGCACCTGGATGCTCAGGATGGAGTCGCCGCCCAACGCGAAGAAGTTGTCGTGGATGCCCACGCGCGGGACGTCCAGCACCTGCGCCCAGATGGCGCAGAGCGCTTCCTCCACCTGCGTCCGGGGCGCGACGTATGACTCCGCGAGGTCGGCGCGGGAGGTCTCCGGCTCCGGCAGGGCCTTGCGGTCCACCTTTCCGTTCGCGGTGAGGGGGAAGCGCTCCAGCATCACGAACGCGCCCGGCACCATGTAGTCCGGCAGCTTCGTCAGGAGGTGCTGGCGAAGGTCGTTGACGCTGGGGGCGGACTGCCCAGGCGACGCGACATACGCCACCAGGGACTTGTTGCCGGGCGAGCTCTCGCGCACCAGCACCAGGGCCTCGCGCACCGCGGGGTGCAGGCTGAGCACCGTCTGGATTTCTCCCAGCTCGATGCGGAAGCCGCGAATCTTCACCTGATGGTCGATGCGGCCCAGGTATTCGAGCTGGCCGTCCTTCGTGAAGCGCGCCAGATCGCCCGTCCGGTAGAGGCGGGCGCCGGGCTCACGGCTGAAGGGGTGCGGGATGAAGCGCTCGGCGGTGAGGCCCGGGCGGCCCAGGTAGCCGCGCGCCAGACCCGCGCCCCCCACGAAGATCTCGCCCGCGACGCCGATGGGCACCGGCTCCAGCCGCGCGTCGAGCACGTAGAGCTGGAGGTCGGGGATGGCGACGCCGATGGGGCTTTGCTGCGTGCGCTCCGCCTCCGCGGCGTCCATGGGACGGTAGGTGACGTGCACCGTCGTCTCGGTGATGCCGTACATGTTGACGAGGCGGGGCCGGGTGTCGCCGTGCTTCCGGAACCACGGGACGAGGGTGGCTGGCTCCAGCGCCTCTCCGCCGAAGACGACGTAGCGCAGGGATAGGGAAGGCGCCTCCGCGCCCAGCCGCTCCTCGGCCTGGATGAGCTGGCGGAAGGCCGCGGGCGTCTGATTCAGCACGGTGACGCGCTCGTCGCTCAGCAGCCGGTAGAAGGCATCCGGCGAGCGCGAGACGAGGTAGGGCACCACCACCAGCCTGCCGCCGTGGAGCAGCGCGCCCCACAGCTCCCAGACGGAGAAGTCGAACGCGTAGGAGTGGAACAGCGTCCACACGTCGTTCGCGTCGAAGTCGAACCAGTGCTGCGTCGCCTCGAACAGGCGCATCACGTTGCCGTGGGGCAGCAGGGAGCCCTTGGGCAGGCCCGTGGAGCCCGACGTATAGATGACGTAGGCGAGCTGCTCGCGCGACGCCGGGAGCCCAGGGACATGCGTGGGCAGCCGCGAAAGCTCGTCTGCGGCGTCCTCCAGCACGAGGTGCGCCGCGCCGCTGGAGGGGAGCCGCTCGACGAGGGGCCGCTGCGTCACCACCAGGGGCATCTGGCTGTCGGACACCATGAAGGCCAGCCGGTCGGCGGGGTACGTCGGATCGAGCGGCACATAGGCGGCGCCCGCCTTCAGGATGCCGAGGATGCCCACCACCGTGTCCAGGGAGCGCTCCACGCACAGGCCCACCAGCGCCTCGCGCTGGACACCTCGCGCGAGCAGCGCGTGGGCCAACTGGTTGGCGCGGCGGTCCAGCTCCGCGTAGGTGAGTCGCTCTCCCTCGGCCACCACCGCGATGGCCTCCGGGTGCTTGCGCACCTGGGCCTCGAAGCGGCCGTGTAGCGTGTCCTCGCCGGGGAAGGACTTCATCAACGGCCAGACGTCGAGGAGCTGGTGCCGCTCGGCCGGCGTGAGCAGCGGCAGCGCGTCCAGCCGCAGCTCGGCGTTGGCGGCCACCCCCGTCAGCAGCGTCTGGAAGTGCCCCGCGAAGCGCTCCATCGACTCACGGTCGAACAGGTCGCTGTTGTACTCGATGAAGCCGCGCAGGCCGTCCGCCGTCTCCTGGAGGTCCAGCGTCACGTCGAACTTGGACGTGCCCGGCTGGAGCTCCAGCGGCTGGAGGGTGACGCCGGGCAGGGCCAGCGCCTGCTCCGCCATGCCCTGGAAGTTGAACGCGGCCTGGAACAGCGGCGTATAGGCCAGGTTGCGAGTGGGCTGAACCGCTTCCACCAGCTTCTCGAAGGGAATGTCCTGGTGGGCGTAGGCGCCCAGCGTCGCCTCCCGCACACGCTGGAGCAGCTCACGGAAGGTCGGGTTGCCCGACAGGTCAGCGCGCAGCACCAGGGTGTTGACGAAGAAGCCGATCAGGTTCTCCGTCTGTACGCGACTGCGGCTATTCTGGGGCGCGCCGACAAGGATGTCCGTCTGGTGGCTGTACCGCGAGAGCAGGGCCTGGAACGCGGCCAGCACCGTCATGAAGAGGGTGGCGTTCTCGCGCTGCCCCACCGTCAGGAGGTCCTTCACCAGCGCCGCCGGCAGGTGCAGGGGGAGCGCGTCGCCTCGTTGCGTCTGCACGGCCGGGCGCGGCCGGTCGGTGGGCAGTTGCAGCACGGGAGCACCCGCGAGCTGCTGCTTCCAGTACGCCACCTGCGCGTCGAGCGCGCCTTCCTTCGACATCCATTCGCGCTGCCACTCGGTGTAGTCCGCGTACTGGATGGGTAGCTCGGGCAGCTTCGGCTCGCGCTGGGCGATGAACGCGCCGTAGAGCTGCGTCATCTCGTGGATGAGGATGCCCAGCGACGCTCCGTCCGAGATGATGTGGTGCATTGTCAGCACCAGGACGTGCTCGGTGGCGCCAAGCCGGAGCAGCCGCGTGCGCAGCAGCGGGCCACGCATCAGGTCGAAGGGCTGGCGAATCTCTTCGGTGGCGAGCCGCTGTGCCTCCGCCTCGCGCTCGGCCTGGGGCAGGGCGCTCAGGTCCGTCAGGAAGAAGGCCGCGGTGCCCTCGGGCGCGACGACCTGGACGGGCTGGCCTTCCTCCTGCGCGAACGTGGTGCGGAGCGATTCATGCCGCTCCACCAGTGCGTCGAAGGCGCGCTGGAGCGCGGCTGCGTCGAGCGTCCCGTCGAGCCGGACGGCACCGGCGATGTGGTAGCTCGGGTTCTCCGGCTGCATCAGGTGGAGGAACCACAGCCGCTGCTGCGCGAACGACACGGGGAAGACGAAGGATTCAGCGGTCATGTCTAGGTAAGGAGCCGGCTGGGCGGAGATGTGGAGACGAGGAGGGGACAGCGGCGAGGCGGGCCGCGCGGGTGAGGCGCGGGCCCGGCTGCGCTACGCCTTCTTCGACGGCGATTCGGGGAGGTTGAGCTCGGCGTGAGTCGCGCCCTGGACGCGGCGCGCCTGCCGGGGCCGGGCGACGAGCGGAGGCGGGGCGGCCGCCTTCCCGGGCTGCTGGAGCGACTCCAGGTGCTTCGCCAGGGCTTCGAGGGTGGGGTGCTCGAAGAGCGCCCGCAGCGACACGTCCACCCGCCACGCTTCCTGGATGCGGGCGACCACCTGGACGGCCTTCATCGACTGGCCCCCCAGGTCGAAGAAGCTGTCGTGCGCGCCGACCTGCTCCACCGCCAGCACCTCACGCCAGATGGCGGCGAGCTGCGCCTCCACCGGCGTGCGTGGCGCCACGTAGGCCGCTGACGCGCGCTGGCTGGCGGATGGCGCGGGGAGGGCCTTGCGGTCCAGCTTGCCGTTCGCCGTGCGCGGGAAGGACGCCAGCGTCACGAAGTGCGCTGGCACCATGTACGCCGGCAGGTGCGCCTGGAGGTGCTGGCGGATCGCCAGTGCGTCGGGCGCGGGCTCGGCGTCCCCCGCGCGCACATAGGCCACCAGCTCTGGATGGCCGCCGACCTCCCAGCGCTTCACGGCGGCCTCCTGGATGCCAGGGACCTGCGCCAGCCGGGCCTCAATCTCGCCCAACTCGATGCGGAAGCCGCGCAGCTTCACCTGCCCGTCGCCGCGGCCCAGGTACTCCAGGGTGCCGTCCGGCAGCGCGCGCACGAGGTCGCCCGTGTCGTAGAGGCGGCCGCCCGGCACCTGCCCGAAGGGGTCCGGAACGAAGCGCTCGGCCGTGAGGTCCGGGCGGTGGAGGTAGCCCTGGGCGACACCGAGCCCGCCGATGAACAGCGCGCCCGTCACGCCCAGCGGGACGGGCTGCAACACGTCGTCGAGCACGTACACCTGCGTGTTGCCAATCGGCCGTCCCAGCGTGACGCGGTCTCCGGGCTCCACGCGCGTGGTGGTGGACCAGATGGTCGTCTCCGTCGGGCCGTACATGTTCCACAGCGACGCGCAGCGAGTCAGCAAGGGGGCTACGAGGTCCGCTGGAAGCGCTTCACCGCCGCAGAGGAGCTTGAGGGTGGGGCTGCCCGTCCACCCTAGCGTCAGCAGCATCCGCCACGTGGAGGGAGTGGCCTGCATCACCGTGGCCTGGCTCTCCGCCAGCGCGCGCAGGAGCCGGGTGCCGTCTGCCGCCGTCTCGCGGCTGGCGATGACGACGCCGCCCCCCACGCTCAGGGGCAGGAACAGCTCCAGCACGGAGATGTCGAAGGCCACCGTCGTCACGGCAAGGAGCGTGTCTTGCTCCGTCATCCCCGGCGTGCGCTGCATGGACGCCATGAAGTTGACGACCGCGGTGTGCGGGACGGCCACGCCCTTGGGCCGGCCCGTGGAGCCTGACGTGTAGAGCACGTACGCCACATGGTCGCCGCGGAGCTCTACCTGGGGCGGCGTGGTGGGCGCGTCCGCTGCGTCCACCAGCCGCATCTGCTTGCCGGTGTAGGCGGGCATGTGCGTGGCGAGCCCGGGCTCGGTCAGCAAGAGCGACACGCCGCTGTCGTCCAGGATGTGCGCCAGCCGGTCCGGCGGATACACCGGGTCCAGCGGCACGTAGGCGGCGCCCGATTTCAGGATGCCCAGCAGGCCCACGAGCAGCTCCAGCGAGCGCTCCAGGAAGATGCCCACGCGGTGGCCCGGCTCGACGCCGAGCCGCCGCAGGTGGTTCGCCACCTGGTTCGCCCGCGCGTCCAGCTCGGCGTACGTGAGGGCGTGGGACTCGAAGCGCGCGGCGATAGCGCCGGGGCGCCGGGCCACCTGCTGCTCGAAGAGGCCGTGCAGGCTGTCGGCCAGGGGCAGGTCGAGCGCGGTGTCGTTCCACTCGCGCAGCAGCCGCGCGCGCTCGGGCGCGGTGAGCAGCGGCAGGCGGGCCACGCGCTGGGTGGGGTCCTCGGCAATCGCCGCGAGCAGGCGCAGGAAGTGCCCTGCCATCCGCTCGATGGTGGCCGCGTCGAACAGGTCGGTGTCGTACGTCAGCTCGCTGGCGAGCCCCTGGGCCGTCTCCGCCATGGACAGGGACAGGTCGAACTGCGTGGTGCCGCTCTCGAACTCCAGTCGCTCCAGCGTGAGCCCCGAGAGGGACAGGACCTCCGACGGGGTGTTCTGGAGCGTGAACAGCACCTGGAAGAGCGGCGAGTAGCTCGGATCGCGCGCGGGCTGGAGCGCCTCGACCAGCTGCTCGAAGGGCAGCGTCTGGTGCGCGTAGGCGCTGAGCGTGTCCTGACGCACCCGCATGAGCAGCTCGGAGAAGGGACGGGCGCCGTCCACCTGGAGGCGCAGCGGCAGCGTGTTGGCGAAGAGGCCGATGAGCGGCTCGGTCTGGGGCGCCCGGTTGGCGATGGGGGCGCCGATGACCAGGTCCTCCTGCCGGCTGGAGCGGGACAGCAGCACGCCGAACGCCGTCAGCAGCGTCATGAACAGCGTGGCCTCCACTTCCCGGCCGCGCTGCTTGAGCCGTGTGGTCAGCTCCGCGGGGACGGTGAAGTGGTGCGTGGCGCCGTGGAAGCGCTGGGCCGCGGGGCGCGGCCGGTCGGTGGGCAGCTCCAGCAGCGCGGGCGCTCCGGCGAGGTGCTCGCGCCACCAGGCGAGGTGGGGCTGCTGGGCGCCGCTGCTGGCGTGCTGCTGCTGCCAGCGGGCGAAGTCTCCATACTGAAGCTCGGGCTCGGGAAGAGGCGAGGGCTCACCCGTGCAGAACGCCCGGTAGAGCGCGGCCAGCTCGCGGATGAGGACACCCAGGGACCAGCCGTCACAGGCGATGTGGTGCAGCGTGAGCAGCAGCACATGCTCGCGTGCGTCCAGGCGCAGCAGGCTTAGCCGCAGGGGCAACTCGCTCGACAGGTCGAACGGCCGGCCCGCCTCCTCCGTGGCCCGCCGCCGGACCTCGGCCTGCCGCTCCTCGGCCGGGACATGGCCCAGGTCCACGCTGGGAATCAGGACGGGAGCGGGCGGCATGACGCGCTGATGTGGTTGCCCCTGCTCCTGTCCATAGCGGGTGCGCAGCACCTCGTGGCGCCTGACGATTTCATCGAGGCTCCGCTGGAGCGCTTCCACGTCGAGCTCGCCTTCCAGACGCAGGGCGGCGGGCATGTTGTAGGCGCCGCTAGGGCCCTGGAACTGCTCCAGGAACCACATGCGCTGCTGCCCGGAAGACAGCGGCAGCGCGCCGTCGCGAGGGCCCGCGGAGATGACGTCCGCGCCGCTCTGGAGGGACTGCCCCACCTGCTGGAGGAAGGAGACCAGCTCCTCCTTCCGTGACTTCATCTCTCCGAGCAGGTCCGGTGTCATCACCCCCGGCGGGGCGTTGAAGCGCAGCCGCTCGCCTTCCATCCAGAGCCGTACGTCCTGCTTGCGCAGCCGGGTCAGCAATCCATCGATTCCGTTCAAAGCTCCCCCTCCTCACGGCTCGCGCCGCTGACGTTCGACTCCTCGGTGGCTCGGGACGCCCACAGGAGGGTGTCCACGTGCTCGGCGAGGCCGGCGATGGTCGTCTGCTTGAAGAGCCGCTCCAGCGGCAGCTCCACCTTGAGGGACTCGCGCAGCCGCGACGCCACCTGCGTGGCCAGCAGCGAGTCCCCTCCCAGCTCGAAGAAGTCGTCATGGACGCTCACGCGCTGCAACCGCAGCGCCTTCATCCAGGCGTCCGCCAGCATCTGCTCGGTGGAGGTGCGCGGGGCGACGAACGGGCGCGTGGGCGTGCTGGACTCCGGGTCTGGCGCCGGCAGCGCCCGCCGGTCCAGCTTCCCGCTGGCCGTCAGCGGCATCGCGTCCAGGAGGACGAAGAAGGCGGGGACCATGTAGTCCGGCAGCTTCTCCAGCAGGAACTGCCGCAGCGTCGCGGGCGTCACCTCGCCACGCGAGGATGGCACGACGTAGGCCACCAGCCGCTTGTCGTGGCCGGCCAGGGCCCCTGGCTCCTCGACGACGGTGACGACCACCTCCTGGACGTGCTCGTGAGCGCTCAGGGCGGACTCGATCTCACCCAGCTCGATGCGGAAGCCGCGCACCTTCACCTGGTGGTCGGTGCGGCCCAGGAACTCGAGCGTGCCGTCGGGCCGGTAGCGCACCAGATCGCCCGTCCGGTACAGGCGCGCCGCCGGCTCATCGCTGAACGGGTCCGGCACGAAGCGCTGGGCGGTGAGCTCCGGGCGGCGGAGGTATCCGGCGGAGACCAGCGGCCCGCCGATGTGCAGCTCCCCCGCCACGCCGATGGGCACGGGCTGGCCGTGGCGGTCCAGCACGTAGCAAGGGCGGTTCGACAGCGGCCGGCCAATGGGCACGCGCGCCGCGCTCCAGCCCCGGGGGATGGTGAACGTGGTGGCGGTGATGAGCGTCTCGGTGGGCCCGTAGGCGTTGAGCGTGCGCACATGCCCCAGCGGGCCGCGCTGCCACAGCTCCAGCACGCTGGGCAGCACGGTGTCGCCGCCGATGATGACCAGCCGCAGGTCATTCGCCCCGAGGGCAGGCGGTGACTCGGCCCAGCTCTGCGTGAGCTGCTGCCAGTACGCCGTGGGGAAGTTCATGACGGACAGCCGCTGCTCGACGATGCGGCGGGCCAGCTCCTCGGGCGTCCAGACCTGATTGCCGCGCAGGACGAGCGTCGCACCCGACATGAGGGTGGGAAGCATCTGCTCCAGGGACGCATCGAAGTTGAACGAGGCGAACTGGAGCACGCGGTCGCGCTCGGTCAGCTCGAAGTGGAGCTGCATGTCCTGGAAGTGAACGGCCATCTGCCCGTGGGCGATGACCACGCCCTTGGGCTCGCCCGTGGAGCCGGACGTGTAGATGACGTACGCGGGCGACGTGGCCGTCGCCGTGGAGGGCGGGTTCTCCGTGGGGCGCGACGCCAGCGCCGCGGCCTCCGTGTCCAGGTGGACCACCTTCGCGGCATGGGGTGGCAGCCGCTCCGCGAGGGCGTGCTTCGTCACCACCACGGCCACGCGCGCGTCCTCCACGAGGAAACGCAGCCGCTCCGCGGGGTGCCCCGGGTCGAGCGGCACGTAGGCGCCGCCGGCCTTGAGGATGGCCAGCAGCGTCACCAGCATCTCCGGCGAGCGGTCGATGAAGGCGCCCACCATGACTCCCGGTCCGACGCCCAGGTCGCTCAGGTGGTGCGCGAGCTGGTTGGCGCGCCGGTTGAAGTCCGCGTAGGTGAGGAACTGGCCGTCCAGCTCCACCGCGTGTGTGCCGGGCCGTGCGGCGGCCTGCTGTTCGATGAGCTGATGGGTGAGCAGGTCCTCCCGGTAGCCCACCTGGTTCTGGTTCCACGCCACCAGGACCCTGCGGCGCTCGGCGGCGGTGAGCATCGGCAGGGCCACCACGCTCGACTCGGGCTGCGCGAGCGCTCCCGACAGCAGCGCGCGGAAGTTCTGGGCCCAGCGAGCCAGCGTCTCCGGCTCGAACAGGTCGGTGTTGTAGTCGAAGTCCAGCACCAGCCCGTCGTCCGCATCGATGACGTTCAGGCTCAGGTCGAAGGCGGAGTAGCGCACGGGCTGGGGGACGAAGCGCGCGCGCAGCCCACCCATCTGGAGATTCCCCAGGGGGCGCTCCAGGTTGAACGTGACGTTGACGAGCGGGTTGTGGCTGGTGCTGCGCGGCAGGTTCAGACGCTTGATGAGCAGGGCGAAGGGATAGTCCTGGTGCTCGTACGCCTCCCAGAGCACCTGCTTGAGGCCCTGGAGGTACTCCGCGAAGGACTGCTCCGCCTGGAGACGGCTGGCGATGGGCAGCAGGTGTGAGCAGTAGCCCACGAGTCCCTCGCTGCCCTCCATGCCGCGTCCGGCGGCGGGGATGCCCACCAGCACGTCGTCCTGGCCCGTGAGCCGGTGGAGGAACGTGGTGTAGACGGAGAGGAGCAGCATGAAGAGCGTGGACTGCTGCTGCGCGGCGGCCTCGCGAAGCGCCTGGGTGGTGGCGCGGTCCAGGTGAAGCGTCTCGCGCGCCCCCCGGTAGCTGCGCTGGGCGGGGCGGCCGTGGTCGGTGGGCAGCTCCAGCGCGGGCAGCGTCTCCACGCGCCGGCTCAACCAGAAGCGCTCATGGGCTCCCTGCGACTTCGTACCGGCCTGCTGCTGGAGCCAGTGCACGTAGTCGCTCCACTGCAATGCGGGGGGCAGCGCGGCGCCGCCCCCTTGGAGCCCGGTGTACCGCGCGGCGATCTCCCGGACGATGACGCCCAGCGACCAGCCGTCCACCGCCACGTGGTGGGCCGTGAGGACGAAGAGGTGCTCCTGGGCATTCAGCTTCAGCAGGTGCGCGCGGAGGGGCGGTCCCTGGTGCAGGTCGAACGGTGTGCCGCTCTCCTGGGCGTACCAGTGGGTCAGGCGCTCCGCCTGCTCCTGCGCGGGCAGCGTGGACACATCATGCACCGGCAGGGACAGCGTGAGCGACGCGGCGGCGGTCTGCTGCTCCCCGGACGCGTGGATGTGGAGGCGAAGGGCCTCGTGCCGGTCGACGACTTGCTGGACTGCGCGCTGCACCAGGCCCACGTCGAGCGTGCCTTCCAGCCGCAGGCTCATCGACAGGTTGTAGGAGATGGAGCCGCCCGGGCTCATCTGGGAGAGGACCCAGAGCTGCCGCTGGGCTTCCGTCGTCGGCAGGGTGCGCGCCTCGGCGCGGGTGGGCTCGGGGGATGACGTGCGCGGCCAGAAGCCGCCCGCGCGCATGTCCGCGACCGTCTCCGCGACCACCCGGACGATGGTGTCGAGGTCCTCGTTCGAGTGCGCGGTGGAGAGCATGCACGTGCGCCCCTCCCAGATGTAGATGCCGCGCTGGACCAGGTGACAGAAGAACAGGTCCATCTCCAGCGACTGGTACAGGTAGCTGAAGTTGCCGGCGGCTGAGAAGCGCAGCACCGAGCCGCAGTGGACCACCTCGATGGGCGCCTGCTCGCGCTGGAACACCGCGTTGAGGCGCGAGGCGAGGCCCTCGGCGCGGCGCCCCAGCTCCTCCTGGAGCGAGGGGCCCTGGGCCTTGAGGTGGCTCAGCGTGGCCACCGTCGTCGCCATGGTCAGGGGATGTTTGCAGAACGTGCCCGCGGAGAAGGTCGTCTCGACGGCGGGGTAGGACGCATCGCCGTAGCTCCAGTCGCCGCCGTCGATGCGGTCCACGAAGCCGCCCCGGTCCGCGACGGCGCCAATGGCCATGCCGCCGCCGAGCACCTTGCCGTAGGTGACCAGGTCCGCCTCGATGCCATACCAGGCCTGGGCGCCACCGGGGTGGAGGCGGAAGCCCGTGATGACCTCGTCGAAGATGAGCGGCACGCCGGCCTCTCGCGTCATCGTCCGCAGCGCCTGGAGGAAGGCCCGGGGCTGGAGGTTGGGCCGGCGGCTCTGCACGGGCTCGACCAGGACGCCCGCCAGCTCGTGCAGGTGCTCACGGATGAGCTCCAGCGTGCGGTCCTCGCCGTAGGGCAGCACGAGGACGTCCTCGACCACCTTCGGCGTCACCCCCGCCGCCATGGGGAGCGACTGCGGCCTGCCGTCCACCATCCGCCCCACCACGAGCGTCCCGTCCGAGTGCCCGTGGTAGGAGCCGGTGAACATCACGATCTTCGTCCGGCCCGTCTTCGCGCGCGCCAGCCGGAGCGCCGTCATCACCGCCTCCGTGCCGGAGTTGCAGAAGGTGACGCGCTTCATGCCGGTCAGCTCGCAGACCAGCTCCGCGGCCTGGCCGCCCAGGTCCGACTGCGGCCCCAGCTCCATGCCCTCCGCCAACCGCCGCTGGAGCGCTTCGACGATGAAGGGCGGGTTGTGCCCGAACAGGTGCACGCCGAAGCCCATGGAGAGGTCGATGTACTCGTTGCCATCGACGTCCCAGACCCGCGAGCCCTTCGAGCGCACGCTGACGATGGGGTAGCAGACCTCCTTCAGCTCGGCCCGGAAGTTCATCAGCCAGCGCACGTCGCTCCACTTGGAGCGGTAGCGGATGGCCGCCTCCTTCGAGCGCTTCGTGCGGGCCGTGTACCGCGCGATGAGCGCGTCCAGGTGCCGCTGCTGCGCGGCCGGGAGCTGGCGCTCGGGCGTGCCGGACTTCGGCCCCGCGCCGAAGGGGGACGTGCCTCCCGCCTTCACCGGGGACGCCGTGACGGGAGACGGCGCGGGGGGCGTGGCCACGGGGGGCTCGGGCGCGGGGAGGACCGGGGACGCCACGGGGCGCCCGCCCAGGAGCGAAAGCTGCTGCGCCATCACCTGGAGCTGCTGCTGGATGAGCTGCTCGATGGCGCTGCCCGGCTGCGCCACGGCGGCGCTCGCGGTGGGGGCAGCGGGGAGGGTGGGCGTGGGCGGGAGGCTCTGGGTTGGCGCGGGCCGCGGCGCCGTGCCCACCGCGACGTGGGCGGGCAGCGTCTGGTCGAGGTGGACAGCCAGCGCGTCCAGCGACGTCAGCTCCTCGAAGAGCTGGCGGATGGCCAGCTTGACGCCGAAGCGCTTCTCCACGTTGCGGATGGCGTCCAGCAGCACGAGCGAGTCCGCGCCCATCTCCAGGAAGGACAGATGCGGATCGAGCTTCTCGGCGGGCGCCTGGAGAAGACGGGCGACCATCGTCCGGAGCTCGTCGAGGAGGTGCTCCTTGCGGGACACGGCAGGCGCTGCGACGGAGGGCTGGGTCATCATCGTCGGGGTGTGGGCAGGGGAGGGGAGCGAGGAGTCCAGCAGGTACCGCTGACGCTCGAAGGGATAGGTGGGGAGCGGGACCCGCCGTCGCGGGTGCGCTCCGTCCACGGCGCTCCAGGAGACGCGGACGCCGCGGGTGTGCAGCGCGCCGAGGCCGCCGAGCAGCGTCTCCCAGGCATCCTGCTGCCGGCGGAGGCTGGGCAGCGACACGTTGCCGCTGTCGGGGATGCAGCGCCGCGCGATGTTCGACAGGGTGTCGTGCGGGCCCAGCTCGATGAACAGCGCCGGGCCCGTCGAGGCCAGCGTCTGGAGGCCCTTGAGGAACTGGACCGGCGCGCGCGCGTGCTGGCGCCAGTACGCGGCATCGGGCGGCGCCGTCATCGGCTCGCCCGTGAGGTTGGAGATGAGCGGCACGCGGGGCGCGTGCGACGGAAGGAGCCTTGCCACCTGCTCGAAGCCGTCGAGCATGGGCTCCATCAGCGGCGAGTGGAACGCGTGGGAGACCGTGAGCGGCCGAGACTCCACGCCGCGCGCCTGGAGCGCCGCGGTGATGCGCTGGAGCGCCTCGTGCTCGCCAGAGATGACGACGTGCCGGGGCCCGTTGATGGCGGCGACATCCACCGCTGGCTCGCCCTCCAGCGCGGCGCGCACCGTCGGCTCGTCCGCCAGGATGGCCGCCATGGCGCCGTTCCGGGGTAGGGCCTGGATGAGCCGGCTGCGCGTCGCCAGCAGGGACAGCGCCTCCTCCAGCCCGAGCGCGCCCGCCGCGTGCGCCGCGGTGAACTCCCCGACGCTGTGGCCCATGACGGCGTCAGGGGTGATGCCCCACGACCGCCACAGCTCCGTCAGGGCGTAGCCCAGGGCGAACAGCGCCGGCTGCGTGTAGCGCGTCTGGTGGATGAGCGCCGCGTCCGAATCCGGGGCCGGGAAGAGGACGGACAGCAGCGGGACGTCCAGGTGGGGGCGGAGGAGCGCGTCGCAGCGCTCCAGGGCTTCGCGGAAGACGGGGGCGCTGTCGAAGAGCTGCCGCCCCATGCCCGGGTACTGGGTGCCCTGGCCGGGATACAGGAACACGACGCGCGGCGCGGCGCCTCGCTTCACCTCGCCGTGGTGAAGCCCCGGCGCGGCGCGTCCCTGGGCGAAGGACTCAAGCCTCGCGGACAGGTCCGCGTTCGAACTCGCGGTGACGGCGAGCCGATGTGGCCAGGTGTTCCGCCCGGTGTTGGCGGTGAAGCAGACATCCGCGAGCGCCGGAGCGTCCGGCCGCGCCAGGTGCTCGTGGTACTGCCGGGCCATCACCCGCAGGGCCGCGTCGCTCCGGGCCGACAGCGTCAGGACATGGCTGCCACGCTCGGGCGTGTGAGGTGCGTCCGAGTGGAGCGGAGGCGGCTCGCCCAGGATGACGTGCGCGTTGGTGCCACCGAAGCCGAACGCGCTGACGCCCGCGACGCGCGCGCCAGGGGGCTGCGGCCAGGGCTCGGCGCGGGTCGGAATCTGGAAGCGCTCCGCGTCCAGCGCGATGTGCGGATTGAGCTGACGCAGGTGGACCTGGGGCGGCACCTCGCCATGGCCCAGGGCCAGCACCGCCTTCATGAGGCCGGCGATGCCCGCTGCCGCCTCCAGGTGGCCGATGTTGCTCTTCGCGGAGCCGATGAGGCAGCGCTGTCCGGACTCCCTCCCTGGCGACAGCGCGGCCGTCAGGGCGGTCAGCTCGATGGGGTCGCCCAGCGGCGTTCCGGTGCCGTGGGCTTCGACGTAGCCAATCTGCTCGGGCGTCAGCCGCGCCTGCCGCAGGGCCTGCTGGATGACGTCCTGCTGCGCGGTGCCGCTGGGCGCGGTGAGCCCGTTGCTGAGTCCGTCGTGGTTCACGGCCGAGCCGCGGATGACGGCGAGGATGGGCGCCCCGGAGGCCCGCGCGTCCGACAGCCGCTGGAGCAGGATGACGCCGCAGCCCTCCGAGCGCACGTAGCCATCGGCCGACGCGTCGAAGGTCTTGCAGCGTCCGTCCGCCGCCATCATCCCCGCCTCGGTGAAGGCGAGGGTCAGCTCGGGCGACAGGATGAGGTTGACGCCACCCGCGAGCGCCAGGTCGCACTCCCGGGCGCGGAGGCTCTGACACGCGAGGTGCACCGCGACGAGCGAGGACGAGCACGCCGTGTCCACCGCCATGCTGGGGCCACGCAGGCCCAGCACGTAGGACAGCCGGTTGGCCGCGATGCTGTGCGCGTTGCCGGTGCCCGCGTAGGCATCCAGCAGGGCGCGGTTGCCGAACTGCCGCTGCGCGTAGTCGCTGGTGCTGATGCCGACGAAGACGCCCGTGCGGCTGCCCTGGAGTGACTGCGGTGCCTGGCCGGCGCGCTCCAGCGCTTCCCACGCCACCTCGAGCAGCAGGCGCTGCTGCGGGTCCATCCGCGTGGCCTCACGCGGGGAGATGCCGAAGAAGAGCGGGTCGAACGCCTCGACGTCTTCGAGGAACCCGCCCCACCGCGCGCTCAGCTCCGCGTCCCAGCGCCCCGAGGGCACCTCGGTGATGGCGTCGCCGCCACGCTGGAGCAGCGCCCAGAACGCCTCGGGGGAAGGGGCTCCTGGAAAGCGGCACCCCAGCGCCGTCACGGCGATGAGGTCGTCCTCGGCCTGGGCGGCGGCGGGCGTCTCCGGCAGGGGCAGGGCGGGCGCCGGAGCGCGGCCGAGCGCCTCGCTGAGCGCATCGAGGGTGGGGTGCTCCCAGACGATGGTCGGCGACACGTCCCGGCCCAGCCAGTCCGCCAGCTCGCCCGACAGGAACACCGCGTCCTTTGACGTCAGCCCATAGCGGACGAAGGGCTCCTGGCCGTCGACCTCCTCCGGCGCGAGGCGCGCGGCCTCGGCCACGTAGGTGCGGAGCCAGGCCGCGATTTCCTCGCGAGTGCGGGCGCCCCCCGCACGGGAGGACACCGGGGAATCCACAGGGGCCTGGGGGACACCGGAAGATGGCTTCATGAAAACTGAGGGAACCAGGGTGAAAACGCGTAGTTCTTGATTATTATGTAACTGTTTCGAATCCGACTAGTCTTGAGGGATTTCCGAGGTAAAATTCTGGTGCCAGCGCTCGGATGGGGCGTCGGCACGTGGCGTGTGGGGCCGCGGCGCGGGGATGTCCGGGCTGACTCACCGCTGTGACGACAGGTGCGCTCAGATGGCGTTCAGCGAGTTCGAGTGCTGGTCCGAATCAGGCCAACTGGATTGCGTCGCGGTGTTCCGTCCCGCGGCGCTGGACGTCACCACCGCCGAGGAAGCCACGGCCGTGGGCTTCACGCGGCCCGTCACGCGCACCGAGGCGGAGGATGCCTTCGGGCGGTTGCGGGACGCACTGACCCGGCTGGGCTGCCGGGCGATTGACCTGTGGGAGCTGCTGCCAGAGCGCGAGCGCGCCGTCAGCGACACCACGGTGAACCGGGTGTTCGTCCGGGATACGGCGGCCGTGCTCGGGCGTCAGCTCGTGACGGGCACGGCGGCGTTCGCGCCGCGGTTGGCGGAGTTCGACGTGGCGCACCGTGCGCTGTCACAGCTCCATCCGGCGAGCCACGACCAGACGGCCGCGTCCTCGGCGCGCATCGAATTCGGGGATGTCTTCGTGCTCGACGCCGAGCGGCTGCTCGTCAACGTGGGGCTGCGCAGTGACGCGCAGGCGCTCCAGCCGTTCCTGGCGCTGGCGTGGCGCTCGGGCTTCCGCGAGGCCGCGGTGGTCCGCATCCCGGAGAGCCTGGGCATCATCCACCTGGACCTGGCCTTCAACGTGCTGGGCGCTCACGCGGTGGTGGCGCGCGCCTTCCTCCGGCACACCCCCATCCAGGTGTTCGAGCAGGGGCAGGCCCCGCACTGGGAGCCCTTCGACGGCTACTTTGCCCGGCGCGGCCGCCGCGTCATCCCCTTCGAGCCGCGAGGGGAGGACGGCTTCATGTCGAACTTCATCTACGTGCGTCCGGACCTGATTCTCGCCTCGGAGAGCGCCGCGCTCGGGTTACGTCCCCTGGCGAAGGCGGGTGGCATTGAGGTGGCGAGCGTGGACATCGAGGCGCTGGAGCGGGGCAACGGCAGCGTCCGGTGCTTGACGATGCCCCTGCGGCGGCGCGCCGTGTAGCCCTGCGCGGGCACGCGGCGCTCGAACTCAGGAAGGCCGGTCGGCCGCGGGCGGGGTGGGCATCTCCCCGTCGCGCTCGTAGTAGAGGCTTGCGCAACCCTTCTCGTAGACCACGAGAACGCGGTCACTCTCTTCCAGAAGGTCGGAGGCCTTCTCCGTGGCCTTTCGGACGAGTACGTCGAACCTACCCGGGCGCTGCTTGCTGCCGGCCCGGACTGTCACGACTGGCATGCCGTGTTCCGCTCCTTGTGTCCCGCGGCGGGCGGTTCCGGAAGAGACATCCCCGGTCTGGGCCCATCCGAAGGTAACAAGCTGTGTCATAGCCAAACGAATAGTCCGTTGACAAGCGGGCCGTGCCGTGGCGGGAAGAGACCCCCATGCACCGCAAGCTCCCCTTTTTACTGGTTGCCGTACTGGGTCTGGCCTCTTCCGCTGCCGCGCAGGGGACGAATCGGCCTCCAGAGCACCACTCTCCAACGCCCGCGTGGGCGCCTCGCGGGGTGTTCCTCGGGGCCAGCCTCCAGGACGGCGTGGTGTCGCCGCTGGCCAAGGTGCAGTGGCAGTTCACCTTCTTCCAGGGCCGCAAGGACGCCTTCGCCCTGCTGCTGGAGGGCAGCCTGTCGTGGAGCGTCGCGTTCCCGGACACCGAGACGGGCAAGCCGCAGAGCGCGGTGCGCTCCTTCTACCAGCACAGCCCGCAGGTGGGTGTGGGCTACCGGAACCACCTGCCCGGAAAGGTGCACTGGGGCTTCCAGGTGACGGGCGGCCCCGTCTTCTACGGCGCCCAGTTCGACGGCGGGCTGGAGCCGGACCGGCGCGTGGCGGGCCTCATCGAGGGCCGCATCCACCTGGGCTACCAGTTCGGGGACGTCGCGGGCGGGCTCGCGGTGGGTTACGGAGAGCCTTTTGGCTACAAGCGCCGCAGCCTTGGCCGGTTCTTCGTCGGTGGCCCGATGCTCGGGTTGTTCGTGGATTGGCGCTAGGGTTGGCGTAGAGTGCGGTCGAAGGGCACTCTGTCCGCACGCTACGTATGTCCGAGCCGCTCAGCGCCCACGTCTCACGGTATCTCCGCAACCGAGAAGCCTTCGAGCGGAACCTGCCGCCCGCGTTGCTCGTCTTCACGCCGGCCTCGGAGGACACGGGCGGCGAGGAGTCGGACGAGTACCGCCTGAAAACGGTGACGAACGCCGGCGCGCCCACGCTGGGGGCCCGCGCTCCGGTGGTGTTTCCCGTCGTGAAGGCGCGGCCGAACGCCTTTGGCCGGGGCATCACCGTGGGGCGGACGGGCAACAACGACGTCGTGCTGGATGACGGGAGCGTCTCCCGTTTCCACGCGTGGTTCAGTCGGGAGGAAGGGCCGGCGGGCTTCCTCCTGACGGACGCCGGCTCGAAGAACGGCACCTGGGCGGGCGGGGTCCGGCTCGTCCCCCGGCGGCCCGTCCCGGTGGCGGACGGGGCGCGGCTGCGCTTCGGGCAGGTGGAGGTTGGCTTCTACACGGCCAGCGGTTTTGTGCGGATGCTGGCCGTGAGGATGGCTCCCTGAGTCTTGCCTCGCCTTCGGGGGCCTGCGTAACGTGCGGAGTCGCCCTCTGTCACACATGGGAGTGTTCGCGGTGGCCTTGACCACAGAAGCTTTTGGACTGACCGACGTCGGCCGCAGGCGGCAGCACAACGAAGACGCGATGTTGGTGGACACCGCGCTCGGGCTCTACGTGGTGGCGGATGGCATGGGTGGGCACGCGGCCGGTGAGGTCGCCAGCAACCGGGCCACGGAGGTCGTCAAGCAGCACATCTCCGCCAACCGCCACCTGCTCAAGGACCTGGGCAACAACCCGACGCCGGACAGCCGCTCCGCGGCGGCGGCGCTCGTCGAGGTCGCCGTCCAACGCGCGTGCGCGGACATCTACCGGACGGCGATGTCGGACGCGACCAAGCGCGGCATGGGCACCACCTTCGTGTGCCTCGCGGTGGGTGGCAACAAGGGCGTCATCGGCCACGTGGGTGACAGCCGCGTCTACCTGGTGCGGCACGGCCAGTGTCACCGGCTCACCGAGGACCACACCCTGGTCGCCGCGCAGCTCAAGGCCGGCACGATTACGAAGGACCAGGCCGCCACCTCGCAGTACCGCAACGTGATTACCCGAGCGGTGGGCATCCAGGAGTCCGTCCAGGTCGACACGCTCATCGTGGACCTGGTGCCCGGGGACATGTTCATCCTCTGCTCGGATGGTCTGCACGGGTACGTCGAGGACGAGGAGGTCCTGTCGCTCATCGCCGGCGTGACGCCGGGGGACCTGCCCAAGCGCTTCATCGACATCGCCAACGAGCGCGGCGGCAAGGACAACATCACCGCGGTGGTGGTGAAGGTCTCGGGCGAGGGCGCCTCCGTCAGCGAGGAGACGAGCGAGGCGCAGTCGCGCATGGAGGCGCTGCGCAAGATTCCGCTCTTCCGCCACCTCACGTACAAGGAGCAGACGGCGGTGCTGTCCATCGCCACCACGCGCACGTATCCGGCGGGCCGTGAAATCGTGGTGGAGGGGCAGCCGGGCGAGGAGCTCTTCGTCGTCATCCGGGGGCGGGTGGCCATCGAGAAGAACGGCGTGGAGATCGCCGAGCTTCGCGCTGGCGGCCACTTCGGGGAGATGGGGCTCATCGACAACGCGCCGCGCTCGGCGACGGTGCGGGCCACGGAGCCCACGCGCACCATGGTCATCTCCCGGCCCGACCTGATGGGGCTCATGAAGCGCGAGTCCATCCTCGCGGTGAAGATGCTCTGGAGCTTCGTGCAGGTGCTCAGCGACCGGCTGCGCGCCACCAACTCGGAGCTGAGCGAGGCGCGCCAGGAGCTGGCGGTGGCGCAGGCCATCGCGCCGTTCGCGGAGGAGTAGGAGACCGTTGTGGCTGGCCGCGCACGCGGGCCCGCTAAGGGGGGCCCGCGGACGTGCCCGGAATTTCAGGGGGGAATCGGCCGTTCCGCGCCCGGCCCCGGGCTATGGTCCGCGCCGTGTGCGCATGCGCAACTGGATTGTCATAGGCTTGATGGCGGCCCTGCTGGCGGCGGGCGTGGCATGGCTGTGGGCGGGCGCGGATTCTTCGCCGGACGCTCCCGGCGCCCACCCGGTCCAGGGCAGGCCGCTGCCAGGGTTCTCCGCCGTGGACGTGTCCTCCACCGCGGGCGAGGGGCTGTCCCTCACGGGCCGTGTGCTGGATGCCTCGGGGCGCCCCGTCCCGGGCGCGGAGGTGTCCCTGGCCGCCAGCGCCGAGCGGACGCTCCTGAGCGTGCATTGTGACGAGTGCGGGCTGGCGCTCCTGTCCTGCCCGGCGCGCGAGACGGCGCTGCACACGCTGGCGTTCTTCGAGCAGCAGCAGGGCTTCCTGACGCCGCGGGCCTCGGTCCACGCGGACGCGGACGGGCGCTTCCGCTTCGAGCACCTCGCGGGCGTCTCCTTCTCCGTGTGGGCCCGGGCACCAGGGCTGGGCGTGGCGCTGCGCGAGCGGGCCGCGCCCGGGGACCCGGTGGAGCTGTACCTGCCGCCGCTGCGCGCCATCGGTGGTCAGGTGGTGGACGAGGCCGGTCGCCCCGTGCGGGGCGCGCGCGTCCACGTGATGTCGCGGCGGGTGCCCCTGCCATTCGACGCCACGAGCGGGCCGGATGGCGTGTTCAACGTGTCGGGGCTGGGCGAGGGCCCCTTCTATGTGCTGGCCACGGCGGAGGGGTACCTGCCCGCGGTGGAGGCGCAGGTGGAGGCGGGGCCGCAGCCCGTGCGGCTGCGGCTGACGCCTGCCCGCACGCTGGAGGTCCGCGTCACCCGGAACGGGGCCCCCGCCGCAGCGCTGGTGCGCCTGCGCGCGGACCACCTGGCGCGCGAGCTGCGCACGGATGGCGCGCCGGTGCGCTTCACCGGACTGTATCCGGATGAGCTGGTGGTGACGGCGGAGTCCCGGGGGCTGGCGTCCGTGCCTCGCACCGTGGCCCTGGAGGACCGCGTCACCCAGGTGACGCTCGCGCTGGAGGAGGCGGGGAGCCTGCTCGTCACGGTGGTGGACGAGGACGGCCAGCCCGTGCCCCAGCCGGACCTGCAGCTCCGGCTGCCAACGGGCGAGCTCGTCCGCCGCGAGCGCGGCGGCACCGGGGCGCTGGTGACGCTGGGCCCGTTGGCGGCGGGGGACTACGTGCTGATGGGCGAGGCGGAGGGGTTCCGCGATGCGCGGCTTCCGGCCCGCGTGAAGCCGGGGGAGACGCCGCTCGAACTGGAGATGGAGCGCGCCACGGTCATCAGCGGGCACGTGCTGGACGTGTACGGGCGCCCGGCTCCCGGGGTGTCCGTGCTGGTGCAGCCCACGGGGGCGACGGTGCTGGCGGATGGGGACGGACGCTTCGTCGCGCAGGTGCCCACGCCCGGGCTGTACGAGCTCCACGCGCACCACTCGGAGTGGGGCGGCGGGCAGCTCCCGGTGACGGCGCCCGCCACCGACGTGCAGCTCGCCCTGGAGCCCCGGGCGTCGCTGGAGGTGACGGTGTCCTCCGAGGGCCGCCGCGTCGAGGGCGCGGACGTGGTGTTGTGGGTGGAGCAGCAAGGCATCTTCCGCAGCGACCGGCCGTCCGGCTCGGATGGGATGGTGCCCATGCGCGGCATGCCGGCGGGCACGTATTCGATGATGGCTTCGCACCCGGACTACCTGCCATCGGAGCGCACGCAGGTGACGCTGGCGGACGGGCAGACGCTGAAGCTGGAGGCGGAGCTGAAGCCAGGGGCGCCGCTCAGCGGCGAGGTGGTGGATGGACAGAACGCGCCGGTGGCGGGCGCCACGCTGCTGGTGGTGCCCCGGGCAGCCGACCCGGTGCAGTCCGATGCCAGCGGACGCTTCGAGTTCCGCTCGCTGCGCCCTGGCCGGGGCTACCGCCTGGAGGTGAAGCACTCCGGGTATGACCAGGTGGAGCGCTCGGAGGGCACGGCTGGCGGACCACCGGTGCGGGTGGTGCTCAAGAAGCGGAGTGTGTTCCGCGGGCGCGTCGTCGGCGACGACGGCGCTCCGGTGCGGCGCTTCCGCGTGGATGAGCATGAGGTGAATGCCCCGGATGGCCGCTTCGAGCTGCCGCTGCCCACCGCGGGGGAGCGCATCATCGCCTCGGTGGACGCCCTGGGATACGAGCCGCTGATGGTGGATCGGCCTGCTTCGCCGGACCTGGGCGACCTGGTGCTGGAGAAGCTGCCCAGCATCTCGGGGCAGGTGGTGGACGAGGGCGGAGGACCGGTGGCCGACGCCGTCGTGACCTGCGACGCCTGTGATGACTCCGTGCTGTCCGGGCTGGATGGGCGCTTCACGGTGGCCAGCCCGCCCTATGTGTCGCGCTACACGCTCTCCGCCCGGAAGGGCCGGCTGAGCGCCACGCAGGCCGTGGAGCGGGGCGCGCGCGGTCCAGTGGAGCTGAAGCTGCGGCAGGCGACACGGCTGAGCGGCACGGTGTATCGGCAGGATGGGAGTCCCGCGTCGGGGTTCGAGGTCGAGGCCGTCAACGCGGACCGCAGCGAGCGGCTCTCCATCGTCACCGGGCCGGACGGCGGTTACAGCGTGGAGGTGTCTCCCGGCAACTACCGCTTCGCGCTGGGCACGCAACGCGAGTTCTCCGGCGAGCCCGCGCTGGTGGTGCAGGTGGGTGGCACGGAGATGCACCTGGACCTGGGGCCCGGGCCGGGCACCGCATCGCTCACCGTGCAGGTGAAGCCGGAGCGGGGGCGGGCGCTCTGGGTCGTCGCGGGGGAGCTGGGGGCGGTCGGCAACCCTCCGGCGGAGGCGCTGATGCGCTCGCGCTGGGCGCAGCTCATCTATCAGCCCCGGACGGAGCAGGTGCGGCTGAGCGGCCTGGCCCCCGGGCGCTACACCCTGGTGTGGGGCAACTTCCACGTGGAGACACCGGGCGGGCCAGAGGTCCGCGTCGTGGACGTGCCGGCGAGCGCCGAGGTCGTGCTGGGCCGCTGAGGGCCCCCACCACGGTTGCGAGCCCACGGCCGCGCGCATTAGGAAGCCGCATGGACGTGACGACACTGAAGGGCCGGCGGGTGGTCGTCGGCGTGGGCGGGGGCATCGCGGCGTACAAGGCCTGCGAGCTGGTCCGGGAGCTGACGCGCGCCGGCGCGGAGGTGCGGGTGGCCTTGACGGAGTCCGCGCGCCAGTTCGTCACCCCGCTCACCTTCCAGGCGCTCAGCGGGCACCCGGTGCTCACCGACTACTTCGACCCCGCCCAGGAGGGGAACTTCGGCCACCTGGACCTGGCGCGGTGGGCGGAGGTCTTCGTCGTGGCCCCGGCCACGGCGGACCTGCTGGCGCGCATCCGCGCGGGCATGGGGAACGACGCGGTGACGACGTCGCTGCTGGCCTTCCGCGGCCCGGTGGTGCTGGCCCCCGCGATGAACGTGGCCATGTGGGACAATCCCCTGACGCAGGAGAACCTCGCGGCGCTCCTGGCCTATCCGCGCTTCACGCGCGTGGGGCCGGGCGCGGGGCTGCTCGCGTGTGGTGACGTGGGGGAAGGGCGGCTGGCGGACGTGCCCGCCATCGTCGAGGCCATAGCCGCGCGCTTCGGGGCCGGCCCCCTGGCGGGGAGGCGGGTGCTGCTGACGGCGGGGCCCACCCGGGAGTTCCTGGACCCGGTCCGGTTCCTCTCGAATCCGTCCACGGGGAAGATGGGCATGGCGCTGGCGCACGCGGCGCGGAGCCTGGGCGCCGAGGTGACGGTGGTGCTTGGCCCGGTGGGCCGCGTGGAGCGCGCGGGGCTCGACGTCGTGGACGTGGTGAGTGCGGAGGACATGGCGCGCGAGGTGCTCGCGCGCGTGGGCGCCGTGGATGCATTCATCGCCACGGCGGCGGTGAGCGATTGGCGCCCCGAGACGCGCGCGCCGCAGAAGGTGAAGAAGGGCACGACGGCCGCGCCGGAGGCGTTGACGCTGGTGCGCACGCCGGACGTGCTCGCGGAGGCTTCGCGGAAGGTGGCGGGGAATGCGAAGCGGCCGGTGCTGGTGGGCTTCGCGGCGGAAACGGAGCGCGTGCTGGAGCACGCGCGTGACAAGCTGGAGCGCAAGGGCCTGGACGCCATCGTCGCCAACGACGTGACGGCGCCGGGCGCGGGCTTCGGCACGGACACCAACCGGGTGACGGTGCTGACGCGCTCGGGCGCGGCGCGAGAGCTACAGGGCAGCAAGCACGAGGTGGCGCGCGCCATCCTCGAGCTCCTGCTGGTGCCCGCGTCGGCGCGGGCCGGGGCTTAGCGCGGCTCCCCAGCACCGCGAGTGTGATGGTGCCCTGCGACTCCAGGCGGGGTGTTCCGGCCGACACGGCGTGTACGTAGTGTGACGGAGGGGCCGCGAGGGCGGGCTTTCGCGCCGGGAGCGCCCGGGCCCTGCGTTTCGGGGGAGCGAACAGCCAGCCAGGACGTCCGCTTCCTTGCGCCCGGGCGCCACGTCCGATACCGATCCAGGACCGTGAATGACGACACGCCCGATGCCGCGCAGGACCTGAGCGCCCTGCTGGACGATGTGCGCCGCCACCTCCTCTGGCAGGAGGAGGCCGCCGGCCGGGTGTTGATGATGGACGCCAGGGCGGCGCTGGAGCTCCAGCGCTCGGGCCCTTCGCTCCGGGAGCGCTTCGCCCGGGCCCATGG
>JAFAAN010000095.1 GCA_023426545.1 Pseudomonadota bacterium
GCTACCTCGTCGGGGCCGGCGACGCGGGGCGGTCCGGCCGCGCGCCGCAGAAGAAGGGCTCGCTGCTCGAAGGCTGGCTGCCGCTGGGCATCAAGCCGGCGGAGGGCCAGGAGGCCTTCCTGCGCGCGCTGACACTCGACGCCTCTTCAGCGGTCTTCGTCAGCTCCATGGACCTGCACGCGCTGGCGGCCCGCACGCGCCCGAAGCAGGAGGCGGCGAAGCCCGCCGCTCCAGCGGTGTCCCAGGAGGGCCCGCAGGCCGGCGGCGCGGTGGCGGCGGACGCCCCGCGCGACGACGTGGAGCGCAAGCTGGCCGAGCTGTGGCAGCAGCTTCTCGGCGCGCCCAGGGTGGGGCTGAAGGACAACTTCTTCGAGCTGGGCGGACACTCGCTCATCGCGGTGCGCCTGTTCGCGCGCATCAAGAAGACGCTGGGCGCGGACCTGACCCTGGCGACCCTGTTCGAGGCCCCCACGCTGGAGCAGTGCGCCGCGCTGGTGCGCGAGGCCGCCGGGATTCCCTTCACGCCGGACGCCGCGCCAGGGGAGGCCGCGCCCGCCGCGCCCGCTCCGGGTGCCAGGCCGGCGTCGAAGACCTGGTCGCCGCTCGTCACCATCCAGAAGGGCGGCAAGGTCCTGCCCTTCTTCTGTGTGCACGGCGCGGGCGGCAACGTCCTCAACTTCCGCGAGCTGGCGCAGACGCTGGGCAAGGAGCAGCCCTTCTACGGGCTCCAGGCGCGCGGCGTGGACGGCAAGCTGCCACCGGCCGACAGCATCGAGGAGATGGCGTCCATCTACCTGGAGAGCATCCGGCAGGTGCAGCCCCACGGGCCCTACCTGCTCGGCGGCTACTCCGGCGGCGGCGTGGTGGCCTACGAGATGGCGCAGCGGCTCCATGCGATGGGGGAGCCGGTCGCGCTCGTCGCGTTCCTGGACACCTTCCACCCCGCCACCCAGGAGCGCCGCCAGTCGCTCAACGAGCGGCTGCGGGAGCTCCGCCGCGAGGGCGCGACGAGCTACGTCTCCCGCAAGCTGCGCACCAAGGTCGAGCGCGACGGCACCCGGCTGTGGAGCCAGCTCAAGCTGCGCTGGTACGAGCAGCGCGGGGAAGCGCTGCCCATCGAGCTGAGGAACCTCCAGCTCACCGAGCGCTTCCAGCTCCTCGCGAGCCGCTACACGCCGAGCCCCTACCCCGGCCCCGTGACGCTGTTCCGCGCGCAGGAGATACACGCCATCTACGCGCACATGGGCACGAGCCTGGGCTGGGAGCCGCTGGTGCCCGCGTTGAACATCCGCGAGGTGCCGGGGGACCACGACAGCCTGGTGCGCGAGCCCAACGTCCACGTCCTGGGGCGGCTGCTCCGTGAGGCCCTGGATGAGGCCCAGCACGGCGCGCGCGGAGAGGCTCGATGGACTGGTTCAAGGTAACGACATCGAGCCGAGAGGCCGGTCGGCTCTCGGCCCGTCGTGCGACGCCCGCGATGGTTGTCGTGCTGGTGGGGTGGATACTCATGGTGGGCTGGCCTCGACACGACCCTGAATTCCCGGGCCCGTTCCCGTACACCGGCGCGGCGCTGTCACCAGCGGAGCGGACCGAGCTGGCCTCGGGCGGCTGGACGGTGACAGGCCCTGATGCGCCGCCGTGGAGCGTCGCGCTGACGCGTCCTCCCGTCGACGGTGAGGCGCGGTGGCTGGTCTACTTCGGCGGCAACACGCCGGGATATCTCTCCGAGGCGAAGGCCATCCTGCTCTCGCTGGACCAGGGGCGTGGGCTCGGCCTGGCCGCCTTCGCGCCGCCCGGCTTCGACGGCTCACCCGGGAAGCCCTCTCCCGAGGCGCTCCGCGACAGCGCGGCGAACGCCATGCGCTGGTTGGTGTCGGCCCATCCCTCCGCCGCCCGGGACCTCCACCTCGTGGGGTTCTCCATGGGCAGCATGGCGGCGCTCACGGCGGCTCACACGCTGCATGAGCGGGAGTCCCCCGCCAGGGGCCTGGTGCTGTTCGCGCCCTTCCACCGGATGAAGGTGCAGCCCGCGGGGCTTCTGGGACGCCTCCTCAGGCAGCACCGCTATGACAACCGGCCGCTGCTCCAGGCGAAGCACCTTCCGCCCACGCTCGTGCTGCATGGCACGGCCGACAGCGCGCTGCCGCTCGTCCAGGGCGAGCTGGTCAGCCGCGGGCTGGGCGCCCCCCTCAAGGCGTACCGGGACATCGGACACGCCGACTTGCTGAAGCATCCCCCCGCACTCGCCGATGCCCGCCAGGGCCTGGGCTTGTGAGCCGTGGGACACCCGAATCGCTGCACCCCAGGAGGTACAGAATGAGCGCGGCTCCGGAGTCGCCCAGTTGTTTCATCATCGGCGAGGGCACCCTCGTCGTCCCCTGCGCGCAGTCCCTCACCGAGCGCGGCGTCCGGATTCTCGGGCTCGTCACCCGCGAGCCCGCGCTCCAGCGCTGGGCGGAGGAGCAGGGCATCCCGCACGTGCCCCCCGGGGAGCAGGTGCTGCCCTTCCTGTCCCAGGCGCCCTTCGACTGGCTCTTCAGCATCGTCAACCTGAGCATGGTGAAGGACGAAGTCCTCCGCCTGCCCCGGCGCATGGCCATCAACTTCCATGACGGTCCCCTGCCGCGCTACGCCGGCCTCAACGTCACGTCGTGGGCCCTGCTGAACCGCGAGCCGCAGCACGGCGTCACCTGGCACGAGATGACGCAGGGCGCGGACAAGGGCCGCATCCTCAAGCAGCGCCTCTTCGACATCGCCCCCGGAGAGACGGCCTTCAGCCTCAATGCCCGCTGCTACACGCTGGGCATGGAGACCTTCGCGGAGCTCGCGGAGGAGCTGGTCGCGGGCACCGCGGCGCCCAGCGAGCAGGACTTCTCCCTGCGCAGCTACTTCGGCCTCGCGCAGCGCCCGGAGGCGGCGGCCGTCCTCGACCTCCACGGCGACGTGGACGTGGCGCACGCGCTGGTGTCGGCGCTCGACTACGGCGGCTACCCCAACCCGCTCGCCTTCGCGAAGGTGTGGCTGGGCAACGGTCCGGTGGCCCTCTCCGAGGCCCGCCGCGCCGAGCCGGCCTCCGAGGCGGCTCCCGGCACGGTGCTCGACATCGACGGCGACGCGCTGACGGTGGCGCTCCAGGGCGGTGACCTCACGCTCAAGGGCCCCAAGGGCCTGTGCGGCGCGCCGCTGACGTGGCCGGACCTGCTCGGCGCGCGGATGCTCGCCAGGGGCGACGTCCTGCCCGTGGCCTCGCCGGAGCTGCGGGCCCGGCTGACCGAGGTGGGCACCCACGCGGGCAAGGCGGAGGCCTTCTTCCTCCATCGGCTGGAGACGCTGGCGCCGCCGGACCTGCCCTTCCTGGGCGGAAGCTCCAAGGACACCGGCATCCACTCGCTGAAGTTCGGCGCCAGTGAGCTGGCCCCGGGCTGGGCCGCGGACCTGCCACCCGAGGAGCGGCTGCTCTTCACCGCCGTGGCCTTCCTCGCCCGGCTGTCGCCCGAGCCCCGCTTCGACGTCGGCTACGCGGATGCCTCCACGCGCGCGCGCATCGAGGGCGTGGAGGACTTCTTCGCCTCGCAGCTCCCGCTGCGCATCGAGCTGCCGATGATGGCCGCGCCCGAGCTGGCCGCGGGCGCCTTCCGCAAGGCGCTGACGCAGCTGCGGGACAAGGGGGTGCTCGCGCGCGACGTGCTGGGCCGCTCCGCCCAGCTCTCCAACCTCCAGCGCCACGG
Source organism: Pseudomonadota bacterium (assembly GCA_023426545.1). Taxonomy (GTDB): domain Bacteria; phylum Myxococcota; class Myxococcia; order Myxococcales; family Myxococcaceae; genus Myxococcus. The sequence goes on from JAFAAN010000095.1 coordinate 3,729, forward strand.
CGGCGAGGTCGCCTACCCCGTCGCCCTGCGCATCGGTGCGGCCGGCCCCGCCGTGGGTGGCGCGGCGCTGGTCGTCGGCGTGGACGCCCAGGGCCAGCACGCCCACCTGCACTTTGACGCCACGCGCGTGGACAAGGCCCGCGTGGACGACGTGGCGCGGCAGCTCGCCGCGTTCCTCGCTTCGCTCCGGGACGCCCCCACCAAGGCCGTGGGCGAGCATGACCTGCTGGGCGCGGAGGAGCGCCAGCTCCTGGCCCGATGGAACGACACGCGCCGCGAGTTCCCCCATGACGCCACCCTGGTCTCGCTCTTCGAGGCCCAGGCCCGGCGCACGCCGGACGCCACCGCGCTCATCTGCCGGGGCGCCTCGCTGACGTACCGCGAGCTGGACGCACGCGCGGCTACGCTGGCGCGGCACCTGCGTGGGCAGGGCGTGGGCCGCGACGTCCGCGTGGGCATCTTCATGGAGCGCTCCCTGGAGATGATGGTGGGCGTGCTGGCGGCGCACAAGGCGGGCGGCTGCTACGTGCCGCTCGACCCGGCCTACCCCGCGGAGCGCATCGCGTTCATGGTGGAGGACGCGGGCTGCCACCTGGTGCTCACGCAGGAGCGCCTGCTCTCGCGCGTGCCCGCCGAGGCGAAGCGGGTCCTGGCGGTGGACCAGGACTGGGTGCGCATCGCCGCCGCGCCGGAGGTCCAGACGCCGCCGGCCACCCCGGACAGCCTAGCCTACGTCATCTACACCTCGGGCAGCACGGGCAAGCCCAAGGGGGTGATGATCGAGCACCGCAACGTCGTGAACTTCGGCATCGGCATGGACGACCGGCTGGGCACGGAGCGCGGGACGTGGCTCTCCGTGACGAGCCTCAACTTCGACATCTCCGTGTTGGAGCTGCTCTGGACGCTCACCCGCGGCTTCACGGTGGTCATCCACGCGGAGCGGCACGGCCCGGTGCAGGAGGGCCAGCACGCCTCGCGCGCCATGGCGTTCAGCCTCTTCTACTTCTCCAGCGATGAGGGCGAGCGCCCCGAGGGCCGCTATGACCTGCTGCTGGAGAGCGCGCGCTTCGCGGACACGAACGGCTTCTGCGCCGTGTGGACGCCGGAGCGGCACTTCCACGCCTTCGGCGGCCTCTTTCCCAACCCGGCCGTGACGTCCGCCGCGCTGGCGGCCGTGACGCGCAACGTGCAACTTCGCGCGGGCAGCCTCGTGTCGCCCCTGCACCCCACGCTGCGCATCGCCGAGGACTGGTCCGTGGTAGACAACATCTCCCACGGCCGCGTGGGGATTTCGTTCGCCGCGGGCTGGCAGCCCAATGACTTCGCGCTGCGGCCGGAGAGCTTCCCGGATCGCAAGCGCATCATGTTCCAGCAAATCGAGGACGTGCGCCGGCTGTGGCGCGGCGAGGCGCTGGAGGCGAAGAGCGGCACCGGCAACACCGTGAAGCTGCGCACCCTGCCCCGGCCGGTGCAGAAGGAGCTGCCCATCTGGGTCACCACGGCCGGCAACCCGGAGACGTTCGAGGAGGCCGCGCGCGCGGGCTGCCACGTCCTCACGCACCTGCTCGGCCAGTCGGTGGAAGAGGTGGCGCAGAAGATTGCCCTGTACCGGGAGACGTGGACCAAGGCGGGCCACCCCGGCAAGGGCACCGTGTCGCTGATGCTCCACACCTTCGTCGGGGACTCGGAGGCCTCCGTGAAGGAGGTCGTCCGCGGCCCGATGAAGGCCTACCTCAAGTCGTCGGTGGGGCTCATCAAGGAGGCGGCCTGGAGCTTCCCGGCCTTCAAGGAGCAGACGACGCTCGCCAACGGCAACTTCGGCACCGACCACCTGTCCGCCGAGGAGATGGACGCGCTGCTCGACTTCTCCTTCGAGCGCTATTTCCAGTCCTCGGGGCTCTTCGGCAGCGTGGACGCCTGCGCCGCCATCGTGGACCGGCTCAAGGGCCTGGACGTGGACGAGATTGCCTGCCTCGTGGACTTCGGCGTCCCCACGCAGCTGGTGATGAAGCACCTGCCGCTGCTCGCCGAGGTGCGCCGGCGCGCCAACGCAGCCGTCGGCCAGGCGAGCGCCGAGCCCGAGCTCGACGGCTCCATCCCCGCGCTGATGGAGCGCCACGCCGTGACGCACCTCCAGTGCACGCCGTCCCAGGCGAGCATGCTGCTGGCCGAGGAGCGCTCGCGCGAGGGCCTCAAGCGCCTGCGGAAGATGCTGGTGGGCGGCGAGGCCTTCCCCGTCCCACTGGCGCGCCAGCTCTCCGAGACGGTGTCCGGCGATGTCATCAACATGTACGGCCCCACGGAGACGACCATCTGGTCCTCCACGCAGCCGGTGAAGAACGTGGGCGAGGGCGTCCCCATCGGCACGCCCATCGCGAACACGCAGCTCTACGTCCTGGACGCACAGCAGCGCCCGCTGCCCATTGGCGCGGCGGGCGAGCTGTACATCGGCGGCGAGGGCGTGGTGCGCGGCTACCACCAGCGCCCGGAGCTGGACCGCGAGCGCTTCATGCCGGACCCGTTCTCCTCGCGCTCCGGCGCGCGCATGTACCGCACCGGTGACGCCGCGCGGTGGCGGCAGGACGGCGTGGTGGAATACATCGGCCGCCTGGACCATCAGGTGAAGGTGCGCGGCTTCCGCATCGAGCTGGGCGAAATCGAATCCCGCCTGGGCGAGCACCCCGCGGTGCGCGAGACGGTCGTCATCGTCCGCGAGGACATCCCGGGCGACAAGCGGCTGGTGGCGTACCTCATCGCGAAGCCGGGCGAGCCCCCTGCGGCGGATGCACTGCGCGACTTCCTGCGCACACGCCTGCCCGAGTACATGGTGCCGCAGGCCTTCGTGACGCTCAGCGCCTTCCCGCAGACGCCGAACAAGAAGGTGGACCGCAAGGCGCTGCCGCCTCCGGAGCAGGCCCAGGCGCGCGGCGAGCTGGTCCGCCCCGAGGGCGAGACGGAGGCGCTGATCGCTACCATCTGGCAGGACGTGCTCAAGCTCGACAAGGTCGGCGTCGAGGACAAGTTCGTCGACCTGGGCGGCCACTCGCTGCTGATGGTGCAGGTGCTGGAGAAGCTGAAGGCGCAGGTGGACAAGCCGCTCACGCTGGTGGACCTCTTCCGCTACCCCACCATCCGCTCCCTCTCCGGCTTCCTCTCGGGTGACAGCGGGGAGGAGGAGGCGCTCAAGGAAGTCGCGGCGCGCGGCGAGGCCCGGGCCGCGGCTCGCCGCGCCATGCAGCAGCGCCGCCGGCGGTAGGCCCTCCATGTCCGGCCCGGGTCGCCGCGTGGCCCCGGGCCACGACACGTCTGGATGAAGGCTGTGCCGGGGGGCGCGGCGGCCCTACCTCCTCCCGGGCACCAGGCGGCCGCCGCTGCGTGCGGCATGGTCCGCGACGCGAGGTCCCCACGGCACGCCAGGGCGGCGGGCAGGCGAGGCCCCGTCCGTGCCCTGATGCCACTCCAAGCCATGCGCACCTCCACACGGGGGCCTGTGTCGGCTCCGTCACCCTTCCAGGAGGCTCGTGCCCATGGCTCGTTCCCGCTTGTACCGTCGACTCGCTTCGTCCACGTCCGGCCATCTATGGCGCCCTGTGGCCGCGCTCGCCGTGGCTCGGGAGGCTCTGGGGCCTGGGCTTTGGCACCACGCTCTTCCTCGTGGGTGACGAAGTCGCCGTGCCGGCCTTGAAGCTCTCAGCCCCTGCGAACAAGACGCCCGCCAGCAGTCACCTGGGCGGGCTCGCCGCGCACTGGGTCTATGGCGCCACCACCGAGGCGGCCTTCCGCGGACTGTCGCGCCTCGCCGCGCGGGCGTAGGCCTCCCGAGTCTCGCCCGTTGAGGCCCCCCCCGGACTCGCGGCGGCGGCCCACCCTCCGAGACGAGGCCGCTTCCCGTCTCAGGACAGTTCCGGCTGGGCAACGCTGGATTCCAGACATTCACCACACGCTCGGCTCACCCCGTGGGGCTGCCCCGGTTCCCGCGGCCCGACAGGTCATGTTTCCGTGGCGCCCAGCCCAACCTTCTGGAATGCGCACCTCCACCCAACCCAGGGAGTCCCCAGCATGGCCGAACCAATGCAGATCGACTTCAACAAGTTCGAGGGCACGGTGCCCTACAAGAACGTCGATTTCCTTGGCAGGTGCTACGACATCATCCGAATCAACCCGCTGGACCTGAGCCAGCGCATCCGTGACGGCGGAGGCGCGATGATGGAGAGCATCATCCAGATTGCTCCGGAGTCGTGCACGCAGCTCACCCCGGACAAGAGCCTCTACATCCCCGAGGGGACCCGCTACATGCCGGAGTCCCGGGGCGAGCGGACCTCCCGCACCGAGACGTGGTTCTCATCGTTCGACTTCGCGCACTCCTTCGAGCACACCGTCAGCGCGGGGCTGGATGTCCCGGGGCTGGTGTCGTTCAGCGCCAGCGCCACGTACCGTCAGCTCGAGAAGACCAGCGGCTCGAATGAGACCATCGAGACCTTCGTCCAGAGCTTCTTCGAGGACTGCTCGCTCCAGCTCGACGACGACTTCGACGTCAAGCTGCCACTGAGCAGCCGCTTCACCAGCGCGGTGAAGAAGCTCACGACGGAAGCCGCCTGCGCCGAGTTCATCAAGACCTTCGGAACGCACTATGCCCGGGAGGTCACGTTTGGCGGGCGGATGTACCAGCGCATCCACATCTCCTCGCAGATGTACTCCCGCCTCGTGGAGAAGGGCGTCGACATCTCGGCCTCCGCGTCGGCCACCTTCAAGGGCGCCACCGTCAACACGGGGAGCAGCACCTCCACGTCCTCAAGCACCGCGTTCAATCAGTCCAGTGGGCTGACCATCGACAGCATCCAGTGGGTGGGGGGCACGCCCAGCACGGACTTCAACGAGTGGGTGAAGAGCATCCGGCAGGACCCCAAGCCCCTCCAGATGGAGCTGAAGCCGCTGTACGAGCTCTTCACGGCCCACCACTTCCCGGACGACCCGGACATCCAGAAGAAGAAGACCTGGATGATGCACGCCGTCGCGACCCACCTCTTGACCGAGGGCTTCACCCGCCCTGATGTCTCCAAACTCGCGAACAAGGAGTTCTACATCCGCAGCCGCTGGCGCGCGGACCCGGGTGAGAAGCGCGTCAACATGTCGCTGGGCTTCTCCGGTCACGACGTGAAGCTGTACCCGGAGGAGAACACGAGCGACCTCGTCCCCTGGAAGCTGATTCCGGTGCCGGGCAAGCCGGACGAGTTCTACATCCGCAGCCGGTGGCGCGCCGACCTGGGGGAGACGCGGCTCGACTACCACCTGTCCTTCGATGGCGAGACGCTCCAGCTCTACCACCGGGACAACCTGGCGGACCTGGTCCCGTGGAAGTTCATTCCCGTGCCGGGCAAGAAGGACGAGTTCTACATCCGCAGCCGTTGGCAGGCCGAGAAGGGTGACCGGCGCACGGACGCTTCGCTCGGCTTCTACGGACATGAAGGCAAGCTCTACGCCAAGGACGACTACTACAACCTCGTCCCCTGGAAGCTGGAGCCGGCGGCGGCCTGAGCCATCCGCCACCGCTGGGGCGGCGCGCTGCCCTCACGCCGCCCTGGCGGGCCCGCCCCTACGCCGTCTTGCGGCGGGCCATGTGCGCTCCGGTCAGCGAGCCCGGGTGAGAGGCCAGCTTCGCGGGGACACCCTCGAAGACGACCCGGCCGCCCTCGTGGCCGGCGCCGGGCCCCAGGTCAATCACCCAGTCCGCGCGAGACACCACGTCCAGGTTGTGCTCGATGACGATGACCGTCGAGCCTCCATCCACCAGTCGGTCGAACAGGCCAATCAACGTGTCGACATCGTTCATGTGCAGGCCGGTGGTCGGCTCGTCGAGCACGTAGATGTTCCCCGAGCGCCCCAGCTCCGCGGCCAGCTTCAGGCGCTGGCGCTCACCGCCTGACAGCGTGGAGAGCGGCTGCCCCAGCGTCAGGTAGCCCAGGCCGACGTCCACCAGTCCCTGGAGAATCCTGGCGATGGCCGGCTCGGTGAAGAAGGCCAGGGCGTCGCTGATGGACATCTCGTAGACATCGCTGATGGACCTGTCGCGCAGCCTGTAGGCCAGCACCTCCTCGGTGAAGCGCTTGCCCTCGCACGTCTCGCAGAGCGTCACCATGGGGTCCAGGTGGGCCAGGTCCGTGTAGATGACGCCGAGCCCGTTGCAGTCCGCGCAGGCCCCCTTCGAGTTCGCCGAGAACAGCGCCGCGTCCACTTTGTTCGCTTTGGCGAAGGCCTTGCGGACGTTGTCGAGGATGCCGGTGTACGTCGCCGTGTTGGAGCGGCGCGAGCCGCGCGCCAGGTTCTGGTCGATGATGAGGGTCTCTGGATAGGCCTTGGGCAGACACCCCTGAATCAGCGACGACTTGCCCGAGCCCGCCACGCCCGTCACCACCGTCAGCACACCCCGGGGAATGTTGACCGAGACGTCCCGGAGATTGTTGAGCCGGGCGCCCTCGATTCGGAGCTGCCCCGTGGGCTTGCGCGGCGTGCTCTTGAGGGGCTGGTGCTTCTTCATGTGATTTCCGGTGAGCGTCCCGGAGGTCAGCAGCCCCTCATAGCTGCCCTCGTAGACGACCTGTCCGCCGTGCGAGCCTGCCCTGGGCCCCATGTCGACCACGTGGTCGGCGATGGCGATCATGTCGGGCTTGTGCTCGACGATGAGCACGGTGTTCCCCTTGTCGCGAAGCTGCTGCATCAGCCCCGCGAGCCGGCCGACGTCGTGCGGATGGAGCCCCACGCTGGGCTCGTCGAAGATGTACGTCACGTCCGTGAGGCTGGAGCCCAGGTGGCGCACCATCTTGACCCGCTGGCTCTCGCCGCCCGACAAGGTCGAGCTCTCGCGGTCGAGGCTGAGGTAACCGAGGCCAATCGTCACCAGGTTGTCGAGCCGGCGCGCCAGGGCCTCCAGCATGGGGCCCACGGACGGCGCGGAGAGCTCGCGGACGAACATGGCGAGGTCGGAGACCTGCATCGCGGAGCACTCGGCGATGTTCTTCCCCTGGATGCGGCTGTCGCGCGCGGCCTGATTGAGCCGGCCGCCCTCGCAAGCGGCACAGGTGGCGCGGGTGAAGATGCGCTCGTACTCCGCACGGACATGCGGCTGGACCGCTTCCGGGTCCTTGGCGCCCAGCGTCCGCCGGAGCTTGGGGACGACGCCTTCGTAGGTGAGGTTCAGCTTGTCCAGCTTGATCTTCCGGCCATCGTCCAGGTGGAGGAGCATGTCCAGCTCCGCTTTCGAGTACCGGGACAGCTTCTTGTCGAGGTCGAAGAAGCCAGAGCGCGCGTAGAGGGCCCAGTTCCAGCTATCGACCGCGTAGTCCTTGGGGAGGAGCGCGCCCTCGTTGAGTGACTTGGACTTGTCGATGACCGCATCCATGTCCATGGACGCGACCTGACCAAGGCCCTCGCAGTCGGGGCAGAGCCCTCGCGGGTCGTTGTAGGAATAGAAGCCGGGGCTGCCCAGGCGGGGCTCGGCCAGACGGGAGAACACCACGCGCAGCATCTGCGCGGCATCGGTGACGGTGGCGACCGTCGAGCGCGAGTTCCCGCCGAGCCGCTGCTGGTCGACGATGATGGCCGCCGAGATGTTCTCCAGGCTCTCCGCGTCCGGCTGGCCATAGCGCGGCATGAACTGCTGCACGAAGGCGGGATAGGTCTCGTTGATGAGGCGCTGGCTCTCGGCGGCGATGGTGCCGAAGACAAGGGACGACTTGCCCGAGCCCGAGACCCCGGTGAACACGGTAATCTTCCGCTTGGGGATGTCGAGCGAGACGTTCTTCAGGTTGTTCTCGCGCGCACCCCGAATCTCGATGGAACCGTACATGGACCGCTTCTCCTGGTGGGCGTTCGGCAAATCGCTCGACATCTCTTCCGTCGGGCCATAACTTCGTACGCTGCACGATGTTTAGCACAACAACCCTGTACGCTGTAAATAGTTATTGCAGGCTAGGGATGAGCGACGAGATCTCCGGACGGGGCGACCCGTTGAAATCACTCCAGTTGCTTTGGGGCAGGGCCGAGGCGCCCAAGCGAGGCCCGAAGGCCAGGGCCAGCGTTGCCGAGCTGGTGGCCGCGGCCGTGGCCATCGCGGACGCCGAGGGCCTGGACGCGGTCAGCACGCGGCGCGTGGCGGACGCCGTCGGCATCTCCTCCATGTCGTTCTACACGCACATCCCCGGCAAGACGGAGCTGCTCGACCTGATGCTGGATGCCGTGGCCGGCGAGGTCCTGAAGGACAGGCCCGCCTTCAAGCCCGCCGAATGGCGAGCCAACCTGACCCGGGTGGCGCACGACTATCGCGCGTTCTACCTGGCCCACCCGTGGGTGATTCAGCTCGCGACGCACCGGCCCGTGCTCGGGCCGAACACCTTCCGTTCGGCGGACGTCGCGCTGAGCGCCATCGAGGGCCTGGGGCTCACGGACCTCGAAATGGACCGGGTGATGACGCTGGTCCTCGACTACGTACACGGCGCGGTTCGAAACGCGGCCCGCGAGAAGCGGGTCAAGGACCTGACCGGAATGACCGACGAGGAATGGTGGCACCGCGTCGCCCCCTTCCTCGAAACGCTCGACTTCGCGCCCTACCCTGTCCTGTCTCGCGTCGGGAAGACGGCGGGTGAGACCTATGGGGCGCATGACCCCGAAGGGGCGTTTGCCTTCGGGCTCGAGCGGGTGCTCGATGGCCTGACGACGTTCATCCGAGGGAAGGCCCAAGCCCAGCGGCGTCGCTGAGCCCCAGGCCCAGCCTGCCCGGGCTTCGGTGACGAGACGCAAACGCTACCGGAGGCGGGCCGCCTCTGGATGAAGCCGCTCACTCAATCGTCGAGTTGCTCACGACAATGGGGGTGTCGTCGTGGTTGGAGATCTGAGGGTACGTCGGGTACCACGAACCTCCCGTGTTGTTCCGGATGACGGAGCGGTCGATGCGGATGTCGCCCGAGTGGTCATTGCTCACGAAGAAGATGGCGCTGCCGTGCGCGTTGACCTCGTTGTGCTCGATTCGAGTCCCACAAAGTGACAGCGTCATCGTGTTGCCGTCGTTGTAGATGGCCCCGCCGCTCCCCCCACCTGGGGTGCCCGGCCGAGCGGGGTTCGCGCCATTCCCGACGGCCCGGTTGTGGGAGAAGAGGCTGTTGAGGACGGTCCACGACACGCCGATGCTGCTGATGCCGCCGCCATTGGAGCAGGCGCCGCCGTAGCCCGGCTGCCCGCCGAAGGTCGTGTTCACCACGTACACAGGTTGGTTCCGGTGCTGGCTGAACACCCGGAGGGCCGCACCGCCCACGTCGGGGCCGACGTCCGCACAGACGTTGTTGAAGAAGCGGGAGTTGATGACCTTCAGGCGCCCGCCACGAACCCAGACCGCGCCGCCACCGTCGAACTCGGTCTCCGACTTCGAGCTGGCGTCAACGAATGTCAGGTTCTGCAGCGTCAGCCGGGGGTGGTCCTGGTCCTGGCAATGCGAGGTCGTCCACACCTGCGCCGGGTCGCAGGTGTTCATGTACAGGATGCGGTGGCGCCCCGCCCCACTGAGCGTCACCAGCCCCTTGCCATCGATGACGATCTCCGGCCCCGCGTCGTTGAAGACCTTCGCGGTCCGGTCGAGCGTAATCGTGACCGGCTCGGGTCCGCAGTCGAAGGTGATGACGCCACCGCTGGCCACGGCCTGGATGAATGCGGCGCTGGTGCAGCTCTCGGGGGTTCCGGTGCCGACCACGGTGGTGGGCTGAGAGACATCAGCGAGGCCCGCCTCCGCCGGGATGGCACACGTGGCCTCCGGGTTCTGATTCCCCGCGGGTGGCCCATCCTTGGGATTCGTCAACGGGTTGGGCGTGTCCACGCCCTGCGCCTCATCCGAGCACCCCAGCGTTCCAGCGAAGGAAAGGCCCAGGAGCACGAATGCGGGCAGTCGATGACGTCTCTTCAGGTGCATGAAGCCTCCGGTCGCGGCGCAGTGTACCCCCTCGGTGCAACCGCGGCTCGCGACCGTGCTCCCCAGGAGCAGGCGTCAGGGCTGCCCGCCGAGCCACGGGCCCCACTTCACGAGCCGCGTGCCACCCGCGGACTCACGCTGGCCCCCGGCCCCCACGCGCTCGGTGCCACTGACGAGCGGCTGGAACCGTACTTCGTACGGCAGGCCCGCGAGCGCCGGCGCCCAGGGCTCCGACGCGTAGGTCTGCGTGAAGATGTGCTGCGTGCCTTCGACGTCCTCGGTGCTCTCATCTGTGAGCACGGGCACGGCGCGGCCCTCCACGGTGAGGGTGCCACGGGTACCCGTCGCGGCGGCGGGAGGCCAATCTCCGGAGGACAGCGCATCCCAGGGCAGGCCCACCAACAGCTCCTCCAGGGGCTCCGGCTCGGCCTGGGAGAAGTCGGAGCACGGGACCGCCTCCGTGGTTGCCGGCCGCTCCGAGCGCAGGACGTATCCGCGCTCCGCGGCGAAGCACACACGCTGCACCTCCCGCGTGGGCGCCACGTCCACGTGCCGCTCGTAGTACGCGCCAGGCCCCAGGGGCCGCTCCAGCGCGGGCGCCGGAGCGCTGGCGTCGGCCGCCCCTTCGCTGAGCTCGCGCAGGGACAGCTTGACGCTTCCGGCCATGCGGAAACCGGCGGTCTCCAGGCTCGCGTCCAGCAGTCCGCGCGTGAGGTAGAGCGGCCCCGGCTCGTTCGCATACACACGTGTGCGGAGGGGACCATCCACGGGCCGCTGGTCGCTGACATAGCGGAGGGCCTCCCAGGTGCGCCCCGCGGCGGTGGGGCGCTCCGCGGTGGCCGTGCCCGCGTGTGGCACCTCCAGGGGGCGCGTCACGTCCGAGCGCACGGGCACCACGAAGTCCTGCGCCAACCGCGGCTGGGCCAGCGGCGCACCGGAGGCGTCCGTGAAGGCCACCCGCACCCAGACCCAGGGCTGCTGGACGGACACCACCTCCAGCGACAGTTGCCCGTCGAGGGTGCGCGCGAAGGCGCCGCCGGGCGTGCTCCCCTGGCTCGCGGAGAAGGCGTAGGTGACGCGGTCACCCACGCGAGCGCGCTGCCACGCCTCCGCCGCCTGACGGGCAGAGGACGACTGCTCCTGGACATCGAGGAGGGACGGGTTGCTCGACTTCGTGCTCCCACAGCCCGAGAGGAACGACAACGCCGCACCCAACATCGCGGCGACAGGAGAGATGAGGTGGCGCATTGGCATACGCGACTGGATACACCGAGCGTGTACTCAGGCCCATCATTCCCGTATGACGCGCGCGGCCACACCTCGTCGTTCTGTCTTCTGCCGTTTGATTTCAGGGGTGAAGTTTGTTTTCACTTGTGGCAAACATGCCTGGGGTGTCTTTGCCCCATGGGGCAGGTGCCTGATTCCTAGACATCACTGTGTCGTTTCGGAACGCCCGTCATTCCGAGAAGAATCCGTAGTATCGGCGCAGGCTTGAGCGGGCCGATGTCAAACCCGTTTACGTGCCGGGTCCTGCTCCCTGGTGCGCAAGCACTCCAGATTAAACTCCGATTGCCACTTTGTCAGTCTACGGGAGTGATTGGCCCCTTATTTGCTCAAGGGCCAGGCGCGCCTCGCCGTGGCTGGTGGTCACCAGACGGCCGGCGCGTCCCCCCGCAGTCATTGTGTCCGAGGAGCCTCCGATGTCCATGTTCCAGAAAATGTTCAAGGGCGCTGCAGTCCTCATGGTGAGCGGTAGTGCGCTGCTGGCGGGCTGCGGCACCGACATGCAGGCCGAGCCGCAGAACGAGCATGACGAGATCATCGCCAACCTGGTCGAGGCAGGCTTCCCTGCGGACGACATCCTCATCGCCGACAGCAATGTGTACGTTGGCCGCGACGCCCACGTGACGCTCGAGGCGTCCCGGGAGATGCTCCAGCCCGTCGCGGCGGGGAAGGAGCAGTACCGGACGACCAACCTCGTCAGCTCCAGCATCCAGCGGATCTGCATCATCCCGACCTCCGCGTTCAACAGCTACTCCCGCCTGAGCCAGGGCCTCGACCTGGCCATCGCCAACTACAACGCGCTGGGCCTCTCCTTCACCATGGCACGTGGCTCGAGCGGCACGTGCAACGCGACCATCACCGCGCAGACGATGTCCGGCGCGGGCGGCTCGGCGGGCTTCCCCTCTGGCGGCCGTCCCTACGGGACCATCAACATCGGCACCGGCCTGCAGAGCTACAGCGTGGGCGTGAACGAGCACGTCATCACCCACGAGCTGGGGCACGCCGTCGGCCTGCGCCACTCCGACTACTACAACCGGGCCATCAGCTGCGGTGGCGCCGCCTCCAACGAGGGCTCCGCGGGCGTGGGCGCCATCCACGTCCCCGGCACGCCGACCACGGCGACCGTGGGCGGTTCGCTCATGAACTCGTGCTTCCGGTCCTCCGAGACGGGTAACTTCGCCGCCTCCGACCGCACGGCGCTGCAGTACCTGTACTGAGCCATGGCACGTCCCCCCACGGGTTCAGTCCTGACGCTGTGGGGGGCGCTCCTCGCGGGCTCCGTCGCCACCCTGGGCCTCACCGCCTGCGGCGGACGGCGGGAGCCTCCGGAACCTCCGGTCTGTGAGCCTCCCTCCAGACCGGAGGTCCGTGCTTTCATGCAGTGCGGGCCGACGCTCGACTTCACCCCCATCAACAGCTACCTGGGCGAGCTCTCGGACGTCATCCAACGCCGGGAGGACGCCGTCGTCCTCATCGATGGGCGCTGCACCGGGACGCTGATTGCCGCGAGCGCGGGGCCGGTGGTGCTGACCGCGGGCCACTGCGTCGGACTCGGAGACCGCTCACTCATCGTCTTCAACTTCGAGGACGATCCAGACGGGGACACGCTCATCACCGAAGGCACCGTCATCGAGCAGTCGATGGAGCCCGACTACGCGCTCATCCAGCTCGACGCCCTGCCGGATGTCACCCCCACCCTGCTGACGTCCCTGGCCACCGAGCGGCTGGCCATCATCCAGCACCCCCGCGGGCGCCCGAAGGTCATCGCCGAGGGCCGCTACCGGGATTCGTGCAACCAGCTCGTCTACTACGCGGACCTGGACACCCTGGTCGGCAGCTCCGGCGCTGGCGTGCTCAACCAGCAGGGCCACCTGCTGGGCGTCCACACCGATGGAGACTGCGAGCTGAACGGCCGCGGCTCCAACCGGGGCTGGAGCGCGGAGGCGATCATCGAGGCCTCCCTCTACCTCCAAGACGACGACATCGCTGAACGCTGAGGCCCCCAGGAGCCAGCGGCCTCCCGTGGTGGCGATAGGTGCAGCGACATGGCGTCCGCGCACTTCGACGTCACCATGTGGGCGAGGAAGGCATGGTGAACTTCCACGTGCCCCCCCGGATGCTCATCTTTGCTCACCGTCGTCGTGCGGAAGCCGTTGGCCCCCACCAGCGAGACGCGACCTCAGAGTGCATCAACCACGGGGGCGATGCGCGCGAGCACCCCCGGCCAGCCGGGCTTCATGCCCTCGAAGGCGCGGCGACCCATCGGCGAGTCCAGATCGAAGCCCTCGTGCGTCAGCTCCAGCCGCGTCCCCGTTCCCTCCGGCACCAGCGTCCAGGTGATGGTGGTGTTCAACGCGAACTGGAATCGGAACAGCCGCCCAGGCTCCACGGCGAGCACCTCGCAGCGCTGCTTGCCCCACTGTCCCATGTCCATCTCGAAGCGGTGCCCCACCTCGGCGCGGATGTCGCCCGGCGCCCACCAGCGCGCGACCAACGCGGGTTCGGTGAGTGCGCGCCACACCTTCGCCGGCGGCTGCGAATAGACATGGGTGACTCGAATCACTCCGGCTTCCTTCATGAAGCATCCTCCTCGGCGAGAAGCTGTTCGAGGTCACCGAGCCGCTGCTTCCAGTAGCGCTCGAACGCCTCCAGCCAGCCGCCGACCTCGGACAGCGGACGTGGATCCAGGTGGTAGTAGCGCTCGCGCCCCCGAGGCTCCTCACGCACGAGCCGCGCCTTGCGCAGCACCTGCAGGTGCTCCGACACCGCCGGACGCCCCACGTCGAACTGACTCGCGAGGTCTCCGACCTTGCGAGGCCCCTTGCGCAGCTGCACCAGAATCTCGCGCCTCACCGGATTGGCGAGCGCGGAGAAGACGTCGACCTTCTGCATGGACGAAAGGAATACATCGGAAACTTCCGACACGTCAACTTCTTCCGACGCATTGTCAGGATGCCCGGGAGCACCTGATGCTCCGTCGAATCACCAGGAAGCCACGCGCCACGGGAGCGCGTCCTGGTTCCATGCGTCGCCCCCGCCCTCGCGCAGCCAACCCGAGGCGGCCAGCCCCTGCTCCCTCAAGCAGGGGTGAAGCCGGGGATGGAGGAGAGCCCGGCCCAGGCTGCGACGGTGGAGCACACGCCGCGATTGGATTGGGCGGGACTGCTGCGCCGGACGTTCGCGCTGGATGTCTTCGCCTGCTCTCGGTGTGGGGGACGCAGGAGAGGTTATGGACGCGCGCGAAGAAGAGGGTGGACGTCGTAGTGGGCAAGGCGTCCATGCGGAAGCTCGCGCCGAAGCGCCACGCAGCGGAAGGCACCGTGGCCGCCACGCAGGCCCCGGCGGAGTGAGGCGCCTGTTCGGCTACTCGATGTAGGCGGCGAGGTTCGCCAGGGTCGAGCGCATCCCCTCGATGTGGTCTTACGGGCGAATGCCTTCGGGCACGTTTTCACAAGTGATGGTGACCTGGGTGCCCCCCTCGATGTGGGCGTCAGCGCCCAGGTCATGGTCATCGTGCCCGCGTAGGCTGGGTCGTCCGATTGGAACTCGAAGCACTGCACGACGCGCTCGTTGGGGACGAGCTCCACGAAGCGGCCCTCGACGACGTCCTCGTGCGCGGAGGACTTCCCGGGAGCTGAGTGGTCCGGGGTGTCGTAGGAGAGCGTCACCCGGTACGCCCCTCCTCGGCGGGGCTCGAAGGCGAGGATGCGGCCCTTCAGTCCTACTGCGCGTGCAGACGCACCCCAACTCGCGCATCGGTGAGCTACTACCCCACGAGTGGATGCGGCGACGCGCCGCCGAACCGCCCGAGCCCCTCCAGCCCAGTCCCTGAACAGCTCGCGCATCGCAGCACTGGCCGCACGCGGCCCTCGTGCGTCTACAACCGCTTACGCCACGTCACTGACCGGACGGTTACGGTGTGCGGTGAGCAGACCGGTGCCCGTGCGCAGCGTGGGCGTCGCGCGCAGCTGCTGAGGGCCGATGTCGCCGCCGTTTGATGCGCTTCAAGACAAGTCGAGTTCAGGGGCAGGCTGCCAGCGGTGCGGCAGCAGTTCGTCGAGGCGAGCAGCGGGGGGAGTTCTTGCGGCCCAGGGGCATCGCCCCCAGGGCACGCTCAGAGGCATTGTTGCCGAGCGGCAGGAAGGCGTCCTCGATGAAGTGTGTGAGGGCCTCCCACTGGCCTTGGGTGTAGCGCAGCGCGAGGCCCATCTCTTTGACGCGCAAGCCACCGCACCCGAGGCCAGGCGCTGACAGCCAAGAAAATCGCCTGGCTGCGTATACAGGCAGGCTGGGCGACGTCCGTCCACTGCCCGGAGCGTGAAGTTTTGCAAACCATCACATGCACGATGAGGGCGCCTGTTCCGCGCAGGCTTCTCCATCAGCCGCGGACGGCCCGATGGCAGTCCATGGCGCTGGGACTCCTCCTGTGCGGCATCGGCTGCAGTGGGCCCGAAGGGGCGTGGCTGGAAGTGCCCGGGGAGGAGCCCCCCGGCCTGAACTGCCTCCACGGAGGCCGCTCGTTGCTCGCGGGGGCGGACGACAATGGGAACGGCAGGCTCGACGAGGACGAGGTCCGCCAGCGGACCTACACGTGCACCTCCCCGGAAGCCCAGACCGTGACACGCGCCGAGCCTCCCGGCGTGAACTGCGAGTTCGGAGGGACCGCGCTCCAGACGGGCCTGGACCTGGATGGGGACGGCCTGCTGTCGAGCGCCGAGGTGACCTCCATCCAGTATGTCTGTGAGCGCGCCGCGCCCACGCTCCTGAGCCGCGTGCGCAACGAGCCCGCCGGAGCGACCTGCGCCACGGGCGGCTCCGCCGTGGAGAGCGGCCTGGACGCGGACGGTGACGGGGAGCTGTCGCGGGAAGAGGTGACCACGACGCGGTATGTCTGCGGCGTGCGCGCGCTGCTGCGCGTGGACCCCGAGCCCCCGGGGGAGCGGTGCCCGGCGGGAGGCATCGTGGCGCGAGGCGGCCCGGACCTGGACGGTGACGGCCAGTTAGACGACGCGGAGGTGGAGTCCACGCGGCACGTCTGCGATGCCCGCACGCTGACCCGGGTGGACGTGGAGCCTCCGGGCCCGCGCTGCCCAGGAGGCGGCGCCGTGGTGCACACCGGCGGCGACACCAATGGTGACGGCGTGCTCCAGGATACGGAGGTCCGCTCCTCGGAGACCGTCTGTGAGCGCACCATCGACGGAGATGTGAGGGTCTCCACCCAGTTGGAGCTCGCCAACCTCCAGGACGTGACGGTCATCACCGGCAACCTGTACATCCAAGGCTCCAGCGTGGTGAACGTGGCGCTGCCCGCGCTGAGGCTCGTGGGCGGAAAGGTGTACCTCAACTACCTCCAAGAGGTTCGTAATCTGTCGCTGCCGGCACTCCGGTCCGCTCACTCCGTCACCGTCTCGGACAGCCCCCTCCTGGAGCGGGTGTCGCTTCCGGCGCTGGCGCAAACCACCTCCGTCTATATTGCGCGGAACGCCGCACTGGAGGCGGTCGACTTCGAGGCCCTGTGGATGGTGGGCGACTTCAACGTCAGGAACAACCCACAGCTCGAGTGGCTGAATGTCCCGCGCCTCTCGCTGGCGGATAACGTGGCCTTGTGGGGGCTGGCCGCGAAGCGCATCGAGCTGCCGCTGCTCTACGTCGTCAAGGACCTCTACATCGTCGACGGCGCTGCCGAAGAGGTCCTCCTCCCAGGCCTGTCCATCGCACTCGGGGACGTCGCCATCGGGCGGATGACGGGCCTGCGCCAGTTGGACCTACCCGGCCTCAGCGCCGTAAACGGGATGTTCCTTGTTCGCGACACGGCGGCGCTGACGTCCTTCTCCCTCCCACGCCTGGAGACGCTCAAGGGGCAATTCAACCTCTGGAGCAATGCCGCGCTGACTCACTTCGACGTGCCTTTGCTGCAGGGCATCGGCGGGTGGCTCGATGTGAGCTTCAACGACTCGCTCACCACCCTCGATGGGCTGAGGAGCGTGCAGTACCTCGGCGATCAGCTCTTGCTGTATGGCAACGCCCGGCTCACTTCCCTGGAGGGGCTCGCCTCGCTGCTGGAGGTGCGTCACTACTTCGATATCAGGTCGACGGCACTCACCCGGCTTGGCCTTCCGGCGCTGAGGCGCGTGGACCGGCTGGTGATGAACAATAACCCCGCGCTCACGACTCTGGACCTGCCGAGGCTGGACACCGCCATATCCATCTCCCTGGTTGACTCTCCGGAGCTGCGCGAGTTGGGGCTTCCCCGGATGCGCTACCTCCTAGACTTCCTGGGTGTGTGGCGGAGCCCGGTGCTGCCGCGCTGCCATGTAAATGGATTCCTCGAGCAGCTCAACAACCCGGTGCCAGAGGTCACGCTCTTGCGAATCGACGACGCGAGCACCTGCGAGTAGGTGCCGCTCGCCGCCCAGCCGAGCGTGAAGCCGGCCGGGCGGACGTGCGTGCGACTTCAGGAAGGCGTCCTTCTCGGCCGAGGTCCCGACGATAACAACGGGACGCTCTTGCTCCGTGCGCGGCGGAGCTGCATCGGCTTGAGGCACAGTTCCCCAGACGAGCACGAGCGCAAGGGCCAATCTAACGGGCTGCAGCAATTCCGACGACGTCGCGACTTGGCACCGATGACACGAGTCACCGGCAGTGTCGTTCGCGAAGATTCAAACGGACCCCGCTTGAAGGGCGCAAGCAGCCTCCTCCATGAAAGCACTGAATGTTAATCGAATTTCACTCCCACAGAGAGTTTGAGTCCTATGAGAGAAAGCCGAGAACGAGTTCGCGCAGGGCTTCATTCGGAGACCTGACTGAAAGGCCCTGCCAACTGGCTGGGCCTTTTCGTTTAACACGCGCCTCGCGATGAATATCGCGGGGCCTCCGTGCTTCCCCCCTGAATCACAAGGAGATTTGCCTCGCGGTGCGGAAGAGGATGCTCTCGGCCCTCTACCCCACAGAGCGAGATGCTCCCGCTTCTCGGTCGCCGCCCGGGCTCTCTGGAGCGCTCTTTCGCCCGTTTTGGGCAAGCGGCCCAAGACGGGGCCTTGCCCGCGAAGTCCGCGTCCCGCCCCGTCATTCACCGATGCCTCGCGCCGCTCACCGACGCCCGCCCCCTCTTCACAGATGCGGGCCCACCCCGGCGAAGGCGGCCCCATACCCTGCTCCTCGCGCTGGGCCCTCCCACTCCTCCAGCGCGGGGAGAACCACCGTGTCCGACTTCATTTCCACCCGCAGAGCCCTTCTCGCTGGAGCCGCCGCGACCACCGCGGGCCTGGCCCTGGGGCCTGGACTCGTACGGGCCGCGCTAGGCCCCCGGCCGCGGCCTGGCTCCGACCCGGTCCGGCTCTTCTCCAACGAGAACCGCTACGGCCCTTGTAAGGGCGCCATGCGCGCCATCCGCGACTCCCTCCATCTCAGCAGCCGCTACGCCGCGCTCGACGCCGTCCAGTCGCTGAGGCGCCTCATCGCGGAGCAGGAGGACGTGTCACCGGAGCACATCCTCCTCACGGCCGGCTCCCTCGAGGCCTTGTGCGCCGTCGCGGGCGAGTACGCCTCGGGAGGCGGCGGCGTCGTGTGCGCGCAGCGGACCTTTCCCGCGCTTCCCTCGTTCGCTGAACACATCGGCGGCAAGGTGACCCGCGTTCCGCTCGACGCGAACCTGGCCCATGACCTGGACGCCATGGAGGCGCATGTGGGCCCAGACACCCGGCTGGTCTCCGTGTGCAACCCCAGCAACCCCACGGGCACCATCGTTGACCCGGCCCGCCTGCGCGCCTTCTGCGAGGCGGTGTCCACCCGCGCCACCGTGCTGGTGGACGAGGTCTACATCCACTACCTGGACCCCGCCCCTGGCCAGTCCATGGTGGACCTGGTGCGCGCCGGGAAGAAGGTCATCGTCGCGCGCTCCTTCTCCAAGATTTACGGCCTCGCCGGCATGCGCGTGGGCTACGCCATCGCCCAGCCCGGCGTCGTCAAGCGGCTCACCGAGTGGAAGATGGCGCTCCCGAACCCGCTCTCCGTCGCGGCGGCCCAGGCGAGCCTCCGGGACACGCAGTTCGTCTCGCGCATGCGCAAGCTCAACGCGGAGTCGCGCAAGGTCACCGCGAGCGTGCTGGACGAGCTGGGGCTGAAGTACGTGGCGGGCCATGCCAACTTCATGTGGATTTCCCTGAGCGCGGACCAGCTCGACCTGCCCGCGCGGCTCGCGCCCCACGGCTTCCACGTCACGACTGTCCCGAGCACCCCCATCCCTTCGGACATCTCCGCCCTGCGGCTCTCGCTCGGCACGGTGGAGGAGATGCGCGCGTTCGGCACCGCGCTGCGCGCGACGCTGAAGGGCCGTGGCTGAGGCTCCTGTCCGCTCGCCTGGACGCAGCCTTGTCCCTCCCGCGCTCTGGTAGGTTGCCCGCCATGAAGCATCGGTTGGCCCTGGCACCCTCCTTCTGGACCCTGCAGTTCGGGGGCTGGGGGCTGTACGCCGTCCTGCTCATCATCACCTTCCTGCCCATCGTCGCGGCGGAGGGAGGCGAGCTGCGGCTGGTGATGGCCAAGGGCGTGCGCGCCGTGTTCGGGCTCGTCCTCTCCAGCGTGCTGCGGCTGGGCTACCGGCGCGTCGCCCCGGGCTCGTTCTCGCGCCAGGCGGCGTGGGCCATCATTGGCAGCGCCGTGTTCGGCGCGATATGGGCGGCGCTGGGGGAGCTGTGGGCGGCCTGGTTCTACCCGGCCACCTACAAGTGGGCGGCGCAGTTGCTGCCGCGCTTCTCGTTCGAGTACGCCGTCACGCTCCTGTGCTGGAGCGGGCTCTACTTCGGCATCAAGCACGGCCGCGCCTGGCAGGAGGAGCGGGAGCGGGCGCTTCGGGCGGACGCGCTCGCACAGGAGGCTCGGCTCGCCTCGCTCCGCCACCAGGTGCACCCCCACTTTCTCTTCAACGCCCTCACCTCCGTGCGCGCCCTGATTGGGGAGGACCCCGCCCGCGCCCGGCGGATGGTGACGGAGATGGCGGACTTCCTGCGCTTCTCGCTCCAGAAGGGCGACGCCGCTCACGTACCCCTGGAGGAGGAACTCTCCATGGTGCGCAGCTTCCTGAGCATCGAGTCGGTGCGCTTCGAGGAGAAGCTGGACGTGAGTCTGGACGTGATGCCGGGCACCGAGCGGCTCGCCGTCCCGGCCTTCCTCATCCAGCCGGTGGTGGACAACGCGGTGAAGCACGGCATGGCGTCCGGCGTGCTCCCGGTGCGGATGCGCCTCCACGTCAGCCGGGAACAGGACGTGCTGCGCATTCACGTGGCCAACACGGGCCACTGGGCGCCCATGGACCGTTCCCCGGAGCCCCGGGGAACGGGCACGGGGCTGCGCAACGTGCGCGAGCGGCTGGCGCAGCTCTTCCCGGAGCGCGCCCGCCTGGAGCACACGGAGGCGGAGGGTTGGGTCCACGTCACCCTCGAACTGCCCGCCATCGAATGGCCCCCTCTCGCCGAGGAGTCGCATGACGCCCCCGCAGCGCGCCTTGTTGGTGGATGACGAGCGGCTGGCCCGCGCGGAGTTGCGCGAGCTGCTGCGCCCCTACCCCTGGGTGAAGGTGGTGGGCGAGGCGGACGGCGTCACGTCCGCGCTCGCGCGCATCGAGGAACTCCAGCCGTCTCTCCTCTTCCTGGACGTGCAGATGCCTGGGGAGAACGGCTTCAACCTCCTTGCCCAGCTGCCGGCGTGCCCTTTCGACGTCATCTTCGTGACGGCCTATGACGCGCACGCGCTGCGCGCATTCGAGGTCAACGCGCTGGACTACCTGCTCAAGCCGGTGCACCCGGACCGCCTCGCGCGGACGCTGTCACGGCTCGCGGGGGAGGAGCCAGGAAAGGCCGAGCCCGCTCGGGGCCCGAGCCGACAGAAGCTCACCGAGGGGGACCTGGTGCTGCTGGAGAACGGCGCGAAGTCCCGCTTCGTGCGGGTGGAGCAGATTGTCTGCATCCGTGGCGCGGGCGACTACTCGGAGGTCTTCGCGGCGGATGGCGGGCAGACCCTCTCGCCGCGCCCCCTGAAGGACTGGGAGCAGCGGCTCCCGGAGCGGACGTTCGCTCGCATCCACCGTTCCGCGCTCGTCAACCTGGCCTTCGTCGAGCGCGTGGACCGGGGCCTGGGCGGCGGGGGAGACGTATACCTGCGCGGACTCCCGGAGCCGCTGCCCCTCAGCCGAAGCCACGCGGCGGCCCTGCGCGAGCGGTTTGGCTGAACCAAAGTTCGCGATTCTCGTTCGACCGAGGTCGGTCGTGGCTCCGGGCGGTTAGTGCCCTGGGTCTGAGTGGAGGCCACCGCTCAGAGGGAAATTCGGGGCGCCCGCGCTGGTCGGCGCCCTCTGCCTGGCATGCTGCGTCGGCCCGGGGGAAGCGGGAGGCGGGCCGGTAGGGGCGCATGCCACGGCGGCGGCAGAAGTCCCCCATGGCCGTCTCACGCACGCGGATGCCCGTTCGTTGGTACAGGAAGTCGGCCAGGGCCGCATGAGTCCAATTGGCGCGCTGGAGGCCGCACGCCCTCGGCCCCTTGCGCACCCAGTCCAGGATGAGGGGGCGCGAGCTCCTCGGGAATCAGGGGCGTTTTGCTGGGCGCCCACTGAATCTTCAGCCCGTCCAGGCCCCCTGCCCAGTAGCGCGCCAGGAAGCGCTGGACGTCGCGCACCGTCGTCCCAGGTCCTCCGCTAGCTGCTGCTGCGGCCTTCCTCGCGCGGCAATCAGCACGGCCTGGCACCTGTCGCGCAACCGTCGGCCCTCCGTCGTGCGGAAGCACGCCGCCAGCTCGCTCCCCTGCTCTTCAATCAGCTCCAATTTGCTTACGCTGCTTCAACCCACGCCCCACGACGAATTCATCCGGACCGTGAATCAGGAGCCAAAGCAAGCGCCCTCCGCTTCGTCACCTCAATGTCCATAGTCGAACCACAGAGAGTGTGCCAAACAACTACATTCATCTGACATCTTCGCCGCGGTTCGGGCGTCCAACCGGGTTGCACTGTGGGCGTAGCTCTTCATTTCCAACACGCCTCCTGCATTGCGAGTCAGCCCGGGCCAGTAGGGTTGCCCTATCAAGACAAGTGAGGCGGTTTGAATCGCTGCGCGCCATGGGATAGTTCAGCCTCTGCGAGGGCCAGTGGCCTTGCCCATTCAGGTTGTCCATCCAGCGGCCTGTCATTGCGTTTCGTAGAGGGGGGAGTTTCCATGAGTCGCCTGTTGCCTTTGCACGTCACCTCCCCCGAGGTGACATTGGAGCCTCTTTGGGAGAGTCGCCTGGGGCGCATCGTCGGGACGGACAGCGAAGGCCAGCCCGTGGTGGACTTCGAGGGCAACCCGGTGCGCCCGCGCGGGGCACGCAAGGCCGTGCGGCTGGACGCGGAGGGGCTCCTGGCCGCCGTCAAGGTGCAACAACCGGTGGAGCTCCGCTTCGAGGATGGGGACCCATGCCGGCCCATCATCATGGCCCTGCTCCCCGTCGTTCAGCGGAGCGCCGAATCGGATGCGCTTCCGGGCGCGCGCGTCGAGGCTGCCGGCTCGCCCGCTCACGTCATTCAAGGCCGGGATGGGCTCGTGCTCCGCTGCGGGGAAGCCGCTGTCACCCTGCTGCGCAATGGGACAGTCTCTCTGAAGGGGACGTCCGTCGAGACTTCGGCGGAGGGCGCCGTGCGCATCAAGGGAATGGGTATCCAAGTCCATACGCCGAGTGCGCAGGGCACCCGAGTGGGCCAGGCCGAATCAGACGCTCATCGAGCAGCAGGCCACCGCTCGGGCGACGACACCGCGGACATCCAGGTCATCCAAAGCAAGGAGAGCCTCGTCCTGCGGTGTGGCAGGGCGCGCCTGACGCTCCTGCGCAACGGGCGAATCCTGCTGGAGGGGACCTACGTGGAGACGTCCGCTGAGGGCGTCGTCCGTCTCCAGGGCGGCTCCATCCGAATCAACTAGGGAGAAGGCCACATGGTGCTGGAGGACGTACTGGAAGAGCACCTGGACGAGGCCGCTTTCCGGTGGCTGCAATGGGAGCGGGCCCTGGAGGCCCCCGACTTCAGCCTCCTGGATACGGCGAACCAGGAGGAGCAGCTGGCGGCGCACCTGCAGGGGCTGGTGCTGGGTGGCGCGGAGGCCGCCGACGCCTTGCTCTGGCCCGCACTGGACTCCGGAGAAGCAACGCGAATCACCGCCGCCGCGTATGTCCTGCTGGCCCAGGGACAGGTCGAAGCCCTCCTCAACTTCATGCAAGGTGACGCGCCCGAGGCGAGAGCGGCTGTCCGACGCGCGGTGGAGTTGAGTGCAGCCCCCAACCTGGGCGAGCACCTGCTCCCACTGCTGAAGCGGGATGACGCCTCCCTTCAGGCCCATTTCTTGGCAGCGCTTGCCTTCCGCCATGAAGCGCCTGCTGAATTGCTTGCAGAATACCTCCTTCACGATGAGCCGCAGGCGCGGATGACTGCGTTACGCGCCAGCCCGCCTCTTCCCGAAGCCACCGTGCGCCGGCTCCTCCCTCGACTCCTGGAGTCCGAGCACCCGGGGATTCGCGCCGCGGCGATGGAGGCCGGGCTTACCTCCGGGGCGCGCATGGCCTGGGAGGCCTGTCGTCAGGCGGTACGTGCGTGCAATGCCCACTCGCCCCAGGCCATGGTGCTGCTCGCCCTCTTCGGTACCGACGCGGACATGGCCCTGCTGGTGGACACTTTGGGGATTCGGGAGATGCGCCCGCATGCCCTCTGGGCCCTGGGCTTCAGCGGGCGCCTCGAAGCCATGGAGGCCTGTCTCGCGCTCCTGGACGACCCGCTGGCGGCACGGCTGGCGGGTGAAGCCTTCTCGGCCATGACGGGCCTCCAGGTGGAGGGCCTCTATGCCCTCCCTCCCGGGGAGCGGCCCGAAGGGGCACCACTTCCGCCCGAGCAGCAGGAGGCGCTGGACGCCGACCTGGTGCCCAAACCCGAGGATGACCTGCCCTGGCCGTGCATTGGCGCGGTGAGGTACTGGTGGAAGGAGGCCCGTCCTCGCTTCCACGCGGAGCGACGCTACCTGAACGGCCAGCCTCTCGAAGGGCCCGTGCTACTGGAGTCCCTCACGCACGGCCCCATGCGGCGCCGGCACGTGCTGGCACTCGAGTTGGCCATTCGCAGCCGGGGCCGACACCGAATTCCCACCCGGGCCTTCACCCAGCACCAGGGAGCGAAATTGGCCCATGCCCGGGCGGGCTACGCACACCTGAGCCTTCTGCCTCTGGAGCGCACCCTGCGCTGACGCGAGGACCGCCATGCAAATCAGCGAGAACACCACGGGCATGTCCGCGGGCCTCTCCGTGGCCACGGACGCCGAGGCGCGGGAGCACTGCGTCGTTGCCGTCAAAGGCACCTTCCTCATGGACGGCCGCGGCGAGCCCATACTGGCGGAAGTGCAACGTCCAGTGGCGTACACCGACGAGCACCACGGGGCCCCCGAAACGACGAGCCTCCTCCGGGAGAATGACTTCGCGTTGACCAAACCGCTGGTAGACCTCCTCGTGCAAGGCCATGCCGTCGCACCGCACGGGCGCGCGACGGAAGCGATGCTGGTGCGCGTGGAGACGCAGGGCTGGCAAAAGGAGCTCCGCGTCACGGGGGACCGCCATTGGGCCAAGGGGGTGATGGGCGTGAACCCTACGCCTCCCAAGCCCTTCGTCCGCATGCCCCTGCGCTACGAGCTTGCCTTCGGTGGGGTGGACACCTCCCATCCGGAGCCGAAGCACCATGGCGCGGAGCTGCGCAACCCCGTAGGCCGCGGCTTCCGGCAGAATCCTCGAGCCGCGGATGCGGTGGGGAAACCGTTGCCCAACCTGGAGCACCCTCGGCACTTCCTCGACAGGTGGGACGGGAAGACGGTGCCGGTGGCACTGGGGCCAGTGGGCCGTGGCTGGCAGCCTCGCCTCGCCCACGCCGGCACCTACGACGAGCGCTGGCTCGCGGAGGACTTCCCCTTCCTTCCTCGGGACTTCAACCCGCGCTACTTCCAGTGCGCGCCCGAGGACCAGCAACTACCCGCCCTGCGAGGGGGTGAGGTGTTTCGGTGCCTGGGCATGGCCGAGTCCGGCACCTGGACGGTGACGCTGCCGCGCCTGCAGGTGCCGGTTGCCTTCCGCTTCCGCGAGTCCGACGTCCGCGCGGAGGCACGCCTGGACACGGTGGTCCTCGACGCGGATGCCCGCGAGGTGGTGGTGACGTGGCGGGCCTCCGTGCCGCTGGGAAAGAAGCTCTCCCACCTTCGCGAGGTACAGGTGGGCCTGCCACGCCCGAGCGCGAAGGAAGGGCCCGTGAGGTACCTGCGCGGCAAGCCCTACTTCCGGGGGCTGGGTGCCCTCGTCGCCTGGAGGCATCGCACCCGGCGGACGGGAGGGGCGTCATGAGCGCCACGCCCCTGTACGTCGCCGCCGCGGGCATGGCCTGCCCGCTGGGATGGAGCGCCGAGTCAGCCGGTGCTGCCCTGCGTGCGCGGATGAATCGTTTCAAGAGGAGCCGCTTCCATGACGACGACGGGGCGCCCATTGTCCTCTCGGAGTTATCGTCGCTCGCACCCGAGTTGCGGCGCGAGGAACGCGTCCTGGGACTGCTGGGCATGGCGGTGGCCAGCGCCGTGCGGGGCCAGGAAGAAGCCGAGCTCGCCCACCTCCCCTTGCTGGTGGGCACTTCAACTCCGGAGCGTCCAGGCGGTGTCCCGGAGGTGATTCCCCGGGCATTCGAGCACCTTCAGCAGGTACACGGGCTTCGACTGGAGGGCACCTTG
Organism: Pseudomonadota bacterium; assembly: GCA_023426545.1. GTDB lineage: Bacteria > Myxococcota > Myxococcia > Myxococcales > Myxococcaceae > Myxococcus. The sequence continues at coordinate 29,730 of JAFAAN010000095.1, forward strand.
TCTCGAAGCCTGGCCCTGGGAAATACGGCGGGCCTCAGGGCGCTGGCCGAAGCCCGCCTCCTGTTGGCCCAGCACCCGCGGCTTCCCGGCTGCCTGGTGGCCTCGGTGGACAGCTTCATCAACGCCTCGAGCCTCCAAGGGCTCCTTCGACAGGGCAGGCTGCTGCGACCGGACAACTCGGACGGAGTGATTCCCGGAGAAGCAGCCGCATGCCTCTTGCTGACGCGCAGACCTCGTCGCGACGACGCATGTCCCCTACGGCTGGCGGGCCTCGGTTTCGCCCAGGAGCGAGCCACCCTTCAGTCAGACGAGCCACTGCGCGGGCTGGGGCTGGCGCAGGCCTACCGGGAAGCCCTGGCCGAGGGCGGTGTCGACGTGGCCGAGGTGGACTTCCGCGTCGCCGACGCCTCCGGAGAAGGCTATGGCTTCAAGGAGCTCTCCCTGGCCCTCTCTCGGCTGCTACATACGCGCAGGGAGTCCACACCCCTGTGGCTCCCAGCGGAGTCCCTGGGAGAGACAGGGGCGGCTTCGGGCCTGGTGGCCCTGGCCTGGGCCTCGGGGGCCATGCGCCTCGGCTATGCGCCTGGCCCCCGTGCCCTCATCTCCACGTCCGACCCGGCTGGAGGAAGAGCAGCAGCGGTGTTGCGCGGCCCTGACACGTACACTCCACGAGGGATGCCCTGATGAAGGTCTTTGCCAATGGCAACGAGGTGGCCTGCGCCGACGGGGACGGGAAGGTGGTGGCGGCCTTCCCGGACGTGTGCATGAGCCCTCCCCCACCACCAGCGGGGCCGGTACCGGTGCCCTACCCGAATACGTCCTTCTCCCGGGATATGAAGCAGGGCAGCAAGCGGGTGACAATCAACGGCAAGCCCGTCATGTTGCGGGACCAGTCCTATTACGCGACGTCCCCTCTGGGGAACGAGGCCGCTACCCGCAACTTCGGAGCGGGCATCATCTCTCACCAGATTACGGGGAAGACCTACTTCATCTCCTGGTCGATGGATGTCCATTTCGAGGGCAAGAATGTCCCGAGGCATATCGACCTCACGACCTCCAATCACGGCAGCAACGCGAACAACCCAGTCCCCACCCCCAACCTCGCGCAGAGCGCCACGAGCAGTCCAGGCCAGGCCACGCTCAGCACATGCCCGTGCTGCAACGGCCCCCTTCACGAGAATCAGAAGGACCCGGAGACCGGACAACCCTTTGAGACAGTACCGGAGATGGAGTTCTACGGGCGTATCGCGCAATACCGAATGAGTCGACGTGCGGAGATGCAGGGCATTCTCCAGCGGGTCGCGGAGGGCAAGATGCCGATGCCCTCCTGGGCGAACAAGCTCGACCCGAAGTCCGGCCTTCCCGTCAAAGACAACATCATCCGCATGGGAGATGATTGCGAGAAAGACTTCAATAAGCTCCAAGAGCTCCGACAGAAGCACCCCAACTGCCCCAACGTGCATGAGCCTCGGGATCAGGGATGCGGTGTCCATTTCAGAGTCGTGGAGCCCGGATTGGCAGGTGACGTCAAGAGCGGCGGCGCTTGGAGAGCGGCACGCCAGAAATCAATCAAAGAATGGCGGAAGAAGGGATACTCGATCTACGACGAGGACCAAGTCAATCATATGACCCCGGCCGATGCCGGTGGGTGCCCGTACTCATTGTCGAACCTTGTGCCCGACTCGGTTCTCAGTGGCGACTGTCGGGAGCTCGAGAACATCCAGACTCGCATTCAGAATATGAGTCCTCCCAAGCGCGACGAGCGCAAAATGCTGTTTCAATGAACCCATGCGGCCAGCATACTTTGACAACAGCCTGATTGAACTGGGGGCCGGCATGCATTTCACTGCATCTCCCCCCTCTGATGTGGCAGACCTGCGTCACCTCGCCAGCCATAATCCATGGCAAGTCATTCCTTGCATCCTAGCCAATCTCCAACAAGGCAGGTTCGACGTTTCTCGGAGACTTGTACGATTGATGCTTGAGACTCGGGACGCAGATGTCTGGAACGCCTGCGCCACGCTGCTGTCCTACGCTACACCCTACTCCGTCATTCGTGAGTTAGAGGAGGCGTCTGAGACGCTGCTTGAACCGAAGCGCAGCCCATATACACGTCGCTATTTCTGCGAAATCCTCTCGTGCTCGGCCGGCGTCTGGGGTGTTCCGCACCTGATACGCCATTATCAGGAACTCAAGGACCGGAAGGTCGAGGCCGAAGTTGAATATTACATCTCGCAGGTGCTTGAGGCAGAGCCGGGCCCGATCGCGAACGGCCCCCGAGTATTGTGGGAATCAAATGGGCTGCCTCCGCCCTTCGAAGAGTCCACCCCGGTCTATCTTAAGGAAGAGTATCTCACACTCCTTAAGAGCACGTTCCAGCGCCTCGTCTCCAGCCAGAGGCTCCACGAGGGAGAGACAATCATCGAAGGAGGGCGACTGAACATCCGAGACGTCGCTCAACGCCTGTTGACACGGGTGCAAACCGGCGAGCGACTGGACCGCATCACAATGGGAAGGATGCTTCTTGAGTCAACCACCGGGCTGAATTGCCGTGCGTTCTTCGACGATTCCGGCCGACTGCAAAACCTCACTGCGGCTGCTATCGTCGAGGAGTTTTTAGAACGGGGAGACGCCGACAGGTATCAGCCAGGCGTCCGTTACTTCTTCGGCCATCGAATTCCAGATTGAGTGCGCTTGGCTGCGAACGCCGTACGTTGGGAATCCCGACATCGAATTCCGGAAGCGAAAAGCCGTCGAATACGCTTGGCCGCGGACGAATGGGTGCGCGGCATCACCATGTGGCTGCGCTGGCGCAGCCGTGCCTGGGAGAAGCAGGCCCTGGTGTCCCCCGTCGCAGAGGCGGAGGCCACGCCGGTCGCCGCGGCCGCCTGAGCGCGCTCCTCAGGCCGTGACGACCATGCCGTCGCGCACCGCCACGGGCCACGGCGTCAGCCGGCTCCCCGAGCACGGGCCGCCCACGCAGAGGCCGTCCTCCACCTGGAACAGCGCCCCATGCCACACACAGGTGATGAGGCGCTTGTCGGGAGTCAGGTAGCCGTCCAGCTCCCGCGCCAGCGGCAGGCCCGCATGGGGGCACCGGTCCACGTAGCCGTGGACGGCGTCTCCCTTGCGCACCAGGAAGCCGTGGAAGAAGGCGTCTCCAATCTGGAGCACGAGGTTGCGCGCCCCCGGGTCCTCCAGGGCGCTCACCGGCAACAGCTTCACGTTGGCCGGCGTCGTCCAGACGCGCTTGCGCGCCGGCGTCTCCCCGTCCGTGCTCACGCGCCCCTCAAGGCAGCGTCGCCTTCTGGAAGCCAGACCAGCACGCGTCGTAGTCCTGCTGGAGCGCCGGGGTCTCCATCGCGAAGCGCGTGGGGCGGATGACCCAGCGCGACTCGAACATGAAGGCCATCGTGTCCTTGATTTTGTGCGGTTTGAGGTCCGCCTGCACGGCCTGCTCGTAGCTGGCCCGGTCCGGGCCGTGGCCGCTCATGCAGTTGTGCAGGGAGGCGCCTCCGGGCGCGAAGCCACCGGCCTTGGCGTCATAGACACCTTGCACCAGGCCCATGAACTCGCTCATCACGTTGCGGTGGAACCAGGGTGGCCGGAAGGTGTGCTCGGCCACCATCCAACGCGGCGGGAAGATGACGAAGTCGCAGTTGGCCGTCCCCGGCACCTCGCTGGGCGACGTGAGCACGGTGAAGATGGACGGGTCCGGGTGGTCGAAGCTCACCGAGTTGAGGGTGTTGAACCGGGCCAGGTCGTACTTGTACGGCGCCAGGTTCCCGTGCCACGCCACCACGTCCAGCGGCGAGTGCGCGTACCGGGCCGACCACAGCCGCCCCAGGAACTTCTGCACCACCTCCGTGGGCCGCTCCACGTCCTCGAAGGCCGCCGCGGGCGTCAGGAAGTCGCGCGGGTTCGCCAGCCCGTTGGCGCCGATGGGCCCCAGGTCCGGCAGGCGGAAGTGCGCGCCGTGGTTCTCACAGATGTACCCCGAGGCCTGCCCTTCCGGCAGCTCCGCCCGGAAGCGCACGCCCCGCGGCACCACGCCGATTTCTCCCGGCGACAGCTCCAGCACCCCCAGCTCCGTGACGAGCCGCAGCGCCCCCGCCTGCGGCACGAGGAGCAGCTCGCCGTCCGCGTCGAAGAACACCCGGTCCACCATGGAGCGGTTGGCCGCGTACAGGTGGATGCTGATGCCCGCGCCCGCCGCCGCGTCCCCATTACCGGCGTAGGTGACGAGCCCGTCCACGAAGTCGGTGGGCGTGGACGGCGGTGGCAGTGGACTCCACCGCAGCCGGTTGGGTGACGCGGGGACCTCGTCGAAGGGCCCGCTGCGCACCAGCCCCTGCGGATGCGGCCGGAACGCGGCATGCGCGGCGCTGGGCCGCAGCCGGTACAACCACGAGCGCCGATTCTCCCGGCGAGGCGCGGTGAAGGCCGAGCCCGACAGCTGCTCGGCATAGAGGCCGTACGGCACCCGCTGGGGCGAGTTCTGCCCCACGGGCAGTGCGCCGGGCACCGCCTCGGTGGCGAACTCGTTGCCGAAGCCGGATAGATAGGCGCCGGGAGCCGTCTTGAAGGCGCTCCCCGGCGCCACCTCGGAGTGGGGCTGGGTGGTCACCGGAATCTCCTGGGAAGCGCTGCGCGTGGTTCAGCTGGCCGGGTCGACCTTGATGACGCCGCGGCGAATCTGGTCCAGCTCAATGGACTCGAAGAGCGCCTGGAAGTTGCCGTTGCCGAAGCCCTCGTTGCCCTTGCGCTGGATGATCTCGAAGAAGATGGGCCCGAAGAGGTTCTCGGTGAAGATCTGCAGCAGCAGCCCCTCCTCCTCGCTCCCGTCGATGAGGATGCGATTCTTCCGCATCCGCGCCAGGTCCTCGCCGTGGTTGGGCACGCGCTTGTCGACCAGGTCGTAGTAGGTGTCGAGCGTGTCCTGCAGAATCACACCGCGCGCGCGCAGCTTCTCCACGGTGGTGTAGATGTCCGGCGTGGTGAGCGCCAGATGCTGGATGCCCTCGCCGTTGTACTGGCGGATGAACTCCTCGATCTGCGACTTGTCGTCCTGGCTCTCGTTGAGCGGGATCCGGATGGCCCCGTCCGGCGCGATCATCGCCTGGCTGAACAGGCCCGTGGCCTGCCCCTTGATGTCGAAGTACTTCTGCTCGGTGAAGCCGAAGATGCGGTTGTAGAACGACGACCAGGTGCGCATCTGCCCCCGGCGCACGTTGTGCGTCAGGTGGTCCAGCACCTCCAGGCCCACGTTGTTCTTCGCCTCGGCCTCCTCGGCGCCGGGGAGCTCCTCCCACGTGTCATAGAGCGAGCCCTTCGCCCCGTGACGGTCCACGAGGTACAGCAGGCTGCCACCGATTCCCTCGATGACATAGGAGCCCTTGCCGAGCGAGCCACGCTCAGGGTCGGCGGCCTTGGCGCCACGCTCCAGCGCCATCTCGTACGCCGCGCGCGCGTTGGCCACGCGGAAGGCCATTCCGCTGGCGGACGGACCGTGCGCCGCGCGGAACTCGGCGGCCTGGCCCGCCGTCTCCCGGTTGATGAGGAGGTTGATGCCGCCCTGCTTGTAGCGGATCAGCTCCTTGGACGGGTGCTTGGAGTACGCCGTGAACCCCAGTCTCTCGAAGAGGCGCTCCATCACCTCCGGCTGGGGGCCCGTGAACTCCACGAACTCGAAACCGTTCAGCCCCAGCGGGTTCTCTGCCGTATCAACCATGACGCCACCTCCAAGTGTCGCTGTGCGCGGGCTGACGCCTCCCGCGCGAGTTCCAGAAGGCCCCTGACGTCGGGGCACCCCATTGGCGAAGGTAGGAATGCTCCTGTTGTGAAAAAAGTACAAAGACCTGCCAGAGACTGTCAGGCGGATGCACAGCGCCCCGCGTCGTGAATCCGGCTTCAGGTTGCCCCCGACGCCCCCTCGTACGCTGGGGGCCTCGCATGTTCACCAACACGTGCGGGCGAGCCAGCGGGCGCACGCCTGCCGTCTGCCCGATTCGAGAGGGCCCGGATGGCCACCTGCCCCCAGGCCCATCCACCCCCACCCACGCATCCTACCCGTCAGGATGGAATCCACCTGTGCGCGGGGCGCCCCGGCCCCCTCCGGCCATGTCAGACCCTTCCAGTAGTCTTCCTTCATCCCCGCAGCCACAAAGGAAGGCCGGAACATGACCACCACCCATGAGAGTCCGCGCGTCTCCGTCAACCAGCTGGGCCAGTACCTCACCGCGACGCCGTCGCGGCGAAAGCGCATCATCCAGGGGCAGAAGCACCCGGTGGATCCGCAGTACCTGCGCTACCCCGCCGCCGCGCAGGCCATCGTCGAGTTCCTCTGCGAGGGCCGCGACGAGGTCATCCTCCGTGACCACCAGCGCCGGCTGCTCAACGCCCAGCCGGCGTCCGACTTCGACGCACACCGCCTGGCGCTGTGCGCCGAGGCGCTCCAGCGCTGCCGGGTGTCCGCGCAGGAGTTGGCCGCCCGCGCCGTGGCCAGTCCCGCGGAGGCGGACCTGCCACCGCTGGTGCTGGGCGGCGTGGACGTCAACGTGCGTCCCGAGGTGCTCCTGCGCAGCGTGGATTCCCAGGGAACGATGCGCTCAGGCCTCCTGAAGCTGTACTTCTCCAAGCACACGCCGCTGGACGCGCGCTCTGGCCAATACATCGCCACGGTGCTCCAGCGTTATGCCGAGGAACGGCTGGAGCAGCGCGGCCTCGTGGACCCGCGGCTGATCGGCGTCTTCGACGTCTTCGCGGGCCGGCTCTTCCAGGCGCCGCGGGCGCGGCAGCGGCGGATGAACGATGTGGTGCTCGCGTGCGAGGAGATCGCCGCCCGCTGGGCCGTCCACTGACGGGCCCTCCGGCGCGCGGCATTGTCCGTTTCCGGGACGCGCCTTCCCGCGTCCGCGCAGTCCGCCGCGCGCTCACGGCCAGCCTCCCCCCTGGCCGCCCGGTGGTTGCGCCACCCTGGCGGGTTGGCATGGCCTTCGCTGAGGACCGACGCCATGGACTCACTCCGCCAGGACTTCCGCTACGCAGTGCGCACCCTGACCCGGACACCGGGCTTCACGCTGGCCGCGGCCGTCACCCTGGCACTCGTCATCGGGGCGAACACCGTCCTCTTCAGCGCCATCCACGCCGTGCTGCTGCGCCCCCTGCCCTTCCCCTCACCCGACTCCCTGGCGCGCATCTGGTGTGTGCAGGAGTCGGTGAGCCGCGCGACGGTGGCGCCGGCGGAGCTGCTCGGCTGGCGGGAGCACGCGAAGGGCTTCGGCCAGCTCGCGGGCTTCTCACGCAGCAACGTCAACCGCACGGGCACGGAGGCGCCGGAGCAGGTGCGGGCCGGACGCGTAACGACCAACTTCTTCTCCCTGCTGGGCATCCACCCGGCGCAGGGCCGCGGCTTCCGCGAGGAGGACGCGCCGCCCGGAGGCGAAACGTCGGTGGTGGTGGTGAGCCACGGCTACTGGCAGCGCGCGCTCGCCGGGGCTCCCGACGTGGTGGGGCAGACCCTGGTGCTCAACGGCCGTAGCCACACGGTGGTGGGCGTGCTGCCGGAAGCCTTCGCCTTCCCGGAGTTCCCGGAAGACCTGGACGTGTGGCTCCCGGAGTGGCTGGACCCGCAGAGCCGCGGCAACCACTACCTGTTTGTACTGGGCCGGGTGGCGCCGGGCACCACGCTGGAGGCGGCCCGCGCGGACCTTGCGCGCGTGGCCCAGTCCATCGCGATTCCGGACCCGGAGCAGCCGCCCCACGGTGTGCTGGTGATGGACTGGCAGGGGCACCTGACGTCCAACACGCGGGACGTGCTGTGGATGTTGTGGGCGGCGGTGGGCTTCGTCCTGCTCATCGCGTGCGCGAACGTGGCCAACCTCATGCTGGTGCGGACGCTGTCGCGGCAGCGGGATGGGGCCATTCGCGCGGCGCTGGGCGCGAGCTGGGGCCGGCGGCTCCAGCAGTCCCTGGTGGAGAGCGTGCTCCTGTCCGTCTTCGGCGGTGCCCTGGGGTTGCTGCTGACGCTGTGGGGCACGGAGCTGGTGCGCACGCTGTTGCCGGACAGCCTGCTGCGCATGGCGCCGCTGACGCTCGACGCCTCCGTGCTGGGTTTCAGCGCGCTGCTGTCGGTGGGGACCGGGCTGCTCTTCGGCCTGGCGCCCGCGCTGCACGCGACGGGCATGGACGTGCTGCCGTTGCTGCGTCAGTCCGGAAGCGCCGCGGGCGCGCGCGCCGGACATCCGCTGCGAAACGGGCTCGTCATGGTGCAGCTCGGGCTCGCGCTGGTGCTGACGGTGGGCACGGCGCTCATCGTGCGCTCGCTCCACAACGTGCAGGCGGTGGACCCGGGCTTCGACGCGACGGGCGTCGTCAGCGCGCAGCTGCTGCTCTCTCCGGACACCTACCGTGACGACGCGCGCAAGCGCGACTTCTTCGACAGCCTCGAGGAGCGGCTCCGGGCCCGGCCCGGCGTGGTGGCGGTGGGCTTCATCAACGACGCACCGCTGAGCGGCTCCGGCTCCGGTGGCGACTTCAGCCTGGAGGGGAGCCGGGCCGCTCCCGGCGAGCGCTACTACACGGAGTTCCGCGTGGCCTCGCCCGGGTACTTCGCCGCCATGCGCATCGGCCTCCGGCAGGGCCGCGGCTTCGAGCCCCAGGACACGGAGGCGCGCGCGCCCGTCGCCATCGTCAACGAGGCGTTCGCCCGGAAGTACCTGGGTGGCGGCGATGCCCTGGGCCGCCGGATGCGGGTGGACTGGGATGACCAGCAGCCGTACCGGGAAATCGTCGGTGTGGTCGCGGACGTCCGGCACGAGCAGCTGACCCAGCCCGCGAAGCCGGAGGTGTACCTGCCCTATGCGCAGGCCCCGCTGCGCGCCATGACGATGCTGGTGCGGGCACAGGGCGAGGCCTCCTCCGCGCTGGCCGCGCTGCGCGAGGAAGTCAGGGCGGTAGACGCCGAGCAACCCCTCTACGCCCTTCAGCCCTTCGCCGAGCGCGTGGAGCGCATGCTGGTCCGGCCCACGGCGACGGCGCGACTGCTGGGGGCGTTCGCCCTGCTCGCCATCCTCCTGGCCGGCGTCGGCGTGTATGGCGTGCTGGCGTACTCGGTGGGCCAGCGCACCCGCGAGCTGGGCATCCGGATGGCGCTGGGGGCGCATCCCCGGCAGGTGCTGCGGCTCGTCCTGGGCCAGGGGCTGCGGTTGACGGCGCTGGGCGTGGGCGTGGGCCTGCTCGCCGCCTTCGGCTGCACCCGGCTCATGGCGGCGACGCTCTACGGCGTGAATCCCCTCGCGCCGGACATCTTCCTGGGTGTGGCCGTGGCGCTGGCCGGGCTCTCGCTGCTCGCATGCCTGGTGCCCGCGCTGCGCGCCAGCCGCGTCTCACCGTCGGTATCGCTGCGCGCGGAGTAGGCCCCTGCCCGCGCCGGGCCAGGAGACGGGCCCGCGCGCCGTGAGGTGGGGGATCCTCCTCCCTCCGGCCAGCCGGGCGGACACGGGCGGACGGCACCTGATATGGAATATGCCGTTCCAGCTTCCGTCGGAGTCGACGTGAACAAGCTCGCCAGCATTGCCGCCCTCGTCCTCGCCGCCACAGCGCTCGTGGTGGCCCTCTGGAATCCCCGTGAGCCGGTGCAGGCCGCGCCGCCGCCCGCCCCGCCCGAGCAGCCCACAAGCGCCGCCGCGGACCTCATCAACCTGGAGCGGCGCGTGAAGGCCCTGGAGGACACGGCCGTCGGCCTGTCACGGCGGCTGATGGAGGTGGAGCGGCGCCCCACGGTGACGGCGGACGGCAAGGTGGTGCCCGGGGCGCCGGCCGCGCTCGCGGCGGAGGTGGAGCAGCTCCGCGCCGAGGTGCGGGGCATGGTCGCGGGCGAGGCGCTCGACTCCGAGGGGGGCCGCGACTTCCTGAAGGACATGGTGCGCACCGTCCAGGACGAGATGCGCACGGAGCAGCGCGCGGAGCGCCAGCAGCAGTGGCAGCAGATCGAGGTCCGCCAGCAGGCCGAGCAGCAGCAGCGCATGCGCCAGTTCATCACCGACGCGCGGCTCAACTACAACCAGGAGCAGACGCTCGCGCGCCGGCTGGAGACCGAGGCCAGCAAGCGGCAGGCCCTGATGGACGAGGTCCGCGCCGGCACCAAGTCCGTCCGCGACATGCGGCAGGCGCTGCGCGCGGAGGCGCAGCAGACCGACCAGGAGATGAACGCCCTCCTCGACGAGAGCCAGCGCTCCCAGTACCAGACGCTCCGCCGGGGAGAGCGGCGCTTCGGCGGTCCTCCGGGCGGCCAGGCCGGCGGCCGGGGGCGCTGAGCCCCGGCGCGGCGCGCGGCCTCAACCGTCGACGGGAGGCCTCGCGTTGTGGGAGATGACGAGGACCTCCTCGGGGCGCCGCTCCGAGCGCGCCCAGGCCAGCAGCGCGGCCAGGGCGTCCGCGGCCTTGGGCCCGGCCGTCTCCAGCGCCACGTCCTCGCGATACGGGAAGAAGAGGTCCTTGGAGCCCAGGCTCTGCTCGGCCCATCGGCGCCAACCGGGCATCGACCTTCCTGGCGCGGGCTGGAGGCCCACCACCTCGTAGCCCGCGGCGGTGAAGGGCCGGTGCAGCCCCACCACGGTGGCCCCGGTGCCAAAGCCACACACCACGCACCGCACGGCCGGATACACGTCCCGCACCACGTCGAGCAGCTGCGTGGTCCATGACTCCACGCTCTCCACCAGCGCGCCGTTGGCGAGCTGCCGGGGCCAGAACCAGCCCTGCCGCTCGTAGTCCAGCGCCAGCTCCCAGGCCTGGGTGAAGCCATGCACGGTGCGCACCTCGCCGCCGAAGCCGTTCGCCCTCAGGTACGCAGTGCCGGTGGCGTCCGTCAGCGCCACCACCGGCAGCCCACGCTCGCGCCCCAGGGTATCCAGCGCCAGCGCCGAGGACGCGCCGGACAGCTCCACCAGCCCCTTGGTCTCCGCGGGGGCGGACTGGAGATGATGGGAGAACGTCAGGTACTTCAGGCTGCCGGACGGAAGCGCTCCACCCCAGAGCACCACCGGTCCCCCCGGCCAGGGCCGTGACAAGGGAAACACGACGCGCATGCGTGAACCTCCGGCCCCACCCTCCACGGCGCCGCCGCATCGCGCCAGCGGCACGGCGCGGGCGCTGTCCTGCCGTCGACCTGCCGTCCGCCCGCCCACCGGCCCAGGACATTCGTCCCCGCCGGGAGGCCGACGCGAAAAGGCTCGGGAGCCGGGCGGCTGTGCGATAGTCGGCGGCGGCTCCACATGCTGCGCCGGCTCCTTCCTACGCTCGCCGCCCTGGGTTGTGGCCTCCTGGCCCTCGGCTGGGGGCTGGTCAGTCTCCAGCGCATCTTCAGCCGCGAGCGCGACGACGCCCACGCCCAGCTTCGCTCCCGCCGGGACGCCCTGGCCCACGCGGGCGAGGAGGCCCTGCGGCAGAGCCTGTCACGCAAGCTCGACGAGAGCATCACCGTGCTCCACGCCGCCGTGGGGGATCCGCTCGAGCCGGGCGAGGGCTTCTACCTCAACTTCCGCGACTACCAGTTCCTCCCCCGCATCAGCATCCCCTTGCCGGGCACCACGACGCCCGCGCGGGACGCGCTGGCCCTGCTCGAGGCCCGGCTCAACGACGGCGCCGCGGCGGGGAGCTGGGAGCCACGCCTCGCGCGGCTGCGCGCCGTGGAGTCCGCGCTGGCGGCACGGGGCCCCCAGGGCGTGGCCTCCCGAGTGGAGGAGCTGCTGCGCTACCACGCCGCCCACCGGCTCCCGCCGGATGAGGAGCTGCTCTTCCTGCTGCTGGTGGTGGAGCGGCTCGAGCGTGGCGCCGCCACCCCGCCGCTGGTGCGGGCCCTGCTGCGCGAAGGGTTGCCGGAGGACTTCGGCGGCTTCGCCCGCGCGTCGGGGCTCCAGCGGGACTTGCTGCGCGAACGCTCACGCTTCACGCAGGCGGACTTCGACTTCCTCCACGCGCGCATCGTCCGGGTGAGCGCCGCGCTGGGCGAGCCCACTGCGGACTTCATCGCCCGCGCGAGCGAGGCGGGCGCGGGCATGCTGGTGATTCCGGAGGACCTCTACGAGCCCACCCTCCTCGGCGAGCTCTGGTACGTCGAACCCCGGGGCGAGGCGCTGTACGGCATCGTCGTGGACCTGGAGGCGATGCTCCTGCCCATTACCCAGGACATGCAGGCGCGCGGCCTCTTCGACGCGAAGGGGCGGCTGCGGCTGCGTGACGGAGGCGCCTTCCGTCCGCTGCGGACGTTGAAGCTGGCGGTGGACATGCCCGAGTGGGCACGGCAGGAGGCGGACATCAACGCGCGTCACGGGCTGAAGACGCTGCTGGTGGCCGTGTGCGGAGCCCTGGCGGTGGCCATCTTCGCGCTGGCGGTGGTGGCACAGCAGCGCAAGTACCGCTTCCTGGAGCTCAAGAGCGACTTCGTGGCCACCGTGTCCCACGAGCTGCGCACGCCGCTGGCCTCCATCCGCCTGCTGGGCGAGACGCTGGAGCGCAAGCTCGCGCAGGCTCCGGAGGTGCGGGACTACCCCGCCCGCATCGTCCAGGCCGCGGACGGGCTGCACTTCCTCGTCGAGAACATCCTGTCCTTCAACCGCATCGACAAGGGCCGTTGGACGCTGCGGACCTCACGCGTGCGTCTGGAGGAGCTGGTGCCGCCGCTGCGCGACGAGCTGGCCAGCGCCTCGTCCGTCCCCGTCCACGTCACCGCGGAGTTGGACGGCGCGGAGCTGGAGGCGGACCCGGGCCTGCTGCGGATGCTCTTCTCCAACCTGGGCCGCAACGCGTGTGCCTACAACCGGAGCAACCCCGTCGAGATCTCCATCCGCGCGCAGGTGATTCCCGGCTACGGCTGCACGGTGCTCTTCCGGGACAACGGCATCGGAATCCCGGAGTCCGAATGGGAGAGCGCCTTCCTGGACTTCTACCGGCTGGCAGGGGCTGGCGCGGAGGTTCACGGCAGCGGGCTGGGGCTTGCGCTGTGCCGGAGAATCATGAAGTTGCACCGGGGCACCATCCAGGTCGCATCCTCGGGGCCGGACGGCACCACGTTCGCGCTGATATTCAACGAGCCGCATCGATGACCACCGCCACGCCCGCCGCCTCCGGCCGCCCTTCCATCCTCATCGTCGAGGACGACGCCCACCTGCGCGTCGGCCTCCGGGACAACCTGCTCGACGAGGGCTACCTCGTCGCCGAGGCCCCCAACACCCGAGACGCGGAGCGGCAGCTACAGGAGCGCGCCTTCGACCTGCTCATCCTGGACGTCATGCTGCCCGGCGAGGACGGGTACAGCTTCTGCCGCCGGCTCCGGGCGCAGGGCAACAAGAGCATGGTGCTGATGCTCACCGCGCGCTCGCTGGAGGACGACATCCTCAAGGGCTTCGAGGTGGGCGCGCAGGACTACCTCACCAAGCCCTACCGGCTGCGTGAGCTGCTGGCCCGCGTGCGCGCCCTGGTGCGGCGCTTCGGCGCGGCCCCGCCCGAGCAGGTGGCCTTCAGCGGCTTCACCCTGGACCTGGGGAAGCGGCTGGTGTCCCGCCCGGACGGCACGGCCGTGGAGCTGACGCGCACGGAATTCGACCTGCTGGCCTTCCTGCTGCGCCACAAGGACCGGGCGCTGCCCCGGGGCGAAATCCTGGATGCCGTCTGGGGCCGCGACGTGGTGGTGGACCCGCGCACGGTGGACAACTTCGTCTCCAGCCTGAAGAGGAAGCTGGGCTGGACGAGCACCTCCGGCTTCTCCATCCACACCATCCGGGGCGTGGGCTACCGCATGGAGGTCTCCTCGTCATGACACAACCATGACGAAGCAATGGCCGCCTCCCCGCCATTCGAGGTTCCCCACTCCGTAGGTTGACCCTTGCGTGGACAGGGCGCTCCGAAGCCACCCGTCCCGCCGGTGCGGCCCGCCCTGCGTGGCCCTCCACCGGGAGCGCCTGACGCTGAGGGAGGCCATCCGGAATGTTCAAGTCGGTCATCGAGCGGCAGCGAGCGGGACGTCTGGGCACGGGCGTGTGGGTGTCCATCGCCCTGCACACGGCGCTTTTCGGCGCGGTGCTCGTCATCTCCGCCAGGCCGCCGGGGCCTCCGGAGCCGCCCGAGCCGAAGGAGCTGGTGCTCCGGATGCAGCAACCGCCTCCGCGCGTGGCGAAGCAGGGCGTCCCCGCCCCCGCGCAGCCGAAGTCGGCCACCGAGCAGCGCCCGCGGCCCAAGCCACGCGACCGGGTGCCCTCGCGCGTGCCGCCGCCCATCGTGGACACGCCGCCCAGGCCGGGGGCAGCGGTGACGCTCCCCGACCCCAGCGACTCGACGGACGAGGTGGCGACCACCGAAATCGGGCATCCGGATGGCCACCCGGATGGATATGAGGACAGCAACGTGATTGGCGTGCCGTACGTGCCCGGCCTCGGAAATAGCCAGGAGAGCACTGGCACGGACGTCCTCCCCTTCGGCTCGGGCATGACGCCGCCCCGCCTGCTCGGGAACCCGGGCATCGAATACACGCACCAGGCCATCGCTGCCCGCGTGGAGGGCACCATGATTGCCAGGTGCGTCGTCACCGTGCGCGGCGACGTGACGGACTGCCGCATCATCCGGGGCCTGCCACACATGAACGATGCGGTGCTCGAAGCGCTGCACCGCCGCCGCTACACTCCGGTGGAATACCAGGGTCGGCCAGTGAGCGTGTCCTACGTCTTCACCCTGCGGCTCAAGCTGCCCCGATAGCCGGCCCGCTCAGCCGCGGCGTCCCGCCGGCACCAGGATGTGGGTGAGCACATAGCGCTTGAGCCGCTGGCGGAGCTCGTCGTCCAGGGTGAGGACGACCTGGGGGTGGACGCGCGCGCCCACCTCGAACAGCACCGCCTCCAGCAGCAGGCCCTCCTGGGTGATGTTCAGCAGTCGGTCCAGCGTGGGGTCCAGCGCATCCGTCTGGCCCTCCGCCTTCTGTCTCTCGTGGACAGCCAGCGCCGAGCCCAGGCACTCCATCTCCTCCAGGGAGGTGAACTGCTCCTCGGAGGAGCCCGTCATCTCCTCGCGGTGCGACGGCTCGCCCAGCCACAGGGCCTTGCAGTTGGCGAAGGCGAGCCACCCCGGATCGTGGTTCGGGTCGAACTGGATGGAGACGATGTCCCCATCCCACCCGGCGAAGCCCCGCGGGACGATGACGTCCCCGCGAATGACGAGCCCCAGGTGCGCGTTGGTCCGGAAGAACTGCCGGATGACGGAATAGCGCGGGCTCAGCACCAGGCACCACGCCCAGGCGTCCAGCGCTTCCTCGTAGCGCTCCAGCTTCGCCAGCGCGTTGCCCTGGAAGAACCACGCGCGGTGGTCATTCGGGTTGAGCGTGGTGGCCCGGCGGTAGTGCGTCAGCGCCGTGGCCGCGTCGTCCGCGAAGTACGCCGCATCCCCGCGGAAGACCCACGCCACATAGCAATCCGGGCACGTGTCGGTGGCACGGGCGTACAGCTTCGCCGCCTCATCGTAGCGCCGCGCCTGGAAGTGGGGCTCCGCCTCATCGAGCAGCGCCTTCACCTCGGCGTCGACCGGCCACTCGCGGATGACGCGCCGGCCGGCCTCCTCCACCACCCGCGGCGCCTCCACGACGGGCACGCGCTGTGGCCAGAGCTGGTCCCCCCACCCTCCCGGCGGGGAGTCCTTCCCCTCGACGCGGTAGTGCACCGTCGAAGCCTCCAGCCGCGCCACGACTTCGGAGGGCGACAGGTACCTCGGAATCTCTCGCTCGGTGACGGACGTCGCGGCGGCTTCAGAAGCCGCAGGTGCGGGCCTGGGCGTGGACGCGCAACCGACGACGAAGGCACAGCCGACAAGGATGAGGGTGTGTCGCACGCGCAGGAGCCCCTTCCGTGGGTGGAGTGGCCCAGTCTACGCCCGCGATGCCCCCAGGCCGGAGCGCGGACTCACTTCAGCCCGCCCCAACCCCCACGCCGCGCGAGATAGCCCTCACCCGGCAAACATCGAGCGGCAGGCACCGCGCACGGCCCGGGCCCTCAGGCGCCCAGCCGGTGCGCCCAGAAGCGCCCCAGCCGCAACACATCCAGCCGCGCCTGGGGCCCCTCCATCTTCCGCATGGGTGAGGAGCAGCGTGGCCAGCCCGTGGAAGTTCATTGAATGAGGTGCTCCACGAAGGTGCAGAGGCGCTCGCGCTCGAAGGGCTTCTCCAGCAGCCCGCGCGTGCGGCGGCCCACGAACTCACGCGCCTGCGCGGTGAACGCGCCGCCCGTCATCAGCCCGGTGCGCAGCGCCAGCTCCGGGGCCAGGCGCTCCAGCTCCATCACGAAGTCCAGCCCGCTCATGCCCGGCATCATCACGTCACACAGGATGGCGTCGAACCGCTCCCCCATGGAGAGGAGGCGCAGGGCCTCGCGCGCGTCCTGGACGACGTGAATCTCATACACGTCGCGCACCAGCCGGCTCACCGAGTTCCCCACGGACGGCTCATCGTCAATGAGCAGCAGCCGGCGGCGCACGCGGACTGGAGTCGGCTCGGAGACGAGCGCCGCCGCCACGCCCTCCATCCGCCCCGCGGTCTGCGCGGGCAGCACGATGCGGAAGGTGCTGCCCCAGCCTGGCGCGCTGGAGACCTCGATGCGACCGCCCATGGCCTGCACCAGCGTGAGACAGATGGACAAGCCCAGCCCCGTGCCCTCGCCCACCGGGCGCGTGGAGAAGAACGGATCGAAGATGCGGCGCTGGACGTCCGGCGCCATGCCGTGCCCGTTGTCGGAGACCTCCAGCTCCACGTGGCGGGGGCTGCTCGCGCGCAGAGTCACGCGCACGCGGTTCTCCTCCGGCATCCGGTCCGGCAGGGCCTGGAGCGCATTCAAGAGCAGGTTCACGACAATCTGGCTCAGGCGCGCCTCGTTGCCATGCACGGGCAGCACCGGCTCCAGCGTGCACGTCAGCCGGGCGCGCAGCGCGATTTGATTGCGAAGGAGGCGGAGCGCGCCGTCCACCACATGCACCAGGTCCACCGGCCCATGGAGTTCCTCATCCGCGCGGGAAAAGGTGCGCAGGTCCCGGACAATCGCGCTGACACGGCCCGCGCCCTCCTGCGCCTCGGCGACGACTTCGCGCAGCTCCAGGAGCTGTTCGGGTGGCAGCTCCTGCTGCGACAGCAGCTCGCGCATGTACGAGAGGTTCGAGCTGACGTAGGACAAGGGGTTGTTGATTTCGTGCGCCACGCCAGCGGCGAGCGTGCCAATCGACGCCATCCGGTCCGCGAGCACCCACTGCGACTCCAGCCTCGCGCGGTCCGTCATGTCCGGAGTGAGCGGCGTGGGCACTCCCTCGCCGGAACGCTTCGCCTCCAGGCGCCTGCGGAGCCCCACGAGCCGGACGCCCCAGTGCAGCCCTGGCGCGGGCAGGCACTCGTCCGCGCCCTCGGCGGCAAGGGCCTCCGCCTCCACCGAGGCCCGCGTGGTGAGCACGACCAGGTGCGTGCGAGCCACCACCCGGCGCGCGTGGA
The DNA here is from genome assembly GCA_023426545.1 of Pseudomonadota bacterium. Classification (GTDB taxonomy): domain Bacteria; phylum Myxococcota; class Myxococcia; order Myxococcales; family Myxococcaceae; genus Myxococcus. The sequence goes on from JAFAAN010000095.1 coordinate 47,239, forward strand.
CCCGGCGACAGCTCGCGAGAATCCCGGAGAGGGGGCCCCCCTCGTCCCACAGGACGATGAGCCCTTCGTAGATGACATCGGGCAAGGTGCCCGCCAGGGGCACGTGTAGAATCTGGCAGTTCCGGCCAGCGTCGGAGCCGAGAATCCCTTGCTCGACCTCCTCCGACACTTCGGGAGGCAATGCCACCAGCGTTGCAAACACGGCGTCAATCCTCCGGCCCCATGAGCCCCGGGTTCCGCGCGCATGAGCCGGAGCCACGCGCCCATTGCAGCGTCCGGGCGGGCCCCGGTCAACGGCGTCGCGTCTCCGACATTCCATTGCCCTTCCGCCCGGTGGTTCCGCCGACCCGCCGGGTCGACGCCGCCACCACGCCGGGCCCTACCTCACACGCCGGCAACAACGGGCAGCGGCCACAGTTCTCCGGCACCGGCTGCGCGGGGCACACCCCACTCATTCCGTAGTGGCAGAGCGCGAAGTCGTAACGGACGGGGTCGGCCGCGTCCAAGGCCCGCAGGGCGGCCGTCACCTCCTCCGCCGTGCGCCACGTCAGGTCGCTGCGGTGGGTCAGCCCCAGGTACCGGGAGATTCGGCCAATGTGTGTGTCCAAAGGAATCAGGAGCGCGGCGGGGGCCACGCGCGTCCAGATGCCGAAGTCCACCGTATCGGGGCCGCGCACCATCCACCGGAGGAAGAGGTTGAGGCGCTTGGCCGCCCCTCCGCCCAGCGGAGAAGGGAGCAGGTGGTGCAGCCCCCGCTCCGGCCCCAGGGCCACGCGCAGGGCGTCCATGGGCACAGCGCGCAGCCCCGTCGTGAAGTGGTCGAGAGCCCCGTGCAGCGTCCCGCGCGACTGGAGCCCTTGGACGAACAGCGCCTCCAGGCTGCCCTGCTCCCGCAGCACGCGGCCCATGCCCATCAAGAGCACGGCCACGTCCGTGCCCACGTTGAAGCGATACACGAAGCCCGTGAGCAGCTTCCGCGCGCCGCGGACATCGAGCGTCCGAACGAAGGCGGCGGGAGAGTCCCCCATCCGCTGGAGCAGCGCGTCCACCTTGGGACGGAACAGGTCCGCGCGGCCGTACGCCAGCCCGGCCGCCAGGAGCGCGCTGACCTCGATGTCTCGTGGGTCCGTGTAGCGATGCGGGAACTCCACCGGATCGAAGGCGATGCGCGCCCGGGCATCGGTGGACGTCAGGACGGCTTCCAACCTCGGGCGCAGGTGCTCGGCCGCCTGGGGCGAAAGTCCAGCGCCAGCAGGCACGCGCCTCTTGGACCGCGGTGTCACGTCAGGAGCTCCCCAATGGACCTGGAACGGCGGGCCGCCCGCCCGTCTTCCCGACTCTCGCGGGTGGGCGGGCGGCACGCAACGTCGGACGTGCCAGGGAGGAGGGCACGCCCTATCCCCGCATGGGGCGCGGGCTCAAGGACCGTCGAGCACGGCCAGCATGCGGGGGAGCACGTCGAAGAAGGCGTAGTTCCAGCAGCTGAAGTTGTGCCCACCATCACATCCGAACGGCTTCTGGCCCGGCGCGGGGCGGCCATACATTTCGTAGTGGTGCGGCACCCCCGCGGCATTGAGGGCATGGTGGAACCGGTCCGTGGCCGCGCCCGGGACCCGTTCGAGGACGTCGCCATCCCAAATCCCCGAGCCCGCGTACAGCGCAACCGCCACGCCCCGCAGGTTCGCCGCGCGCGGAATCGGGTTGTTGATGTTCCAGGCCTGGTCGAAGGGCCAGAAGGGCGAGCCGAACGCCCCATCCGGGTTCTGGAGCCACCGGGTTGATTCCTCGGTGACGGTGGCGCGGATGGCGGCGTCACCCAGGTCCAGCGCGCCCGAGAAGCTGGCCGCGTACGCGAACAGGTCGGGGCGGCGGGCAGCGTAGCTGATGGCGCCGAAGCCCCCCATGGACAGCCCCGCGATGGCGCGCCCCTGCTTGTACGCCAGCGTGCGGAGGTTCTGATCCACCCACGGAATGAGCTGGTTGAGGTGGAACTCCTCCCACGCCTGATTCACGCCGCGCGGGAAAACCCAGTTCGTGTACCAACCGACCTTGCCCCCGTCGGGCATGATGGTGATAACGGGCTTGTTCTCGGTAATCGCATACGCCGCGCCGAACTCCACCCACTGGGCGGAGTTCGCGCCACCGCCGCCGTGCAGCAGATAGACGACCGGGTAACGCACTCCCGGAGACCTGTCATAGCCAGTCGGGAGCAGCACACGCACATGGTGGCGCGGGTCATAGACGGCGTGGGGCGCAATCAGTGGCGTGGAGATCTCCACGTCGATGAGCCGGTCCGTGATGGGCCGTACCGCATGGACCGTGATGCCATGTCCGGACGAGAAGCCTGGAGCGAGCGAGGCCTCCGAAGCCCTCGCGATGTCTGGCGCGCCGAAGAGCACCGCAACGAACAAAGCCCACGCAGGGGCAAACACTTCCTTGGACAACAAGCTGCGCATCCGTGACCTCGGGAGAGTGACTGGAAAGACAACGGGCCCTGCATTCGCCAATGGCAGGCGGAACGCTAGGGGCCTCCAGCGGATAGGACAATGCTGTTGACGACGCGCACGGCCGCCGCCCGTGTCCTTGCCATTGCTGTTGTGTCTTTGCTGTCCCGAACGGACGCCAGCTGTCCAGTAGTGCGCGAAGGAACGCGCACGCCCCCCGGGGTGGCGGAAACACAGTGGCGTCCCCGCCATCCCCAAGGCAGGTGCTACGGCTCCACGGCGAAGATGAGGTCGTCGTGGTCGTTGTAGCTCGACTCGTAGCAAGCCGCGGGGCTGCCACGGAGCCGGAAGACGGCTCGCACCGCCTGGGCGGTGGCGCCCTCCGGCAGCGTGTACGTGGCGGACAGCGTGTTGCTGCCCTTGGACGTCGGCGACAACGTCGTGATGTACTGCCAGACAGGGGCGTTGGCGTTCGCCGCGAAGAACAGGTCGAGCTTGTCGTTGAGTACGTTGTAGACCCAGACCGTCGCGTCGATCCGCACCGCCTTGCCCACCGCGAGGTTCGTCCCATCCAGCGTGGACACCTTGATGTGCTCGTTCGACTCGTCCCGGAGGTAGGTGCCCGACAGGCCATCCGAGCAGGAGTTGTTGATGGTGTTCGGCGCGTTCATCTCCGGCCCCATGCCGCCGCGCCCGTTGAGCAGCGAACCCGAGTCACATTCATGGGAGTGCGAGAAGCACCGCGGCGCCTTGAGCACCGGGTCGAAGCCCGCCACGCTGGCGGCGTTGCTCACCGTCACGGAGACGCCGATGCTGGTGGCGGACAGTCCCACGCCGTCATGGGCCCGGGCCGCCAAGGTATGACTGCCATTGGAGGCCGCGGCCGTATCCCAGACAAACGCATAGGGCGGCGTATTGACCGTCGCCCGCACCACGCCATCCACGAGGAACTCCACCCGGCTCACACCCGAGGCGTCCGAGGCCGAGGCCGTAACGGTCGTCACCCCTGACACCGCGCTGCCCGCGGCCGGCGAGGTGATGGCAACCTCGGGCGGGGTCTCGTCATCCACGTTCACGAAGCCCTTGGCCAGCTCTGCCATGTACGTGGAGGCGACCTTCGCGAACTTGAGCGCGTGGTCCGCATCATTGCCGCTGTTGAACAACGTGTCGTTGACGGTGTGGATGTACGGGTTGGACATGTTCAGCGGCGCCTCGAAGGGCATGGAAGCCGCGAAGCCCTCGGTCGTCCACGACGCGTGGTCCGAGCAGCCGTAGCCACACGACGTGGTGGTCCATGAGACGTCATCCAGGTAGGTGTCGATGAGGTTGGTGATGAACGTGTTCTGCGCCGCATTGGTGCGGTCGGTCACCATGGCCACGTCATGCATCTGCGAGCCCTTGAAGTTCGTCATATCGAGCTGGAGCACGCCCACCACGTCGACGCCATCCGTGCGGTACTTGCTGGCGATCGCCGACGAGCCGCGCAGGCCCACCTCCTCGGCGGCGTAGGCCATGAACTTCACGGTGCGCGCCGGGCGGTATCCCTGGAGCATGGCCACGCGAATCACCTCGGTGAGGGTGGCGATGCCCGACGCATCGTCATCCGCGCCCGGGGCGGTGCTGCCCGAGCTGGTGGAGTCCAGATGCCCGCCGAGCACGACGACCTCTTCCGGCATCGAGGCGCCCGTGAGGGTCATGATGACGGAAGGCTGTGCCCACGTGGGATGGATGAAGTGCTCGACGGTGACGTCGGTGCGGCCCTCGGGAATCAATGACTCCCAATGCGCCTTCAGCCAGTTGGCCGCGGCCACACCCGTCGTCGACGTGTAATAGCGCGTCGTATAGCTGGACAGGTGGCTGATGGTGCTGCGGATGTGGCTCTTCTGGAGCCCCGCCAGCAGGGTGTTGACGGTCAGCGCGTTGTCGATGCTGTACGTGACGGCGGTGGCGTTGACAGCCTTCTCGGTGGTAGACACGTCCAGCGCCGCGAGCGCCGCTGCCTCGGTGTCGTGATAGAGGAAACCACCGCAGCGGTTCATCTTCTCATGCATCATCCGAGAGACGAGGTTGAGCTGGGACTCGCGCACGCGCAGCGCGGTGACCTCGTCTTTCTGACCGGTCAGGGTCGCGGCCTCATGGCCCGCGCCCTTCAAGGCGGCGTTGACGTGCTCGAGGGCATCCGAGCCGATGGTGATCCACACCTCGCGGTCCGGTGCCTTCGCGGGCCTGGCCTTCGCGAATGCCGAGACACTACAGAGCACCAGGAGGACTGAAACCAGGCGCTTCATGTTCATGCGTTTCTCCACTGCCATGTGGGCAAGTTGCGGCTGAGACGGAAGAGACAGGATTCCCTGCCTTTGCCGGCAATCTACACTCTCGGCAAAAGCAGGGAATTTTGCTCAGTCCGCAACAACGGCTCTGCCCGCGTTTCTCATGGCGTGAGACAAACGCGGAACAACACCTGCGCTAGCGAGACAGCTCGCGCACGGCGTGGCCCAGCTCAGGGAGGATGAGCGCATCGAGCGCGAGCCGCACCGCCTTGGGCGAGCCGGGCAGCGCGAAGAGAATCATCCCCTGATAGGTACCGGCGGTCGCGCGCGACATCATCGCAGCGCTTCCCACCTGCCGGTACGACAGCATGCGGAAGAGTTCACCGAAGCCGGGAAGCTCCTTCTCGAACAGCGGGCGCAGCGTCTCTACCGTGCAGTCCCTCCGGCCAATGCCGGTGCCTCCGGTGAACAGTACGGCCCTGGCCCCCGCCTCCCGCGCGGCCTCCAGCGCGCCGCGAATCGCTTCCGGTTCGTCCTTGACCATCACGGAGCCAGCGATGTTGTGTCCCGCGGCCTCCAGTCCGTCCCGCAGCACCTGACCGCTCTCGTCGCGCGCCGTGTCCCGGCTGTCCGAACAGGTCACCACGAAGGCACTGACGTGAACCGGCGCCCGCGCCTTGTGCTCCGCCACCGGCCCCCCCTCATGGGGCGAGTGGTGGTGATGCGCATGGCCGTGGTGATGGTCGTGTTCGTGGCTGTGGTGATGGTCGTGCCTGTGAGCATGGCCGTGGTGAGGGTCATGCCCGTGCTCATGGCTATGAGCATGGTCGTGCTCATGCCCATGGGCGTGGCCGCGCTCGTGACCGTGGTGATGGTCATGGCAGTGAGCATGGTCGTGCCCGTGCTCATGCCCATGAGCATGGTCGTGGTGATGGTGCTCATGGCGGCGAGCGTGCTCGTGCCCAGGCCCGTGCGGATGAGCGTGCCCGCTGGCGTCATCCGGGTGATGGTGGTCATGGGCGTGGTGATGCCCATGGTCGTGTTCGTGGTCGTGTCCGTCGTGTGCCATGGCAGGTACTCCGAGGTACGAGGGTTCCTTCAGGGGATATCGGGCAGCTCGACGACGAGCGCGCCCTCCTCGACCGACACCTGCACTGTCGGCTGGTCGTCACAGACCCCTGGCGAGGTCTCGTTGCGCCCGGTGTCCATGTCGAAACCGACCTCATGACACGGGCAGACGACCATGTTGTTCTCGATGCGTCCGCCGGACAGCAGGCACCCGGCGTGGTTGCACCAGTCATCCAGGCCCTTGTAGCGCCCGTGGATCTTCGCGATACACACGTTGCGCTTGCCGACCTCGTAGCCCCGCATTTCCCTCTCGGCGAAGTCCGCCGGTCCCAGCTTGATCTTCGTCATCGCGGCCCCCTTTTCCCACAACGCAGGACGGGCTGCACTCCCGTTGCCCGGGCATTACCTTCCTCCAGTGACTCCCGACGTGACCATTCCCACCACCGTCGACAAGGCCACCGTTGCCCAGGTCCTCCGTGACATCGCCCTGCTGCTCCAGCTCCAGGGAGAGAGCGGCTTCCGCGTCCGCGCGTACGAAATGGCGGCGGACCGCATCGCCGGGCTGCCGCAGGAGCTGGGGCCCCTGGTCGCGGAAGGCCGCCTGGAGACCCTGCCGGGAATCGGCCCCGCGCTCGCGGAGAAGATCGCCGAGCTGGTGACCACCGGCCGGCTCGGCTACCTGGAGGAGCTGAAGTCCCAGTTCCCTCCCGGCCTCCTGGAGCTGACGCAGCTGCCGGACATCGGGCCGAAGAAGGTGGCCACGCTCTGGCGCGAGCTGCAGGTGACCGGCATCGACGCGCTGGAGCGCGCCTGCCGTGAAGGCCGCGTGCGGCAGCTGCGCGGCTTCGGCGCGAAGAGCGAGGCGAAGATGTTGGAGGGCATCGCGCTGTACCGGCGCGCGCGCGGCGAGCGCAAGCTGCTGGGCGACGTGATGCCCGTGGCCAGCGCCCTCCTGGAGCGCGTGAAGGCCGCGCCGGGAGTCGTGCGCGCCAGCCTGGGCGGGAGCGTGCGCCGGCAGGCGGAGACGGTGGCGGACGTGGACATCATCGCCTCGGCGGCGGACGCCGGCCCGGTGCTGGACGCGCTGGCGAACGCCCCGGGCGTGGCGAAGGTGCTCGGCAAGGGCGACAGCAAGTGCTCCGTGCGCCTGGAAGCGGGTGACCTCCAGGTGGACCTGCGCGTGCTGCCCGACGAGGACTTCGCCACCGCGCTGCACCACTTCACCGGTTCGAAAGCGCACCACATCCGCCTGCGCAACCTGGGCCACGAGCGCGGCCTCAAGATTTCCGAGTGGGGCATCCTCCGCGAGGACGGCACCAAGGTACCGGTGAAGGAGGAGTCTGACCTCTACGCGCTGCTGGACATGCAGTACGTCCCGCCCGAGCTTCGGGAGGACACCGGCGAGGTCGAGGCCGCGCGCGCGGGCCACCTCCCGACGGACCTCGTCGCCTTGGAGGACATCCAGGGCGCGGTCCACGCGCACAGCACCTGGTCCGACGGCCGCGACAGCCTGGAGGAGATGGCCCTGGCGGCTCGGGCGCTGGGCCTCAAGTACCTCACCGTCACTGAGCACAGCGAGGCGGCCATCTACGCCGGCGGCCTGAAGGTGGATGACCTCAAGCGCCAGTGGGAAGAAATCGACCGCATCAACGCGGCCCACCCCGGCGTGCGCCTGCTCAAGGGCATCGAGGTCGACATCCTGGAGTCCGGCGCGCTCGACTACGGCGACGACATCCTGGAGCAGTTGGAGGTCGTCATCGGCTCCATCCACGTCCGGCACGGCATGGACGAGGACCAGATGACGCGCCGGCTGCTGGCCGCGCTGGACAACCCCTGCCTCCAGATTCTGGGACACCCCACTGGCCGGCTCATCAACAGCCGGGAGCCCTACCCCGTTCGCATGGAGGAAATCCTGGAGAGGGCGGCCGAGCGCGGCGTGGCGGTGGAGGTGAACGGCAAGCCCGCGCGGCTGGACATCAAGGCCGAGTACGTCCGGCAGGCGGTGACGCGAGGCGTGCGGCTGGTGGTGAGCTGCGACGCCCACCAGAAAGAGGACCTGCGCAACCTGGCCTTCGCGGTGGCCACCGCGCGCCGGGGCTGGGCCCGCAAGCGGGACGTGCTGAACACGCTCCCGGCCGGCCGCTTCGTCTCCGCGCTGCGCGAGCGCCGGTGATAGGCTGCGGCCCCCGCCGATGGCCCGTCTGTTGCCGCTCGTCCTCTGTCTCGCGTCCCTCTCCTCCGCCGCCGCGGACGGTGAACGCCCATCCCGCGCCGACCTCCAGCGGGTGCTGGAGCGGCATGGGCGCTCGGTGGTGCACGTCAAGGGCCCTCGCCGCGAGGGCCCCGGCGTCTTCGTGGGCGCCGCGGGCCAGGTGCTCACCTCGGTGGCCCCGGTGGGCGCGAGCTTCACCGGCTTGAACGCCACCACGGTGGAGCACGACGGAAAGTCCCTTCCCGCCCGGGTGGTGATGGCCAGCGAGGACCTCCAGGTGGCGGTGCTCGCCGCGCCGGACGGCAGCTACCCCGCCGCGCCCGTGCGGGTGCTGAGGGAGGGCGCCAGCCTGGAAGGCCACTGGCTGGTGGGCGTGCTGCCCGCCTCCAAGGGGAAGCCTGCGACGCCCATGCCGGCCCGGGCCCGCCCCGCCCCGCCCCCCTTCTATGACGTCCCGCTGGCCCTGCCTCCCGGCAGCCCCGTCTTCGACGCGGACGGACGGCTGGTGGCGGTGGTGGTGAAGAAGCACCGCCGCGGCTGCCGCGTGCTGCCGCTGAGCGCGGTGAAGGTCCAGCTCTCCGCGATGGAAACGCCATGAGACAGGCCACGACGTCGCCCTGGCGCCCCAGCGCCGTGCAGGAAGCCATGGGCCTGTGGGCCGTGGGCTTCCTGGCCATCATCGCCGCGTTCCTGCTCTTTGGCGGCTCCAGCCTCCCCAAGCTGGTCGCCACCGTGGGCTTCCTCTACCTGCCGCTCATCCCCATGCGCTGGCGGGACGAGGACTACCGCGACTACGGGCTGTCGCTCCGCGCCTGGCGCGAGGACGTGCGCCTGTTCCTGGTGCTGTCCGCGGTGGTGGGGCCGCTCTTCTTCGTGGGCTTCGCCGCCTTCGCGGAGCTGCTGCCCCACCTGCCCTCGGCGCTGGCCCGGCACCTCACGCCGCTTCTCGGCGAGGCCCGCTTCCAACCCCGGCTGCCACCGCGCTTCGGCGAGTGGGTCATCGACCAGCTCTTCGTCGTCGCGCTGCCCGAGGAGTTCTTCTACCGGGGCTACCTCCAGACGCGCCTGCGGGACGCCTGGCCCCAGGGGCGAAAGTTCCTGGGCGGCCGGCTGGGGCCCGCCTTCTGGCTCACGGCGGTGCTGTTCGCCCTGGGCCACCTGGCCATCTTCCAGGCCTGGCGGCTGTCCGTGTTCTTCCCGGCGCTGCTCTTCGGCTGGATGCGCGAGCGCACCGGAACCGTCATCGGCGCCGCCCTCTTCCACGCAGCCTGCAACCTCTATGTGCGGTTCCTCGAGGTTTCATTTTTCGGCTGATTTGCGCTGAATTTCCGCCGTTCCCCCCACTCGCTGGCGCAGCACCACACCACTCACCGTGAAACACACGTGCGTGTTACGCGCCCGTAACCGGATTTCGACGAAATCGGGACAGGGTTTTTCTTGTCTTCCAAGGAGGACGCATTGCGTCGAAAATTATCGAAGAAACTCTGATGCACGCTGCAGCGATAACTCTTCAACCCCTTTGCATTGAGTTCGAGACCCCCATGACGATCCGCCGCACTGAAGGTCCGAAGCCGACGATTCGCACCACCCCTGCTTCCGAGGCGCAGCAGAAGACGGCTGCCAAGCCCGCGACCATCGCGCCGAACGTCATCAAGGACGGGTTCGGCCCCGCGGCGAAGACGACGGACCTGGCCCGCGCCGAGCAGACGCTGAAGCCGCTGCCGCCGCCGGTCGGCCGCCTCTCCCTGGAGAGCCGCGAGGCCCAGACGGCCATCCAGACGTCGCTGGCCCACCTGACCCCGAACACGAAGACCTCCATCCGCAACCCGGGTATCGCGGGCGGCATCCAGCTCCCCTCCTTCACGCCGAAGAGCGTGGAGCGTGACGAGTTGGGCATGACGCACGTGCGCCTGGACCGCCAGCACGAGGGCGTGAAGGTCTTCGGCGAGCAGGTCGTCACGCACCTGGACCAGCAGGGCAAGATCAAGACGGTCACCGGTGACCAGACCACCATCCCCGCGGGCCTCGGCACCGAGAAGCCGGCGCTGTCGCACAGCCAGGTGCTGGACATCGCGCTGAAGGAGTTCGGTGGGAAGCCGGACCGTCAGCCGCACTCCGAGCGCGTCATCTACAAGGACCCCTCCGGTGAGTACCGGAACGCCTACCGCGTCGAGGTCTCCAACGTGGATGGCACCGAGGAGCCCCGCCGGATGAACTACCTGGTGGATGCGAACTCCGGGAAGATCTACGAGCAGTTCAACACCATCGACGGCTACGCGCGCCAGCACGCCGCGCAGGGCCACAGCCACGCGCACGGCGCGGATGAGGCGCACGGCGCGGATGAGGCGCCTGGCTCGGCCGGGGCTGCCGCCGACATCAAGGTCTCCGCCACGCCGAACGAGGAGATCGCCGATCTGGCGACCGTCACGTCCAAGATCAACGTCGAGGACGACGTCACGGTGGAGCAGCTGAAGCTGGACCTGGACATCGACCACACCTTCAAGGGTGACCTGACGGTGTCGCTCACCAGCCCGTCGGGCAAGACGGAGGTGGTGCACAACCGCAAGGGCGGCAGCGCGGACAACATCAAGGAGTCCTTCGACCTGAGCGCCTTCTCCGGCGAGTCCGCGAAGGGCGAGTGGACGCTGAGCGTCAAGGACAACGCGCGTCGCGACACGGGCAAGCTGAACGGCTGGAGCCTGAACATCACCCCGAAGGCCACGCAGCAGCCCGAGCAGGGCAAGGCCGACGACACGACGATGTACAGCGGCAAGGTCGCCCTGGAGACGACGAAGAACGACGACGGCACCTACCAGCTCGAGGACAAGACGCGCGGCAAGGGCGTGGCGACCTACGACGCCCTCAACCGCGAGCGCGCCAGCGGCCAGACGCAGATCAAGGACGACAACGACGTCTGGGGCGAGGCGACGGATCCCGAGCGCAACCGCGCCGCGGTCGACGCGCACTACGGCGGCCAGATGACGTACGACTTCCTCAAGAACGTCCTCGGCCGTGACTCCATCGACGGCTCGGGCGAGAAGCTCGTCTCCTACGTCCACGTCAGCAACAACTACGTGAACGCCTACTGGGACGGCCAGAAGATGAGCTACGGCGACGGCGACGGCCGCAACTCCGGCCCGCTCACCGCGCTGGACATCGCCGGCCACGAGATCGCCCACGGCCTCACCGAGCGCACCGCCGGCCTCATCTACCGCGGCGAGTCCGGTGGTCTGAACGAGGCCATGAGCGACATCATGGGCGCGGGCGTGGAGTGGTACGCGTCCACGCAGAACCCGGACGTGAAGTTCAACTGGACGGTGGGCGAGAAGGCCTGGACGCCGAAGAACGGCGATGACACCGACGGCCTGCGCTACATGGACGACCCGACGAAGGACGGGTACTCCGTCGACCACTACAGCAACTACCCGAAGCAGACCGAGGTGCACGGCTCCAGCGGCATCGCGAACAACGCCTTCTACCTGCTGGCCAACGGCGGCACGAACCGCACGTCCGGCATCGAGGTGAAGGACGGCATCGGCATGGACAAGGGCCTGAAGATCTACTACCGCGCCCTGGCCCACTACATGACGCCGAGCACCACCTTCGCCCAGGCCCGCACCGCGACCATCAACGCGGCCACGGACCTCTACGGCGCTGACTCGCCGGAGGTGCAGAAGGTCAAGGAGAGCTGGACCGCCGTCGGCGTGAACTAGCCCCCAGCTCCAGTGAAGTCCGCCGAGCCCGGCCCGGCCCGCGAAGCACCGCGGGCTGGCGCCGGGCTTCGGCTTTCAGGTGCGGCCTCAGGCCGGAGTCTTCATCGTCTCGGTGATGGGCGTCGTCGCGGGCACGCCCTCCACGAGGAGCATGATGGAGTGCGCGCTCTCATGCCGGAGCGCCTTCGCGGCGGCGTACTCGGGCGAGGCCCACCACGCCCGCGCCTGCTCGACGGTGGGGAACTCCAGGAGGACGAAGCGCGGGGGCTGCCACGTGCCTTCCAGTGCCTGCGTGGGGCCGCCCCGGACGAGATAGCGGCCACCGTACGGTACGAGCGACGGAGGAACGAGCTGCTTGTACCGCTCGTAGGCCTGCACATCGTGCACCGAGACCTCGACCACGACGTAGGCAGGCATGGGCGCTCCTTGCGGCGGCTCAGAACTCGTATCGAAAGACGACGGGCGCTCCCTGTGTGCGGTGCCTGGGGAACGTCCAGCCCCCGATCTTCTGCTGCATGCAACGCACGAGCGGCGTGCCGCGCAGCCACGGCGTCTCTGTCGTGATGGACTCCACCTTGCCGCTCGGCAGGACGCTCAAGCGCAGCACCGCCCGGTCGCCCTCCCTCGGCGGCGCGGACTGCTCCCGGGCACAGGCCGCGAGCTCCGAGCGCCGGGAGTGCACCACCGCGAACACGGTGGCCAGGTCGAGCGTCTCCCTCGGCGCGGTTGGATCCGGCGGCACCCAGACGGTCCGCTTCTGGGGCCGGGGGGCGTTGGGGTCCGGGCCCGATAGCACCCGGTCGAAGTCCTCGTCCGGTCCCAGCTCATCCTCTGAACGGGGAGACACGGCGGCCTCGGCCACCGTCGTCGCCGGCTTGGCCGCGGGGGCTGGCTCCGGCGCGGGCGCCACGGAGTGCTTCCCGATGACGAACGCGACCGCCACGTCCCGCGACGAGAGACTCCCCGTGGGCCGCTCGAAGACCCGCTCCTCCGGCGAAGCGCGCGTGCCGCCCGTCGCGGCGCGCGACGTGCTCTCGGTGCCGGTCAGCTCTGGAACGCGCCCGCCTCGGTCCACCGACACGGCGGAGAGGGCCGGGCTGCTGGCGCCAGCGCCCTCTGGGACAGACGCGGGCGGAGACCTCCGCGCGGTCTCCTCCACGGATGGAGCGAGCCCTCCGCCGCTGGGGCCGGACGAGGCCTGGCTCGCGGCGCCGCCACTCTCCGTGGGCGAGCGAGCGGGCACCTCGGCGTCGGGGAGCGCCTGCGCGACCGCGTCCGCAGGGGGCGCCTCGACGGCGGCAACGGGGGGCACCGCCCGCTGAGGGGTCTCCTCGCCCGCGCTGCCCGCACGCGTCCCCCGGTCCGTTCCCGGCCCCCAGACCGCCAGGGCCAGCGCGACCGACATGCCACCCACCGCCCCACCCGCCAGGAGGATGCCCAGCCGCCGCTTGCGGCGTGCGCGCTCGTCTCGCTGGGCGGACGCGGAGGTCAGCACGACGTGGGTCCCCGCCGGCTGTGGCACTGCATCTGGCGCCGGCGCTGCCGCGCTGAAGTCCGCGTCCGACAGCCCGCCCTGTGCCAGGGGCGCTCCGGGAGCGGCCTCGCTCGGTGCCACGTCAGCGGCGCCATCTGCCTGCACGGGCTCAGGCTGGGGAGTGGCCCGGGACGAGGAGACATCCGCCGGGTGTCCCCCTTCCGGCTCGGAGGCTTGGGAGCCGGCGGGAGGCACCGCCGCCAGCGGCGACACGGCCGCGGGCACCACGGCCGCCTGTGGCGCGGCGACGCGCTCCGGCGGTGGGCGCGCGGAGACCGGCTGAGGCTCCAGGATCATCCGCTCCGTGGTGGCCTCGGAGGGGTCGATCGGCCGCGCCCCCTGGGGCATCACGACCCCAGCCACGCCCACGGGCAGGGGCGGAGCCCCCGCGGGCATCGTCCGCGGAAGCAGCGCCGAGGCCAGCTCCGGGACGTGCCCCAGGGGCAGCCACTCGCCAAAGCCCTCGCGCCAGCAGAGGGAGTCTGGCCCCAGCGCGCCGCGCTCGACATGCGCCTTCAGCTCGGGAACCTCGTGCGGTCCGTAGGCCGCGCCGCCCATGACGACGTACCAGGCCTGCCGGGCGGGGGGCGCTGCCTCCTGGGGAGGCTCCTCGCCCAACGAGGACGCGCGCGTGCGGCCCGCGCCGCGGTGGAGCCGCTCGGACTGCATCGCCTCGCGGGAGCGCTGCTGCGCGGAGGGCTGGACGCGCAGGCCCCTATCCGTGCGGAGCTGGCCCACGATGGCATCCAGCTCGGCGTCCGACACGCCATCCAGAACGGGCGAGCTGCCCGCCTCGGGCGGCTCGGGGGCAGCCTCCCGGCGATTGCCCGGGTTGGCGTTGTCTTCCCCTGAGTTGCCGGCCATCGACCTGCTCCTTGAATCCATCAGACCCCGCCTAATCGAATGCCACCACGGCGATTCGTCAACGGCGAGCGCCTGCGCGGAGGTGGACACAGCCCCCCACGTGAGACAGGGCCCTAGCGTAGTTCCCCGGACCCACCTTGGTACACTCACACGGCTGTGCGGCGCGAACGCACAACAGACGATGCGTGATGTCCACCACACTCGGTGACTCCCGGGTATAGGCACATCAGCGGCGGCATCGCACCTCCTGGCACCTCGGAGACATGCCTGTGTCCCGGGCGCCGGAAACCCGGCCCTCGCGGGGACGCCCCGCCCTCGCGGAATCTCGATGCTGGACGTCGGCTCGACTTCTGAGAACATGGGAGGCAGAGGCCGGAATCCAGCCAGGCGCCAATGCTCCAACGAGGCCCGCCGAACCGACACACCCCCGCGCCGAAGCGCCCAGGGCACGCCCGCTCCTGGCCCCGAGCCACCTCATGGCGGCCCGGGGAGCCGCGCCGCTCAAGCGCCGGACAGCTCGTGCAGCCGGAGGTCTGGCCCCACCGCCAACGTGTGGCCATGCGCCAGCTCCACCCAGCCCGTGGAGCGCTTGAGATGACTGGCCACCACCACGGTATGACGGCGGCGATGCGCCCCCACCGCGGGCTGTGTCTCCGGGGTCGCGGGCGTCACCTCGCACAGCTCGCACTCCGCCGTCCCTTCCAGCCGCGTGCAGTACAGCGGTTGCGAACCGAAGCGGGTCGCGGCGAGGAGGGTGCCGTTGGTGGCCACCAGGTTGAGCATGGGCGCGCGCGCCTCACCCGCCTGGGCCGCGGCGCGGGCCACTTCGCGAGCCGTATCCGCCAGCACGCGCCCAGCCACCTCCGCCTCCAACCGCGGATCATCCGTGCGGCCAATCGCGCGCAGGTGCTTGAGGAAGAGGGCGAACAGCAGCTCTCCCGCCGTGCCTCCGCGCACCTGGCGCCGCAGGTGGTCGGGCAGCGACTCCAGCAGCGACGCGCGAATCGGCTCGAGCCCCTGCCCGCCATCCTGATGGGCGAACAGCCAGCGGCGCGACCGGAAGGGCTGGGTGTTCTCCTCCAGGGACAGTCCCACCGGGAGCTGGCCCGCGTGGAAGAGCAGCGCGTCCGATTCATGCGGCGGAGCGAGCGAGTCCAGCGTCAACGACTCGCTGCTGGCGAAGCGCCGGAGCAGCACCTCTTCCTGCGCATAGGCCCCCACCCCCACGGCATTCGCCCTCGAGTCACCGTGGAGCAGGACCTGGCCTTGGAGGCGGTGCAGCTCACAGCGCAGCAGGTTCGGGTCGGACGTCAAGGCGGCGAGGATGACGGACATGGATGAGTGAACCCCCTTCGCAATGAGAGATAATGGCCTCGGCACGCCCCCTCAAGCCAGTGGGCCTGCTCCCTTGCAGCCCAGCTAAACCCTTGAAATGGCTGGGCTTTATTAACACGGGAACGTTGACACCCGCTCCGGGGGGTGCCTAACCTCCGTGCCCTTCACCGACGGACCTCTGCTGAAGGTCTTCACCGGAGACGGAATGGCGGACGACATCGCAATCGGCATCGACCTGGGCACTTCGTATTCGTGCGTGTCGGTGGTCCAGGACGGCCAGCCCATCGTCATCCCCAACGAGTGGGGAGAAACGACCCACGCCTCCTGCGTCTCGTTCCTCGAGGACGGCTCGGTGCTGGTGGGTAACGCGGCCAAGAAGAACATCATCACCAACCCTGAGCAGACCGTGTACTCCGCCAAGCGCCTCATCGGGCGCTACTACTTCTCCGACGAGGTGAAGAAGGCGCAGGCGGTGATGCCGTACCGAATCGTCGAGGGCGACAACAACTCGGTGCGCATCGCGGTGAACAGCCACTCCTACTCGCTCCCGGAGATCAGCGCGCTGGTGCTCAAGGAGATGAAGGCGGTGGCGGAGACGTACCTGGGCAAGGAGGTGACCAAGGCCGTGGTCACCGTGCCCGCCTACTTCAACGACAACCAGCGCCAGGCCACCAAGGACGCGGGCCGCATCGCGGGCATGGAGGTGCTGCGCATCCTCAACGAGCCCACCGCCGCGGCGCTCGCGTACGGCTTCGGCCGCGACGTCAACCAGCGCGTGGTGGTCTACGACCTGGGCGGCGGCACGTTCGACGTGTCCATCCTGGAGATTGGCAAGGACGTGTTCGAGGTGCTGGCCACCGCGGGTGACACGTACCTGGGCGGCGATGACTTCGACGACCGCATCATGACGTGGCTCGCGGACGACTTCCTGGCCCGCACGCGCCTGGACGTGCGGCAGAACAAGTTCTGCCTGCAGATGCTCAAGGAGGCGGCGGAGAAGGCGAAGATCGACGTGGGCCAGACGGGCTCCGCGGAGATCCTCTGCCAGGGCATCTGCCAGGACGCCAACGGCAACATCATGGACCTGCGCGGCCAGCTCAACCAGGACCAGTTCAACCGCATGGTGATGGACTTGGTGCAGCGCACGTTCAAGGTGTGCGACGAGGCGCTGCAGAGCGCGCGCCTGACGGCGGCGGACATCGACGCGGTCATCCTCGTCGGCGGCCCGACGCGGCTGCCCATCATCCGCAACTCGGTGAAGCACTACTTCCAGAAGGAGCCACTGGAGGGCATCAACCCGGACCAGGTCGTCGCCATGGGCGCCGCGCTCCAGTCGCACGCGCTGCTCGACAGCAAGACGGAGACGTTCCTGGTGGACGTCACGCCGCTGTCGCTGCGGATTGGCACGGTGGGCGGGTACACCGAGAAGATCATCGAGAAGAACACGCCGGTCCCCATCGACCGCTCGAAGACGTTCACCACCAGCCGCGACGGCCAGGAGAAGGTGAAGATTCGCGTGTACCAGGGCGAGTCCAACCGCGCCGACGAGTGCGAGATGCTCGGTGAGTTCGAGTTCGCCGGCTTCCGGATCGGCTACCGCGGCGAAGTGAAAATCGAAGTCACATTCGAAATCAACACCGATGGCCTGGTGCACGTCTCCGCCTGCGACACGGAGACGGGTCAGAAGACGTCGACCTCCATCACCTTGTCGTCCGGCATGAGCGAGGCCGACATCCAGCAATCCATCCAGGCCAACCGGAACATCCGGCTCGCCGGCCACAACAGCAACGACCTGCCCGCCGCGGCCCAGTAGAGCCCAGGCCCTTTAACGCCGATGTCCCAGCCCTCAGACCCCAGCGCCGGAAATCCGCCGGGAGCGCCGCCCGGGACACCGGCCACGCCCACCCGGCCCACGATCCCGCGAGTGACGGCCGCCGTGCCCGGCCCCGTCACGCCCGGGACTCTTCCGGCGACGCCTGCCGCCGGAGCAGCAGCGCAGACGGAGCGGCCCCACCCGGCCGCGCGGTCCGCCGCGACGGCGCCGACACCTCCCCCCCGGGCCACGATGACGGGGATTCCGGCCGTGCGGACCGGGGCGGGTGCAGGTGCCGGTGCCCCGGCAACCGAGCGAGCGGCATCCCCCTCGGCGCCGCAAGGGACACCGGCCGGTGGTTCCACCAGCGTGGGTGGAGCGAAACCACCGCCGGCGCGCTCGGTCCCTGGGGCTGACGCTGGTTCGCGCGGCACGGCTGGCGCGGCGCCCTCAGGTCCCGGTGCAGCGCCGCCCGGCACTCTCGTCGCGCTTCCGAGCATCCCCTCCGTTGCCGCCGTCACCACGCCAGCGGCCTCCGAGGCCAGGGCCCCATCCGCCGGACCGGATGCACCCAGCGCCCCCCTGGCACAGCGGACGCCTCCGGGAGGGCTCCCTTCCACGGTCTCGGCCCCCACGCCTCACGCGGCGACGATGCCCACGGCCGGGCCGCAGCCGCCGGCAGCACCCACGAGTGCCAATGCGAGGACGCCCGTTCCGCGCCCAGCAGGAACTGGGAGTCCCGATGGTAAGGCCCCCGCCCCTCGCGCGGCAGGCGGCGCTGGAGCGGCCACGCCGGTTTCGCAACGGGCCTCGGGAGCGTCCGCGTCCATAGCCAACACGCCTCCGCGCCCGGCCCCCTCGGCGGGTGCGGCAGGAGCCCACACGCCGGTCCCTCGCGCCGCTCCGACGGTGTCCGCAGCCACGGCACCGACGCCGCCTCCCCGTCCTGTCCCTTCGCCCGGCGACGCTGGCACGCCGACGCCCGTGCCCCGTCCGGCCGCTGGAGGAGCCACACTGGCCCCGCGGCCGACGGGGGCGGCTGGAGCCGCGACTCCAGTGCCACGCTCCGGCGCAGGCGCCGTGCCGTCTGTGACGCCAGTCAGCTCCAGCACGCAAGCTGTGCCGCAAACCATGGGCGCCGTGCCGTCTGTGACGCCAGTCAGCTCCAGCACGCGAGCTGTGCCGCAAGCCGTGGGCGCCGTCCCGTCTGTGACGCCAGTCAGCTCCAGCATGCGAGCTGTGCCGCAAGCCACGGGCGCCGTGCCTTCCGTCGCGCCCCTTGCCTCCAGTGCGCCCGCGGTTCCTCCCGCCACGGGCGCCGTGCCTTCCATCGCACCGCTGAACCCCAACGCCAGTCCTGTACCGCCATCCACGAGCACCGCGACGGCCAGAGGCACCCCGTTTCCCGGTACCTCCGCCATCCCGCCCGTGGCAGGTGCTCCCGGTGCGCGTCCCGCTGGAGCCGCCACGCCGCCGCGGCCGCCCCCCGTGCTCGCGCTGGGACAGGTCGTCCCGCCCGTGGCGCCGTCCGCGGCGCCTCCGCAGCGTCCCGGCGCCCGGCCCACCATGTCCCTGCCAGCGCTGGCCTCCGCGGGAGCCACGGCGCGCCCGCCCCCGGCCGTTCCGCCCGCCACGGCGCGCCCGCCCACCGTCCCTGGCGTGCCCCCCATCGCGCCGCTCGGCACCGGACCGCGCGCACCGTCCACGGGCGTGCCCGGGATTCCCGCGGTGGCCCCAGCGGCGCCTCCGGCCGCCGCCGTCCCTTCCCCACCACCGCCTGCGGCATCGACTGGCGTGGGGCTCGACGTCCAGCAGCTCGCGGACCTGGAGGCGCGCTGCGCGAAGCTCGACCAGCTCGACTACTTCGAGCTGCTCATGCTGGAGCGGACCGCCACCCCCGCGGACATCAAGCGCGCCTTCTACCGGGAGAGCCGCACCTACCACCCCGACCGCTTCTTCCACGTGGACTCGAAGGAGCTGAAGGAGCGCGTCAACGACCTCTACAAGCGCGTCACCGAGGCCTATTACGTCCTGCGCGACGACACGAAGCGCAAGAAGTACGCCGCCGACGTGACGGGCCCCGAGCGCGCCCAGAAGCTTCGCTTCACCGAGGCCTCCGAAGCCGAGACCAAGGCCGCCGCCAAGAAGGAGCAGGAGGAGCAGATCGGCACCCACCCCAAGGGCCGTCAGTTCTTCCAGCAGGCGCAGAAGGACGCGGACGCCGGCAACTGGACCGCCGCCGAGCGCAACCTCAAGATGGCGCTCACGTATGAACCCGCCAACGCCCGCTACAAGGAGCGGCTGGCGGAGGTCCAGAAGCAATCCCAGGACGAGTCCCGCGACAAGGGCGGCTCGTTCAAGATTCGCTGACGGCGGCGCCAGGCGGGACCATGGTCATCGACCTCGTCATCCTCGGACTGGTGCTGTTCTTCGCCGTCATCGGCGCCGCCACCGGGGCGTCGCGGCAGGTCGCCAACATGGTGGGGCTCGCGGTGGGCTACTTCGCCTCGCGCCGCCTGGGCCCCATCGCGGGCCCGCACCTGGCGGAGGCACTGGGCAGCCCGCTCTTCCTGGGCGCCATCGTGGGCACGGTGCTCCTGTTCATCTGCACCTGGCTCGCGGTGCGCTACGCGCTGGGCGCGCTCCTCCTGCGCATCCTCTCCTCCGGCCAGCACAACGAGAACCGTGGCCTGGACCGCTTCCTCGGCTTCGTGCTGGGCGGCGCGAAGATGGGCCTCATCGCCTGGGTCATCCTCAGCGCCATCGCCTTCTTCGAGCAGCACGTCGTCGTCGCCGGGCGCCGCGTGGGCATCTCCCCCAAGGAGTCGCTCTCCATCGAGGCGGCCCGCCGCTACAACCTCTTCGAGCTGACGCAGTTCGCCCCGGTGCGGAGCCTCGTGGAGGTGGCGAAGGCCGCCAGCGACCCGAAGCGCGCCGGCCAGCTCAAGGACGACCCGGCCTACAAGGCCCTGCGCAAGGACCCGCGGTTCCAGCGCCTGCTCCAGGACCCGAAGCTGAAGCAGGCGCTGGCACGCGGAGACACCGCCGCGCTGCTGCGCAACGACGGCGTGCTCCAGCTCATCCAGGACCCGGACGTGGCGGCCCGGCTGGGGGCCGCGGCGAAGGCCTCCGCCCGCGAGGACTGACTCACACATCCAGCTGCGCCACGTCCAGCTCCCGCAGCCGCTCCCGCACGAAGTCCGCGTCCACCTTCACATGGTGCCGCCGCCGCTCGGGCGCCTCGAACATGACGTCCGCCATGACGTGCTCCAGGATGGAGCGCAGTCCGCGCGCGCCCAGCTCCCGCTCGACGGAGTAGCGCACCACCTCCCGCAGGCCGTCCTCGGAGAAGTCCACCTCCAGGTCGTCCATGGCCAGCAGCTCGCGGAACTCGCGCACGATGGCGTCCGGCGGCTCGGTGAGCACGCGCAGCAGGTCGTCCTCGCCCAGCCGGTCCAGTTGCACCACCACCGGTAGGCGCCCGAGGAACTCCGCCAGCATTCCGAACTCCGTGAGCTGCCGCGTGGTGATGCGCCGCCGCCAGCGTCTCGCGGCGGCCTCCGCGCCAAAGCCGATGGCCCGGCCACCCTCCTCGTCGGCGTCGTGTAGGTCACTGAAGGTGCCCGCGCAGATGAACAGGATGTCCCGGGTGTCCACCTGCACGAAGTCGCTCTTGTTCCACGCCTGTGTGACGTTGAGGGGCACGTACACCTCTCGGCCCTCCAGCAGCTTCAGCAGCGACTGCTGCACGCCCTCGCCACCAATGTCCCGGCTGCCGGCGCCGTTGCGCGCCCCCTGGGAGCGGCGGGCAATCTTGTCCACCTCGTCGATGAAGATGATGCCCCGCTGGGTGTCCTCCACGGAGTGGTTCGCCTTGAAGAGGAGGTCGGAGATCATCACCTCCACGTCCTTCCCGTAGTAGCCGGCCTCCGTGTACTCGGTGGCGTCCACGGTGGTGAAGGGCACGTGGAGGATTTCCGCCAGGTTGCGGGCGATGTGCGTCTTGCCGCTCCCGGTGGGCCCCATCAGCAAGATATTGGATTTCTTGATGAGCGACGTCCTGCGCAGCCTGCGCGCCAGCAGGCGCTTGAGGTGATTGTGGGCGGCGATGGCCACGGCGCGCTTGGCGCCGTCCTGGCCGATGACGAAGCGGTCGAGCCGCTCGTAGATTTCCCGCGGGGTCAGCACCGCTTCTTCCCTGCGTGCGGACGACTCCATGTAACCTCCCCTCGTGTCCACGCGACCTTCAGGACTCACGTGGAAAGGGTAGGAATTGAATGGAGGCACGGCCCGGGGGAGGAGAACCACCGGGCGGCCGCCCCGCCAGCCCGCCTGCCCTCCGCACAAGCGGCTGTTGAATACCGAGGGGGTTTCCGATAGTTCCGCGCGATTTCCCGTGTCCACTTCCATGTTCATGGGAGTCCCCCCCTTCACCCAGGGAGCCTCGAGACGCCGATGCCCGCAAACGCCCCTCCCCATCGCTGGACCCTCGCCGACGCGCACGAGCTGTACGGAATCCGGAACTGGGGCAAACCCTACTTCGGCATCAACGAGAAGGGCCATGTGATGGTCCACCCGGACGGCCCCCAGGCCCCCAGCATGGACCTGAAAGAGCTGGTCGATGAGGTGCGCCGCCGGGGCATCAGCCTGCCGCTGCTCATCCGCTTCACGGACGTGCTCCGCCACCGCGTCGTCCACCTGAACGAGGCCTTCCGCAAGGCCATCGCCGACCACGGGTTCAAGGGCGACTACCGCGGCGTCTACCCCATCAAGGTGAACCAGCACCGCTACGTGGTGGAGACGCTCATCGAGGCGGGCAAGGGCTACAACTACGGGCTGGAGGCCGGCAGCAAGCCGGAGCTGCTCGCGGTGATGGCGCTGCTGGAGAACGAGGACGCGCTCGTCATCTGCAACGGCTACAAGGACGAGGAGTACATCGAGACGGCGCTCTTCTATTCGCGCCTGGGCCGCAACGTCATCCTCGTGGTGGAGAAGCCCAGCGAGCTGCCGCTCATCGCCGAGGTCGCCCGGCGCACGGGCATCGCTCCCCGGCTGGGCATGCGCGTGAAGCTGTCCACGCGGGGCGCCGGCAAGTGGGAGGCCAGCGGCGGTGACCGCTCCAAGTTCGGCCTGTCCTCCTCCGAGCTCATGAACTGCATCAGCTTCATGAAGGACACGGGCCTGCTGCCCGCCTTCGAGCTGCTGCACTTCCACCTGGGCAGCCAGATCTCCAACATCCGCAACGTGAAGAACGCGCTGCGCGAGGTGGGCTGCTTCTACGTCGAGGTGGCCCGCCAGGGCGCGCCGCTGAAGTACCTGGACGTGGGCGGCGGCCTGGGCGTGGACTACGACGGCTCCCAGACGAACTTCGCCTCCTCCATGAACTACACCACGGAGGAGTATGCCAACGACGTGGTGTTCGGCGTCATGGAGGCGTGTGACCGGGCCGGCGTGACCCACCCCACCATCGTCTCCGAGTCCGGCCGCGCCGTGGTGGCGCACCACGCCGTGCTGGTGGTGGATGTGCTGGGCACCAGCGAGTTCGACCCCGTCCAGGTGCCGGACAAGATGGACGAGAAGGCGCCCTCCGTGGTGCGCAACCTCTGGTCCACCTACCGCGAGGTCACCAACAAGAACCTGCTGGAGGCGTGGCACGACGCGCAGGACTCCAAGGAGGAGAGCCTCACCCTCTTCTCGCTGGGCCACCTGTCGCTGGAGCAGCGCGTGGCGGCAGAGAACATCTACTGGGCCACCTGTCACAAGATCATGCGCATCGCCCGCGAGCTGGGCGAGATTCCCGAGGAGCTGGAGTCGCTGGAGAAGGCGCTCAGCGACACGTACTTCTGCAACTTCTCCGTGTTCCAGTCGCTGCCGGACTCGTGGGCCATCGACCAGCTCTTCCCGATGATGCCCATCCACCGGCTGACGGAGAAGCCGACGCGCCGCGCGACGCTGGCGGACATCACCTGCGACTCGGACGGGAAGATCGAGCACTTCATCGACAAGCGCGAGGTGAAGGACGCGCTCGAGCTGCACGCCCTCAACGACGACGACTACTACCTGGGCATCTTCATGGTGGGCGCCTACCAGGAGATCCTGGGCGACCTCCACAACCTGTTCGGCGACACGAACGCGGTGCAGGTGTCGCTGGGTCCCAAGGGCGGCTACCTCATCGACAACGTGGTGGCCGGAGACACGGTGACGGAGGTGCTCAACTACGTCAGCTACAACAAGGACGACCTGGTGGCGAAGCTGCGCAAGTTCACCGAGTCGGCCCTGCGTCAGGGCCGCATCACCCTGGATGAGTCGCGCAACCTGCTCCGCATGTACGAGGACGGCCTGTCCGGCTACACGTACCTGGAGCGCGAGGTGGACGCGAGCTTCGCCGGCAGCGCCAGCCAGCTGCGCCTGGTGCCCGCGCCGGACGCCTCGGGCAGCCGGGCCGCGTCCACGCCTCCGAGCGCGTCGGGCACCTGAGCCGCCCCCCGCCTGAAGGAAGTCACGGCCCCCTGGCGCGCCACACGGCGCCAGGGGGCTTCTTCATGTCTCCGCCCGGTGGCCCGCGAGCAGCGGCTCGCCCGAGCCGAAGGGCTGAAGCTCATCCGCGAACGCCACGTCGGCCGCCTGGGCCCGCAGGCGCTGGAGCACCGAGTGCTGCGCCTCACCCCGCAGGACGAGCGCCTCGAAGGGAAAGCGCGCCAGCCGCGCGTCCTTCACCGACACGCGAGCCAGGGTGCGCCACAGGGAGAGCCGGCCCTCCGTGGCCGCGCACAGCCCTTCCAGCTCCAGCAGGCGGCTCAGCGGTGAGTAGCGCACCAGCGAGCCGTTGAGCTTCAGCCGAGACACCTTCTCGGCCGCCCAGGCGGCGCGTGTCTTCACCCCGTCCCGCTTCAGCGCCAGGGCATCCATCACCGACTGGAGCGTCGTCTGCTCTTCCTTCAGCTCGGGGATGAGCGTCGCCAGGTAGCGCCCCAGCAGGTTGTCGCGGTTCTCCGCCTCCGTGCGGAGCGCCAACTCCAGCCCGCCCACGGAGGCCGCCAGGTGGTCGTTGAGGTAGATGCCCAGTCGCTTCACATGCATGCCTGCCCCTCCCGCATGGCGCACGTCCCCCGCTCAAGCTTGCCATGAGCACGCGGCCCTGGAAGCCATGGCCACCCGCCTGCCTGCCTTCACCCCTCCGCGTCCGGCTCGCGTCTCAGGGGAAGCGAAGGAGAACGGCGCCCGCTGGGATGGCCGCCCGGCACGTTGTCTCTCGATACAGGCCTTGCGTGGAAGCAGGCGGTTGTTGCCGTAAAAACACACACGCAAGGCATCAGGTTATTTTTGCCAGACGAATCAGGCGACATTTGCCATCGACAGTTGACGCAACGCACCCGCTGTCCGAAGGCAACATCAAACGAGCTTTTGAGATAATTCCGCCATTAACCGGCTTGACAGAATGCCGCATTCTGAACAATCTGATTAAGATGCATTAGCTGCTGGACGCGGCTCACCATCAATCCATGGCATCCGAGGGGGGAAGATGTACGCACATCATTGTCATTCGAGCAGAATGACGACAGCCGGCTGAGCAACACGGTCTGCGACGTCCCAGGTGCGCTCGAAACGAGCCCGGGTTGCGGACTCCAATTCACTGTCACATCCGGGTCTCGGTCTGGACAGGGCTCCAGGTGGCACCCGTTTGAGACGCGCCATGCAATGACTGCACTGGCGCTGTCTGACTCCAACTCATTCAAAGAAGGCAACTTTCCATGTGCGGATTCATTGGCGTCTACCAGCGCACGCCCTCTGTCATTGACGAGAGGGCCGTCCTCAACGCGTTGACCACCATCAGCCACCGGGGACCGGACGAGCGAAGCGTGTGGAGGGATCCCGCGGGGCGGGCCATGCTGGGCCACACCCGGCTGAGCATCATCGGGCTCGACAACGGGATGCAGCCCATCGTCGCTCCCGAGGGGGACCTGTCCCTCGTGGTCAACGGTGAGCTCTATGATCACGAGCGCATCCGCCGCGAGCTGGAGGCGCTTGGCTGCCGGTTCCAGACTGACTCCGACAGCGAGCTCGCGCTGCACCTGTACCGCCGCGCGGGCATCGCCGGGTTGAAGCAGCTCCGGGGTGAGTTCGCCATCCTGATTTTCGACCGCCAGCGGCGGCTGATGCTGGCGGTGCGCGACCGGATGGGCGTCAAGCCCTTGTTCTACGCCCAGCACCGGGGGGCCTGGTACTTCGCCTCGGAAATCAAGGCGCTGCTCGCCGCCGGAGTCCCCGCGGAGTGGGACGAGCACGCCTATGCGAGCCGCGCCTTCTATCTGCGCGACCACACCCTCTTCAAGGGCGTGCGCAGCGTGCAGCCGGGCTGCTGGGTGATGGCGGACAACGGGGGCCTGCACCATGGCCGCTACTGGGACATGGAGTTCGCGCGCCAGGACGCGCCGGACCCGGCGGACGAGCACGGTATGATCGAGGCCATCCGCGCCGCGGTGGAGAAGTCCGTCAGCCTCCGCCTGCGCGCGGACGTTCCCATGGGCGTCTACCTGAGCGGGGGTATCGACTCGTCCGCAATCCTGGGTGTGGCCACGCACCTCGCGGGCCAGCCCATGGACGCGTTCAACCTGTCCTTCACGGACATGGATGACTACGACGAGAACCGCTTCGCCCGGCTCGCCGCCGAGCACAACGGGGCGCGCTTCCATACCGTGGCCGTCTCACAGAATGACCTGGCCGAGCACTTCGAACAGGCGCTGTGGCACAACGAAACGCCGTTCTTCAACGCGCACGGCGTGGCCAAGTACATCCTCAGCCAGCAGGTCCGCCGGGCCGGACTGAAAGTCGTCCTCACCGGGGAAGGGGCCGACGAGGTCTTCGCCGGGTACCCGCACTTCCGCCGCGACATGCTGCTGTACAACCCCGAGCGGCAGGACCCGGCGCTCATCCACACGCTGCGCCAGCGCATCCAGGAGAGCGAGAACGGCTACGTCCAGCCGGACATGCCCCAGGACATCCACTGGATGGTCCAGCAGCTCAGCCATGGGGTGTCCTGGCTGGACAACCAGGCCGGGTGGTTCAAGGCGCTGGAGGCGCTCTACCGGCGGGACTTCCGTGAGCGTTTCGAGGGCACGGACCCCTACCGGCAATTCTACGACCGGCTGGACCACCGCAACCTGGAGGGCCGGGACCCGGTGCACAAGTCCATGTACCTGTGGGCCAAGTCCTATCTGCCCAACTTCGTGCTGACGACCCTTGGGGACCGGATGGAGATGGCCAACAGCATCGAGGGCCGGGTGCCGCTGCTGGACCACCACGTCGTCGACCTGGCCTGCCAGCTCCCCGTCTACATGAAGGTGCGCGGCTCCACGGAGAAGTACGTGTTCCGCGAAGCGATGCGGCCCTTCCTCCCGGACGCGCTGTACAAGCGAAAGAAGCACTACTTCCGCGCGCCGCCCGCCACCCTCCAGCAGGATGGCCGTCTGTACCAGCTGGTGCGGGACGTCCTGAGCGGCCCCGAGCTGGAAGCGCTTCCCTTCTTCGAGCCTGCCCGGGTGCGCGCACTGCTGGAGCGCCTGCCGCAGCTCACGGCGCACGAGCAGGGCCTGCTGGACCCGATGCTGATGGAGCTCACCAGCCTGTGCCTGCTCCAGCGGCGCTTCGCGCTGAGCACGCCCGTCGCCGAGGAGTCCCGGGACCTCCTCGAGGAGGCGGCATGAGGGTCGCCATCATCGGCGCGGGCCTCAACGGGCTGGCGTGCGCCATCATGCTGAAGCGCTTCGGCGTGGATTGCGTCGTCTTCGAGCGGGGCACTGGCCCTCGCGACTCGGGGACGGGCATCTACGTGTGGCCCCAGGCGATGCAGATTCTCCGCTTCGTGCTCGGCAACCGGAACTTCCTTGCCCGGGGACAGCCCATCGAATACCTCGACACGCACGACAAGCATGGCCGGCTCATCCACAGCCAGCCCGTGCGTCCGGAGCGGCTGGGCCTGCCCGCGCCCGCGATGATGTTCCTCCGGACGGAGCTCTTCCGCCTGCTCGCCTCCTGCCTGGAGGAAGACGACATCCACTACGGTATGGGGTGTGAGCGCCTGGAGAACATCGGCGACCAGGTCCGCATCACCTTCAGCAGCGGGCATGCCTTCGACTTCGACCTCGCCATCGGCGCGGATGGCGTGTCCTCGACGACGCGCGCCTTCGTCAATCCGGGGCTCGAGCCCCGCTCCACGGGGCTCGTGGCGAGCCGGGGAGTGGTGACCTTCGACTCGCCCCTGCTCCACTTCGACCGCTGTCAAATCTTCACCGCCAACCACTCGCGGGTGGTCACCTATCCCCTGTCCCAGGCGCGCTCGCTCCGCTACTGGTTCGCCGCCTACCAGCACCACGAGCGGCCCCTGCTCGACCGCAAGGGCCTGCTCCAGTTGTTCGCGGAGCTCCCCGAGGACCTGCTCCGGATGATCGACCAGACGCCGGACGAGGCCATCCTCACCCACAAGCTGAATGCGCTGACAGGAGGTGGCCACTGGTACCGGGGCCGGGTGGTGATGCTGGGTGACAGCATCCACGCGATGCTGCCGACCCTGGGGTACGGCCTGACGCTGGGACTGGAGAACGGCTTCATGCTGGCCCAGGCGTTGGTGGGCCACTGTGACGCGGACGTGGAGGCGGCGCTCATGCGCTACGAAATCCGGGCCGCGCGGCGCTCGCGGGAGATGCTCCAGGTGATGGACGACATCACCCGGCTCTACTACTTCGAGCCGGAGGGGCAGGTGTCTCCCGCGCGGCTTCAGCCCATCGTCCAGCGCTTCCAACACCTCGCACAGAGCACCGTCTTCTAGGAGCCCTGTCGATGACGGAACATTATCGGGAGCAGGTGCGAGATTTCGTCGCGCGGCAGGTGCGCCCAAACGTGGACCGCTGGGAGCGAGAGGGCTCCTATCCCCTGGAGCTCCACACCCTGGCGGGGCGCGCCGGCCTGCTGGCCCTGGGACACGCGCCCGACACGCTCCCCGCGGATGTCCCGGCGCTCGGAGTCCTCGTCGAGGAGCTGACGCGGAGCGGGGCGCAAGGCATCACCATGGGGCTGGCCTCGCACTTCGTCAGCCTGGGCGCCGTCCAGGGCGGCGACGCGCGGCTGGCCGCCGAGGTCATCCCCGCGGTGCTGAGCGGTGAGCAGCGAATCGTCCTGGCCCTGACCGAACCCCAGGCGGGCTCCGACCTCCGCGCGCTCCAGTGCCGGGCCGAACCCGACGGCGGCCTGTACCGGCTGTCGGGTGAAAAGGCCTTCATCTGCAATGGCGGGCGCGCGGAGTTGTTGCTGGTGGGCGCCGTCATCGAGGGCGCCCTCGGCCTGTTCCTGGTGAACGGCTTCGCCCCGGGCCTGAGCCACGAGCGGCTCGACTGCCTCGGGTGGCGCTGCCTGCCGCTGGCGTCGCTCCGCTTCGAGGGAGCCCCCGCGCGGCTGCTCCTCGCCGGCAGGCAGGCCAGCCGGCTGCTCCAGCAGTGCCTGCTCCAGGAGCGGTTGAACCTCGCGATCATGGCGGTGACCTCGGCGGAGCTCGCCCAGGGGGAGGCCGTGGCGTACTGCCGCCAACGGCGCGTGGGGGGCACGCCGCTGCTGGAGAAGTCCGTCATCCGCCAGCGCCTGGCCGAGCTGCACGCGGCGCTGAGCGTGTCGCGCCTCTATGTGGACCAGGCGGTGCGCTGGCAGGCCAGCGGGCAGCTCACGGCGGCGCAGGCCGCCATCGCGAAGAACGTGGCCGTGGACACACTCGAACAGGTGGCGCGCGCCGCGGTCCAGGTGCATGGCGCGCACGGCTGCGTGGAGCCGGCGCTCGTCGAGCGCATCTATCGCGACGCGCGGCTGCTCGCCATCGGCGGCGGCGCGCGCGAGGTCATGCTGGAAATCATCGGGCGGACCCTGTGACGGAGAACACCATGACGACCCTCAGCGACCATGCCCGGGAACGCTCCCAGGCCCTGCTGGAGCACGCCTACCAGCGCTACTGCGGCCTGCGGCTCATCGAGCAACGCCCGGGCTTCTGCCAGTGCAGCCTCCTCGTCACGGAGGCCATCGACAACCTCAGCCACACCCTGCATGGCGGCGTCATCTACTCCATGCTCGACGTGGTCAGCATGCTGGCCACCCTGCCGCTGCTCGGGCCCGACGAGTACGCGCTGACCAACAGCTTCAACAGCATGATGATGTCCGCCACGCCCCGGGGCATGGAGGTGCTGTTCGAGGCGACCGTCCTGCGCAGCGGGCGCAACCTCCTCTTCACCCAGAGCCAGGCGTGGAAGATCACGGGCGACGGCGAGCGCACGCAGATTGCCTCGGCGCAGTTGAGCAAGTTTCGCATGCGCCACGACTGGCAGGCCAACGCCCGCGTCAGGTAGGAGCCCCGCGCGCCCCGGGGCTCACTCCAGCTCCGGGGCCGCGCCCAGGTTCCAGCCCAGCTCGCTCGAGAAGCGCCTCGCGAGGAAGTCCACCCAGGCGCGTATCTTGGGGGTGATGGCCCGGCCGTGCGCATGCACGGCCCAGATGGACAGCGGCGGAAGCGCGTAGTCGTCAAGCACCGTCACCAGGCGGCCATCGCGCAGCTCCTCCCAGACGGCGAACATCGGGAACTGCGCGATGCCGGCGTGGCCCAGCACCGCGAGCTTGAGGGCCAGGCTGCTGTTTGCCTGCATCGGCCCGCCCGTCTCCACCAGGACCTCGCCTTCCTTGCCCCCCAGCCGCCAGGCCGTCCCCGACGCCAGATAGGTGTACTGCAGACACCGGTGCTGCTTCAGGTCCATGGGCTTGCGCGGCGCGCCGTGACGGCTCAGGTACGCGGGCGTCGCGCAGATGACACGCTTGCTGGATGCGAGCTTCCGGGCCACGAGCGATGAGTCGGGAAGCTGCGCAATCCGGATGCAGACATCAAAGCCTTGCTCCACCAGGTCGATGACCCGGTCATCGAGCTGGGTGTCGAGCTCGATTTCTGGATATTGCGCCAGGAACTCCGGAACCACCGGGAGCACCTGCAGCAGGCCGAACGTCATGGGGATGCTGACACGCAGCCGCCCCCGGGGCTTGCGCCGCAGCAGCAGGGCCTCGGTCTTCGCGGCCTCCAGCTCGCCGAGGATGCGCTGACAGCGCACATACAAGGACTGGCCTTCCGCCGTCAGCGACAGCTTCCGCGTCGTGCGGTGGAGCAGGCGCACGCCCAGCGAGGACTCCAGTTGCATCACCTGCTTGCTCACCGTGGCCTTCGACAGTCCAAGAGACCGGGCCGCGGCGGTGAAGCTGCCAATGCGAACCACCTCGGCGAACGTGAAGTAAGGCACCACATCTTCCATTTGGCTTCTCCAGGAAACAATCCTTTTCCATACGGCGCGTTGTGTCCACTCCACGACATGCCTAAGACAATGCGCATGCGTTCCATCTGGTCCGTGCAGTCGCTGCTCGTGGCGCAGCTCCTGGCCATGGCGGCCTGCACCTCTCCCGAAAGGGAAGCGCCACGGCCTCCGAGCCCCCCTGCGGCGCCAGCCCATGGCATGGCGCAGTCATCCCCGGAGCCCGGCTTCCGCCTGCCCAAGCGCAGTGGCCCCCGGCCCGAGACGAGCGACGCGCCTCCCGGCACGCCGCTCGCGCACATGCAGCTCAGCCAGCAGGCCCCCACGCGGATGCAGGAGCAGCTCTTCCTCCGGGCCGCCGCGCTGCCGGGCGTGCGCGTGGCGCCCAGCGGCATCTCCGTTCCCGGGGCGCGCGCGTTCTGGCTCCATCCCGAGGCCGCGAGAGGCCCCCGCGAGGCGTTCCAGGTGGGCACCGAGTTCGCGCACATCCACCCCGCGCACGACGGCAGCCTCCACATGAAGTTCCCGCCCGCCATGGCCATGCAGGTGTTCCAGCAAGGCTGGGGCGTGCCGCATCCCCGCTCGGGGACGCCCATGGTCTTCGGGCCTCGGACCCCCGAGGAGCTCGAGGTCGTGTGGCAGCTGCTGCTTCGCTCCTACGCCTGGGCCCAGGCGGGCCAGACGGTGGGCCTGCACGTCGAGTGATTCACCCTTCACCCACGAGAAACGAGCATGAGAATCCTTGTCACAGGCGCAACTGGCTACATCGGCTCGGCCGTCGTCGACGCGCTCACCCGGGCGGGCCACCAGGCCCTCGGGCTGGCGCGCTCGGATGAAGCACGCAACAAGCTCGCCGCGCGCGGCGTGCAGGCCCTGGTCGGCGACCTGGCGGATGCCTCGGGACTCGCCGCGCTCACCGAGCAGGTGGACGCGGTCGTCTGGACCGCGACGACCAACAGCGAGGCCGTGGACGCGCCGGCCGTCTCCGCGGCGCTGCAGGCCATGGAAGGCACCCGGAAGCGCTTCGTCTACACCAGCGGTGTCTGGGTGCACGGCGACACGCGGGGAGCAGTCGTTGACGAGGAGAGCCCGCTCGATGCGGCGGAGCTGGTCGCCTGGAGGCCGGCCATCGAGCAGCGAGTGCTGGGCACGCCGGGGGTGCGGGGTGTCGTCATCCGCCCGGGCATCGTGTACGGGCGCGCCGGCGGCATCCCCATGATGCTTGCCTCCTCCGCGCGCGATGGCGGCGCGGCCCGCTACGTGGGCACCGGAGAGAACCGCTGGCCCGTGGTGTTCATCGAGGACCTGGCCCAGCTCTACGTCCGCGCGCTCGAGCAGGCGCCCGCGGGGACCGTGCTCGTCGCCGTGCAGGGCCCCTCGGTTCAGGTGAAGGAGATTGCCGCCGCCGCGAGCGAGGGCGCGGGGGCCAGGGGCCACACGCTCGCGTGGCCCCTGGAGGATGCCCGGAAGCAGTTCGGTGCCTTCGCGGACGCGCTGGCGCTGGACCAGCAACTCACGTCCCGGCGCGCGGAGCAGCTGCTGGGGTGGACCCCGAGCGGGCCGGGCATCCTGGACGAGCTGCGCACCGGCTCCTACGCGCGCCGCTGAATCACAGACGCCAAGGTAGACACCTTCGCCGCGGCTGCGGAGCACGGGGGAGGTGTGGGCAACGCACAAAGACAGACATGAACAAGGGGGAAACGATGCAGGCAGGGCTTGAAGCAATGGGAGTCGCCATTCCGGAGACGTACGTGGAGCTGTCGGCTCTCGCCCGGGCGCGGGGGGTGGCGCCGGGCAAGTACGTGGACGGCCTGGGCGTGACGCGCATGTGCGTCCCGCTGGAGGAGGAAGACACGGTGACGCTGGCGGCCCGCGCGGCGCGGGCGGCGCTGGCGTCGGCCGGGTGCGACGCCTCCGAGGTGGGCATGCTGGTGGTGGGCACCGAGACGGCGGTGGACCACTCCAAGCCGGTGTCCTCCTACGTGCAGGGGCTGCTGGGGCTGCCCACGGCCTGCCGCGTGTTCGAGACGAAGCACGCCTGCTACGGCGGCACCGCGGCCCTGCAGCTGGCGCTCGACTGGGTCCGCTCGGGGAGCGCCCGGGGCAAGAAGGCGCTCATCGTCTGCTCGGACATCGCGCGGTACGGGATTGGGACCCCGGGCGAGCCCACGCAAGGCGCCGGCGCGGTGGCCATGCTCGTCTCCGAGCAGCCCCGGCTCATCACCTTCGAGGCCGGCAGGAGCGGCGTCTATTCGAAGGACGTGATGGACTTCTGGCGGCCCCTCTA
Organism: Pseudomonadota bacterium; assembly: GCA_023426545.1. Taxonomy (GTDB): domain Bacteria; phylum Myxococcota; class Myxococcia; order Myxococcales; family Myxococcaceae; genus Myxococcus. The sequence goes on from JAFAAN010000095.1 coordinate 80,104, forward strand.
TTCGAAGGACGCGCTGGTGGACGGGCACTACTCGGTGCAGTGCTACCTGGAGGCGCTGGAGGGGGCCTACCGTGCCTACCAGGCAACGGGCGCCGGCGACACGGGCGGCGGGCGCTTCTACAGCGACCGCTTCGCGGCGCTCGTCTACCACGTCCCCTACGGGAAGATGTCCCGCAAGGCCCACCGCCACCTGCGGACGCTCGACGGAGACCCGGCTCCGGATGACAGCTTCGACAGGCTGGTGGGCAGCAGCCTCGTGCTGCCCTCCCAGGTCGGCAACATCTACACGGGCTCCATGTACCTGGCGCTGGCCAGCCTCCTGGGAACCTCCCGGGAGGACCTGTCCGGCAAACGCGTGGGCCTCTTCTCCTACGGCAGCGGCGCGTGCGCCGAGTTCTTCAGCGGCGTGGTGCAGCCCAAGGCCCAGGAGCGCGTGAAGGCCCTGGGCCTGGAGCTGCTCCTGGAGCGACGCCGTGCGCTCTCCATCCCGGAGTACGAGGACGTGATGCGCGCGCGCGAGCGGCTGGATGAGCGCCCCGTCACCGACACCCCCGGCACGGGCTTCCGCTACCAGGGCACGCGCGACCACAAGCGCATCTACGCAAGCTGAGTCTCACCGAATCCCTTCACTGGAGCGCAACACCATGAAGCTGTCCCTGATGTCCCTGACCGCCGCCATCCTCGTGCTGCCCTCGCTCGCCTACGGCGCTGAGTACGAGATTGACTCGACCAATTCGGTCGCCCTCTTCTCCGTGAAGCACATGATGGTGTCCAACGTCCGCGGGACCTTCACCAAGGTGACGGGCACGGCCCACATCGACGAGAAGGACCTCACGAAGTCGAAGGTCGATGCGACCATCGACGCCTCCACCGTCAACACCAACGACGCCAAGCGCGACGAGCACCTGCGAGCCCCGGACTTCTTCGATACGGCGAAGTACCCCACCATCACCTTCAAGTCGACGAAGGTGGAGAAGGCCCGCGCGGGGCTGAAGGTGACGGGCAACCTCACGATTCGCGGCGTGACGAAGCCCGTGGTCCTGGACGTGGATGGCTTCGACACCGTGTCGAAGGACCCCTACGGCAACACCAAGCGCGGCGGGGCCGCCACCACGAAGATCAACCGCAAGGACTTCGGCCTGAGCTGGAACGCCTTGCTGGAGACGGGCGGCATGGCGGTGGGTGAGGAGGTCACCATCACCCTCGACATCCAGATGAACCAGAAGCGCCCCGCGCAGCCCGCACCGGCGGCCACGAACAGCGCGCCATAGCGGCATCGGCCTCCTTCCCTTCCGCACGAGGTACCACCGGCGCCTGTCCCGGACGGCGCCGCCTTGTCGAGAGAGCCCGCGATATGGCCCGCACCAGCCGCCCCCTTCCCGTGAGCAGACAGGTGACGCTCGAGAACCGGCGCAGGCACTGCGCCGCGTGCGGCGGGAAGGCGTCAGCGGATTACCAGGCACGCCGCAACGTGGTGACGCTGTCGGGCGCCGTCGCGCTCAAGGTGCAGGTGCGCGTCTGCCACCGCGAGGACTGTCCGCTGTACCTGCGGGCCATCCGCGCCGAGGAAGAAGGCCTGTGGGTCCTGCCGGATCACAAGTTCGGCCTGGACGTCATGGCCCTCATCGGAGCGCTGCGCAACCTGGAGCAACGCAGCGTCCCCTTCATCCACGCTGCCCTGCGCGCGCGGGGCATCCCCATCTCCGAGCGGAGCGTCACGAACCTCATCGACCGTTACGAGCACCTGCTGGCCCTGCGCGTCGCGGACAGCCCTGACATCCAGGCGGTCATCCACAAGCTGGGCCGGGTCGTGCTCGGCATTGGCGGTCTGCCCGGTGGGCGTGGCGACGAATGGCTCTGGGTGCTCCGGGACTGCCTTTCGGGCGTGGTGCTGGCGGCCCGAAACCTGGCGGAGTGCAGCACCTCGGCGCTGGGGCCGCTCATCGAAGAGGTGGCCAGCGCCCTGCCCGTCCCCATCACCGGTGTCATCTCCAGTGGCCAGGAGGGGATTGCTTGCGCGGTGGCCGCGGCGCTGCCGGGCGTCCCTCATGAGCTCCGGCAGCCACGCGCGTGCTGCAGGAGCCAGGACGCCACCGTCTTCTCCGGCTGCCCGCCGCCAGCCGTCCACCTCCACGTCAGCGCGGCGACCGCCGCCGATCCCCGCCTTCCCCATGCCGTCCATCCGAATGAACACGCACCTCAACGCCCTCTGCACCGCCATGCTCCTGCTCGCAGCGCCCAGTACCCTGGGTGCGGAGCCGCGGCGACCGCCGCACAGCCTGACCTATGAGACGTATGCCTACTCAGGAACGCTCGGCGGACAGGCCACCACGGTGCTCGCCCCCGCGCTCTTCGCCAACATCGCGCTCTCCGAGCGCTGGAGCCTCAACGCGGCCTGGCTCTTCGCCTTTACCCCCGCTCGCGCTGGCGGGCGCACCGCGTTCCAAGCAGGCAATCCCTCCATCGGGCTCGGCACCGTCCTCTGGGACGACGTCATCAAGGTGCGCACGGGGGCGGGCTGGGTGCTCCCCTTCACCCTCCTCACCAACCCGGACGCCTTCGGCTCGGCCCTCCTGAAGCGCGCCGCGACACTCCGGGGCAACAGCGGCTTCAGCCTCGTGGCTCCCGGGCTGCTGGGGCTCACCCCCTGGGCGGACGTCAGCTGGCGGAAGGGCCGGCTGCGGCTCGGCCTGGATGGCCGCCTGCCCATGTCCGTCCAGCTCTCCGAGGAGCGCGGCCGGCGCGCGGACGCCGTGCTGCAGTTCTCCGGCGCGGCGAACGTGGACGTCTCGTCCCACGTCGACGCCGGAGCCACGCTCCAGGCCATCTATGTCACGACCGCGGCGCCGCAGGTGGACCCCACCCACTTCGCGCTCATTCCCCACGTCCGCCTGACAGGCGATGCGGGCTTCGCCGAGGCCCGGCTCGTCGTCAACCTGGACGCGCCCCTGGGCTTCAGCTTCTCACGCGGCGGGCTCTGGGCCGCGGCGCTCGCGCTGGGAACCACCCTCTGACGACGGCGCCCCCTCCATGCAGACTCCCATCGCCTCCGGGTCCAGGCTCCGCCAGTTCAGCAACGCTCCCCTCCTGCTGCTGGTCATCACGGGCGTGCTGCTGGGCAGCATGCTGCCCATGTCACGCATCGCCCGGGCGGAGGGCTGGACGCCGCTGGCCTTCGCCTTCTGGCCCGCGCTCGGCAGCGGGTTGGCGCTGGTCGCCGCGGCGGGCCGCGCCGGGTCCGGGGCCGCCACGACGTGGCCGGTGCTCCGCTACAGCCTCATCGCGGGCGTTCTCAGCGTGGCCATCCCCAACACCGTGACGTTCATCGTCATACAGCGCGCCGGGACCAGCATGACGTCGCTGGTGTATACGCTGCCGCCGCTCTTCACATACGCGTTCGCCTGGGGGCTGGGCATCGAGCGCTACCAGCCGCTCCGCCTGGCGGGAATCCTGGTCGGGCTGGTGGGCGCCGCGCTCCTGGTGCTGAGCCGCGAGTCCTCGGGCGGCCTGGATTCCTCGGCGTGGCTGGTGCTGGCGCTCTGCACGCCCATCAGCATCGCCGCGGGGAACGTCTACCGGAAGCTCCACATGCCCCCCAACGTGGAGTCCAGCCTCCTGGCCGGGGGCATGCTGCTGGGCGGCTCGCTCACGCTGCTCCCGCTGCAGTTGACGAACGGTGGCGCCCTGGCAGCCAGCCCCGCAGCGTGGGCCATCATCGCGGCGCAGTGTGTCTTCACCAGCCTTGGCTACCGCGTCTACTTCCATTTCCAGCGCGTCGCCGACCCTGTGTACTTCAGCCAGTTCGGCTACGTCCTGTCGGCGACGGGCGTGCTCTCCGGGTTGCTCTTCTTCAATGAGCAACTGGGCCTGCCCACGCTGCTGGCCATGGGGGTCATCGTGGCGGGCATCGCCCTGGTCAACCTGCGCCCGGGCGTGAAGCGCGCCTGAGCCCCCCGGGGGCCCGCGCCAGCAGGCGCGGCGCCTCGGAGGGCCGGAGGGCGCGCCCTCAGTCCGGATAGCTGAAGGACAGCGGCAGCTTCACGTCGGGGTGGAGGCTGCGGGCCACCGGGCACTCGCGGCCCACCGCCTCCAGCTTCGCCCGCTGCTCGGCGGACAGGCCCGCCGGCATCTGGATGTCCAGCACCAGCTCGGCGATGCGCCGCGGCGGCGGCGTCATGCGCTTCTCCACCCGAGCGCTCACCTCGCCCAGGGGGATGCCCTCGCGCGAGGCGAACAGGTGCATCGTCGTCACCGCGCACGACATCAGCGCCGCGCCCACCAGGTCCGTGGGCGAGAAGCTGCCGCCGGTGCCGCCGTTGTCACGCGGCGCTTCCGTCTGGCTCACCGTGCCGGAGGGGCCGTGGGTGAGCTGCGTCTTGAACTGGGGCTGGCTGACCAGGGTCATCACCACGCCCGTGGCGGGAGTCTGCGGCTGGCTCATGTCGGCGCTCCTGGGGACTCGGGTGGCTCTAGCGGACGAACGCGTCGTGCTTCTTCGCGTCGGCCTCGGTGGAAGGCTCCGCGTCCTCCACGCTCCAGTCCAGCGTCTTCATCAACGACTTGCGGCGCTTCTGCACGTCCGTGTCGAGGAGCTTGATGGCGTCCTCCATCCGGTCCATCAGCCGCATCGGCTTGCGCTTGTGCTTCGGCTCGTTCAGCAGCGCATGCGTCAGCCAGGGGAACACCGCCGTCACGTCGCAGTGCACGTACACCGAGCCCGTCTCCACCGCCTCCACGGAGACCTTGCCCCAGGTGTGGCCTTCACCGGCCGGGCAGCTGGACAGCGCGCCGTTGTCCACCGGGTCCACGCAGAACTGCACGTCGATGTCGAAGCCCTGCGTGGGGACGTTGAGAATCTGGTCCAGCAGCGGCTCGCCCTGGAGCGTGTAGTTCTTGGGCACGCCACCACCCAGAATCCAGATGGCCAGCTGCTTGCTGCCGTTCTGGCGGCAGAAGTGCTGCATGGCGGCCATGGAGTAGACGTCGTCGTTGATGTCGATCTCGAACTTGAAGTCCGCGCCCAGCAGCCGCTTGAGCTTCACCACGTTGAGGAAGATGGAGCCGTCCTGCACCGCGCCCACCCAGATGGGCACCGCGTGCTTGTAGGCCGTGGACAGGAGCGACGGCTGCTTCACGCCCAGCTTCTTCTCGATCTGGTGGATGGCCTTGCCCAGCAGGTAGTGGAACTCCGGCGTGGTCATCTTCCGCTGGAACTCCGGGCCACGGACGATGGCGGAGAACAGCCGGTCGGTGTCCAGCAGCGCCTCCTCCCAGAAGCCCAGGTCGTAGATGCGGATGATGCGCGCCAGCCGGTACTGGAGGTCGCCCGCGTTCGGGTTCACCTCGCGGATGGCGTGGCCGATGACGCGGTGGGCGTCATGGTAGAGGTTGGCGCCCGTGGTGGTGATGGCGGAGATGGCGCCCTTCTCGATGAGCGGAATGATGCAGCTCTGGTGCAGCCCCGCGGGCGTCATCGCGCCGGACATCGTGAGGAAGACGGACGCGTCCTGCTCCAGGGACTTCGACATCAGCTCGAACGCGGTGCGCTCCTGGCGCCCCACATAGGCGCTGAAGGCGTGCGCGAGCAGCTCCGCCGGCTTTTCCTTGCCGGTGATGGGACGGGGATCTGCCTTGCGCGCCGCGGAGTACGCGGCGCGAAGGGACTTCTTCGGGGTCGAGGAGGGCTTGGCCATGGCGCGGCGACATACCATCCGACCGGCCCCAGCTCTACTTGTTGCGCTTCCGGGCCGTGCCGGAGACCTTGGCGGGAGCCTCGGGGACGCGCTCGGGGGCGCCGAGCACCTGGGCCCGCACCTGCTCGGCCGGCAGATGGGATGTGTCCGCCATGACACAGGAGACGAAGGCCAGCTCCGCCAGGGCCCGGCGGGCACGCTGACGCACCGCAGGGTCTTCCGAGGTCAGGACGTCGGTGGCGGACGCGATGTAGCTGCTCGCCAGCGACTCGAAGAGGTACACGCGGTTCTCGATGGTCGAATCAGACTTCTTTCCCATAGGCCCCCGACAGTAGGCACACCCCGGTTGGCGGCGGCACCCCCATGCCGCAAGTTGGTGTGAAACCCGGCACAGGTCGCGTAAGGGACAGGACGCACCTCACACCCGGGAGCCCGCTGTGATTGACCTGCACTCGCACACCACCGCCAGCGACGGTCAATATGCCCCCACGGAGCTGCTGACGCGGGCGGCCGAGGCCGGCGTCACCGTGCTGGCGGTGACGGACCACGACACCGTCGCGGGCCTGGCGGAGGCGGCGGAGGCAGCACGCGCCCTTGGCGTGGAGCTGGTGCCCGGCATCGAAATCTCCGCGTTCGTCCATGGGCGTGAGTGCCACATCCTGGGGCACTTCCTCCGGCCGGACGACGAGGACATCGCCCGCTTCGCGGACCGGCTCCGCGTGGAGCGGGAGCAGCGCATGGAGGCCCTGGTGGAGCGGATGCGGCAGCTGGGCTACCCGCTGCGCATGGAGCACGTCCGGGCGGTGGCCGGCAGCGCCCAGTTGGGCCGTCCACACCTGGCCCGCGTGCTGGTGGAGCAAGGCTGGGTGGTGGACGTGAAGGAGGCCTTCGACCGCTTCCTGGGGACGCGGGGCGCGGCCTGGGTGGAGCGCTTCAAGCTCTCGGGCGAGGACGCCATCCGCCTCATCCGCAATGCGGGGGGCACGGCCACCCTCGCCCACCCCGGCGCCTCGCGGATGGAGCGGCTGGAGATCCGCGCGCTCGCACAGGCGGGCCTCGCCGGGCTGGAGGTGCTCCACGAGGACCACAACCCCAGCGTGCGCCAGAAGTACCTCTCCCTGGCCCGGGAGCTGGACCTGGTCCCCACCGCCGGCAGCGACTTCCATGGCGAGGCCATCTCCCCGGACCACCGGCTGGGCAGCGCCGCCATGCCACCCGAGCTGTTCGCGAAGCTCAAGGCGCGAGCCCGTGCCTGAGCTGCCACAGCCCCGTCTAAATGAGATATCCAGAATTTTGATAAGCTCGGTGCTCCATGGAGTGCCCGAGCGAGACGACACTGAGCGACCTCCTCGAGGGGGCGCTCCCGGACGCGCACCGCACGCGCGTGCTCGCCCACGTCGAGGGCTGTGAGCGCTGCCAGGAGCAGCTGGCCCTGGGCGCCAGCGCGTCCGAGCTCATCCCCGCTCCGGTGCAAGAACCCCTCGTCGCCGTGGGCACCCGGCTGTCGCGCTACGTGGTGCAGGAGCGGATTGGCCAGGGCGCCATGGGCGAGGTGTACGCCGCCCACGACCCGGAGCTGGACCGCCGGGTGGCGCTGAAGCTGCTGCGCCCCGAGGGCCGACACCTGGAGGAGCTGCGCCTGCGGCTGCTGCGCGAGGCCCAGGCCCTGGCCCGGCTGGCCCACCCGCACGTCGTCACCGTCCACGACGTGGGCGTGGAGGACGGCTGCGTCTTCCTCGCCCTGGAGCTGGTGGAGGGCACCTCCCTGGCGGAGTGGCTGGGCACGCCGCGCCCCTGGCAGGAGGTGCTGCGCGTCTTCGTCGACGCGGGACGCGGCTTGGCGGCCGCCCACGCCGCGGGCCTGGTGCACCGCGACTTCAAGCCGGGGAACGTCCTCGTCGGCCGTGACGGGCGGGTGCGGGTGACGGATTTTGGCCTCGCGCGGCCATCCCACCGCTCGCAGCGCGACTGGAGCCTGCCCCCGGACACAGCCGCCGGGACGGTGCCCCCGGCCGACTCGCCGCTGACGCACTCGGGCGCGCTTCTGGGGACGCCCGCGTACATGGCCCCGGAGCAGCTCGAAGGCCAGGGCGTGGACGCTCGCTCGGACCAGTTCAGCTTCTGCGTCGCGCTGTACGAGGCCCTTCACGGCGTGCGCCCCTTCGAGGGCCAGAACCTGGAGGCCCTGGGCCGCGCCGCGCGAGAGGGCCGCATCCGGCCACCGGAGCGCGATTCGCGGGTACCGGCGCGCATCCGCCAGGCGGTGCTGCGCGGCCTGCGCGCCCGGCCGGAGGAGCGCTTCGCGACGATGGAGGCGCTGCTGGCCGAGCTGTCGCCGCGCGCCCGGCGGGTGCGCGCGTGGGTGGGCGCCTCGGTGGCCGCGGCCTGCTTGCTGGGGCTCGCCGTGGGCTACGTGGCGGCGCAGCGGCGGCAGGCGGGCTGCGCCCAGGAGGCGGAGCGGCTCGCCGCCATCTGGGGCCCGGAGCGCCGGGCGCGGATTCGCGCCGCCTTCCTCGCCACCGGCAAGCCCTTCGCCGCCGACGCGTGGGAGCGCGCCGCCGCCGCCCTGGACAGTCATGCCGACACGTGGCGCTCGCTGCGAACCGAGACCTGCCTCGCCTCGCGCGACGACACCGGCGCCTCGTGGCAGACGGCCGCGTGCCTCGACACCCGGCTGTGGCACCTGGCCGCCGTCGCCGACGTGCTGGAGAAGGCGGACGCCCGGGCGGTACGGAACGCGCCACAGATGGTGGCCTCGCTGGAGGGGCTCACCGGCTGCCGGGATGCGCCAGAGTTGGCCACCCGGCCCCAGCCGCCGGATGCGCTGCGGCACCGCGTGGACGCCGCGCGCCGCAGGCTGGCCGAGGCGCGCGCCCACGTGGACGCGGGCAACCACCCCCAAGCGCTGGAGGTGACGACAACGCTGCTCCAGGACATCGATGGACTGGACTACCGCCCCCTGGAGGCCGAGGTCCGCACCCTGCACGGCTATGCCCACGGGCTCGCGGGCAACCCCAGGGAAGCGGAGGAGCACCTCTACAAGGCGCTCTGGGCCGCCGAGGCGGGCCGCGACGACGAGACGGCCGCGCGCGTGTGGAACCTGCTGCTGTGGGTGGTGGGTGACCAGATGGCGCGGGTGGACGAGGCCAACCGGCTGGTACACCACGCCCGCGCGGCGGTGGAGCGGCTGGGGCGCGAGCGCTTCCCGAGCATCGCCACCGACCTGCACCTGCGCATGGGGGGACTGCTGCTGGTGCAGGGCAAGCTGGACGAGGCGGACGCCGAGTTCACCCAGGGCCTGGAGCTGGCGCGGAGGACCACCGGCGCCTCGCGCCCGCGCATCACCTACTTCCTCACCGGCCTGGGACGCGTCCGCTCACGGCAGCTCCGCGCGGAGGAAGCGCTGACGCTCTACCGCGAGGCCCAGGCCCACGCCGTCCAGGAGCGGCAGTGGAGCCCCGAGCACCCCGTGCTCGCGCTGAACCTCAACAACATCGCCACCGAGCTGCTGGCCCTGGGCCGCACGCCGGAGGCGCTCGACACCTTCCAGCGCTCGCTGGCGCTGCTGGAGGCCGCGCGCTCGAAGGACCACGCGAGCCTCGCCGCGCCCCTCAACAACCTCGCGGGCCTGCTGCGGCGCGAGGGCCGGCTGGAGGAGGCCCGCCAGCACTATGAGCGAGCCCTGGCCATCTTCGAGCGCAGCAAGGGACCGGATCACCCCAGCACCGTCACCGCGCTCGGCGGCCTCGGCATGGTGGCCTTCGACTCCGACCGGCTCGACGAGGCGCTCGCGCACAACCAGCAGGCCCTGGAGCGCATCCAGCGCAGCGTGGGCGAGGACTCCCCGCGCCTGGAGATGTCGCTGCGCAACCTGGGCCTCATCCACCTGCGCGCCGGCCGTCCGGCGCAGGCCCGGCGCAGCCTCACGCAGGCGCTGGAGCTGCTCCAGAAGGAGCATGGCGCCGACAGCGTGACGACGTGCGGCGTGGAGCGAGACCTCGCCCGCGTGGACCTGGAGACGCGGGCCCACCGGGCCGCGCTCGGCCGCTGTCAGCGAACCCTGGCGTTGGATGAAGCCGCCCTGGGCGAGGACAGCCCCGACGTCGCGCTGGACCTCGCGTGTCTCGGTGAGGCGTACCTGGGCCTGCGTGCCCCGGAGCAGGCCATGCCCCTGCTCGACCGCGCCCGGCGCATCCATGCCCGGGTATGGCTGGACAGGAAGGAGGCCGCGCGCGTGTCCTTCCTCCTCGCCCGTGCGCTCTGGGAACGGCCGGAGCAGCAGGCGCGCGAAAAGGCCCACGCCCTCGTCGGCGAAGCCGAGACATGGCTGGAGTCCCTGGGCCCTCGTGCGCGGCGCGAGTTGGAAGAGCTCGCGGCCTGGCGGGCGCGGAAGCTTCCCCGTCTGAGCGAGGTGACGCGATGAGCGCCTCCCCCGGGACGCTGACGGCGCTGCTGCGGACCGGCGCCCCCGAGGCGCTGCACGACGCGCTCGCGTCCGCGCCGGCGCTGGAGCCCCTACTTGCGGCGCTGCTCGAAGAAGGGCGCGCGGCGTGGCCCACCATCCCACTGGAGCCCGGACCGCTGCTGCGCCACGTGGGCCGACACCTGCGGAAGGAAAGCCCGCCCATGGACGCACTCCGCCAGCTCTACGCCGCGGACGTGTACCTCGCGTGTGCCTGTGCGCAGGGCGTTCCCCAGGCGCACCACCTCTTCGAGCAGCACGTCCTCCAGAAGACGGCCGCGCGGCTGTCGCGGTTCCCAGCGGCGATGGTGGACGAGGTGCTCCAGGTGACGCGTCAGCGGCTGCTGCTGGGCGGACCGGGCAAGGAGCCCAAGATCGCGGAGTACTCGGGCCGGGGCTCGCTCGGCGGCTGGGTGCGAATCGTCGCCTCACGCATCGGCGGCGAGCTGCAGGAGCACGCGGGCCGCCACGGCGCATCGCTGGAGACGCCCGAGCCCCTGGAGCACCTGCTGTCGCGAGACGACCCGGAGCGAAACCTGCTCAGGGCCCACTCCAAGCAGGCCCTGACCGCTTCGCTCCAGGCTGCGCTGGCCACCCTCACCGAGCGCGAGCGAACCCTCCTGCGCCTTCACCACCTCCATGGCCTCACGATGGACCGCATCGCGACGCTGTACGCGGAGCCCCGCTCCAGCGTGGCACGCCACGTGGCCCAGGCACGGGAACGGCTCCTGAAACAGACGCATCGGGAGCTGGCCACGCGGTTGAAGCTGGACGGGCGCGAGGTAGAAAGCCTCCTCGGCCTGGTGCAGAGCCGCCTGGACCTCAGCCTCCACCGGCTGATGGGCTGATACACGGCGAAGCCCGAGGCCCGTCCCCATTCCATCCAACGAGGAGCGAGCACGACATGGCGCAGAAGAAGGTGAAGCGAGCCGACCGGGACCTGGAGAAGACGTACCCGCGCAAGGACTTCGTGGCGAAGCTGCGGAGGCTGGCGGATGCCATCGAAGCCGGCAAGCCCTTCACCATCCAGGTGGCCGGCGAGCGGCTGCGCATCCCCGCCGACGCGCACTTCAACATCGAGCACGAGCGCGGGGACGGCGTGGACGAGGTCGAGTTCCAGCTCCGCTGGCGGCGCGACTGAGGCTCAGCTCCGCGTCGTCTTGAATCGGCTGGTGACGGCGGTGAGCCCCTCGGCCACCGCTTGCAGGTCCTGGGCGATGCGCGTGGTCCGGCCCGTCGCGTCCACGCCCTGCTTCACCAGCTCCGCGACGTTGCGCGCGCCCTGCACCGCCTGCTCGCTGGACTGACGCTGCTGCCGGGTGGCGATGGTGATCTGCCGCGCGGCCTCGCTGGTGCCCCGCGCCAGCTCGACGATGCGCTGGAACACGGCGGAGGCCTGCTCCGCCACCTCCACGCCCCGGTCGCTGGTGGCCATGCCCACGCGAGCCTTGGCGGCCGCCTCCTCCCCCGAGTCCTGCACCTGCTCCACGATGCGGGCAATGTCGCGCACGGAGGCGGACACGTTCTCCGCCAGCTTGCGCATCTCAGCGGCCACCAGCGAGAAGCCGCGCCCCACATCGCCCGCCTTGGTGCCCTCCAGCGCCGCGTTCAGCGCGAGCAGGTCCGAGCGCTCCGCCACCTGGTTGATGACCTGCGCGATCTTCGACACCTGCTGCAGGTCCTGGTTCAGACCGACAATCGCGTCCGCCACGCCCTTCGACTCGGTGCGGATGTCGTTGATGCCGGCCACCACCTGCGCCACCACGGCCATGGCCTCGGCCACCGCCTCGTGCGTGCGCCGCGCGCTGGACTCCACCACCTCCGTGGAGCTGGAGATCTGCTCCGCCGTGCGGCTGAGCTCCTCGAACGTGGCCGCGATCTGCTGCGCGTACGCCGCCTGCTGGCTGATGACGTGCTCCTGGTCCGCGGAGGCGCCCAGCAGGCCGCGCGACGCCCCGGACAGCTGCTCCGTGCGCGACACCATCTCCATCACCGAGCCGCGCAGCGTGCTCAGCATCTTGTTGAAGGTCTGCGCCATGAGACGCACCTCGCCGGTGGCCGGCACGTCCAGCTCCCCGCGAGACATGTCCCCGCGGGCCACGTCGCGCACCACCTCCGTCACCCGCGCCACCGGCTCGGTGATGGCGCGGCTGATGACGAGCGACAGCGCCAATCCCAGCACCAGCACGCACGCGAGCCCCGCCACCGCCGCGCCGCGCAGGTCGTCCACCGACGTCAGCGCCTCCTGCACGCCGAAGCCCGCCACGTACACGCGCTCGCCGCTGGGGCAGCGCACCGAGACCTCGTCACGCAGGACGGCCGTCGAGCAGCCCTCCAGGCTCCCGGGCTCCAGCATGCGCGCGGAGTCCGGGATGTGGCCCCGCGCGTACATCACGCCGCCGTCCAGCCCCAGCAACCCCTGGTAGCGCAGGGTGAAGCCGCCGCCCTCGCTCGGCGACTCCGGGGCCTCCAGCAGCGACAGCACATCCTTCACCTGGGCCATGGACTCCGGCGTGCCGTCCGCGGCCAGCAGCGCCGGGTGCTGGGACATGAGGCGCCCCACCACCCGCACCCGCTTCTGGAGCAGCTCCAGGGTGACGTCCCGCTGGTGCATGGGGAAGTACACGATGCAGAAGCCCACCACCGCCAGGCAGGGCGCGAGCACCGCGATGGCCACCTGCGTTCGCAAGCCGAGCCGGCCCCACATGCCTTGTCGTCTCCCTGGTGCGAAAGTTCCACGCCGGTTGGATGCCGGGCTTCCTCGGACGGTAGGCGTCCCTTCGCGGAGCGTCAAACCGGCCGCCCGGACCGGAAGCGGGCGGGCCGCTGATCCACGCCGGAGGCGCCCCGGGCCAGCATGAACACGGCTTTTCGCCGTCATTCTGAGGGGTTGGCACGGCGCCGGCTGGACTTTCCCTTTGACATGGCGCGCGCGGTGTCATTAGGTTCCGCGCGCGATGACTCCCACTCCACTCTCGCCCTACCTGCCGCTGGCCGTGGTCCTGTTGCTGGCGGGCGGCATGGCGATGCTGATTCCCCAGATCACCACGCGGCTGGGTCCCCGCCGTCCGAGCGCCATCAAGGCCACCAGCTTCGAGGCCGGCTCTGAGTCGAGCGGGCCGGCGCGGCAGCGCTTCGCGGTGAAGTTCTACGTCGTGGCCCTGCTCTTCATCGTGTTCGACGTGGAGGCAGTGTTCCTGTACCCCTGGGCGGTGAACTTCCAGGCGCTCGCGTGGTTCGGCTTCGTGGAGATGCTCGTTTTCGCGGCGACGCTGGTGGTTGGCCTTATCTACATCTGGAAGAAGGGCGCCCTGGACTGGGAGAGCTGAGACATCATGGCTGACGCTGACCTCGCAAACATCGTGACGACTCGCCGGGACGAGTCCATGGGCTGGCTCCAGTCCATCGTCTCCAAGGGTCTGGGTTGGGCGCGTAAGTACTCGCTCTTCACCTATCCGTACGCCACGGCCTGCTGCGGCATGGAGTACATGTCCGTGGCCGCCAGCCGGCACGACATCTCCCGCTTCGGCGCCGAGTTCCCCCGCTTCTCGCCGCGCCAGGCGGACCTGCTGATGGTGGTGGGCACCATCAACCTGAAGCAGGCCCCCATCCTCAAGCGCGTCTACGAGCAGATGGCCGAGCCCAAGTGGGTCGTGGCCTTCGGCGTGTGCGCCTCCTCGGGCGGCTTCTACGACAACTACGCGGTGCTCCAGGGCATCGACCGCATCATCCCGGTGGACGTGTACATCCCCGGCTGCCCGCCGCGCCCGGAGCAGGTGCTCGACGGCCTGATGCTGCTCCAGGACAAGATTGGCAACCAGGTCCACCGCATCGCGGACCGCGAGCAGCCGAACCCCACGGCCGCCCGGCATGACTTGCTGCTGTCCATGAACAAGTAACGCGCCCCACGCGCGGTACCTCCAGGGCCCCGCCCGCTTCCCGCCGATTCGGTGGAAGCGCCGGGGCCCTGGCATTTCCGGCGCCTACCAGCGGTGGTACGCCGGGTGGCCCGGCTTCACGGCGACGAAGGTGCCCCGGCAGGTGGCGGTCACCTTCCCGCCCGCCGAGAGCGTGCCCTCGATGATGGCGCGGTCCCCCTGGATGTCCACCGGCCTCGCCTCCAGGCGCAGCGGCCCTTCCATGGGCGTGGGGCGCTTGAGGGTGATGGCGTACTCCGCGGTGACGGTGCACGGCGGCGCGTCCGCGCCCTGAGCCCGCATCAAGTGGTACGCCGCCGTCCAGTTGCAATGGCAGTCCAGCAGCGTGCCGACAATGCCGCCGCTGAGGACGCCGTCGAACGCGTGGTGGTGCGCCTGCGGCGTCCAGTCCGCGACGACGACGTCACCCTCCACGCGGCTGCGGATGCGCAGCCCCTGGGCGTTGGCCGGGCCGCAGCCGAAGCAGCTGTTTTGGGGCGCGTAGCGTTCCTGAAGACTGGGGGTGTCCGGGGGCGTCGACATGGCCGGCCACCTTACGCCAGCCGCCGCGCGCCGTGCGGCCCAGCACGCCGTCCAACCATGCTTCCAGCGCCAGGGCGTCCGGCCCTTCACAGTCGCCCGAGCACGCGCGCAGCACCAGGCCATTGGCTTGCGGCCGATCCACCCACCAGCGTTGCCCGTCGAAGGCGCCCACGTCCTTCTCCTGGAGGATGCCCACGTGGGCGTCGGGGCCCATCTCCACCACGCCATCGGGGCGGATGCGGTACGCATCGAAGGCGCGGGGCGCGCCCGGCCAGTGCCCCGGGTCGAACACCTCCGGCAACACGTGCGTGAAGCCCGTCTCCGCGTACAGCGCCAGCGGGGGCAGCGCCTCGCCGCGAAGCAGCGGCGCCAGGGACACGCCGTCCACGTCGGGCAGGCGCGGCAGGCCGGACAGCTCCAGCAGTGTGGGCCCCACATCCACCAACCGGACCAGCGCGTCCACGGTCGCCGGCGCCGCTCCCCGCCCCCGCGGCGGCTTCACCGCCAGGAGGATGCGGTTCTCCTCCTCCGAGAGTCGGGCGCCATGCACGGGCGTGGCGCCCGCCAGGTCCTCGCGGTCCGCGTGGAAGCTCTCGCCATGGTCCGACAGCAGCACGATGAGTGCGTCGTCATACCGCCCGGCCCGGCGGAGCGCGTCCAGCAGCGTGCCCACCTGCGCGTCCGCCTGCGCGATGAGTTCCTCATAGAGCGCCTCGGCCCCCGCCCGGTTCCAGCCGCCCTTCGCCCCCGGTGACACCGGCGCGAAGTGCATGCGCAGCCGGCGCTCCAGCGGCTCCGACGCCGGCACGAAACGCCGGTAGAACGGGTGCACCGGGTCCCCCGGGAAGTGCGCCGCCGTCGCGTGGAAGGCGAACAGCGTGGGGCCCGCCCGGGCCTCATCCGCCAGCCGGGCCGCCAGCCGCTCCGAGTACCCCAGCGGGTCATGGATGCCCGCCAGCGCCCGGTTGTCGATGAACTCGGGCACCCAGGCGGCGCCCAGGGCATGGTCCGCGAAGAGTCCCAGCGCGCGGTAGCGCAGCTTCTCCAGCAAGAAGTTCACCGCGCCCCGCGGCGGCTGAAGGCGCGTCGCGAAGCCGGACGCGGGGCCCTCCGCGTGGAAGCGCGAGCAGTCAGTGGCGAAGACCGTACGCCACCCCGCCTGGGCGAAGGACTCGGGGAAGGTGCGCTGAAGCAGCATCCGCGCGTCGGACGTCAGCGAGTAGCGCACGCCCGTCTCGTGCGGCCACCGCGCGGTGAGCAGCGAGCGCCACGCCGGCTCCGTCTGGGCAATGGGCGTGTACGCACGGGTGAAGAGGGTGGCGTCCTCCAGCAGGCGCTCCACGTTGGGGGCCACCACCCCCGAGCCACCCTGCGACTTCAGCCGGTCCGGCCGGAAGGCGTCGATGCCGATGACGACCACCAGCGGATGTGCCTCCCCACCCCGTCCCGCCGTGCCCCGCCCCACCGCCAGCACCACCGCCAGGCCGGCCGCCACCGCGCCCAGCCACAGGGCCCGGCGCCAGCGCCGGGTCCGAAAGACCCACACCGCGCCATGCCCCACCAGCCACGCCACCGCGAGGACACGCGGGTGCCAGGGCTCACCGTGGTCCACCAACCAGGCCAGCAGGGGACGCACTGCGGGCAGGTCATCGAAGAGCGCCGGCCGGGCAATGGCCCGATCCCACGCCAGCAGCCCGAACAGCACCAATCCCTGCCCCAGGGTCACCAGCACCCCACTCCGTCCCCAGGCACGCGCCAGGAGCGTCGCCGCCGCCGCGAGCACCGCGCCCGCGACGGCGTACACGGCCGCCACCCGCAGCAGCAGACCGGGGATGACGGGCCGCACGGCCGCCATCAGCGCGGCGTAGGGCCCCTCCACGGGGATGTCCATGCCCACCACGCCCGAGCGGAGCAGCAGCCACGTCTCGCCAGCGAACAACAACAACCCCAGCGCGGCGCCGGCAAGCAGGCGCAGCAGCCAGGAGCGGAGGATGCCAGTCGAGGGGAGCACGGGCATGACCTGGACTTCTATACTCGATTGCAACAGCCGGGTGCCGGGGCGAACCCGTCTATCCGATGTAACCCAGGCCCACCCCGGGAGGCGCCTGCTTCTGGTCACCTTGGCACCGGGTGTGGGACAGCCCGGCCCGTTCGTATGGCCGGCTGATCCACCCAGCGTCCGGGTCACTGGTCGCCCTCCCGCCGGTTCCAGGGCAACGCCCGCTTCTGGGCCTTCTAAGTGGGCTACATGGCTGAGGGTTTACGTTGACGCACCCCTCGAGGGCTCCTTATAAAGCCGCCGATTCTTCTCCCTTAGTCATTGGGGCCCCCTTGAGCACTTTCGCGTTGGACAGGGTCTCCGCCCAGCTCCCAGAGGCGGTGGCGGATCGCTACGTGGACAGGACTGGAGGCGCCTGGGCCGTCATCCATGCGGACTCGCTCCCGAAGGTCGCTGCGTTCTTGAAGAACGACCCGGAGCTGGAGTTCAAGCTGTTCGGTTCCATCGACGCCGTGGACCGGCTGCATCTGGCGGAGAACGACCCTCGCTTCGAGGTCGTCTACTTCCTCTACTCGCTCAAACGGCACGAGCACGTCCGGCTGAAGGTGCGGGTGAGCGAGTCCAATCCCGTGGTGCCCACCCTGTCGCCGCTCTTCAGGGGCGCCAACTGGTGGGAGCGGCTGACCTACGACTTCTACGGCATCCGCTTCGACGGGCACCCCGACCTGCGCCGCATCCTCCTCTATGAGGAGTTCCAGGGGCACCCCCTGCGCAAGGACTACGCGCTGCGCGACCGGCAGCCGCTCATCCCCGAGCGCCCCATCAAGGACATTTTCCGCGGTCCCGGCACCAGCGGGCTCTCCTGAGCGAGGACATCCATGGCTGACACCCTCAAGCCCGAAATGCCGAACCCCGACACCGACGCGTACGCCCACGAGTCGGACCTGGAGGCCCACCTCCAGACCAAGCGGATGGTCATCAACATGGGCCCCTCCCACCCCGCCACGCACGGCACCGTGCGGCTGAAGGTGGAGCTCGAGGGCGAGACCATCGTCAAGATCGACCCCGAGATTGGCTTCCTGCACCGCGGCTTCCAGAAGAGCTGCGAGAACGTCACGTGGACGCAGTGCCTGCCCTACACGGACCGGCTCAACTACCTGTCCGCGATGATGAACAACTTCGGGTTCCTCAACGCCGTGGAGAAGCTCATCGGCCTGGAGATTCCCGAGCGCGCCCAGTACATCCGCGTCATCGGCTCCGAGCTCCACCGCCTGACGGACCACCTGACGTGCGTGGGCGCCACCGGCCTGGAGATGGGCGGCTTCGCGCCGTTCCTCCTCGCCATGGAGTTCCGCGAGCTCATCCATGACCGCACCGCCGAGCTGACGGGCGCGCGCCTCACCACCAGCTTCGGCCGCGTGGGTGGCAGCAACCGCGACCTGCCCGAGGGGTGGATTCCGCGCGTCCACAAGACGCTGGACCAGGGCCTGGTGCTGCTCGACGAGATGGAAGGCCTGCTGACGAACAACCGCATCTTCGTGGACCGCACGAAGGGCACGGGGGTCATCAGCGCCGAGGATGCCATCGACTTCGGCTACACCGGCCCCGCCCTGCGCGCGTGCGGCGTGGACTACGACATCCGCAAGGCGAAGCCGTACTGGGTCTACGACCGGCTCGACTTCGACATCCCGGTGGGCGAGCACGGCGACAACTACGACCGCTACCTCGTCCGGCTCGAGGAGATGCGCCAGTCCATCCGCATCCTCCGCCAGGCCATGGACACCATCCCCGCGGGCCCCATCATTGTGGATGACTGGCGCATCGCGCTGCCGCCCAAGCCCGAGGTCTACGGCACCATCGAAGGCGTGATGTCCCACTTCAAGCTGGTGATGGAGGGCATCCAGGTGCCCGCCGGCGAGGTGTACGACGCCACGGAGGCCTCCAACGGCGAGCTGGGCTGGTACCTGGTGAGCGACGGCCGCGGCCGTCCCTACAAGGTGCACGTGCGCGCGCCGGGCTTCCCGGTGCTCGCGGCGGTCCCGCACATCATCGAAGGCAAGATGCTCGCGGACCTCATCCCTACGTTTGACACCATCAACATGATCGGCGGCGAGGTCGAGCAGTGAGCGACAACGACACGAAGAAGCCCACCGGTGATGCGCAGCCGCCTCCGAAGGGGGCGCCCACGGACACGCCCGCGGCCAAGACGGGCCCCGCGCCGTCCAACCCGCCCGCCGGAGCGAAGCTGGACACCCCTCCCGCGGCCGCCAGCGGCCCGACGGGGACGCCTCCGCCCAAGCCGCCCGCGGGCCCTCCGCCCAAGCCGGCGCCGAAGAACCCGGGGTTCATCACCGCCACCATCGACGGCAAGGAAGTCGTGGTGAAGCCGGGGACGAACATGATCGAGGCGGCCAAGTCGGTCGGCTCGGACATCCCCTACTACTGCTACCACCCGCGCCTCTCCATCGCGGCCAACTGCCGCATCTGCCTCATCGAGGCGTCCAACGCGCCCAAGCTGGTGCCCGCCTGCCAGACGCCGCTCGCCGAGGGCGTGGCCATCAAGACGACCACGCCCAAGGTGAAGGAGCAGCAGCGCGCGGTGATGGAGTTCCTGCTGCTCAACCACCCGGTCGACTGCTCCATCTGCGACCAGGCCGGCGAGTGCAAGCTGCAGGACTACTACATGAAGTACGACTACCGGCCCTCGCGCCTGGAGGGCAGCAAGGCCCTCAAGAACAAGCGCAAGGTGCTGGGGCCCCGCGTCGTGCTGGACCAGGAGCGCTGCATCATGTGCACCCGCTGCGTGCGGGTGATGAACGAGGTGGCCAAGGAGCCGCAGCTCGGCGTGTTCGGCCGCGGCAGCCACGAGCGCATCGACGTGTTCCCGGGCAGCGAGCTGAGCAGCAACTACTCGCTCAACACCGTGGACGTGTGCCCGGTGGGCGCGCTGCTCAGCCGCGACTTCCGCTTCAAGGCGCGCGCGTGGTTCCTGTCCGCCACCCCGTCGGTGTGCACCGGCTGCTCGCGCGGCTGCACCACGTACGTGGACTGGATGTCGCAGGACTCGTACCGCTACCGCCCGCGGGAGAACGAGGCCATCAACAAGAGCTGGATGTGCGACGAGGGCCGCCTCTCGTACAAGTACCTCAACCTGGGCCGCGTGCTGCTGCCGCAGGTGGGCCGCCGCGCGGGCCACGCCGGCGAGGCGGAGCCCGTCACCACCCGCAAGGAGGCGGTGCAGGCCGCCGCCAAGGCGCTCCGCCCGCTCGCCGGCAGCAAGCAGCTGGCGGTGCTGGCCTCGCCCCTGTCCTCCAACGAGGACCTGCTGGCGGGCCTGACCTTCGCCAAGGCCACCCTGGGCGTGTCCACCGTCTACGTGGGCGGCCGTGCCTCGGGCGCCGCCGACCACTTCCTGATGACGGCGGACAAGAACCCCAACCGCAAGGGCCTGGAGCTCATCGCGAAGGGGCTGGGCCTCAAGCTGGAGACCTTCGACGCGCTCACCGCCGGGCTGAAGGCGGGCACGGTGAAGGCGCTCTACGCCATCGGCACCGAGGTGCCGGGCAACGTGGACGCCTTCGCGGAGGCCGTCGGCCAGTTGGAGGTGTTCGTGGCGCAGGCCTTCACCGAGTCCGCCATCACCGCGCAGGCCACGGTGCTGCTGCCTGCCTCCGTGCATGTCGAGGACGAGGGCTCGTTCGTCCAGCAGGACGGCATCATCCAGCGCTTCCGCAAGGCGTACCCGCCCAAGGGCGACGTCGTCCCGGGCTGGAAGTGGGCCGCGGAGCTGACGCGCGAGCTGGGCGGCGAGGCCACCTGGGCGTCCGCGCGCGAAGTGTGGCGCGAGCTGGCGGGCAAGGTGGCCGAGTTCGCGGAGTTCAATTGGGACAAGGCATCTCCGGCGGACCGGGAGAAGCCGGGCATCAATCCGCTGCCGGCAGGTGCCGACGGTCGCCCCGCCGGGTACCGTGAGTTCGGCACGCCTCGGGTGAGGGGTATCTAGTCATGAGCCGCGTACTGACGATTCTCGTCGCCATGTTCACCATCGTCGCCCTGATGGCGGGTGGCATGGCGTCGGCCTACCTCGTGGGTGGGCTGGTGGAGGAGCACTGGTTCTCCGGCGCGAGCCGGCTGACCAACATCCTGTTCCTCGTGCTCATCTTCGTGATGGTCATCGCGACGCTGCTGACCATGGCGGAGCGCAAGTGGAGCGCGTTCATCCAGGACCGCATGGGTCCCAACCGCGCGCGCATCGCCCTGCCCGGCCTGAAGAACCGCTCGCTGGGCGGCCTCCCGCACATCCTCACGGACGTGCTGAAGATGCTGACCAAGGAGGACCTGATTCCGGCGACGGCCAACCGGTTCATGTTCAACCTGGGCCCCATCCTCGCCTTCGCGCCCAC
The DNA here is from genome assembly GCA_023426545.1 of Pseudomonadota bacterium. GTDB lineage: Bacteria > Myxococcota > Myxococcia > Myxococcales > Myxococcaceae > Myxococcus. The sequence continues at coordinate 101,121 of JAFAAN010000095.1, forward strand.
CTTCGCCCTGTTCGCCGTGGTGCCCGCGGGCCCGTCGGTGACGGTGTTCGGCCACAAGGTGGACATGGTGGTGGCCACGCCGGACTTCGGCATCCTCTACGTGCTCGCCATCGCCTCGCTGGCCGTCTACGGCACCGCGCTGGCCGGCTGGGCGTCCAACAACAAGTTCGCGCTGCTGGGCGGCGTGCGCGCCACCTCGCAGATGATCTCCTACGAGGTCGCGCTCGGCCTGTCGCTGGTCGGCCTGTTCCTGACGTTCTCGTCGGTGCAGTTCCCCGCCATCATCGGTGAAATCGGCAGCGCGCTCACCGGCGGCACCGGCCAGGCCCGCTACCTGTGGCGCACGGATGGCGCCTTCGACCTGGGCCTGCCCGCCTGGGGCATCATCATCCAGCCGCTGGGCTTCCTGCTCTTCTTCGCCGCGTCCTTCGCGGAGACCAAGCGCGCCCCGTTCGACCTGCCCGAAGGCGAGTCCGAGATCATCGGCTACTTCGTCGAGTACTCCGGCATGAAGTTCGGCCTCTTCATGATCTCCGAGTTCGTGGAGATCGTGGTGCTCGCCGGCGTGACGACGGCGCTGTTCTTCGGCGGCTACCACCTGCCCTTCGGCAACGAGTGGCTGACCAACCTGCCCATCATGCAGGAGCACGGCTGGCTGCTGGGCACCATCCTCGGCACGGTGTTCTGGCTGAAGGTCCTCTTCCTCATCTGGGTGCAGCTGCTCATCCGCTGGACCTTCCCCCGCTTCCGCTACGACCAGATTCAGGCCCTGGGCTGGAAGATCCTGCTCCCCATCGGCCTGGCGAACGTGTTCGTCACCGGCGCGCTCGTCCTCTGGGATCCGTCCCTGCGGGCGCTGGGTGTCCTGGGCATCCTGGAGCTGGGCTTGCTGTTGGTACTGACAACGACCACGAAGGTCCCCGTGACGGGCAGTGCACATGGGGCGCACGGTGCCCACGGTCATGACCATGGGCACGAGGCACGCGCCTCCCACGACCTGCCGGCGCACGCCCATGCCGTGGCCCCGGCGTCCCCCCACTAGGCCGCAGCTTTCGGCCCCAGCATCCGGGAATCGAGAACCATCATGGCCTACAAGGTAAGCAAGGACCCTCGCACGGACATCCGCGAGCGGACCTACGTGCCCAACCTGCTCCGCGGCTTGGGCATCACGGCGAAGCACTTCTTCCGCAACCTCTTCGGGACGCGTGACACCAACACGCAGGTGGTGGACCGCACCGGCACCAGCCTGATGACGACGGTGGCGTACCCCGAGGAGAAGCCCATCTACCCCGAGGGCTACCGCGGCCTGCACCGCCTGGTTCCGCGTGAGGACGGCAAGCCGCGCTGCGTGGCTTGCTACATGTGCGCCACCATCTGCCCGGCGCAGTGCATCTACATCGAGGCGGGCGAGTACTCGGAGGACGATCCGGACTCCGAGGACCGCGTCATCGAGAAGTACCCCACCCAGTTCGTCATCGACGAGCTGCGGTGCATCGTGTGCGGCCTCTGCGTGGATGCGTGCCCCAAGGACGCCATCCGCATGGACACGTACATGCACACCCCGCCCGAGTACACGCGGCAGAACTTCGTCTACGACATCCCGAAGCTGCTCAAGGGCGCGCCCGTCTCGCACCCGTCGGACCCGTGGAACAAGCGCGAGGGCTCCGAGGAGCCGCACCACGTCCACAAGGAAGCCCACACGCGCATCGGCGAGGGCCTGGTGGAGCTGAAGCTGCCTCACGGGGACCACGGCCACGGCAAGGCCCTTCCCGCGGCCGCCCACGGCGCCCCCCAGGCGGTCGTCACGCAGCAGGGCCCCATCCAGGTGACGAAGTTCATCAAGTGAGTCCAGATTCCCTGTGAGGCCCGAGGGGCCCCAGCAGGATTCCCGGCCCGCCCTCCCGCGTTGAAGCGGAAGGCGGGCCGGCGCTTTTTCAGGGGGCTGGTGGTGAGGCTGAACCTCTTCAATACGTGTGGTTGTGGCCCGCGCGCCGAGCCCCCTCCGGGGCCGCGTGGGCCCGTCCCCCAGGAGGCGCGGCCGTGAAGCGCTACCGCCTGTCGGTCTGCAAGGGCTCCAGTTGCAAGGCGGGCGGCGCGGACGCCGTCTACGCCGAGGCCCGGGACGCGCTGTCGGGCCAGGGGCTGGTGCCGCGCTGCGAGCTGCACCGGGGCGGCTGCTACGGCTTCTGCCACATGGGGCCCAACGTCGTCGTGCGCGAGGACACGGGCCGCAAGCGGGACCCGCTGTCGCCGGAGGACTACCAGCTGATGGGCTGGCCGGGCGAGGTGTACTACTCGGCGATGACGCCGGAGAAGATGCGCCGCGTGGTGACGGAGCACATCGCGAAGGACGCCCCCGTGAAGGAGCTCTTCGGCCAGCCGGACTCGGACGGCGGCGACGAGTGACTCACGCCGCCGCGGCGCCGGGCCCGCCCTCCTCCTCGCCGTGCGCGCCGTCCCAGTCCGCGGGCGGCGGCGTGACGAGGAAGCGGGCGCAGCGCCCCGTGTAGAGGGCCGCGACGGTGTCCTGGTACTCGTGCGAGGCGCGCTCGAAGAGGGCGTGCGCCTCCGCGAAGCGCCGCTGGTGGTAGGCCGTGAGGGCCTGCTCGTGGAGCGCGAGCTGCGCCTGCATGCGCGGGGTGAGCTCTCCGCGGCGCGCCACCAGCTCATGCACGCGCACCGGCTGCGCCCGGCCCTTGAAGCGCACGTGGTCCACCACGCGGAAGACATAGCTGCCGCTGGCGAGCTGTGAGGTCGTGTCCCCGGCCAGCACGTAGGTGCCGTAGACCTTGTTGAGGGTCTCCAGGCGCGACGCGAGCCCCACCGCGTCCCCGAGCACGGTGTAGTTGGACTTCAGCTCGCTGCCCAGGTCGCCCACCACCAGCTCGCCGGTGTTCACCGCGGCGCGGAACGTGAGGCGGTGGCCGTACTTCTTCTCCCAGGCGCCCTGCCGCTCGGCCAGCACCTCGCGCATCTTCAGCGCGGCCTCGCAGGCCAGGTGCGCGTGGCGGTCCGTGCGCACCGGCGCGCCCCAGAAGGCCAACACCGAGTCGCCGATGTACTTGTCCACCTGCCCCGCCGTGGCCCGCACCACCGCGGAGATTTCCGTCAGGTACTCGTTGAAGAGGCCCACGAGCTGCTCGGGCGGCAGGCTCTTCGACAAGCGCGTGAAGCCCTCGATGTCGCAGACGTACACGGACATCTGCCGGCGCTCCGGGCGCATCAGGCTCAAGTCGCGCGCCACCAGCCGCGCCACGTCCGGGCTGACGTACCGGCCGAGCGCGTTGTGCACGAAGTCGCGAATCTGCCGCTCCGTGCCGTACGCGTACCGGAGGGTGACGACGAAGGCGCCCACCATGGCCAGCAGCGGCCCCGCCATGGCCACCCAGAGCCGCTGCTCGACGAAGACGTACGCGGCCCCAGCGGCATACGCGGCCCCCGCGGCCACGAGGAAGCCGACGTAGAGCACGGCGCCGCGCACCGAGCGCAGCAGGAAGCTGAGCGACAGCGCGAGGAACGCGCCCACGAAGGCCAGGCCCACGGTGAGCAGCAGGTCCAGGTCCGGCGAGGCGCGGGAGATGCCCTCCGAGCGGAGGATGTTGGCCAGCGCCTGGCCCAGGATGGCGCCCCCCGGCGTCTCCGCGCCAATGGGCGTGGGGCGCACGTGGCCGGGCGCCCCCGCGGTCCGCGTCAGGACGACGGTGCGGCCCTCCAGGTCGTTCTCGAAGCGCGCGGGGCGCTCGTCCTCCACGTCGAAGACGTTGAGCAGCACGTTCCAGGCGCGGATGGAGCGGGACAACGAGCCGCGCGAGCCCCGGCCCGCGTTGGGGGCATCCCAGCGCAGCAGGCTGAGACCCGAGGGGCTCATGGGAAAGGCGTACTGGTCCCCCACGTGCAACTTGCCGCCGGCGTAGCGGAGCGAGCGCGTCCCGGCCAGCCGCATCGCCGCGGCCAGCGGCAGCGACGGCAGGATGTGGCGCTTGCCGCGCACGCTGTAGCTCACGAGATGGGGAATGGCGCGCACCTGCCCGTCCAGGTCCGCCAGGAGCGTCGACGCGCCGAAGCCGCTGCCAGCGCCCAGCAGCGGCACCACGGGGTGCTGGAGCTGGCGCAGCTCGACGAGGTTCGCCGCGTCCAGCCCCTCCACCTCGACCTCCGCCAGCGCGACGAACAGCTCCGTGGGCCCCACGCGGTACGCGTCATCCGCGGCGCGGCGCTCCTCGAGGATGGGCGCCGTGGCCCCCAGGCGCGCACCGAGCGCCCTGCCGTCCGCCTCGTCCGTCGCCCCGCCCCACACCTCCACCTGGCTTCCCGCCGGGAGGATGAAGGCGGGACGCTGTGCCGCGAGCACCACCTGTGCCCGCGCATGGGCGTCCCTGGGCGTGTCATACACCCCCAGCCTCACGCGGTAGGGCCAGAGCCGGTTGGCCGGGGGCAGCACGCGCGAGCCCTGCGACTCCCAGGAAAAGGCGAGCAGCGCGCGGCCGGGGTCCTTCTCCAGCAGGGCGGCGAAGGCGGCGTCGTCACAGGAAGGCCCCTGGGGCGCCGCTGACGACGCCGGGGCGCACGCGTTGGGGCTGAGGTCCGTGAAGGGAAGGTCCACGAGGACGAGCAGCGCGCCCTCCTGAACCAGCCTGCGCACCAGCCGCCCCACGAGCTGGCGGGGCCAGGGCTGCATCGCCACGCCCGGGCGGACGTCCTGCCGCGCCTCGGCCAGTGTCTCGTCGTCGATGGCGATGACCACCGCCTCGTCCGGCCGTTCGGAGCGCTCACCGAGCACGCGCACGCGCCAGTCGTAGGTAATGCGCTCCCAGCCCTCCAGCCAGCCCTGCGCGGCTTGCACCGCCGCGGAAGGCACCCACGCCCCCGCGGGCTCCCGGGGCGCCATGACGCCCGCCGGGCGAAGGTACACGAGCAGCCCCAGCACACCGCCGAAGAGGAGGGCCATCAACAGGGAGACGCCAAGCCGCTTCAGGAAGCGCCGGCCTGCGGAGTGAACGCGGTGACCTTGCACGGGTACGCCGGAGGATACCCCGAGACGGGGCCGCGCGAGGCCGTCCTTCGGCGCGTGCCTGCTATGCTCACGGCACCATGAAACGCCTCCTGGTGTCCGCCGCGTTCGCCGCCTCCTCCCTCGCCCTGCTGGCTTGCGACCTGGAAAAGCTCACCGCCGAGCACGTCATGGTGGGAACCCTCCTCTCCACGCCGGAGGTGGAGGTCTCCGCCTCGGCGCTCGCGGGATTCGACGCGGGCACCTTCGGCCCCGACGGCGGCGACGTGCTCGCCCTGCCCGCGCAGACGGCGGCCATCGTCTTCTTCGGCAGCCGGACCGGGGAGGACTCGCAGCCCTCCGGCCTGTCGGGCGCCGCCGTCACCGTGCAGCCGGTGGGTGGACAGGCCACGGCGCTGACGGATGAAGGCGCGGGCAACTACAGCCGGACCAGCGTGGGCTCGTCGGACTTCGAATACCAGTCCGGCGCCACGTACCAGTTCATCGCCACCCGGGGTGGCACGCGCTACGTGGGGCAGGTGGACAACGCGCCGCTGAAGGAGACCATCAACGCGCTCCACCCGCCCGAGGGCTTCCTCCGCATCGACGCGCGCACGCCCTTCTCGTTCGACCGGCCAGCGCCGCCGGCGAACACCGACCGCACGCTGGGCTTCGTCACCGTGGTGCCGCTGAGCGCCGAGGGCGCGCAGGGCGAGCCGACGTACACCAACCTCCCCTCCACGCCACTCCAGTTCCTCCAGCTCGTGGGGCTGCCGGGGCCGTACCGCGAGGCGCGGGTGACGATTCCCGGGGACGCGTTCCCCGAGCGTGAGCAGACCTACCTCATCATCTTCCACGCCGTGCGCATGGGCGGCGCCGAGTCGAGCAACCTGTTCCTGGGCAGCGCGTTGCTCGCGGGCACCGCCGAGGTGGGCGTGGTGCGGACGCGGTAGCGCCCGGCCCTCACTCCACCTCGATATCCAGCGCGATGCGCCCTTCCAGCTTGAGCCGGAGCAGGTGCCCGGCGAAGCGCTCGGACTCGGCGCGGGACAGGACGTTTCGAAAGGCCGCGCCGTCCGCGACCTCCACCTCCAGCACGGCCCCGCGCTGAAGCAAGCGGAAGAAGTCCTCGCCGCCCGTCGGCCTTGGCACGAACACGGGCAGGAAGCCCTTCAGCGGCAGCACCTCCCCCGCTCCACGCACCCTTGCCTCCAGCCCCGCCGCGTCCGGCCTCACCGTCTCCGGCGCGACACCCTCGTCGGCGTAGAGCGGCGCGGGCGCCAGCGCCACATCCTCCGTGGAGTCATCCAGCAGGAAGCCGTACCGCGATGGAATCCGCCCCGTGAAGAGGAAACACAGCAGCGCGGGGGTGTCACCCGCGACGCGCGACAGGTGCAGAATCGAGCGCTCCGCGCCCAGCCGGCGCAGCAGCAACGTCAAGGCGGGGCGGCTCGCGCTCAGGTAGCGCTGGACGCGGTCCTTCAGCGTGGCGCGAATCTCCGCGAAGGCCTCGGCGTGCTGTGCCTCGCTCTCCTCCTCGCGCTGGGCCAACGCCTCGCGGGCCTGCGCCAGCTTCGCCTCCGCGTCGCGTAGGAAGTCCCCCGCTGGCGCGGCGCCCGCCACCAGCCCCGGCTCCGAGCCGGCCGGAGGCGCCAGCCCCGCCGCGCGCACCGCGCCCAGGAGGAACGACCCCTGCTGCTCCAGCCGCTCGCGCTCCTCGCGGAAGCGCAGGCGCGCTGCGGCCTGCTCCAGCTTCAACGCCAGCCACGCCTCGTAGCCCGACTCCAGCGTCTCCAGCGCGCGCAGCCGCGCCAGCGCCGTGTCCGGGCCCTCGGCCTCGCCGGTGCGCTTCACCATCCCACCCTGCGTCGTGTCACTCACGGGCGGGCAGTCTAGCCGCCCGGAGACGAGAAGGCCCCCACCCGCCGCCGTCCCCGGCGCGAGTGGAGGCCCTTGTGCCCCATGGCGGCGGGCGCCGCGAATCAGGCCGTGCGCGACACGGTGCCCTGCGGCCCCGTCTGCGCCTGCGAGCCGTCGCTGGAGCGGCCCACGGCGTTGGACAGGTAGTCCTGGCCGGTCTGCAGGCGCTGCCGGAGGTCGTCCCGGAGCTGGTTGCCCGACTTGGGCGCCAACAGCAGGCCCAGCCCCGCGCCCACCAGGATACCGGCGGCGAAGGCGCCCACGACGGGCAGGAGCGTGTCCACCGCGTCCCGGCGCGTCTCCAGGCCCACCAGGTTCAGCAAGTCGTCCTTGTCCAGCTTCTTGAGGTTGTTGAAGTTCACGGTTTGCGGCTCCGGGGGTTATGGGGTGGAGGAATGCCCGGCCTAGTACGTCGGCGGGCGAGGAGTGCCTGCGGAGGCAGCGTTCGCCGAGGCCGTGCCTGCCGACCCCGCGCCACCGATACCACGACCTGTCTGATAGTCCTGGAAGGCGGACTCCGCCATGCCCAGCAGCTCGTCCTTGACCAGGGGCAGCGCCGCCAGCCGGAGGCCAAGCCGGAGGATTCGCGCCGTCAGCGGCGTGAAGAGCCCACCGCCCAGCAGATAGCCAACCCCCACCGCCGCCGCCATCATCCCGTACGGGTTGCGCTGCACGCGGCCACGCAGGTCCAGGGTCTGCCCGAGGTCCGCCACCGCGCCGCGCGCGTCGGACCAGAGCTGCTGCGCGTCGCTGCCGATGTGGTCCACGCGCTGCCCGAAGCCACCGCCCTGTGGGTCCTGTGGCGAGCCATTGCCCGATGCACCTGGAAACGTCGTCATGCGTCCATCCTCTCGTGTGATTCCAGCGCGGCCAATCAGCGGCGCGAGGCGATGCGCCCGACGAGGAAGCCCACGGCCACCGCGCCCAGCAGGCACGTCCCCGGATTGGCGCGAATGAAGCGCACCATGCGGTCATTCAGGTCCACGAGGTTCTGCCGAGCCTCGTCAATCTGCGGCACCACGCGGTCCTGGAACTGACGGGCCCGGTCGGCCATCTGCTGCGGATTCATCTCCATCGAAGGCATCTCCTCATTGGGGGTACAGCGGAAGTCATCAATCGCGGGAGCCCAGCCACAGGCCCACGACGAACGCCGCGCCCAGGCTGGCGTAGGGATGGCGGTTCACCCACTGGCGCCAGTCGGTGGCCACCGCCACCTCCTCACGCAGGGCGCTCACGGACGTGGCCAGCTCGGCGCGCGTGCGCTCGATTTCGGCGCGCAGCTCCGCGCTGCTGCGGGGGCTGTGGACCTTCGCCTGTCCATTGCTACCGGCCATGCTGCGGCTCCTTGAGGCGTTCACGGTTCGCGCCCTCCAGCACGTTCACGGGCGCGCTGGGGGCGGTGTTGGTCAGCGCGGCCACGCTGAGCGAAAGCTCCTCCGAAGTATCGTTCATCATCCGGCGCGTCTTCAGCCGGTTCACCGCCCAGAGCGCGCCGCCCGCGCCGCCCGCGAGGTTCAACAGCCCGATGCCGCCCAGCGCGCCAGACCAGCCCAGCCACGTGGCCAGCCACGCCGCCAGCGCCGCGCACAGAAAGCCGTAGCCCACGAGGATGAAGGGCACGAAGGCGGCGATCATCGCCACGTCCAGGCCCGTGGCCTTCACGTCCTCGGCCAGCTCCATCCGCGCGAGCTGCAGGTGCTGTGTCACCAGCCGGCTGAAGCCGTCGGCCATGCGCCCGACGAGCGCGGCGATACCGCGCTCGGTCTGTTCACTCCCCACGTGCATGCGCTCTCCGGCCGACGCGTACGGCCTCACAGGTGCGGGCCAACCTAGGCATGCACCTGTTCCGCGACAACCACGTCACGGTGTTTTTGTCCGGCACGCGCAAGCGTCGGCCAGTGAACGCGCGCCAGCCCATCCCTCCAGTCTAGCCGATGAGCTGCACCGGGTGAGAGACCGGAGGCTCCACGACGATGGGCGCCTCGAAGCGCAGCACGAGGGGCAGGTGGTCAGACGCCAGCCGGCTCAGCGCCGTGCGGTGTGGATGGACCGCCAGCGGACGCACGCCCGCGTCCACGAAGATGCGGTCCAGCCGCAGCAGGGGCAGGCGCGTGGGATACGTGCGCGCGGGCGTGCCCAGCTCCAGCGCGGCGTCGTGGATGGCCTGGCGGACCAGCGAGGGCACCGGCCCGTTGCCCCAGTAGTTGAAATCTCCACAGACCACCAAGGGGTCCTTGCGCGCGGCGTCCCGGAGGATGTCCGACGACAGGAGCAGCGCCTCCTGCTTGCGCCGCTCGCCCAGCCGCAGCCCCAGGTGGAGCGAGAAGACATGGAGCTGGTGTCCGCCCCCCAGGTCGAGGTCGCACCGCAGCGCCCCGCGAGGCTCGCGGCGCCCCACGCTCAAGTCGTAGTTCCTCGATTTGAGGATGGGCAGCCGCGACAGGATGGCGTTGCCATACCTCCGGCCATTGCGCACGACGTTGGGCCCGAAGGCCATGTGCAGCCCGAGCAGGTCCGCCAGGTGCTCTGGCTGGTCCTCGCGGGGCGTCACCGCGCGGAAGTCCCCCACTTCCTGCAAGGCGATGATGTCCGCGTCCACCTCGCGGAGCACCTCCCCCACACGCCGCAGGTCGAAGCGGCCGTCCGTGCCAATACCGCTGTGGATGTTGTACGAGACCAGCCTCAGCTCCACGCGTGTCATCCACCCATTCAGGACAGGGGCAGGATGCGACCCGCGGCCATGCGGACGAGGGTGAGCGGCAACCGGACGAGCCGGGACAGGGCCTTGGCGGCATCACCCAGGCCGCCGCGGAGCACCTGGAACTGGTGCTCCGCCTCATCGCGTATCTCCGGCATCCGCGCGCGGGGCGGCTGCTCGCGCGTGGGGGGCAGCGCGCCAATCGGCGACGTCCCCCCGACGGCGAGCGCGGACGGCTTCCGCTCCGTGCGCTTGACGCGCTTGGGGCCCACGAACCCCGGGCCGTGAGAGAACTTGGCATCCGGCTCGGGACGCGCCAGCTCCTCGAGCTCCGCTTCCATCTGGTGCGCGCTGTAGAGTTCCTCCGTCTCCGCGAAGCGCTTGCCGTAGTGCACGCCTTCATGGCTCTCCATGGCCTCGGGATGGGCCTTGGAGCGGGCCAGTCGCGCCTTGTCCTGCCGTCGCAGGCTTCGCTTCGGCGCCGGCAGCGTCTTCGGAACCTGGAAGTGGTCAAAGCTGTAGGGACGAGGCATCCGCAAATCTCCCCTTCAACGAGTCCGTTCAGAAGCTAGGAAGCCCCCAGTCCCTCGGGTACGCCTTGACGCGGCGCGCCCTATCCGGTCGCCCGCCCAGCGAGCGGGCAGCCCGTGCCAGCCCCAGTCCTCCCGTCCAAGTACCGACAATTCCTGGCCTCTGCTCCCTGGCGGCCAGCATGCGCCTCTCCTCCCACCCGGGCGGCCGGGCGAGCGCTTCCGGGGGCTCGGAGCGGGCGTGCGGCGGCTCGGCACCGCACCCCGGGAAGAGTCATGCGAGACATGGTGTAAAAACGCCCCATGCCTCCGTACACCCCTGGCCGGAACCATTCCAAGTCCTCCTTCCTGCTGCTCGCCCTGCTCGCCCTCGGAGCGAAGGCCGGGGCGGCCGAGAATGCCGCGCTGCCCGTCCAGGCGGACACCGGGCTGGCCGCCAGCGCGCCACGGCTGGTGCTCCAGCCCGCGAAGGCCAAGCCGGGCGACCCGGTGCTGGTGACGGTGAGTGGCGTCACGACGCCGCCCACCGGGACGCTCGCGGGGCGCGCGCTGCGCTTCTTCCCGTGGGGGGACGGCTATCTGGCGGTGGCGGGGTTGCCGGTGGAGCAGGCCCCCGGCGCCGCGCAGGTGACGGCCATGGGCCCCGCCACGCCGGGCGCGCCGCGGGTGGAGCTGACGGGCACGCTGGACGTGGTGGAGCCCGGGTACCCCTCACGCGAGCTGCGCGTGGCCAGCAAGTACGTGAAGCCCCCGGCGGCGGTCCGCAAGCGCATGGCGGAGGACCGGCGTGCCTTCGCCGAGGCCTTCGCGCAGGAGTTCACCCTGCCGCACTTCACGCAGAACTTCGCGTGGCCCCGGCAGGACCGCGTCACCGCGCCCTTCGGGGACCGCCGCACCTTCAACGGCAAGCTGTCCAGCCAGCACTTCGGCGTGGACATCGACGGGGACCCGGGCGAGCCGGTACAGGCCGCCAATGACGGCACCGTGGTGATGGCGCGCGACAACTACGCGGCGGGCAACACGGTGCTGGTGCACCATGGCGCGGGCCTCTACACGGCGTACTTCCACCTGTCCCGCATCGACGTGAAGCACGGTGACGTGGTGAGGCAGGGCCAGGAGCTGGGCCGGGTGGGAAGCACCGGCCGCGTCACCGGGCCGCACCTGCACTGGGGCGTGAAGGTGGACGGCCTGTGGGTGGACGGGCAGAACCTGCTGAAGCTGGACTTCTTCCCGCACCTGCCCGCCAGCGTGGCCCGGAGTGACACTCCCGAACTCACCACGCCGTAGCCGCCGTCAGCGGTCTCGCCACTGCGGCGGGCGCTTCTCCAGGAAGGCGGAGATGCCCTCCCCCGCGTCATCCGCCAGCACGTTCAGCGACAGCTGCGACGCCAGGTACTCCAGCGCGGCGGGCAGCGGCAGGTCCTCGGCGGTGAAGAAGGCGCGGCGCCCCAGGGCCAGCACCGCCTGGCTCTTGCCCGCCAGCTTCCCCGCGAGCGCGGCCACCGCGGCGTCCAGCTCCCCGGCCGGCACCACCCGGTTGAGCAGGCCCAGCGCCAGCGCGTCACGCGCGGGCAGCCGGTCCCCGGTGAGCACCAGCTCCAGCGCCCGCTTGCGGCCTACGTGCCGCTGCAGCAGCGCCATCATCATCATGGGGAAGAGGCCCACGTCGATTTCAGGCGTGCCCAGGTCCGCGGTGTCTACCGCGACCGCGAGGTCGCACGCGAGCACCAGGCCCAGCCCACCCGCCAGCGCGTGGCCGTTCACGCGCGCCACCGTGGGCTTGCGCAGCTCCTGGAAGCGCGCCAGCAGCCGTCCGTAGGAGCGGCGTCCCTCGTGCGTGGCGAGAAACCCCTCGTCGCCAGCCAGCGTCCCCAGGTCACCGCCCGCGCAGAAGACCTTCTCGCCCGCGCCGGTGAGCACCACCACCCGCACCGAGGCATCGGCCTCGGCCCGCTCCAGCGCCGCCATCAGGTCGCGGACGACGCCCGGAGACAGGGCGTTACGTGCCTTGGGCCGGTCGATGGTCAGGAGCGCTTGGGCGCCTTGGACTTCGTAGCGGACTTCTCCGGCTTCCATTCGGACGCCTCCGCGGCCTGGGCGCCCGTGAGGACGCCGTAGAGGAAGGAGTTCGCAATCTGCGCCTTGGCCCGCTCGAGCGCCTCCGCGTCTCGCGCGTCCGCCAGGCCCACGACGAAGACGGTGAGCCCCATCTCGATGTTGCCGAAGAGCAGCGCCGCGGCCAGGTGCGGGTCCAACTCCGGCCGCAGCTCGCCGCGCTCACGCGCCAGGTTGAACAGCTCCGAGCTGAGCCGGATGGCGTCCACGAAGGCCGTCTGCCGGTTGATGCGCGAGCCCGCCGGGCTGCGCGCAATCTCCAGGATGAGGACCTTCACGGCGCGCGGGTCCACCCGGTACGCCTCGAAGGCCACGTCCACGATGCCGTGCACCTTCTCCGCCAGCGAACCCTCGCCCTCCACCACCGCGCGGACACGCGTGACGAAGCCGCTCCAGCCCGTGTCGAACACGGTCTCCAGCAGCTCGTCCTTGTTCTTGAAGTAGTGGTAGACGAGGCCGTACGCGACGCCGGCCTCCTTGGCCACGTCCGCGATGCGGCAGCCGTGATAGCCCTTGCGGGCGAACACGTCGATGGCGGCTCGGAGGATGGTGCGGCGGCGCTCGCTCTCACGCGAGCCGGAGTCCGCCGCCGGCTTGTTCTGCTGACCCACGACGTCCTCCACCAGCGGGTGATTCGCCAATCAACCAGCGGAGAACCTACGGAGGGCGGGCCCTGGGGTCAATGCCTTCGTGGGCCCGCCTGGAGGAACCGGGGCTGTCTACTCCACGGTGCCGGTCATGGTCGGGCCCGTGACGATCACCTGGTGGCCCTCCATCTGAGCCGCCGTGTACTTGCACAGCGGTGACACCTTCCACGGAACCGGCGGATTGAAGGGCGGCGGAGGGTCGCCGTCGGTGGGCTGCTCGTGCGTGTCGCTGATGAGATACGTCTCGAAGTTGAAGGACGGGTACGTCAGCGCGATGCCACCGTTGGCCTGGGTCACCTTCACCGGGCCCGAGGCGCCACCGTCACAGCCGTCATCCTCGCTGTTCTGCGCGATGCGGTTGAACCACGGGTCGGAGACGATGAACGACACGGAGAGGCCGCCGAAGTGCGGGATGAGCGGCGGAGGCGCGTTGGGCGGCGGGTCGAGCTGGCGCTGCGTCTCGTTCCGGTCCAGCGCGTGGGGCATGCCCGTCCAGAGGATGCGCTCCTGCACCCAGATGAGCGTGCTGGCATCGTACTGGCCATTCTTCCCCGACCAGCGGCCGTCGCCGTTGGTGTCCACGTAGCGCTCGCCCGGGTCCCACGTGCCGTTGTCGTTGTTGTCGACGAAGGGCTCCGTCGTGTCCTCGAAGGGCTCACCCGGATCCCACACGCCGTTGTTGTTGAGGTCGTCGAAGGCCTCCTCGCCGCTGGTGATGGCAATCAGGGAGACCAGGTTGTCACGCGGGTTGTTGACGATGTTGGGGCGGATGGGGTCCGGGCGGCGCGGCTCCGGGCGGTCCACCTGCGGCTGCGCGGCGTTGCCGTAGCCGGCAATCGGGTTCTCGTCCCAGAGGAACGGGTGCATCCAGAGCGGCGCCAGGTACTCGCCAGTGTGGGTCGCGTCGTTCAGCGGGTTCCAGGTGAACGTGCCCGGCTCCACGTCCTGCGGCAGCGGCAGCGAGGTCTTGTAGAGGACCTCCGCGTTGCCCACCACGTCCGTGACGGACACCGCGCTGGGGCCGATGGTGCCGGCCTCGGTGAGGAAGGACACCTGGGCGCCCACCACGCCGTCGCCGTTGCGGTCACCCACGTGCGCGATGCACTTCAGCTTCACGCCCGCGATGAGGTTGCGCGTCTCGTCCCAGGCGCCCACGGCGTGGTGCAGACCGGAGCCGTTGCCGGAGAACGAACCGCACTGGAAGGTGAACTGGCGGGAGCTCGAGTTGGCGCCGGCGAAGCTGACCACCGGGCTGACGGCCCGCTTCATCTCCCCGCCCGAGCCAGCCGTCGCGACGACGACGGCGGAGGCGACACGGCCACCCCGCGCCACCACCTGCACGGACACGATGCCGTCACCGGCGTTGGTGACACCCTCGGAGGGCGACAGCTCGACGCCCGGCACCGGGGACTCCAGCGTGAAGGACACCTGCGTACCGGCCTGCGGCTGTCCTCGGGAGTCCACCGCGCGGAAGCGCAGTGTGGTGATCTCTCCCAGTCGCGGCTGAGCCGGTGACTGGTCCACGAATTCAAGTGTGGCGGGGACCGACGGCGAGCATGCGACGAACAGCAAGCTCGCGAAGGCCACCCACGGGGCCAGACCCGGACGCATCAGTGGATACTCCTTGAAGGCGATGAGGAAGCGGGCTGTACGCGAGCGGCGCACAGCGCATCTGCCCCATCTTCCTGGGCCACCTACCGTCCAGTCAAGGACAGGACAGGCGGACCGGAGCCCTCTTGCGTCCGGGACCTGGAAGCCCCTGGGGATGTCAGGCGACGGTGCCGCTGAACATCACCCGCGCCACGCCGAGCAGGCGGTCCACGTCCCGGGCGGTGAGGCCACGGGCGCGCGCGAAGTCAGACAGAGGCCGCAGGAGGTCCTCCGTCTGAGCGAGGGTCTGCTCCGTTCCCGTGAAGAGCTCGCCCAGGCTCACGCCCAGGGCATTGGCCAGCGCCGCCAGCGTCTCCACGTGGGGAACACGCTCACCCCGCTCGATCATCGAGAGGAACGACACGCTGATCTGCGCCCGCTCAGCGAGCTCTTCCTGCGTCCAGCGCTCCGGCCGCTGTGTCCGAAGCTCGCGGATGCGCTGTCCAATTCGTTTTCCGAGGTCCGACACGAAGTACTTCTCCTGGCTGTTTCGGGGTTGGAGGAACCACCATCTACCGCTGGTGATTCCTAGCCTCCGGAACCAAAGGATCCGAAATTCGCCACGATGAGGTTGACGCCGGAGAATTCCAGCCCCAGCTCCCGCCGCAGCGTCATCACCCCCTCGACACGCCAGCAGTCGCATGCAGGCCCATACGAGAGGCCGAAGGTCTGCTGAGCGAGAGGGTTACCTTTTTCCTGAGTTCTCGGATCCCGGTAAAGCGGTTGCACAATTGCTTCGTACCGCACTCCCAGCCCAAATCCGAGCTTCAAACGCGTACCCGCGATGAGGGCTTGAACCCGTTCGGCAGGAGGGAGACCGGGCTCTACCCGGGATAGCCCGCCTACCAGGGTATCCAACGAGCGGCGGACGACATCAGGACCCACGGAGCGCGGATCCACGCCGAGCAGTCGCGCGTCGTTGCTGATGGACAGCAGGTCATCGAAGCGCGCGTAGGCGGCGTGCCCCTTGCCGTCATCGACGTTGACCTCCGCGGCCAGGCCGGAGATGCGGCCGGCGTTCGGGTCGTATCGCAGCGTTCCGGCCGCGGTGAGGATGCCCGCGGTGGCGCTGAGCCGAGCGAAGGTGTCGCGCAGGATGGGGCCCGGGTCGTCCACCTTGCCCGCCGCGGGCACGTGCCGGGTGAGGTCGAAGCCCTGCCCGATGCGCAGGCGCAGCGGCTCGCGGATGACGTTCCCGCGCTTGAAGCGCAGCGTCTGGTCCACGGCGAGCACCGCCTGCAGGAAGCCGCGCGTGCGCCCGTCGAACTGATACGGAACAGCCGCGTCCACCTCGTCATATGGGCGCGCCGAGCCATCCTCGGAGGCTCCCGCCGAGGGGACGCGGCCCCACCCTCCCGGCACGTAGCGCAGCTCCAGCGACGGGGTGATGGCATGGCGGAAGCTGCGCTCGCGCCCCTGGAAGGTGCGCGCGAACTGGCTCTCCAGCAACAGCCCCGCGATGGGGTACCCCCGCTGCCAGGTCCGGCCCGAGACCTCGCCCAGCCACACGTCCTGGCGAATGCCCAGCGACGGTGACACGCGCATCACGTCGCCCAGCGCGAACGAGGTGGACAGGCGCGGGAAGAAGTCCACGCGGTCGCGGGCCTCGCGGTCGTTCGCGTTGAAGACGCCGTCGGACTGGGTGGTGTCGGGGAGCCGCACCCGCGCGCCCGTGACGGGGTCGAACGTGGCGTACTGGACGCTGGGAAGGAAGATGCCGTCGAAGCCCTCGTCACCGAAGCCTCCGCGCAGCGGCGCCAGGCGGGAGTACTGCACGGACAGCCCCGCCATGAGCCCGCCGAGCACGGGGCGCTCCGGCAACGACAGCGTGAGGGCCGGCAGCCGTTGGAACGTGGTGGGGCCCTTCAGGTCCGGGCGCGCCGGGTCCGTGGCCGCCGGCACGCGGTTGTCCTGGAAGAAGCGGTACCCCCAGCGGATGTCCTGGCGCAGCGACACGTCCAGACCCGCGTAGAGGTCATCCTGGCGCTGGAACAGCGTGGCCGTGCTGCGGAGGTAGACGAACTCGCGGGTGACGATGTCCGCGGTGAGGTCGCGCGTGTAGTTCCCATCCGAGACGAACGCCGCGTCCACGCGGTCATGCCACCCGTTCCCCAGGTCCTGGGTGTGCTGCCAGGACGCTTCGCCTCGCAGCCCGCGCCGCTCATCGACCAACGCGGTGGTCGACACGCCGTCGACCGTCCGCCGGAAGAAGGTGCTGTCGCGAGGGTCCCGGATGGGCCGGAAGTCGTAGAGGAACCCCAGCGTGGCCCGCCCGCGAGTCCGCTCGCTCGGTGCGTAGCGGAACTCGGTGAGCAGCCGTGGCCCCTTCACGCCCAGGTAGCGCGTCTCGCGGACGTCCTCGTAGGCGCCGGTCGCGCCGTTCCGCACGAGGTGCTGCTCATCGCCGCCGCCGCTGAAGTACCCGGGCGTGAGCGTCACGTCATAGCTCTGCCCCAGCGTGATGAAGAGGGGCTGCTCCACCGCGAAGCCGTTGAGCGAGGAGACCGTGGGCTTGGTGAGCAGCAGCCCCGTGCGCCGCTGGGACAGCGGCATGTAGAGCCACGGCAGCGCGAACACCGGCACGGACTTCACGTACACGACGGGCAACGTCATGGTGGCGCGCTCGCCCAGGACGATGGTGGCGGAGGAGGCCTCCATGCGCCACCCCGGCTCGTCCGGGCTGCAGTTGCACGGCGTGAAGGCCAGGTTCTCCACCGCGAAGGTGTTCTCGCCCGTGCGCCGGATGCGCGAGCCGCTCATCAGGACGGGCGTGTCGCCCATGGCCCGCAGTTCCTGGGGTGTCTTCGCGGAGAACAGGGCCTCCTGCGTGACGCCCTGCTTCTGCATGAAGAGCCCGCCCTCGAGGTTCGCCTCGTAGGTGCGCACGTCCATCGTCGCGGCGTCGGCGACGGCGGCCATGCCCCCGGGCCCCACGAACAGGACGTTGCCGGTGGCGGTGACGAACGGATTCTCCGCGTCGTACGTCACCTGGTCGGCGCGCAGCTGCAGGGTGTCCGTGCGCAGCACGGCGTTGCCACGCGCGGTGACGACCTTCCGGTCCGCCTCATAGACGACCAGGTCCGCGGTGAGCTGCGCCTTTTCCCCATTGGGCAGGGCCAACGGGGTGGCGAGCGGCACCTGCGACGTGGTGACCAGCAGCGCGGCAGCGAGCGGAACGAGGAGGCTCATTCAGGGGCGAAGGGTATGCCGCACCCGGGCCAGGCGGCCCGCCCTTTTCACCGCCCCGCGCGCTGGAAGTCCAATGAAATGACGTTGCCGTCCTGGCGGGTCTGGAAGGCCGTGGCCTGCCGCAGCTGGATGGTGATGCGCACATCCCGGCCCGACGCGCTGGGGTCCACCCGGAGGACGGGGGACGCGAAGTAGGACGTATCCAGGGGCAGCGTGTTGTTGCTGGTGTCCACGCGGGTGTTCTCGAGCTCCAGCACCACGGTGCGGCCCTGGTCGCCCACGGAGTAGCTGACGGGCTCGTTGGTCCGCACGAAGACGCGCGAGGCGCCCGCCTGCTGCTGGAACCCCACCAGGGTCAGCGTCTTGCGGCGAGACGACACCTCGGCACCGCCGGCGCGCGGCGACGCGGGGGCCGGCTTCTGACGGTTCTCGTGGGCCGCGCGGGTCTCGGCCTGACGCTGGCGGCGCTCCTCGGCGGCGGCCTGCGCGGCGGCACGGCGCTCCTCCGCGGCGGCCTGGGCACGGGCACGGCGCTCGTCCGCCGCGGACTGGGCTGCCTCCCGCTTCTGCTGCTGCTCCTCGGCGGCGGCCTGGGCCCGGGCGCGGCGCTCCTCCTCCGCGGCCTGCTTCGAGGCGCGGGCGGCCTCCTCCTGGCTCCGCTTCTCCTCGGCCGCCCGTTCGGACGCGCGGGCCTGCTCCTCCTGCTGGCGCTTGCGCTCGGCCTCGGCCCGGGCCTGCGCTTCCTGCTGATGCTGGGCAGCGGCCCTCGCCTCTTCCTGGCGCTTCGCCTCGGCCTCCGCATCCCGCTTCGCGGCGGCCTCGGCAGCGGCCTTCTCCTGGGCCTCGCGCTCCGCCCGAGACGTGGCCTCGGCAGCGGCCTTCTCCTGCGCCTCACGCTCCGCACGAGCCGCGGCGGCGGCGTCCGCGGCGGCCTTCTCCTGGGCCTCACGCTCCGCCCTGGCCGCGGCGGCGGCGTCCGCGGCGGCCTTCTCCTGGGCCTCGCGCTCCGCCCTGGCTGCTGCGGCGGCGTCCGCGGCGGAGTTCCCCGCGGGGGCCTGCTCCGCGGCGGGAGCCTGGGCCACGGCCTGTCCCCCGCCGCCCGCGACGCGGACGACGAGCTGGTTGCCCTGGGCCTGGATCTCCGTCTCGACCTCGCGCTCGTAGCCGATGAGCACGCGGGCAATGGAGGACGCGTCGGAGCCGTAGCTGGCGGTGCGGATGCCCGTCACCGTGCCGTTCCCCACCTGGAGCTCCTCGGGCACCTCCGAGAGGACGGCCTCGGAGATGTCGATGACGAGCCGCGGCGGGTCCGTCATCGTGAACGTGGTGAAGTTGGGCTTCTGCGTGCCGGTGATGGTCACTGTGCCACCATTCACCTGCACCCCGGTGATGGTGTTCAGGTTCGCCGCCGGCGCCTGCGCGAGCGCCACGAAGGGCACGAGCACCACACCAAGCAGCCACACGGCAAACGCCTTCATCGACCACTCCCCTTCACGTTGACAGAAGAGTGTGGAGGCTACCACGTGCCAACCTGCCTCCAACTTTCCGTCCGGACGCTCCTAGCGGAGCCGCGGCAGGCTCGGAGAACGATAGCGGTGGGTCCGCGCGTACTCGATGAGGTTCTTGATGTCGTAGCAGATCTGCCGGATGTCGTGCCCCATCGTCAGCTCGATGTGGCTGTTGCCCTTCACCGGCCGCCAGAGCAGGTACTCACTCTTCGCGGCGCGGTACACGCTGCGCGTGGACTCCAGCGAGGCCAGGGGGTCCAGGTCCCCGAAGATGATGGCCATGGGAATCTCGATGCGCCCGAAGCCCCGCTTGAAGTCGAAGCCGGTGCGGTAGCAGACCATCTCCCCCCGGCGGATCCACCGCGCGAACTGCTCCAGCACGCGGCGCGGCTCACGCTCGCCGCCTTCGCGCAATAACCAGCGGATGTCATCCGCGCTCACGCGCTCCGGGTTGATGAGCCGGTTCAGCCGCGTGGTGAGCTGTTGATACAGCCGCGAGTCCTCCGCCTTCGCGAGCTGCCGCTCCAGCGACTTGAGGATGATGTCCACCGGCACGGCGTCGAAGCGCAGCGGCCGCCGCTCCCGCGGCGCGAGCTTGCGGCCCATGCCCTTGTTCAACAGCCCCACGCCCTGCGCGAGCAGCTTGCGCCCCGCCCCCTCCACCTTCCCACCCACGTTGAGGCTGGCGAGCGTCAGGTCGATCATCCCGGCCAGCATGGGCGCGCCATGCGCCAGCATGCGCAGCAGCATGAAGCCACGGCCCAGGTCCGCCGGGGAGCCGATGGTGATGAGCCCCTCGAAGTCGTTGTGGATGCCGGCGTAGCCGTAGCCGAGCATCCCGCCCATCGAGTGGCCACAGTAGAAGATGCGCTCGCGCCGGGTGATGCGCTTCACGCCAGAGACCGCGGCCGGCAGGTCGTAGAGGAAGTAGCTGTCGATGTCCCAGCCGTAGTCGAGGTCGGGCGGCAGGGGGCGCTTGAAGCGCTCGGCCCGCTCCCGCTGGAAGGCGATGGAGCTCTTGCCGTGCCCGCGCAGCTCCAGGATGTGGATGTCCACCCCGAAGAAGAGCAGGTTCTTGACGAACTGCCCGCTCGTCCAGGTGTGCCGGTTCTGTGAGAAACCGTGCACCAGCAGCAGGGGCTCGCCGAATAAGGGTTGCGGAAAAGGCTGCTTCACCGGACGGTAGCGGGTGATGACCAGCGACCAGCCGTCCGCCGTCTCCACGACGTACTTCGTCTTCGAGTAAAGCGCCCGGAAATCGACTTCGTCGATGGAGGGGATGGGTGGCCCCGGTATCGCGGCGGCTCTCCAGTCCGGCAGGCGCATGTCTTGAATCTACGGCGGCTGATGCATCGCGCCAAGGTTTCAATACAAGCGAGCCTTCAACATCCCGACAAGGAACAGTGAGCCTGTACAAAGGACGAGGTCGTCCGAGGCTGCTCGCTCGCGGGCGGCGGCCAGCGCGGCGTCCACGTCGGGCCACGGTGTCACGTCCTGACAGAGCGCGCGAGCCTCGGCGAGGTAGGCCTCGGGCGCCAGCGAGCGCGGCGTCTCCAGCGGCGTGAGTTGCACCGAGGCGCACTCGGGAAAGAGCGCTCGCATCATCGGTCCCCGGGCCTTGTCACCCACCACGCCAAAGACAAGGTGGATGCGACGCCCTGGATACAAGTCTCTCAGCGACGCGAGCAGCACCTCCACGCCCGCCGGGTTGTGTGCGCCGTCCAGCAGGATGGCGGGCTGCTGCCCCACCTCTTCCAGGCGCCCCGGCCAGCACGCCGACGCCAGCCCCGCACGCGCGGCCTCGGGCGACACCGCGACCCGGTGCTCCTGCAAGGCCTCCAGGCAGGCGAGCGCCACCGCCGCGTTCTGCCGTTGGTGCGGACCCCGCAGGCCCAGGGACAGCCCATCCAGGCGCCACGCGGTCCCCTGGTATGACAGGTGTCCATCCGGCTGATGCCCGGTGGAGAAGTCGCGTCCTTCCAGCTTCAGCGGGGCGCCCACCTCCCTGGCCTTGCGAGCGATGGCTTCCAGGGCCTCCGGTGCCTGATGCGCCACGACGCAGGGCACGCCGGGCTTGAGGATGCCCGCCTTCTCTCCGGCGATGGCCGACAGCGTGCCGCCCAGGTACTCCACGTGGTCGAAGGACACGGGCGTAATCGCCGTCACCACCGGGCTCGCGGCGGTGGTGGCGTCCAGCCGGCCGCCCAGGCCCGTCTCCAGCACGGCCACGTCCACGCGCACCTGGGCGAAGTGCCACAGGGCCACCACGGTGCCGAACTCGAAGTACGTCATGGGCGAGGACGCCGCGCTGGGATAGCGCTCCAGCACCTCCAGGATGCGCTGGCCGAAGGCCGCGTCGGAGATGTCCTCGCCGCCCACGCGGATGCGCTCGTTGACGCGCACCAGGTGCGGCGACGTGTAGAGGCCCACGCGGTGCCCGGCGGCGTGGAGCGCGGCCGCCACCATGGCGCAGGTGCTGCCCTTCCCGTTCGTCCCCGCGACGTGGAGCGCCGGGTACTGGCGCTCCGGGTGGCCCAGCGCCGCCAATGCGTCCTGAACGCGCTCCAACCCCAGCTTGATGCCCGAGGGGTTGAGCTTCGAGAAGAAGGCGAGCGCCTCCTCCGGTGTCCGCGGCGCGCTCAGCCGAGCAGCCCCAGGATCTGCCCCAGCTTCGCCCGCAGGTCCTTGCGGTGGACGATGCCGTCAATCATCCCGTGGTCCAGCAGGAACTCCGAGCGCTGGAAGCCCTCCGGCAGCTTCTGGCGGATGGTCTGCTCGATGACGCGCGGCCCGGCGAAGCCGATGAGGGCCTTGGGCTCGGCGAGGATGATGTCCCCCAGCCACGAGAACGACGCGGCGACGCCACCCGTGGTGGGGTTGAGCAGCACGGAGACATACGGCCGCGTGCCGGTGCGGAAGCGGGCGATGGCCGCGGACGTCTTCGCCATCTGCATGAGGGAGAAGATGCCCTCCTGCATGCGCGCGCCGCCCGACGCGGAGAAGACGATGGCGGAGCACTTCAGCTCGTGCGCGCGCTCGAAGACGCGGGCCACCTTCTCGCCCACCACCGAGCCCATGGAGCCGCCCATGAACTCGAAGACGAAGCAGCCCACCGACACCTGGTGGCCCTGGATGCGGCCCACGCCGGAGATGAACGCGTCCGGCTCGCCCAGGTTCTTCCGGGAGGACTTGAGGCGGTCCTTGTACTTCTTCGAGTCGCTGAACCCGAGCGGGTCCTGCGGCTCCAGCTCCGTGTCGAACTCCTCGAAGCTGTCGGGGTCCAGCATCGCGGTCAGCCGCGCACGAGCCGCCCAGTAGTGGTGGTGCTCGCAGTGCGGACACACCATCCAGTTCTTCTCGAGCTCCTGGCGGTAGATGATCTCGTCACACGACTCGCACTTCGCCCACAGGCCCTCCATGCGAGACGGCCGGGGCTCGGCTTGCTGTTCAGGGTCGACGGCGATGCGCGGCTTCTTCGAGAACCAGGCCATGGGGTGCGCGGGGTTAATCCGGAGGCTGACGGTCGTCAACCCCTCCGTGTGGCGCGACGCGTCTAGAACTCGAAGGTATCGCCCAGCTCCAGGACTTCCACGGGCAGCTCGGCCAGCTCCTTCTTGAGCTGCGACACGAAGGCGGGCTTGAGGTGATACAGCAGCACCGAGGCGCCGTTACGCTCGAACTTCTGGAGTTCCAGGCCCAGGGTGTGAGGCGTGAGGTGGCCGGAGATGTCGGCCAGGGATTGGAGCTTGTTCGGGAAGGACGTCTCGAGCAGCAGCGCCTTGAGGTTCTTCGTCTCGTTGAGGGCCTTCCACAGTTTGTCGGTGGGCCCGGTGTCGCCGCTCATCGCCAGGGCGCTCTTGCCGTTGGAGACGATGAAGCCACACGACTCCACGGGGTGGCTCACCGGCACGCTGCGCACGGTGTAGGGCCCCACCTGGAAGGTGCCGCCGGCCCGGAACGTCTTGATTCGCAGCACGGGCTGGCGCTTCGTCGGGATGCGGGTGAAGTCCGGCCACAGCGCGTTGTTGAACATGTTCTCGCGCAGGGCCCGGGCGCACTCGCGCGAGGCGTGGATGGTGACCGGGGTGTCCCGCCGGCCGATGACCAGGTCCGCCATCAGCGGCAGGTCCTTCACGTGGTCGAAGTGGCTGTGCCCCACCAGGACGTGGTCCACGCGGCACAGCTCCTCCAGCGACAACGTCCCCGTGAGCGCCCCCGCATCGAGCGCCAGCACGTCATCGACGAGAAAGCAGGTGCTCTTGCAGTTGGGCAGCTCGCCGCCGTGGCAGCCGAGGACTCGCAGCTTCACGCTAGAGGTCTCCGAACTTCCACTTCATCTCCAGGTATTGGAGGAAGTCGTGCAGCCTGGCCGTGTCCGGCACCCACAGCCGGTCTCCATTGCGCTCCACGAGGCCCGAGCGCTCCATCCGGTTCACCACGCTGCGCACCGCGGGCTCGCCCACGCCAATCACGCGCGGCAGCTCCCTCACCGAGAAGTCGATCTCCACGCCCTCCTCCACCGGGCGCCCCCGCGTCTGGCAGGTCTGGAGGATCTGGTGCACCACCCGGCTGGCCGGGTCGTTGTGCAGCAGGTTCTCGATCTGGGCGTCCGCCTCGGAGAGCCGCTCCGCCAGCTTCTTGATCATCCGGACGGCGATCTCCGCGTTCCCGCGGATCATCCCCTCGAACGTCTTGGGGTCGATGACCAGCAGCCGCGCGTCCTCGTTGACGGTGGCGGTGGCGTTGCGGGGCTTGTTGGAGATGATGGCCATCTCCCCGAAGAACTCCCCGGGGCCCAGCACGGCGAGGACCTTCTCCACGTCTCGGACCCGCTTGGAGATGGCCACCCGTCCTGCCTGGATGACGAACATCTCCTTGCCGACTTCTCCCTCGCGGAAGAGCTCGGTGCCCTGGGGGAACTCCTTGCCGAAACGTTGAAAGAGGGTTTCCTCGGCGCCCATCCTGCGAGGAGTCAATCAGCCCACACTCGCCCGGTCAAATTCCCTTTTCTGTGCGCGGCGGTGGGACAGCCTCAACGCCACGCGAGACACCGGCGCGGGGGACGGGTAGAAGGCCGCACGTGGGAACGACCTACAAGCAGTCCGGAGTGGACATCGAGGCCGGCGACGCGTTCGTCGAGCGCATCAAGCCGCACGCCGCACGCACCCTGCGTCCCGAGGTCATCGGCGGCGTCGGTGGATTCGGCGGCCTGTTCGCCCTGCCGCCGGGGAAGTACAAGGAGCCGGTGCTGGTGGCCGGCACGGACGGTGTGGGCACCAAGCTGAAGGTGGCCTTCGCCGCTGGACGCCACGGCACGGTGGGCATCGACCTGGTGGCCATGTCGGTGAACGACATCCTCACCTGCGGCGCCGAGCCGCTCTTCTTCCTCGACTACTTCGCCACCGGGCGCCTGGAGGTCGACGCCGCCGCGGAGGTGGTGAAGGGCATCGCGCAGGGCTGCGAACAGGCCGGCTGCGCGCTGCTGGGCGGCGAGACGGCGGAGATGCCGGGCTTCTATCCGCGAGGCGAGTACGACCTCGCGGGCTTCTGCGTCGGCGTGGTGGAGCGCTCGGCCATCATCGACGGCAAGGGCGTGAAGCCGGGTGACGCGCTCATCGGGCTCCCCTCCTCCGGCCTGCACAGCAACGGCTACTCGCTGGCGCGCAAGGTGCTGCTGGATGACGGCAAGCTGGCCCTGGACGCGACGCCCGAGGGCCTGGACCGGCCGCTCGCGGACGCGCTGCTGGAGCCCACGCGCATCTATGTGAAGGACGTGCTGGCGCTGCTCCAGGCCGTGAAGGTGAAGGGTCTGGCGCACATCACCGGCAGCGGCATCCCGGGCAACCTGCCCCGCTGCCTGCCGGAGGGCACGCGCGCGGTGCTGAGCGAGCAGGCGTGGCCGAAGCCGCCCATCTTCGACCTCATCGCGAAGCTCGGCGGCGTGGAGCGGGATGAGATGTTCAGCACGTTCAACATGGGCCTGGGGCTCGTCCTCGTCGTGGCGAAGGAAGACGTCGCCCAGGCGCTGGGCGTGCTGAGCGGCCGGGGCGTGCAGGCCTTCGAGGTCGGCCGCGTGGAGGCGAGCCAGGGCGAGGCCACGGCGGTCATCGAGCCATGAGCGGCCAGCGGGCCCGCCTGGGCGTGCTGGTGTCGGGCAGCGGCAGCAACCTCCAGGCCCTGCTGGATGCCTGCGCCCGGGAGGACTTCCCCGCCGAGGTCGCCTGCGTGGTGTCCAACGTGCCCACCGCCTTCGCGCTGGAGCGGGCTCGCAAGGCAGGCGTGGCGGCCACGGTGGTGGACCACAAGGCCCACGCGGCGAGGGCGGACTTCGAGAAGGCCCTCCTGGACGCGCTGCGCGCGGCGCGCGTGGAGTGGGTGTGCCTCGCCGGCTTCATGCGGTTGCTGAGCGCGGACTTCCTGGGGCACTACGCGGGGCGCGTGCTGAACATCCACCCGTCGCTGCTCCCCGCGTTCCCGGGGCTTCATGCGCAGCGGCAGGCCCTGGAGCGTGGGGTGAAGGTGACCGGCTGCACCGTGCACCTCGTCGACGCGGGCACCGACACCGGGCCCATCATCGCGCAGGCGGCGGTGCCCGTGCTCCCGGACGACGACGAGCAGGCGCTGGGCGCGCGGATCCTCGCGGAGGAGCACCGGCTCTATCCGCTGGCCGTGCGGCTCGCGGTGACGGGCAAGGTGACGCTGGACGCGGCGCGGACGCGCGTGGACGCACGGCCCACCATCGGCGAGCTGGCGCTGCGCAATCCGGGCGCGGCGGACGAGCTCCCGTGAGCGCGCCCGAGCCGCGCATGGCGTCGCGGGACGAGCGGGTCGCCGCGCTCCGAGAAGCCCGGGTGGTGCTCGTCAGCGCCTGCCTGCTGGGCGAAGCGTGTCGATATGACGGACGCTCACAGCGTTCCGAACGCGTCCTCGCGGCGTTGGCGGACAAGGACGTCGTGCCCGTCTGCCCCGAGGTGGCCTCGGGCCTGCCCATCCCGCGCCCGCCCGTGGATCTCCGGGGCGGGACAGGCGTGGACGTCTGGGCCGGGCGAGCCACCGCGGTCGAGCGCGCCGGGGGCGTCGACCGGACGGAGGCGTTCCAGCGAGGCGCCCGCATCGCGCTCGACGCCGCGCGCCGCTTTGGCGCGACGGTGGCGCTGCTGAAGGAGAAGAGCCCCTCGTGCGGAAGCCAGCGCGTGTACGAGTCCGGCCAGCTCCGTGACGGTGAGGGCATCACCGCGGCGCTGCTGCGCGCCGAGGGCATCACCGTCCTCAGCGACGAAGACCTGTAGCCCCCCGGCGCACCGCCAGCTCCGCGGCCCGCTCGCGGACATCAATGGAGACTACCCACGCGCGGGCACCGTCCACGCGTCGTCGGGCAGCGGCGCGAAGAGCGCGTCCACCGCCGCGTCCGTGACTTCCGCCAGCGTGGCGGGCTGCCAGCGCGGCTTGTTGTCCTTGTCCACGAGCACCGCGCGGATGCCCTCGCGGAAGTCCGGCCGCACCGTCATCGTCTGGCTGAGCCGGTACTCCACGTTGGCCATCTCGTCGTACTCGCGCGTGCGCCCCATCCGGAGCTGGCGCAGCGTCACCTTGAGGCTCGCGGGGCACATGCGCAGCAGCGTGGCCCACGTCTCCTGAGCCCAGGGCGAGCCCTCCAGCTCCAGCGCCTGTTGGATGTCGTCCACGCGCTCGGCCGCGAAGCACCGGTCGATGGCCGCGCGCTGCACGCCCAGCGGCGACGTCCCTGTGTCCGCGTGGAAGTCCGCCAGCACCGTGTCCACCACCGTGCTCGCCGCGGCGCTCCCCCAGGGCGCGGCCACCAGCGCGTCCAGCACCGCCTCCAGGCGCACGGACTCCACATGGTGTGTGGCGTAGCCCAGCCACATCGCGTCCGCCGCGTTGCACCGCGCGCCGGTGAGCCCCAGGTACGTGCCCGACTCCCCGGGGAAGCGCGGCAGGAACCAGCCGCCGCCCACGTCCGGGAACAGGCCAATCGCCGTCTCCGGCATGGCCAGCACCAGCTTCTCCGTGACGACCCGGTGCGTCCCGTGAATCGACAGCCCGAGCCCCCCGCCCATGCAGACGCCATCCACCAGCGCGATGAAGGGCTTTCCGAAGTAGTGGATGCGGTGGTTCAGCCCGTACTCGGCGCGGAAGAACTCACGCGACACGCGCTCCTTCTCTCCGCGAGGCGCATCGCCCACCGACAACGCCACCGCGCGCACGTCTCCCCCCGCACAGAATGCGCGGCCCCCGGCGCCCCGGATGACCACGGCCTGGATGGCTGGATCCGCCGCCCAGGCATCGAGCGCCGGGTGCAGCGCGCGACACATCCCCAGGTTCAGCGCGTTCAGGGCCTTGGGCCGGTTCAGGGTCACCACTCCGACCGCGCCACGCGTCTCGAGCAGAAGGTCGTCAGTCATGCCCCGGGGATATCAGGCGAGCGACCCCTTGGGTGGAATCAGTGGCCCACCGTGTCACCAGACACGCTATGGGGACCCCATGACCTCCGCACTGGCGCCCCTGCGTGCCGTCGTCTTCGACATGGACGGCACCCTCGTCGACAACATGCTCTTCCACAACGAGGCCTGGGTCTCGCTCTCCCGGAAGCTCGGCCTGTCGCTGACAGCCGCCGACTTCCAGAGCCGCTTCGCCGGCAAGAAGAACGAGGAGATTCTCCCGGAGCTGCTCGGCCGTCCGGTGGCGCCCGACGAGCTGGAGCGCATCGCCGACGAGAAGGAGAACCACTACCGCACCCTCTACCGGCCTCACCTGAAGCTGCACCTGGGCGCGGAGGCCTTCCTCCAGCGTCTGCGGGACGCCCACATCCCCGCGGCCATCGCCACCGCCGCGCCCCAGGGCAACCGCGAGCTGGTGCTGGACGGGCTGGGCATCCGCTCCCAGTTCGCGAGCATCGTCGGCGCCGAGCAGGTGACGCGCGGCAAGCCCGCCCCGGACATCTTCCTGGCCGCCGCGAAGGCGCTGGGCGTGGCGCCCACCGCGTGCCTCGCCTTCGAGGACGCCGTGCTGGGGGTCATGTCCGCGCGCGAGGCCGGCATGACGGTGGTGGGTTTGACCACCGGCGCGCCCGAGTCCGACCTCCGCCAGGCCGGCGCGCACTGGGTTCTCCCGGACTTCAGCACGCTGCCCCCGGAGCTGGAGCAGCGGCTCTTCGGCCATCCCGCGCGCTGACGCGCCCCTGGCGGGCGGCCGGTGGTGAAAAGGGCGCCAGCGGCGGGCACGTTGTGTAGTGTTGCCCGCCTCATGGCGACGTCCTCTGCCAAGCTCAAGCTTCCCGCCGGGCCATCCCGGCATGTCTACGACGTCATCGTGCTCGGCAGTCAGCTGGGCGGTGCGCTCGCGGCGGCCCTCCTGGCGAAGCGCAGCCACCGCGTCCTGCTGGTGGAGCACGACGGCATGGGGCCCGGCTACGAGCACGGCGGCTACCTGCTCCCATACGCGCCCTTCGTCGCGCCGCCCCTCAAGGCCATGCCCGCCGTGGAGGAGGCCCTCACCGAGCTGGGCCTCACCACCCTGGTGCAGCGCGCGCTGCGGCCCCATGCACCGGAGCTGCAGCTCCTCATGCCGCGCAACCGCCTGGACCTCCACGCCGACACGGCCCGCCGCAAGGCGGAGGTGACGCGGGAGCTGGGCGGCGAAGGCGAGGCCCTGCTGGGCGCCCTCGCCGGCACCGCCGCGCAGCACGAGGCCAGCGACGCCTTCTTCAAGGCGGGCCCCGCCCTGCCCCCGGACGGCTTCTTCGAGGGCTGGGGTCTGAAGAAGCTCATCCGGGCACACCCGGGCCTGGAGACGCCCCCCCGGCTCATGGGGGACTCCGCCCCGGTGTCGCTGGTGCGAGGGCTGCTGCCCTTCATCAGCCACCTGGAACGCCCCGAGTCCCCGCTGGCGCAGACGCGGGCCATGTCCCAGGTGCTGTCGTCGCCGTCGTTCTTCACCGGCGGCCACGAGGGCCTGCGGGAGCTGCTCGCCCGCCGCGTGGCCGAGCTGGGGGGCGACGTGCTCGGGCGGGACACCCCCGCGGGTTTCATCGTGGAGGAGCTGGCCTTCGAGGGCAGCAAGTTCGCGGGCCTGAAGCTGATGCGCTCGGACACCATGTACCGCGCCTCCTGCCTGGTGGCGGCGACGGACGCGGGCGCGCTGCGGCGGCTGGTGACGGACAAGAAGCACCACCGCGGCCTGCTGGAGCACCTGGACCAGTCGAACACCAAGTCCCTGCTCTTCACCGTCAACTGGGTGGTGCCGGAGTCGGCGCTGCCTCGCGGCCTGGGCGAGCTGGCGCTGCTGGACACCCGCGACGCGGAGCTGGGACCGCTGCTGATCCAGCTCCACCCCGCGCGCGCGGCCCAGCCCCATGGCGGCAAGGAGGCCAAGGCGACCGAAGGGGTGCGCGTGGTGTGCGCGGGCGCCTTCGTGCCCGCCTCGGCCCGCGACCTGGGCGAGGAGCACCTCCAGGCCCTGGCGGCGCGCATCGACGAGCACCTGGATGCGCTGATGCCCTTCACGGCCAACCACCGCCTGCTGCGCTCGGCCCCCTACCTGGACGCCGGCGGCGTGCGGGGCAGCCGGCTGATGCCGCACCCCCTGTTCACCTTCGAGTCGGAAGCCTTCCTGGGCGTCACGGGTTTGCCCCAGCGCACCCCGGCCAAGAACATCCTCCTCGCCAACCGGGAGGTCCTCCCCGGCCTGGGGCTGGAGGGGGAGCTGCTCGCGGGCATCCGGGCCGCGCGGCTGGTGCAGGAGATGTCGAAGAAGAAGGATCCGCTCAAGGGCTGATCCTGGATCTAAGGCTGGATTTCCAGGCCGATCTCTGGCAGGTTCCGCCGCTCTTTATATACGGCAGGCGTCCAGCGCCCCAGTTTTCAAGGAGTTAGAAGTCATGGCGTGGAAGTGTGACATCTGTGGCAAGCGTCCGCTGGTGGGTAACAACGTCAGCCACGCGAACAACAAGACCAAGAAGCGGACCCTGCCGAATCTCCAGAAGGTCCGGGCCAGCGTGGCGGGCAGCCACACGCGCGTTCTCGCGTGCACCCGCTGCATCAAGGCGGGCAAGGTGGTGAAGGCCGCCTGAGGTTCTCACGCTCGAGGGAGGGCACGACGCGCGTTCCATCCAGCGCGACTGCCCCCCACCGAGCGGATTCATCCCGCGCGGACGCCGCATCCCTGCTCTTGGGCAGCGCGGTGGTTCGCCGGTGGCATGACGACCTGGCCGCCATCCGGGCGGTTCGTACCCTGCATCCTTTTTGATGGGAGGGGTGTGAGCCGTGGAGGGTGCCTTGCGGGCGCGCATCCTGGCGAGCCTGCCTCCAGCACGTGGCCTCACCTCCGGCGCTGCACCTCGCGGACCCGGGTGAATGTCTCGTCGTCAACTGGCGCGAGGTGTCAAGTCGTTCTAGGTAAGCTGGCACCGTGAGCAGCGTCAATCTGATGGCCCGCGAAGTGGCCGCGAAGATCGTTTTCTATGGACCGGGTCTGTCCGGGAAGACGACCTCGCTGAGGAAGATCTACGAGACGGTCCGCCCCGCCCACCGTGGTGAGATGATGTCCATCGCCACGGAGGGAGATCGGACGCTCTTCTTCGACTTCCTCCCCGTGAAGGTGGAGCGCGTGGGCGACTGCTCCGTGCGGCTGGCGCTCTACACCGTGCCGGGCCAGGTCTTCTACAACGCCACCCGCAAGCTGGTGCTCCAGGGCGCCGACGGGGTGGTGTTCGTCGCGGACTCGCAGCCGGAGGCCATGGACGCCAACCGCGAGTCCCTGGCGAACCTGGAAGAGAACCTCTTCGAGCACGGCATCCGGTTGGACCGCTTCCCGCTGGTGATGCAGTGGAACAAGCGGGACCTGGACGGCGTGCTGCCCGTGGAGGTGCTCCGCAAGGAGCTCAACCCGCGCGGCGTCCCGGAGCTGGAGACCTCGGCCGCCAACGGCCGCGGGGTGCTCGACACGCTCAAGGCCATCACCCGGCTGGTCATCAAGGACCTGCGCGCCAAGCGCATCGTCCCGCCGCCCCGCCCCGCCGCGGGCGTGCAGCCCGCGGGCCTGGAGGCCCAGCTCACCCAGCATCTCCAGAACCGGCAGCCGACCGGCCCCCAGGCCCAGGCCGCCGGCGCGGCCCCCCGCGTGGCCCCCGTGGCCGTGGTGCCACCGCCACGCGTGGAGCCAGCCCCCATCCCCGCGCCGCAGCCCGGCGGCACCAAGCTGCTGGGCGCCGCGAGCGCCCTGGCCCCGGGCGACCTGTTCGACCACGCGCGCGCCGCCGAGGCCGCCTTCGTATCGGGCGACTACGCCACCTGCGTCACCGCGTGCTCCGACGCCATCCGGCGGGCGCTGGCCTTCGCCGGCGAGGGGACGCTGGGGCAGCAGGCCTTCCTCCTCCGCGTGGACGGGGCCGACCTGCTCCGGCTCCAGGGCCTGGCCACCCAGGGGCACCTGCGCGTCGATGACGCCGCCTTCTCCCTCTACGTGATGATGCAGGTCTTCGTGCGGCTCAACGCGGTGGGGCTGCCCAGCCCGGAGTAACACGGGCCATGAGGCGCCCGCCTGGAAGCGGGCGCCCTGCGCCACTCAGCGCGGGAAGCCGAGCTGCAACAGTCCCATCCGCTGGAGCTTGGCGAGCGTCTTCAACGTCTCCAGCTCCCGCGCCGGGCTGGCCAGCACCAGCGTGGACACGTCCCAGGTGCCGTTCACCAGCCCGGCAATCTGCCGCTCCTCGGGCTTGAGCAATGCCTGCCCCCGCGGGTCGTGCACCATGACGGGCACCGCCAGCGGCGGCATGTCCGTGTAGAGGGCGGCCACGTGCTCGCGCTGCACCAGCCGCGCGAACTCGCGCACGCGCCGGTCCGCCGGGTCGCTGGCCAGCAGGGACGCGCAGACGATGCCCGCGGCGTCGTACTGGCCCTCGCGCATCAGCACCGCGCCCTTCTCCAGCATCTCCGCCACCGGGTCCGCCTCCACCTGCGGCGCCCCATCCACCTCCACCAGCTTCGAGCGCAGCAGCTCGTGCACCCGCCGCGTCACCGACGAGCGGGACACGCCCATGGACAGGCGCAGCCGCCCCAGGTTCTGCGGCGACGCGCACAGGCCCAGGATGATTCGGTGCATCAGCGGTTGGCTCGGGCTGGGCGGCGCCAGCGCGCGCACGCTGAGCGCGTCAATGGGCAGCGCCTTGTCCACGTCCGCCTGCTCGTCCACCCAGCGCAGCGACTCGAAGAGCAGCTCGCGGATGCTCATGTCAGACGGCACCCAGTCCTCGCCGGAGCGGTCCGCGTCCTCCGTCCAGTGGAAGGTGCCACTGCCGGCGATGGTCAGGTCCATCATCGCGGCGAACAGCTCCTCCCGGCCCAGGTCGCGAATCCACCGCGCCTGGATGCCGTGGGTATCGAACGCGGCGTCCACGTCCGGCGTGCGGGCCAGCTCGTCGAAGGCCGAGAGCACCTTCGTGCCCGAGGCCAGCTTGGACAGCGTCAGGAGCCGGGCCACCCGGCCACGAAGCCCTTCGGCGGCGGTGGCACCCACCTGGCCGGAGAGCAGGAAGAGCTTTCGCTCACCCGCCTCCCACGAAAGCTGGAGCGTCCCCGTCTTACGGGAGCTGTCCAGCCATTGAAGGAACTCGGGAAGCGGATAACTGAAGAGGTCGCCGTGGAGGGCCATGTGTGTCGGATTCGAGGATACAGTCCCCAGCCGTGCGCGTCGCGCTCCTGTTCATCGACGGGGTGGGCATTGGCCGGAAGGACCCGGCGGTGAATCCCCTTGCCCACCGGGAGCACCTGCTCTCCCGCTTCGAGGACGCCCCGGCCCCGCCCCTACCCCATGGAGGCCGCTGCCTCCCGGTGGACACCACCTTCGGCGTCCCTGGACGCCCCCAATCCGCGTCCAACCAGACGGCCATCCTCACGGGAGACCCGGCGCCCATCCTCCTCGGCCGCCACGTGCTGGGCTACCCCAACGCCCCCCTGCGTGGGCTGATGGCGGACCGCTCCATCATCCGGCGGCTGGCCACCGCGGGCCGCACCGCCACCTTCGCCAACGCCTACCCCGCTCCGTACCTGGACGCCCTGGGCGTGCCGCGCCGCCCCAGCCGCTCTCCGCCGGAGTTCGCCCTGTCCCCGGAGTCCCGCCGCAAGATGAAGCCCTCGGCGTCCAAGCTGGCCTTCGCCGCGGGCGGCATTCCGTTGAGGACGCTGGATGACGCGCGAGCCGGGGACGGCCTCACCCACGACATCACCGGTGAGGCCGCGCGCGCGTATGGCCTGCCGGCGCCCGCGCGCACGCCCGAGGAGGCCGCTGCCGTCTTCTGGCGCGTCGCGTCCAGCGTGGACTTCACCTTCTTCGAGCACTACCTCGCGGACGAGGCGGGCCACGCCCAGGACTGGACGGCCGCGCTGGCGGCGCTCGACACCTTCGACGCCTTCGCCCGCGCGGTGGTGGCCACGCGCCCTGCCGGCGCCCGCGTGCTGGTCTGCAGCGACCACGGCAACGTGGAGGACCTGTCCACGCGAGGGCACACGCTCCACCCCGTGCCCGTGCTCTACTTCGGCCCGCCCGCTCCGGAGGTGGAGTCCTTCTCCACCGTGGCCGACGTCGGACGCGCGGTGCTGGGCTGGCTGGGTGCGGAGTGAATGAGGCACTTCCATTGCGCGGCGGGCGGCCCGGCTGGGTGGGGGTGCTGCTCGTCCTCGGGCTGCTCTCCGGGTGTGCACGCAGCACCCGCGTTTCGCTGGAGACGGCCGCCGACGCGACCCGCTTGCCCGTGGGCACGCGCATCGACGTCGAGTTCCTCCCGCGCGACGCCGACGCGGCCGCCCAGGTACGACTCGCCGTCGAACGCGCCCTCCCCCGCCTCCTGCGCTGGGGGACCTTCGAGGACACCGTCACCATCGTCCTCCACCCCAACCACGCCGCCCTGGAGCGCGCCGCCAACCGGCCGGGCCATGACTTCCTCCGCGCCTGGGCCCGGTACGAGCAGATCGAAGTCCAGAGCCCGCGCACCTGGTCCACCCGGGGCGGCAGTCAGGCCCAGGTGGACGAGCTGCTGCTGCACGAGCTCACCCACAGCCTCATGTACCAGGTGGCCTCGGACCGGCTCGGCTGGACGCGGAAGCGGATTCCCCTCTGGTTCCGCGAGGGCATGGCCTCCTACACCGCCGAGCAGGGCTACCGCGTCTCCAGCCTGGACGACCTGGAGCACTTCTGGCGCCAGCACCCCAACGCGGATCCGCTGTCACAGGCGGACGCGCTCTACCAATCGGAGAGCGGCATCGTCTACGGCGCCGCCCACCACGCCTTCACCTTCCTGGTGCGCCGCTATGGCGAGGACACCATGCGCGCGCTGCTCCACGCGATGAGCCAGGGCCCCGACTTCGACCAGGCCTTCCACCAGACGGTGGGCATTCCCCAGGAGAGCTTCCTGCTGGACTTCCAGCGGTACGTGCGCCTGCGCGGCTTCAAGGGCGCCAGGCAGCTTCACGCGCCGCGCCCGCGTCCCACGCGGCTCCCGCCGCTCTCCGCGCCCCAGTGACGGCAGGAGCCCTGGACGCGCCCTTCATGACGCGGAACCCGCGCGCGGCACCAGGGGCGCCGCGCGACCGCCGCACCGCTACGGCTGCGCCGTCGGGGCCTCCCGCGCCGCCGGGCTGGTGAGGATGGGCGGCCGGTCCTTGCCCTCCATGGTGCGCTGGAGCTCCAGCTCCTGGAGCAGCATGGCCGGCGCCACGGTGGACACGGGCACGTTGCCGCTCTCCGCGCCACAGAAGCCGTTGAAGACGCCGGGCTTCTGCCCCGAGGCCAGGATGCGGTTCACCGCCGACAGGGGCGTGCCCACGATTTCCACGCCCCGCACCAGCGTCTCCTTCCCCGTCTTCACGTCCACCCGGTACACCATGCGCGGCACGCCCTTGAAGGCCTGGTAGCCGTAGCTGGACGTGTTGGTGTTGCCACCGGTGATGTCGCGGATGATGAGGCCGTAGGGCTTGCCCTGGCGCCGGGCCTCGGCGATCAGCCGCTTCTTCAGCTCCGCGTCGCTCACGCCGTTCGCGCTCTCGACGAGCAGGTTCGCCATGCGCGCCACGGGCTTCAGGTTGCCCTGGCTGCGGCCGTGCCCGTTCGACTGGAGGAAGCCCTCCACCGGACGGCGGCCCTGGAGGTAGTTTCGCAGCACGCCCTTCTCCACCAGCGTCACGCGCTGGCCCCGCACGCCCTCCTCGTCGAAGAGGTAGTAGCCGTTGAGCGGCTCCCCGTGGAGCACGCGCCGCGTGGGGTCGTCGTGGATGGAGATGAACGACGGCAGCACCTGCTTCCCCACCTGCCCCTTGAAGGTCTTGCCCTCGTTGTCGCCGTCCTGCCGGTCACCCTCGAGCCGGTGGCCCACCGCCTCGTGGAAGAGCACCCCCGCGGCCTCCGGCGCGAGGATGGCGGGCCCCGTGTACGGGTCGATGGCGGGCGCCGCGCGCAGCGCCAGCAGCTCCTCGATGACCTTGTCGGTCGCCGCGCCCAGGCGCGCATCGTCCGGCAGCCCTGCCTCCGTGGGCGCATAGAAGTTGCGCGAGTTGTCCAGCAACTGCCCATCCGGTGCCCGGGTGACGGCGGAGACGTGCAGGCCATACAGCGACTCCTCGGTGATGATGCGGCTGCCTTCCGAGGACA
The DNA here is from genome assembly GCA_023426545.1 of Pseudomonadota bacterium. Lineage (GTDB taxonomy): Bacteria > Myxococcota > Myxococcia > Myxococcales > Myxococcaceae > Myxococcus. The sequence continues at coordinate 137,027 of JAFAAN010000095.1, forward strand.
CGAACAGCCGCGTCACCTTGTCCTTGGTGATGCGCACCTCCGAGTCGAACAGCTCCGGGTGCGCGTTGAAGCGCGCGGACACGTCGCGCGCCACCTTCACCCAGCGCTCGCGGTCGAAGGGCGCGCTCACCGGCGGGTCGACGTGCGTCACCGGCTTCTCGCGGGAGAAGGACGGCGCCCGCTTCGGGTTCTCCACCGCGTAGACGTCCTCGCCCTTCTTCTTCAGGTACTGGAACAGCGCGGACTTGTACTTCTCGTCGGTGATGAGCCACAGCGAGGTGCGCAGGGCCAGCGGCGAGTCGTCCAACGGGCCTTCCTTGCGCGACACGTAGCTGGTGCCCCTGCTGGAGAAGCTGAACTCGAGCCCCTCCGCCACCGAGCTGTCGAAGTCATAGTCGCCCACGCGCACGTCGACGTACAGCTTCCGCTCGCGGTAGCCGTCGTCCATGAACAGCGCCCCGTAGCGCGCGGAGATGGCGTGCTGCTCGTAGTCCTTGAGCTGGTAGCTCATGAAGTACGGCGGCTCATGGTTCTGCATCTTCAGCTGCTGGTGGTTGCGGGACAGCTCGGTGGCCATCGCGTCGAGCAAGTGCACGCGCGCGTCCGGCGCGGGCGCCGCGGCCGTCAGCAGCGCAGAGGCCGCCAGCAGGGGAAACACGGTTCGAAGGAGGGCTTGCACGGACCCGACACTAGCCCATCCACTTCGCGATACGAGCAGCTCCGCGTTCACGGCTGCCGACGAGCGGAATCCGTGAACGAGTGGCCCCCGCCTGGAGGGTCGGTTTCCGGGCGGGCGGCACCTGACTGTCAGGCCTTGGTCACTTTCTCACGGCCCTTGCCCACGCCCTTGGTGGCGTTGCGCGTGTCGACGACGACCCTGGCGCGCTCCACCACCATGGCGTAGTCGATGTCCGAGTGGTCCGTGAGGATGAGGACGGCGTCATACTGCCCCAGCGTCTCCGGCTTCAGCGGCACGGAGCGCAGCTCCAGGTTGAAGCCGTGCCCCTTGTGCAGCACGGGGACGTACGGGTCGTGGTACGACAGGTCCGCGCCCTTCTCCGCCAGCAGCGTCATGACGCGCAGCGACGGGCTCTCGCGCATGTCGTCGATGTCCTTCTTGTACGCCGCGCCCAGGCAGAGGACCTTCGCGCCGTTGAGCGTCGTCCTGTTCTTGTTGAGCGCCTCCATCGTGCGCTGCACGACGTAGTACGGCATCTGCCAGTTCACCTCGCCGGCCAGCTCGATGAACTTGGTGTGGAACTCGTACTCGCGCGCCTTCCACGTCAGGTAGAACGGGTCGATGGGGATGCAGTGCCCGCCGAGCCCCGGGCCCGGGTAGAAGGGCATGAAGCCGAAGGGCTTGGTGCTCGCGGCCTGGATGACCTCCCACACGTCCACGTCCATGCGGTCGCAGAGCATCTTCATCTCGTTGACCATGGCGATGTTGACGCAGCGGAAGATGTTCTCCAGCAGCTTGGCCAGCTCCGCCACGCGCGTGGAGGACACCGGCACCACCTCCTTCAGCGCGCTGCCGTAGAGCGCCGCGGCTACCTCGGAGCACTCGGGCGAGTAGCCACCGACAATCTTCGGAATCGTCTTGGTGTTGAAGCGCTTGTTGCCCGGGTCCTCCCGCTCCGGGCTGTAGGCCAGGTGGAAGTCCACGCCCGCCTTGAGGCCGGTCTTCTCCAGCAGCGGCTTGAGGACCTCCTCCGTCGTCCCCGGGTACGTGGTGGACTCGAGGATGAAGAGCTGTCCGCGCCGCACGTAGGGCGCGAGCGCCTCACCCGTCTGGATGACGTAGCTCATGTCCGGCTCACGCGACGCCGTCAGCGGCGTGGGCACGCAGATGATGACGCAGTCCATGTCCTTCGCCCTGGCGAAGTCCGCGGAGGCCTTCAGCTTGCCCGACTTGCTCAGCTCCGCCAGCGGCGCGCTGGCGATGTGCTTGATGTAGCTCTCCCCCTTCTCAATCTTGTCGATCTTCCGCTTGTCGACATCGAGCCCCATCACCGGGAAGCCCGCCTCCGCGAACGCCATGCCCAGCGGAAGACCGACGTAACCAAGCCCGACCACACCCACCTTCGCGTCCCGCTTCTTGATGCGCTCCAGCAGCGGGCTGCTCACCATCACCCTCATCGTCCTCACCTCTCCTGATGCGACGCGCCGCTCCTGACGGTCACGTCCCGACCCGACACTCAGCGGAATACGACCCCCCACCTCAACTCCGCGGGAGGCGTCACCTGCCCCCGGAACTCCACAGCCAGCGATGACACCACCCGCCCGTAGCCCGGCGAATACCGGGACGGCACCAGCCGCGCCGCCAGCCCCTTCTCCAGCACAATCCAGGCGAGCGGGGCCCCTTCGGGCCCCAGCTCCACCACGAGCGGCTCGAACGTCACCGGCTCTTCCATCACACGACCCGCGCGTGACAGGACCTGCACCTCGGGCGCCACCACACGCGCCTGTTCATCCGGCAGGTGGAACCTGCCCACCACCTCATGCCGGCCCGTGCCCACGAAGCGATCACGTCCGGCCAGAGCGCGCTCGCCCCGGTCCAGCCGGAACGTGCGCTCGATTCCCACTGGCGCCGACAGACGGCGATAGCCGTCGTGCCGGACCAGCAGCCTGTCCACCGTCTTTCCCGGCAGGAAGGCCAGCACCCGCGCCCGGGCCTCCTCCGGCAGCGCGAACAGGCGCGCCGGGTCCAGCGGCGCCTGCTCCGCGCCATCCACCTGCACGGTGTTGTGCGCCGCCGTGCCGCGGAACCAGTTCCGCACCGAAGGCTCTCGCGTATAGGTGCCCGTGCCTGGATCCACGATGACGGGGCGCCCGTCGAGGTGGAGCTCGAACGAGAGCTTGTCGTTGTGGCTGTGTCCTCCGACGCCGCCCTGCCCCTGCCTGCCCGCGCTGACGGTGATGACGACGCCCGCGCCGCGCAAGACGTGAAAGCCGCCTTCCGGAAAGCTCATCGACACAGGCGCCGGCGCCGGAGCCAGCGCGGCGAAGCGCGACTGACCCGCACGGCCCAGCAGCCACGCGGCCTCGTCCACGAGCTCGCCGCCCCCCAGGCCCGCCTCGCCGAAGAGCGCCGCCCCCAGCCCCACCAGGTAGCCGTGGGCGTTGTCCTCGCGCTCACGCAGCGGGAGGACGCGGCCGGAGTCATTGTCGCCAATCTGTGGCGCCAACCCCCGCTCCGAGCACCACGCGCGCACGGCGAAGAACATGCGGCGCAGCCGCGACTCGTACCTGGGCCCCAGCGGCACGCCCGCGCCGCGCGCGACGACGTACGCCAGCGTGAACAGCTCCACCGCCAGGCGGTGATAGGGGATGGAGCCCTCGAAGGACGTCCCCTCGATGTGAACCTGCTTCTCCATCTGCTCACGCAGGCCGCCCACCGCCAGCGCCACCTGCTGCGCCGCGCCCGGCAGCTCCGGGAAGAGCAGCGCCACCACCAGCAGCCCCACGTAGTTGGAGACGAGGTGGTTGTTGGGCACCGCGCCCCGGTCCTCCAGGTGCGCCTCCACCCACGCCGCATGGTCCGCCAGGGCGCTCAGCACCGGCACCACGACCTCCGGCCGGGCCACCTCGGCCGCGTCCGAGAACATCACCAGCGCCTGCGCCAGGTTCGCGGCGCGCAGCGCTACTTCCATGGCGCACGTCCAGTGCACGCCCTGCCCCACGGGGTTCGCTTGCAGGAAGTCCAGCACCTGCGACACGAAGCCACGCGCCAGCCGCGCGCGCATGTCCGCGGTCGGCTCCACCCAGTAGCCCTGTCCCAGCGCCACCACGCTGTCGAGCCGGCCCATCACCCACGGGTACTTCGGATCCCTCCCCGGCGTGGCGAGCGACATGCGCTCCACCGGCTCCACCGGGTAGCGGTGGCCGCTCCCCGGGTCGAGGGACCAGTCCACGGGACGGCCCTCGCCAAACGCCACCACCGTCCCGAAGATGTCCCATTCCTGGCGGAGCGCCGCCTGCGCGCGGGCCCGTGCGCGCTCCAGGCCGCCTGGCACCGAGGCGAGCGCCTCCCGCACCGACTCGCGCTGCGACACCTCACACCAGATGCGCGAGGTCCGCTGCCCCAGCGCCAGCTCCACCAACTCCGCGCTGTCCGCGGCCCTGTAGGCCTGGAGCAGCTGAACCTCGTCCGCGCGCTCCCTCCGACGATAGAGCGCCTGCCGCGCCACACCCTGGACACGCCGTACCGCGCTCCGCGCCAGACCACCTGGTGCGAGTCGAGCGATCGCCGCGTAGTAATCGAGAGTCCCCATTCGCCCCTTCCGCCACCCGTGTCGCATGGCGATAGCAAGTGCCCGGCCAGCGGTTCTTTCTCAGGAGTTGAGCGGGGTTGCGCGGAGGCGCGGTTCCCCCTGACGGTAAAAAGTGGGGGGAGCACACGCCCTGGAGGGAAAAGGATTTCCGCCCCATGGGCCCGCCCCTCCCACCCTGGGCAGTGTTGCGGTGCGTTCGCGGCGTGCCCATACCTTCTGGCGTGCGGGCAGGTGCTTGGACGGGGTGGCGCATCGAGCGAGAGCTCGATGCGGGGG
>JAFAAN010000121.1 GCA_023426545.1 Pseudomonadota bacterium
CCCCCACGCCGCGTCAGGCGGACGCCCCGCGCGGCCCCGGGCGCTCCCGGACGCCGCGTCCCGGCGGGCCTCGCGCCCGCTGAGCCACCACGTCCCACCGGGCACCACAGCGTGCCCGCCCGGTGCATGGCGGTTCCGACGGGGCGGTTGAATAAACCGCCGCCGTTTACGTCGGGCTCCCACCATGCTCAGCCTCCTCTCCGCGTTGTGGTTCACCACGGTGCCCCTGGAAGTCTCGGAACAGCCCGTGGCCCGGCCGCCGCCCCCGCAGTGCGTGTTCACCCAGGGGCGCTCGGTGTGTGGGTATCAGTGCAAATCCACGGGGACGCAGGCCGCATGCGCCCGGACGCCCTACGGCGTCTGTGAGGTCCTGGTGGGCGGCGTGCACTGCTGGGACCCGCCCCTGGTCGCCATCCAGCACCCGCCCACCCGGGGCGCGAAGCCCGAGTGCAAGGAGAGCCGGGGCCAGGTGGCGTGCGGCTACAACTGCCGCCAGTTCAATGGCGAGGTGGCCTGCACCCAAACGCCCTACGGCGTCTGCTCCACGAACTTCAACCAGCTGATGTGCTGGGACCCGCCGGACGCCGTCATCCACCAGTACGGCGCCGAGACGCCCGCGCCCCGCTGCCTCAACGCCTCGGAGGCCATGGCCTGTGGCTATGACTGCAAGGCCACGCGCACCGAGGTGCAATGCGCGAACACGCCCGACGGCGTGTGCCGGCTCGACAATCAGCGCTTCAGCTGCTTCGACCCGCCGTCGCTGCTGCACTGCGACCACAGCGCGCCGCCACCGCCCCGGCGCTGAAGTCACACCGGAAGCGCGTGCGGCTCGGCACGCGTGTCCAGCCTGGAGGGGGATGAACGCGAGCCCTTTGCGGCGCTACACGGCTCCGGATAGGGTGCGCCGCCTTTCGCAACATCGCGACACCCCCAGGAGCACGAAGACGATGTCGAGGACTTCCCAGGAGCAGACCCAGGCGCGCCACGCGTTCCTGCTCGAACTCTTCCGCCAGCAGCCGGACATCAGCACCAAGGAGGCGCTGGACTCCTTCAAGACCAAGTTTGGCGGCACCATCAACATGAAGACGTTCAACCAGCTCCGCGTGCAGGCCGAGGATGAAGTCGCCGAGGCCGCCGAGGCGCCCGCCCCCGCTCCCGAGGTGGAGCCCGAGCCCGAGGAGGCCGAGCCTGCGGTGGACGACGCCGCCGCCCGGCTGAAGGCCGCCGCGGCGCCGGAGGCCCTCAACGGCGCGTCCTCCGCCCCGGCCAAGAAGCCCAAGGCCAAGGGCAACGGCCCGAAGAACATCTTCGTCGACGCGCCGAAGGAGCACCTCACCTTCCTGGAGGGCATCATCCAGCAGTTCCAGGAGGCCGGTGCCGCCAACATCCGCATCGACCACGCCACGGACCGCTGGATGGTCGTCGTGGTGGACACGAAGTAGGACGTCCCCGGTGCCCGCGCGTCCGCCCCCCGGCGTCGAGCGCGCGGGCCCTTGTCCGGGATGCAGACGGGGCCGGCTCGCCAGCGCGGTAGCCCGTGGTGCCCGCGTTGTGGATGAATGGCTCGTGCCATGCGCACGCTCCTCATCGCCTCCGCCCTGCTGCTCGCCGCGGCCTGCTCGCGCGCCGGTGTCACGCGCCCTGCCCCGGCCGCCGCGCCGCCGTCCCTCCAGGCACCGCTTCCTGGCGGGTGGACGTCCCCGCTGGAGCGGGAGCACCCGCTCGCCGGCCGCATCTGGGACGTGAAGGCGGCCCGCTTCGTGGACGCGGACACCCTGCGACGCTCGCTCGCGGCGGCGCACTTCGTGGTGCTGGGCGAGCGCCATGACCAGCCGGACCACCACCGGCTCCAGGCCTGGCTCGTGGAAGCCCTGAGCGCGGACGGACGCAAGCCCGCGCTCGCCTTCGAGATGCTGGACGTGGGACAGCAGGCCGCGGTGGATGCGTCGCTCGCGAGTTCCCCGGGAGACGCGGACGCGCTCGCGGACGCGGTCCGCTGGGCGGACAGCGGCTGGCCGGACTGGGCGCTGTACCGTCCCGTATTCGCCGCGGGCCTCGGCGCGGGGCTCCCCATCGTCGCGGCCAACCTGCCCCGGGCGCAGGTGCGTGACGTGGTGAAGCGAGGCCCGGATGCCCTGTCCCCCGAGCTGCGCCAGCGCCTCGACCTGGAGACGCCGCTGCCCGAGGCCGTCGAGCAGGCGATGCGGCAGGAGCAGGACGAGGCCCACTGCGGACACCTGCCCGCGGCGATGCTCGGCCCCATGGTGCTGGCCCAGCGCGCCCGGGATGCCCACATGGCGGACCGGATGCTGAGCGCGGACACGGACCAGGGCGTGGTGCTCATCACTGGCAACGGGCATGCCCGGACGGACCGGGCCGTCCCCGCGCGGCTCGCAGAGCGAGCGCCCGGCAAGGACGTGCGCGCCGTGGGCCTGCTCGAGGTCTCCGCCGAACGCCAGAGGCCGGAGGACTACGCGGCCTCGCTGGGGGCGGTCTCCCTCCCCTTCGATTACGTGTGGTTCACACCGGCGGTCCCCATGGAGGACCCTTGCGCGGCCCTGCGCCAACACGCGCCGAAATGACGAAGCGCGCCCTGACCGCCAGGGCCACGGCCCGGTGGAACCTGGGCGAGGTACCCACACGCGCGCCCTGAACCGGACCCGGTTGGAGGCGGATGGGCCCGGCGTGGCCCGCCCCGTCTTCGACTCCCCGAACCTGGCGGGCGGCGACCTGCTGCTCCAGGGCCGCTTCTGACAGCGGCGGGCCGCTCATCCCCCGCGCAGCGTCGTAAGCGCGCGCTGGAAGTCCTCGGGCAGCCGCGCCTCCACGCGGACGAGCTGGCCGGAAGCGGGGCTCGGCAGCTCCAGCATGAAGGCGTGCAGCGCCTGCCGGCCCAGCGCCTGCGCGGCGGCGTGCGTGCGCGCGGCGGGAGAGCCATAGAGCGCGTCCCCGAGCATCGGGAAACCGGCCTCGGAGAGCTGCACGCGAATCTGGTGCGTGCGGCCTGTGTCCAGGTCGACTTCCAGCAGGGCGGCGTCGGCGAAGCGCTCGCGGACCTCGAAGGAGAGCGCGGCCCTGCGCGCGGACGGCACGCGGGTGGTGAAGCGCCGCGGGTCCGCCGGATCGCGCGCGTAGGGCCCTTCCAGCCGCCCCTGCGCGGGAGGCTGACCGAGCACCAGCGTCCAGTAGCGCTTGTCCACGCGCTTCTCCTGGAAGGCGCGCAGGAGCGCGGCGGCGGCGGCATCCGTGCGCGCGAAGGCCACACAGCCGCTCGTCTCACGGTCCAGCCGATGCACCACTCCCGGCCGGGCCACGCCTTCCACGTCGAACGGTGGCCGCTGCGCGGCGAGCAGCCCTACCACCGAGGCCCCGCGGCCTTCCGGCTCCACCACGAGGCCGGGGGGCTTGTCCACGATGACCAGGGCCGCGTCGTCGTGAAGCACCGGCAACACCGGCCCATCCACGGACGCTTCGGGCGCGGCGCGGGGCTCCGGCCGTTCGATTTCGATCTCCTCGCCGCCCCACAGCTTGCGCATGGGCTGACACTTCTTGCCGCGGATGCGGACCGCGCCCGCGTCAATCAGCGCACGCGCCCGCTCCAGGCCGAGGCCCGGCACCTGCTTCGAAAGGAAGCGGTCGAGCCGCTCACCCGCGGCCTCCCGAGGAACCTGGACCTTCTGCTGTGCCATGTCCTGTGCCTCCCTCACCCCGGGGAGTGAGTCAACGCCCACAGCCCCCCTCGGCCTTCCGGTCCTCCGCGGGCGCGTCGCTTGCCGCGCGCCCGGAGCCCCCGGAAGATGGCGCCAACCGCCCCACCTCCACCCCGTGAATCCCTCCTGCCCCACATGTCACGCCCCCCTGGCCGGAGCCACTGCGGGCGCGCGCAGCACCTGCCCCGCTTGTGGCGCGGACGGGGGGCCTGCCAGGGCCCCGTGGTGCTCCCCACCGGAGCCGGACCTCACAGGCGAATCCCTGGGGGGCTTCCAACTGGCGGCGCGGCTGGGCGCGGATGACTCCGGCGTGCTGTACGCGGCGGAAGGCCCTACCGGCCCCTGCGCGGTGCGGGTGCTGCCCACGCACGTGACGGCGGACGCGGAGCGGCGCACGAGTTTCCACCGCGAGGTGGACGTGCTGCGCAGGGTGCGTCACCCGGGCCTCGTCCACGCCATCTCAGCGGGCGAGGAACGCGGACGCTGCTGGTACGCCATGGCGCCCACCACCGCTCCCGACCTGAAGACTCGGCTGGACCGGGTCAACGCCCTGCCCTGGCAGGAGGTGGAGCAGATGGCGATGCAGGTGCTCGACGCGCTCGGAGCGGCCCATGAGTCGGGCCTCGTCCATGGCGACCTGCGGCCCGAGAGCCTCCTGCTCGGCCCGGAAGGTGTGCAGCTCTGGCGCTTCGGCCTCTCGCTGGTGCCTCCCGGCGCCCACCCGGCCCAAGCCCCGGAGCAGCGCCGGTGGGGCCGCGCGGCAGCCCAGTCGGACCTGTATGCGCTGGGGCACGTGCTGTACGAGGCCCTCACCGGCGGCGCCCCCGGGAGCCGGCCACTCCCGCCGTCCGTGCCACCTCACCTGTGCAGGCTCGTGAGAGGGCTGCTCTCGGAGCGCATCGAAGGCCGTCCCGACAGCGCGGAGGCCGCGCGGAGGCTACTGGCCCGGCGCGTCCCCGTGGGTCCCCTGGCCGTGGGCGGCGCGGTGCTGATGGCCCTCGCGATGTACGCGCTGCTGCGCGCGGGGTGAGCGTCCTCCGGCTCAGGCGCGGTGGAGCTGCGCGCCGGACATGCGGCGCTTCGACTTGCGACGGATGAAGCGGTTGGCGTCGCCCCGGCGGTAGCAGGTGATGAGGCGCTCCTCGTCGTTGAGCAGGACAATCCAGCCGCGCGCCTGCCGTGCCACGTCCAGGTGGCGCCAGCCCACAGGCAGGTCGCGCGCCAGCAACGTGACATGCGTCATTCCGCTCGCGCGGGTCCGGCTGCCGTGCTCCAGGATGAAGTCGAGCACTTCGTCACGAAGCTGCCGGAGCGCGCTGCGCTCGGCGAAGTGACGCGTGCAGGAAAACGCGGGGGAAACGGGCTGGCGGCAGATGGGCATGGTGCGGGCCTCCTGTTGCCTGGGAGCCATTACACATGCCGTTCCAGCGCCCCCTGCTCGGAATTCCGCGAGCTTGGACGCGGCCCTCCGACCCCGCCGTACGACAATCCGTCAATCTCCAGGCGCCCGTGTGACAGTGCGGCGCGCGGCGCCAGGTGGTGTAGACGGGTCGCCGTGAGTCCCCCATCGAAGCCGTCCCCAAGCGAGCTGCTCCAGCAAGCAACCCGGCGCTATGTGCGAGGGTACCGGACAGCGGCCCTCTGCGCCGGCATCACCCAGGGAGGCGCGCACCATGTCGAGGCCCTGCGCGGCCGAGGCGCCCCACCCTCCACGGATGCGCTCTTCGCGCTGGGAGAGCTGACCCAGGTCTTCACGGGCGCGCTGCTCGCGTTGCTCGTGGACCAGGGCAAGGCGCGGCTCGACATGCCACTGTCCGAGGTGATTCCACGGCCCCTGCTCCCGGACGCCGAGGCGGGCCGCATCACCCTGGAGCAGTTGGCCACGCACACCTCGGGCATGCCGCACCTCCCGCCGAACCTGGACAGCGAGGCCCAACGGCCCGAGGACCCCTTCGGCCATTACGACGCGGGACACTTCGGCGCGTTCCTCCGCGGCTACCACCCGGAGTGGCCTCCGCCGCGCCGCTACGCCGAATCCCTCATCGGCATGGGCGTGCTGGGACATGCGCTCTCCCGGCGCGCCGGCGTCAACTATGGCCACGCGCTGCGGGACCTCCTCTTCAGGCCCCTGGGAATGGGAGACACCTCGCTGCGCCCCACCGAGGAGCAGGCACCGCGCGTGGTGCCAGGCCATACCGCCAGGGGCAAGCCGGTGCCCGCCTGGACCTTCCCCGCGCTCCCCGGCGCCGGTGCCGCGTACTCCACGGCCGCCGACCTCCTGCGGTTCCTCGACGCCAACCTCGGGCGCGGAGACGAAGGCGTGGTGCGAGCACTCCGGCTGCCCCAGGTGCCGCGCGTGGCAGCCGGCCCCCGGCAGGCCGGGCTCGGCTGGAACGTGACGCAGGTGCGCGGACAGCCGGTGGTGTGGCGCTCCTCCGTCATGGGGGGCTACACGGGCTTCCTCGGCTTCGCCGCGAGGGCGGACGCGGGCGTGGTCCTCCTGGCGGACCATGGCTGGTCCTTCTTCGCCGCGCTCGGGGGGCGCGTCCCGCTGGAGGCCCCGGGGCTCGAGCTGCTCTCCCGGCTGCTCCCTCCTGCGTGAAGCGCTCCGCGGCATACCCACACCGCCAGCGCGCCACCCGGCCTCTGCTGCCAGGGGCGCGCGGTCCGCTCACTCCGGGCGGCGAAGGGGCAGCAGCGCCCGCAGACGCGCGTCGCGCAGGAAGAGTCCGGCCCAGGCGAGCACCCCCAGGACGACGGGCAGGATGAAGGGCTCCGGCATGCGCACGTGGGTTGCGGTGGCGCCGCCCAGGTACCCGGTGACGAGGATGGCGCCCAGCACGGAGGTCCTCGGCACCGCATAGACGAGCAGGCACAGGAGCTCGACGATGCCGATGGGCAGCAACACCCCGCTGGGATAGCCAAACGTCTCGATGCCCTTGAGCGCATCCGGCGACTGGCTCAGCTTCATCACGGCGCTCATGCCGAGCATCGCGATGACAATGCCGGAGAGGATGCGCCCCACCCAGAGCATCCACCCCTTGGAGGTCGGGGCAGCCTGGGTCGGAGATGAAGAAGCGGCGGGATTGGCGTTCGACATGGAGGGCCGTCCTGTGGAGGAGGAAGGGACGAAGGGCCCGCGGGTTTAACGGCCCCCTCATTTCTCCACAAGGGCGGCGCACCACGCGATGCGGCAGTTCCCTCGCCGCGGGGCCGAAACAGCCCCGCCATCCCTCAACGAATGACGTGTGTATCGTCGTTGTTCTCCGCCGATGGACCGGCGGAGCTGGGGCTACCCTTCTCGCCGCTGGTATCCCGGGCGGCGCTCTCGCGGCCCAGGCGCTGCAAGCTCTCGATGAGGCGACGCACGCCGTGCTGGGCCCCCTCGCCTTCGAAGGCGTCCTGCCGCGCCCGGGCCCCCGCGGCCCTGGCTGCCACTGGAAGAGGCATCGCTGCCGGAGAAGAGGAGGGCCCCGAGGTAACAGCCGGACGGGGGGACGGCGTGAGGGGCTTGGATCGGATGGGGAATCGCATGGGGCTCTCCAGGCGACGTGTTCCTCCCATTATCTGAGAGCCAGATGCGTGAGTTGCGTGAGCCGTCAGCGCCCCACCCGGGCGTTCCGCCAGCGCAACACGTCGCGAACCTGGGAGGCATGGGTGTTGCTCGCGCCCTGGAACGCGGCAAGCGCCTCGTCCGCCAGGGAGCGTGCCTGTTCCCGCGAGCCGACCTCCCAGAGCGCTCGGGCCAGCTCGAACTGGAGCTCGGCCACCCGGGTGCCGCTCCAGCCAAGGGGCCGGACGATGTCCAGCGCCTGCTCGGCGGTCCGGCGAGCCCTTTCCGGCTGCTTCAAGTCGAGCCACGCCCGCGCCAGCTCCGCCAGTCCCGAGACGAGCCGGGGCTGGCCCGCGACTCCCGCCTCCTCGTGCCGCGCGAGCACCCACTCCAGCTCGCGCACCGCGTCCCGCGCCCGGCCCGCCTTGCGCAACACGGCCGCGCGCTCCTCCCGTGCGCGCAGCGTGGCCCCCGCGCTCGGCCCCAGCAGCCGCTCCTGGAGCGCGAGCACCCGCTCATACAGCGCCAGGGCCACCGGCAGGCTCCCCTGGCGGGCCTCCATCCGCGCGAGCGCCGCCAGTGCGTTGGCGTGCTCCGCGTGCTCCTCGCCCAGGGCTTGGGCGCTCAGCGCCAGGGCCTGCTCATGATGGGCTCGCGCCAGGTCGAAGCGGCCCATCAGCTCGTGGAGGAGCCCCAGGTCATTGTGAAGCTGGAAGGTGCTGACGTGCGTGTCACCGAGCGTGCGCCGCCGCAGCGCCAGCGCCTGCTCGTACAGTGGGAGCGCCGCCCTGGGCCCCTCCAGCAACCGGTGCGCGTCTCCCATGAGGAGCAGCGTGTTCGCCACCAGGGGATGCTCGGCGCCGAGCTGCCGCCGCTGGATGTCCAGGGCCCGCGTATAGAGCGGCAACGCGTCACGCACGCGCCCCTGGCGCACGTACACCAGGGCCAGATTCGAGAGGACCTTGCCCGTCTCGAGGTGCTCGGGCCCCAGGACACGCTCACGGATGTCGAGCGCCCGCTGGTAGTGCGCCAGCGCCTGGGGCAGCAGCCCCTCACCGAAGTGGATGATGCCCAGGTGATTCTCCAGCTGGGCGGCGACCTCCTCCACCGGGCCGACCCGCTCCATGAGCGCGCGCGCCTCGGCGGCCTGGTCCAACCCACGCTCCAGGTCCTCCAGCTCATAGCCCAGGACGTAGACCCGGTCCGTAGCCGCGCGCAGCGCCAGCAGGTCGTCACGTCCCGCCAGCGCCCCCCGCTCCGCCTCCGCCCAGCTCCGCGCCGCGTCCTCGTACCGGGCCAGCCGGAGCTCCAGCCAGCCAGTGACGTGGAGGGCCTCGGCTTCGAGCGGACGGTAGGCCAGCGCGCGCGCCGCGTCCCGCGCGGCCACGGCCTCCGTCAACCCCTGCGCGTACCGCCCTGTCTCCAGCAGCACGCGGGCGCGCGCCAGGCGCATGCGCGCGTCCCCCAGCCGCGCCTGGACACCGGGTCCCTCGGGGGGAGGCACCACGGAGAGGATGGACTCCACGCGGGCGCAGTCCGAGACGCGGGGCAGCTTCAGCGAGGCCTCCGCGGCCGTCATCACCAGCGCCGCGTCCGCGTGCTCCAGCGTGTCCGCGAGCACGTCCAGCGACTGGAGCCTCGCGTCCAGGCAGGCCATGCGCAGTGAGAGCACCTGCCCCGGCTGCTCGTGCCGCACGTGCGTGGCCTGACAGGCCTCGGTGTACCCCGCCTCCCAAGCACGCGCGTAGGCGGACAGGTGGCCAGCCACCGTGTCCGCTGCGGACGCGGCCAGGGGGCTTCCGGTGGCGAGCAAGGCCTGGCGCACCTTCGCCTGCCGGGACGTACTCCACACGGGCGCGACTCGCCCTGCCGCCCCGGTGCACGGCGCCGGCCCCGCGCGCAGGAGCAGCAGGAGCGTCAGCGCCGTCACCCCTGCGAGCGCCCCCAATCCCACGGCCACCCGCGCGCGCTTGCGGGCCGGGTCACGCCGCAGGGCCTCCAGCAGCGCCTCCATGGACGGGTAGCGGTCCGCGGGAGAGACGCTGAGGCCGCGCAACACCACGCGCCGCACCCAGGACGGGACGCCCATCTCCCGCGCAGGCTCCTGGAGCCGCTGGAAGTCCGGGGGCTGCCCCCGGGAGAAAGGGCGAACCTGGAAGAGGGCTTCGTACAGGGCGACGCAGAAGCTGAACTGGTCCCCTCGCGCGTCCATGGGCTCGCCATTCCACTGCTCGGGCGGGATGTACGCCGGAGTGCCCACCAGCGAGCCCGTCCGGGTGAGCGAAGTCTGCCCAGGCGCGAGCGCCGCGCCCGCGGGCGAAGGGGTGGGCAGCGCGGCGGCCACGTCCTGCAGGCGCGCCAGCCCGAAGTCCGTCACCCGCACCCGGTCCTGGACGTCCACCAGCACGTTGTCGGGCTTGAAGTCGCGGTGGATGAGCTGCGCCGCATGCGCCGCGGCGAGCCCCTCTCCCGCCTTCAGGAAGACGGCGAGCACCTCACGCCAGGAGCGAGGCTGCGCCTTGAGCCACTGGCGCAGCGTACGGCCTTCGATGAACTCCATGGCCATGAAGAGCCGGCCAGCCACGGTGCCCACGTCGAAGACGGTGATGACGTGCGGATGGGACAGCCGCGCCACGGCCTGCGCCTCCCGCAGCAGCCGCGCCTCCAGTTCCTGGGCGCCCTCGCCCTGGAGCGAGCGCACCAGCTTGAGCGCCACCTTGCGGTCCAGCCGCGGGTCATAGGCGCTGAGCACCACGCCCATGCCCCCCGCGCCGACCCGGTCAATCACCACGTAGCGGCCCAGCACGGCGCCGCGGCCCAGCGACTCCTCGGAGAGGGACGGCTCGCCGGTGCGCGGCGGCTGGCCGGCGAGGTCCTCCTTCACCGAGGTCGGCGCGTCTCCCCGGGCCGCCTCCCCCACCAGCGCGAGGCAGGCCGAGCACCCGTCCAGGTGCGCCTCCACGGCCTGCGTCTCCGCGCCGCCAAGCGCGCGCTCGCAGTACGCCAGGAGGGTGTTCTCGTCAGGGCAGCCCATGGCGTCACCGCAGCAGGCGCCGCACGCTCAGCTCCAGCCCGCTCAGCAGCGTCCGCAGCAGGCTGTCCAGCTCCGAGTCCTCGACCTTCAGCCGGCGCCGCAGCTCCTCGTGGACCCTCCGGGTGAACGTGTCCCGCGCGGCCTTCAGCCAGCGCGTCATGGTCGCGCGGCTCACGCCGTACACGCGGCCAATGTCCTCCACCCCCACGTTCTCCACGAGGTGCAGGCGGAGGAAGGCGCGCTCGCGAGGCTCCAACGCGGCCAGCGCCGCGGCGATGGCGGCCTCGAGGTCCGTGTGGTGCCGATGCTTCAGCGCCGCGAAGGACGCGTCGTCCGTGGGCAGCAACGCCAGGCCCAGCGCGTCCGGCGCCGGCCGGGCGGCCCGCTCTCGCAGCTCGGTGAGCGCCAGCCGCAGGGCCACGGTGCGCACCCAGGCCTCCAGCGGGCCCCGGCCGTCGTACTCCGCCATGCGCGGCGGCGCATCCGGCCGGGGCAGCAGCAGCCGCTCGCGCAGCCGCTGCATCGCCTCGTCCACCACGTCCGCGGCCATCCCCCTGCGCGCCAGTGCTTGACGGGCTGGGGGCAGCAGGTCTCGCTCGAAGCGGGCGAGCGCCTCCGGCAGCCCCCGGGCACACGCGCACGCGAGGTACAGGTCCTCCACGTAGGCGGGCACGGCCGGCGCGTCCCCACCAGCCCCGGCGCGGGCGGCGAGGTGGGCGAGGAAGTCCTCCTGCGCCACGACGACTCCGGGCCACGCGGAACGCGCCCGGAGGTACAGGCCCTCGGGAGAGGCGGGAGGAAGCATGGCGTCAGGAGTGTACAACGCCGCTCTCGCTACTCGATACCCAGGTGCCTGCGCACCTCGGCCGAGTAGGTGTAGACCTGCTGGAGGTACTGGGCGGAGTCGTTCTCGGACGGGGGCGCGTAGCGGTAGACGAGCGCCTCCCAGTTGCCGCTGTCGATTTCGCTCCGGTAGTACGTCCCGAGCAGCTTGAAGTACGCCTCGATGCCCTGCTCCATCGTCGGCCACCCCGCGAAGCTGCCCGCCGCGCCCGGCGAGGTGAAGGCGTCGTAGGCGCCCTCCTGGCCCACGAACTTGAGGTTGCCGGGGTTGTTGTGGGTGCGAGACAGCCCCGTGGAGCCCCACTGGGACTCCTTCCACAACATCGCGAGCGCCAGGTCGATGGGGACGTCGTACTTCTCCGACAGCCGCAGCAGCGCCTCGCCCTGACCGGCGAAGCCCGTCTCCGCGAGCGACCAGGCCCCGGGCGCCAGCCGCAGCGACTCCAGCCGCGCGCCCTGCGCGGAGAGGTCCGAGGACGGCGCTTCGGCGGGCTTCACGCCAGGGGGCGGATGGATGGCGGTGGCGAAGCCGCCCGCGTGGTGCGAGGCGAGGAAGCGCTCCAGTTGGTCCGGCGTCAGCTCACGGCAGGTGCTGGACGGGTCCTTGACGATGAAGTTGCCCTCCGGAGTCATCCCCGTCACGGCGATCCAGTGGCCGCCGGAGAAGTTGCCGGAGGCATAGGGCGGCTTCTCGTTGGCGAGCATCACGCTGCTCTCGCCGTTGACGGCGACGAGGTTGCCCGCCTCCAACTGCTGGCGAATCCAGCCCACGTCCGAGCCCGCGTGCGTCTCGGACTCCAGGCCCAGGTTCGCGGCCATCTGCTCGATGCCCACGTAGCCCGTGCCCTCGGCGCCCATGCCGATGGAGTTCGCGAGCTGGTTGATGAAGGCGCCGTCCGACAGCCCACCGCCCAACCCGAAGCCCCGGGCAATCATCGCCAGCGTCGTGGGGCCGCAGTTGGAGAAGCGGTTCCAGTCGTCCTCGGTCCCCTCGGAGGTGATCTGGTTGATGTAGGGCACCGGATAGCGCTCGCCCGGCGTGGACGGCGTGGAGCCTGGACGCGCAGGGGCGCCGGGAGCCGCGGTGCCCGGCGAGGGCGGCGTCCCCGGCGCTCCCGAACCACCGGGAGCCGCGGTGCCCGGCGTGCCCGGCGCCTGCGAGGCACCAGGGGCGGCGGGCACCACGAGCGTGCTTCCCGCGTAGATGAGATCCGGGTTCGTCAGGCCATTGAGCGCCACGATTTGCCGGGCAATCTCCTCCACGGGCCCCGGTACGCCCTGCTGCATGAGGCTCCAGGCGATGTCGCCCACGGTGTCCCCGGGCTGGACCGGCCAGGTGGAGGTGGACGTCGGCGCGGCGTCCGATGGCGAAGGCTGAGCCATGCGCGCCGCCAGCGCCTCGGCTCCGCTCCGCAGCCGCTGGAGCAGGACATTCTGCTTCATCGCCTCGGCCAACGACTGGAGCCGCTGCCGCTGGACCGCGCGCTCGACGGCCTCGCGGATGGCCTCTGGGGGGCGTCGCTCCAGCCCCTCCAGGGCTTCGCGGGCAGCACCTCGCGAACGCTCGAACCCATCCACGGATGGAAGGGCCGCCCGTGCCATCTCGGCGACGCGGGCACGGTCGGCTCCCGGCGGCTTCGGGCCGACACAGGTGGTCCCGGACTGGAACGAAGGAACGCGGGGCAAGAAGGAACGGATGGACATGGCAGGCTCCTGTCAGGTGGACTTTTGATATATTTATCGACCTCCAACAAAGAATTGTTTCGTGTCACAGAGCCCCTTTCCGCAGCGAATCAGGGCGCCATGCCACATCTGATTTCCACTGCAAAATCAGCGACTTGAGCAAAACAAAAAAGAAAGAATGAGCCACTATTTCCGCGGACCGCGTCTCCAGGATGGAGGCAGCCCGCCCACAATCACTACCATGTATTTCTTTTCCATCCTCGCGGCCATCAGGACCGGCTTGCGCGAGAGCCTCGTCAGTCTCCCCGGCCGCCGTGGCACGCGATGCACCGACACCGAAGCGAGGCCACGACACATTGCGTCGTGAGCCATTGACGCAGCACGCCAAGCTCCATGCGACAGCAGACCTCGCGTGTCTCACGGATAATACGGGGTGAACCTTGATCTTCCCCTGGGTCCGGCCTACGCGTTGACCCGCGGGTCAATCCGCAGTGGGCCCGCGTCCCCCAAACAGGAGCCCCTCATCATGCGAAACGCTGTCCGGACACTTGTTCTGGCTGTCGCAGCACTTGGCTTGTGGGCGAAGCCCGCTCACGCGGATACGTATACCCAGACCCGCTATCCCATCGTGCTCGCGCACGGCATGGCGGGCTTCGATTCGCTGTTCGGCGTCTACGACTACTTCTACGGCATCGGCTCCGACCTGCGCTCGGGCGGGGCGGCGGTGTACGTGACGAGCGTTCCGCAGTTCAACACCACGGAGCAGCGCGGCGAGGCGCTGCTGGCGCAGGTGAAGGACATCGTCGCGCGCACCGGCAAGGGCAAGGTGAACCTCATCGGGCACAGCCATGGTGGCCTGGACGTGCGCTACGTGGCGGCGGTGCGCCCGGACCTGGTCGCGTCGGTGACGACGGTCGGCTCGCCGCACAAGGGCGCGGACCTGGCGGACTACCTGCGCGGCAACATCCGGGGCAGCTCCTTCACCGAGGGCGTCCTGGCCTACTTCGCCAACAGCCTGGGCACCGTCCTGGGCATGCTGTCGGGAAAGACGAGCCCGCAGAACGCCATTGGCGCGCTGGAGGCGCTGTCCAAGGCGGGCACCTCGGCCTTCAACCAGAAGTACCCCGCGGGCATCCCTTCGACCAGCTGCGGCCAGGGCGCCGCGACGGGCACCAACGGCCAGCGTTACTACTCCTGGTCCGGCACCGACCCCTTCACCAACCTGCTGGACGTGTCCGACTACTCGCTGAAGCTGGCGTCATTCTTCTACAGCGAGGCGAACGATGGCCTCGTCGGCCGGTGCAGCTCGCACTTCGGCACGGTGCTGCGTGACAACTACGACATGAACCACCTGGACGAGGTGAACCAGGTGCTGGGCCTCACCGCGTTCTTCACCAACCCCAAGTCGGTCTTCCGCGGCCAGGCCAATCGGCTGAAGGGACTCGGCCTCTAGCGGCCGTCCACGAAGGAGCGCCATGAAGAACCGCGCCGTCATTCCCGTAGCCGCGCTGTGCGCCCTGCTGGGTGCCGGCGCCTTCTCATGGTGGAAGGCCCGGGCGACGTCCACGCCGTCCGGGCCCGCTGTTGCCCAGGTCACGCCACCCGCCCCTGTCGGCCTCGCCCGAGGCGCCGTGCCCCGGGCCGCGTCACCTGACACCACCGGCCCCCTCGCACCTCCGCGGGAGCCATCCCTCCCCGCGCTGCCCACCTCGCTCCAGGACACGGAGGAAGACGGCGCGGTGCGTGTGGATGCCTCGGGCCACCTGGTGGTGACGCCGGACGTGCGCCGCCTCTTCGACTACTACCTGTCCGCCATGGGCGAGGAGGAGCTGGCGGTCATCCGCGCCCGCATCCTCGCCTCGTTGCGAGCGAAGAACCTCCCGGCCCCGGCGATGGAGGAGGCCGTGCGGCTGCTGGACGACTACCTCGCCTACCGCGACGCGGCCCGCACCTTCGCGATGAACCAGCGTGGCGAGCCCACGGACCTGTCCGCCCGGCTGGAGGCCCTGCGTGAGCTGCGCCGCGAGCACCTGGGGCCCTGGGCCGACGGCCTCTTCGGAGGGGAGGAGCAGGTGGACGCGGTGACGGTGGAGCGGATGAAGCTGGAGCAGGACACGTCGCTGACGCCCGAGGAGCGCGAGCGCCGCATCGCCGCCCTGGACGAGCAGCTCCCCGCGGACTACCGCGCCAGCCGCGACGAGGCGCTGCGCCCCCTCCAGCAGCAGGCGGTGGAGCACGAGCTGGTGGCGTCCGGCGCGACAGCGGAGGACCTGCGCCAGCACCGGCTGGCCACCGTGGGCCCGGAGGCCACCGCGCGCCTGGAGGCCATGGACCACGAGGAGGCCGAGTTCAAGCGGCGGCTCGCCGAGTTCCGCGCCCGGCGTGAGGCGCTGGGCCAGACGGAGGCGGACCCGGTTGCCCGTCAGGCCGCCGTGCAGCGGCTGCTGTTCGACGCCTTCACGCCCGAGGAGCGCCTGCGGGTGGAGGCCCTGGACGCCATCGACGCGGCGAGCAAGGCCCCCTGAGCCTCCATCGCACCGCATGGCGGCGCCCGAGGACACCTCCGTGAGCGTCGGCACGAATCCTGAGATAGTGGCTCGGTATGAAAATCTGGGTCGATGCCGATGCCTGCCCGGGCCCTGCCCGTGACATCCTCCTGCGCGCCGGCCAGCGCGTGAAGGTGCCCACCGTCTTCGTGGCCAACCACCAGCTCTCCCTTCCGCGGCTGGCCTATGTCTCCAGTGTGCAGGTGGGGGCCGGGCTCGACGTGGCGGACCGCCACATCGCCCAGGAAGCCCAGGCCGGCGACCTGGCCATCACCCAGGACATCCCCCTGGCCGCGCTGCTGGTCCCCAAGGGCGTGGTGGTGCTGGACCCGCGCGGGGAGGTGTTCACCGAGGAGAACGTCGCCGAGCGGCTCTCCGTCCGGAACTTCATGCAGGAGCTGCGCGAGAGCGGCGTGACGACGGGTGGGCCGGATGGGTATTCCGCCCAGGACCGGCAACAGTTCGCCGCCGCACTGGACCGGGAGCTGTCCCGGCTCGTCAAGGCCAGTCCCAGGTAGAATCCCTCCATGCCTCCCATGAACGCGAACAATCCCTCCACCGAGATGAAGTCCCCCGACGCTCCCCGACTCTCCGTGTCGCTGGTGATGCGAAACGCCACCGCGGCGATCGATTTCTACGCGCGGGTGTTTGGCGCCCAGGAGAAGTTCCGGCTCACCGAGCCGGGGGGCCGCCTGGGCCACGCGGAGATGACGCTGGGCGGCGTGTCGTTGATGCTCGCGGACGAGCACCCGGAATACGGCATCGTCGGCCCGGAGAGCCGCGGGGGCACGACATGCTCCCTGCACCTCGTGGTCGATGACGTGGACGCCGCGGCCCAGCGCGCCCTCGACGCGGGCGCCACGCTGGAGCGGCCCATCAAGAACGAGTTCTACGGCGACCGCGTGGCGCACCTGCGCGACCCCTTCGGCCACCGCTGGGCCCTGACCACCCGCATCGAGGAGGTGTCGCCCGAGGAGCTCCAGCGCCGCTTCCAGGAGCTGCTCAAGGGCTGAGGCGGCGTGGCGGCGCTAGCGCGCCAGGGACTTCACGAAGTCGGCGCGCTTCTGCACCGAGTCCACGCTGTCCAGGGTGACGCTGCGCGCGTGCCCGATGTCCTCCCGCAGGAACGCGGCCACGTCCTCGGCCCGCGCCTGCACTGCCTTGCGCCGCCGGGGCGCCAGCGGCTCGAAGGTGTGGAACACCACGTCGTCTGCCTTCGGGTCGAACTCCCACAGCCCCACCAGCCGCTCCCCGTCCAGCACGGGGCGGACGAAGAGGTGCGCGGCCTGGCCCAGCGTGGCGCCCTTGCTGGAGCCCCAGGTGGGCACCTGGATGCCGTGGTGCGCCGGGTCCGTCACCCGCGCGGGCCCGCCGTGCGACGCGACGTACAGGTCCTGGGACGGCAGCAGGGAGACGGAGGTGGACGCGGGCGCCTTCTCGCGCAGGGCCTCCAGGGCCTCCTCGGTGACATGGGCCACGTCCGCGTAGCCCTCCACCGCCACGGACACCAGGCCGGCCCGCGCCACGGCCGCCTTCGCGTCCCGCTGCGAGAAGCCGGCCCACGCCGCGAAGTCCTCCACCGTCGCCGGGCCGAACTGGCGGAAGAAGATGGCCGCCAGCCGCGCATGGCGCTCCTCCGCGGCCGCGGGGACCCGGGCGCCAGTGAAGGGATTGCGGGCCGTCAGCCGCCAGAGGTAGCGCTCCGTGTCCAGCCGCCCGCCCTCCATGCGGCGCTCCACCTTGCCCTCGAACTCCAGGTGGCGCAGCGCGGGCGGCAGCGTCGAAGACAAACCCACCTTCTTGCCCACCTCGCCCAGACTGCGCACCACGCCCGCAGGCAGGGCCTTGCGCAGCGCATCCGTGGACAGCGGGCCCTTGCGCAGCGCCACCAGCGCGGCCTCGGCCACGTCCGCCAGCTCCTTCGCGCCCAGGCCCACCTTCTCGTGCTCGCGCTCGGCCCGCTTGCGGTACGCCTCCTCGGCCACGCGCATCACCAGGGGCACGTCCGCGCGGGGCACCAGGTAGATGCACCCGCGCACCGCTGGAATCACCTGGAGCCTGGACGCGTCCGCGGCAGCGTCCAGGTCCGCCCGCTTCAGCCCCGGCACCCGGGCCCGCACCGCCAGGTACACGTCCGCGCCGCCCAGCGTCCGCACCCAGCCGGTGGCGGCGACCACGTCCTCCAGGCTTCCCTCCAGCGGCTCCGCCAGCCCCTGCGTCCGCAGCCAATGCACACGGGCCCGGTCCAGGGTGAAGCGCGGCGTGGAATCAACGGAAGGGGCGACCTTGCGAGCCATGACGTCCTCCTCGCCCCCATCTACTGCGCAGGGCCCCGCCGCCTCCAGCGGCATGGCGTGAGAAAACGCCGGTCCCAGCGCCAGCGACTGTGTTGCCCGGAACGTCCCGTCCGCGGGGAGCGGGCCCGCCCCTGGCCGCGTCCCCCCTTCGGGACTACCTGGAGGCCATGCCAATACTCGTCCTCGTCCGACACGGCCAGTCGCTGTGGAACCAGGAGAACCGCTTCACCGGCTTTGTCGACGTGCCCCTCACCGACCAGGGCCGTGAGGAGGCCCGGCTGGCGGCCCGGGCGCTGCGAGGGATGAGCTTCGACGTCGCGTACACGTCCGCCCTCATCCGGGCCCAGGAGACGCTGGCCATCATCCTGGAGTCGCTCGGCCAGCCCGTGCCCATCATCCGGGACGCCGCCCTCAACGAGCGCAACTATGGCGACCTCCAGGGGCTCAACAAGGCGGACGCCGCGAAGCGCTGGGGCGACGCGCAGGTGAAGCAGTGGCGCCGCTCCTACGGCGTCCCGCCGCCCCACGGCGAGTCGCTGGAGATGACCGCGAAGCGCGTGCTGCCCTTCTATGACCGGGCCATCGCCGGTGACCTGCGCCTGGGGAAGAACGTGCTCGTGGTCGCCCACGGCAACTCCAACCGCGCCCTGGTGATGAAGCTGGACGGGCTCACCGGCGAGCAGGTGGTGGGGCTCGAGCTGGCCACCGGCGTGCCACTCGTCTACGAGATGTCACCGGAGGGCGGCGTGCTGTCCAAGCGCACGGCGTCCCCCGGAGACTGAAAGTGAAGAAGGGGGCTCCCCAACGCCCCTGGAGTCGTGGGATACGCTCGCCCGCGCACGAACGGCCGAGGCCGTTCCAGGGGGAGACGAGTGCTCCGGGGGCAGATCGCACGCCTTGCCGCATCCGGTTGAATGCGACCGGCCCTGGCGCGTCAGACTGTTCGAGCACACGAAAGGACGCTCCCAAATGAAGGCCCTGATCACCTCCCTTGCCCTGCTCTTCGCCCTCCCCTCCTTCGATGCGTATGCCCAGGCGGACTTCCGCCGCGGGCCTCCCCCGGGCCAGCCGGTGCCGCAGCCGAGCCGCCCGCACCAGCCCGTGGGCAGCCAGGTGGTCGTGGACCGCAATGAGCTGAACACGCGCCTGGCCCGGCTGGAGAAGCTGCTGCAAGAGGCCGAGCAGCGGATGAACCGGAACGAGCGCAACCAGTTCCGCAAGGCGAAGGAGACGCTGGACTCCGTCCAGGCGCTGGTGACCAACGCCCCGCTGCTGGCCACCATCCTCCCGCCGCCTCCGCCGATGCCGCCCGCGCCGGTGGTGCGGCCCATCTCGGAGAGCGAGCTGCAACGCATCAACGACTCCATCTCCCGGCAGTCCTTCGCGGAGGACAAGATGCGCGTGCTGACCTCGGCGGCCCAGCACCATCACTTCCTCGTCTCCCAGGTGGGCAAGCTCCTCGGCCACTTCCAGTTCTCGCAGGACAAGCTGACCGTGGTCCGGACGCTGAAGCCCTACATCCTGGACCCGCAGAACGCTCACCAGCTCTACAGCTACTTCTCCTTCTCCAGCGACAAGAAGCGGCTGGACGAGATTCTCGCGCAGCGCTGAGCCGCGCGGGCTGACAGCGAGCCGAGCAGGATTCGGGGGCCCGCGGGGGGGC
>JAFAAN010000142.1 GCA_023426545.1 Pseudomonadota bacterium
GCCTGCCGCTGGCGCTTCCGCCGGGCGCGCAGCCTGCGCAGCCCGCTGATGACCACCACGGTGGCCACCAGCGCCACCACCATCAGGTGCTCGGCGCGCGCGGCCCCCTTCGTTACCGCCTCGACGCTGTGCGAGAAGGCGTAGCCCAGCCCCACCACCAGCGGCGCGCTGAGGATCAGCGCCAGCCCGTCCCACAGCAGGAAGTGCCGCAGCTTCATGCCCTGCACCGCGGCCATGATGAAGACGGCCCCTCTCAGCACGGACAAAAAGCGGCCTACGAAGACGCAGCGCCCTCCGTGGAGCGCGTAGAGCCGGGCCAGCCTCTCGCGGCGCTCGGGCGGCAGGAGTCTTCTCAGCCGCGGATGCGCGTAGAGCGCAGGCCCCACGCGGCGGGCGGTGAGGAAGAGGGCGATGTCTCCGCAGATGACGCCGACCAGTCCCACCACCAGCGCCACCGTTAACGAGAACACGTCCTGGTGAGCCAGGATGCCCAGCGACAGCAGCACCAGGTCCTCGGGGATGGGCACGCCCAGTCCACCTGCCACCAGGGCGGCGAAGAGCATGGCCGCCGAGCCATGGGAGAGCAGCCACGGGAGTGAGCTGGCGGCCATTGCGTACTCCTCGGAGGTGTCAGGGCGGGCCCGCGGGGCCGGCTGCTCGGGATGCGCTGCGCTCCTGCCTGAAGAGCAGGACCTCCCGGGTGATGATTTGAACGGTGGCGGCCACCGGCACCGCCACCACCGCCCCGACGATGCCCGCCAGCTCGGCACAGAACAGAACGGACAGGAGGATGAGGAGTGGATTGACGTGCACCGTGCGCCTGAAGACGAGCGGCGCCAGCACGTTGCCCTCCAGTTGGCCGTAAAGCAGGAAGTAGGCGAGGGCCGCCACCGCCACCCATGTCCCCTTCGTCGCCCACGTCAGCAGGGTGATGATGCCGCCCGCGATGAGCGGCCCCGCGTAGGGCACCAGACTGGAGAACCCGCTGGCGATGCCCAGGGGCAGGAAATACGGCAGGCCCAGGATGGCCAGCATCCCGGTGGTCAGGGTGGCGTTGATGGTGCAGATGAGCACGAGCCCGGACAGGTAGCCGCCCGTGGCGCTGTACACGTTGTGGAGGACCCGCACCGAGCGCATCCGGTGCTCCGGGCCGACCAGGGTCAGCCCCTTGCGAATCAGGTCTCCCCCGAACGTGAGCATGAACACGACGAGGAAGAAGACCGTGAGCGCTGAGCCCACCAGGCCCACCACGCCCCCAATCGCTCGCACCAGCAGCTCCGGCAGCGCTCCAGTCGCGAGCCTGGGCGTGGCTTCCTCCAGCCTGCGCGCCCATCCGAGTGCTTGCAGCCGCTCACTCACCACCTGGAAGGCCCGGGAGCTTCGAAGCCCCTCCATGAGCTGCGGCCACTGACGGACCAGGGCATCGAACTGGTCCGCCGCGGCGGGAATCACCAGCAGCGCGAGGGTGGCGACCACCACGAGCAGCGCCGCCACCACCAGGGCGATGGCGAGCAGGCGGGGGAGCCGCTGCCGCTCCAGCCTGGAGACACCGTGCTCCAGGGCGAGGGCCAGGATGATGGCGATGCCCGTCAGCGTGAGCGCCACCCGGGTCTTCACCACCAGGGTGACGAACGCGACCATCGCGAGCACGGAGGCGCAGACGGTGAACACCGTCCTGGGTGTGACCTGGGAGCGTTGCCCCCTGCCGTCGCGCTCCGTCACCACCGCCCCCGCTCGCGTCCCGTGTCGCTGCAACCCGGACGTGTCCACCCCTCGCGGGGCGGGCCACCCACCCCGTCGTCCAGTCCCGACGTGGACCCGTGGCCAGTGGGGCTGGCCGGAGTGGGCAGGGCGTCGAGAGGGGGCGGGCTACCTCGGCGCGCCTCGCGTTCCTGGCGTGGACGCGAGGCGCCGAATTCCTTGTCGAGGTGCTTCAGCTCCGCGACGGATAGATGCCCTCCAACGCGATGATGAAGTTGATGCAGAGGAAGGGCGACATGTTGTTGTGCGGCTGGGTGCCTCCCGCGGCACCGATTGCCGAGGGGCTCATCGTTCCGTCGATGGGGGCTGCCCGGTAGTTGGTGATGCTCGCCGTGTTGTCCGCAGCGAGCACGGTTCCAACCGGGGTTTCTGTATCACCCTGCTGGCTGCTGACATTCAGCGAGTGGTTGTGCGCCGGCATCTGCGACGAATTCAGCGTCACGCTCTCCGACCCGCCCTGCTCACCCAGGCTTCGTGGGGACAGGCCCGGGCCCTGGCCCGGCTGCATGGGCAGACGGCCTCGAAGGTCCGGCAGCGCGAAGGTGGTCTGCCCGTTGCCACCATAGGTGGTGCCGAGGATGGAGTAGAGCGCCGTGTTCTGGGCGACGGAGAGCAGCTGTCCCTCGCAGAAAGCCCAGCCCCGCGGAGCGAAGTTGCCTGCGAACATCATGATCTGACCGATGAAGGGCTCTGACACGTGCATCTACCTTTCGATGTGAGGGCTGCGGGAACCGCGACCGCTCCATGAGCAAAGGTCCGGCCAGCGCTCGCCTCGCGCGTGTTTCACGTGCGTGTGACAGCGGGATGCAGTGAAACGTGAGGCACGGTGGCTCGATGCGCCGGTGTGTCACACGCCGCCGTGCGTCCGTTTCCGACGCGGATGCGTTGTCTCCAAACGCGGGACCTCTGCACCTGCGTGCCGACGCAACGCGGGTGCGTTCGCCTCGAACGCCGGGACTCCGTTGAATGGGTGCCTCATCAGGAGCGCGTGTGCGGGATTGCCGCCGGACGTCCTGGGTTGCCTTCGATTTGTTCAGCGTGGCGTGAGACTTGCTCAAGGCTCCGTGGACGACGTTTCACCGCGAGGAGACCGGCAGATGATGCATGTGAATTGGCGACGCCTCCTGTATCAGAAGTGGTTTCAGCCGCTTCCGCTGACGGCGCTGCTGGTGTTGTCGGGGTGTGACGTGGGCACGCCGGGGGCGCGGGGCGAGCCGGGGGAGCCCGGTGTCATGGGGCCTCAAGGCCCTCAGGGCGAGCGCGGCCCCGTGGGGCCGCCAGGAGGTCCGGAGGGGCCGCCCGGCCTGACGTCGCTGGTGCGCACGGCCTCGGAAGCCGCTGGTGAGAACTGCGCTCGGGGCGGCGTCGTGGTCGAGACGGGCATCGACCTCGACCGCAACGGCGAGTTGGAGGACGAGGAGGTCGATACCTCGCTGTCCCGCTATGTCTGCAACGGTGACCAGGGGCCCGCGGGCCCCGATGGACCGCAAGGCCCCGTGGGGCCGCAGGGCCTTCAGGGGGAGCAAGGGGCGCAGGGGCTGGTAGGGCCGCGGGGTGAACAAGGTGCACAGGGCGCCCAGGGCCCCGCGGGCCCCGCGGGAGCGGCGGGGCCTGCCGGTCCGGCCGGTCCGCAAGGTCCCGCTGGTCCGGAGGGACCTGAGGGCCCCGCGGGAGCGGTGGGGCCCGCCGGCCCCGTTGGTCCGCAAGGTCCCGCCGGTCCGCAGGGGCCCGTGGGTTCGGCGGGGGCCTACGGTGACGGTTCGGGCGGGGCGTTCAGCGTCCCCATCGGAAACACCGTGGATTTGACCACCCCGCAGGGCTACGCCTCGCTGTCGGGCCGGCAGCACCTGCAGTTCTCGAGCGTCACCATCGCGGGCACCCTCATCGTCCCCAGTGGAACGGTCATCCGGGCCACCGGCGACGTCACCGTCAACGGGACGATCATCGTGGACCCCAGCGCCGAAGATAACGGCGCGGGCCCCGCGGAGGCGGGCGTGGCGCGTGCCGCCGCGGGCGAGCCCCAGGGCGGGCGTGGGCTGCTGCCGCTCCAGGCCGCGCAGCTCCTGCGGCCCGGGGGGCTGGGCGGGGGCGCGGGCGCCAAGCAATCCGGTGTGCCCGGTGGCAGGGGCGGCGGCTCGCTGGTCATCCTCGCCCAGGGCGCAATCCGCGTGCCCCCGGGAGGCGGCATCAACGCCAACGGTGAAGCCGGTGGGTCTGGCGACAACCTGCCCGGCTCGGGCGGTGGCGCGGGGGGCGTCATCGTCCTCGCGGGGAAGGGCTCCATCACCGTGGGGGGCATCGTCCGCGCGGCGGGCGGCAACGGTGGCGCGGGCAACAACCTGGGAGGCGCGGGCAAGGGCGGCGGTGGTGGTGGCGGTGGCGGCATCATCCAGCTCCTCTCCTCCACGGCGCCCGTTGTGACGGGTGGCATCCAGGTGAACGCGGGCCCCGCGGGGGCCACCGCGAATCCCACGGGTGCCAGCCAGGCCATCACCGCGGGCGGTGGCGGTGGCGCGTGCGGCGGCAATGGCGGCTCGGGTGGTGGCGGGACGCTGCCCTCTCAGCAGCAGCCCGAGGCGGGGACCGCCGGCTATGACCTGCGGACCGTCACGCCCACGCCGGAGAACGTGTTCCTGTAGGCCCGAGCGGTTTGGGGGGATGCGGACGGCTCGCGGGCAATCAGCTCGCGGGCCGTTCGTGTTTCCGAGGCATGGTTTCGCAGTGCTTCAGCCCTGGCGTGGCGGCGGCCGCCACGACATGGACACGTACGTGGGATTGCGCCATCCACTGCATGCGCAGGAAGGCGTCCCGCTGTGCGGGCTCCCAGCCCCACGCGGTGAGCTCGTGCTCCCGTGTGCTGGCGTACAGCGCGAAGCGGAAGGATTCGTCCGAGGCTGTCGCGGCGCGCAGGTCGGGCACGGTGGCGAAGAGCCTGGCTCGCCGGGCGAGGACGCGTCCACCAGCAGACGGGGCCGCGCCGGGACGTCATCCGCCCAACGGCGGATGCAAGCAGCTGTAAATCCGGACGTCCTGGTCTTCGTGGTCAGACGTCAGACCCGGATGAGATTTTCGGGAGCAGTCCCCGAAGGAGCCACGCCATGAAGAAGACGCGAGACGAAGCCCGTACCCTCCACGAAGTCGGTGAGGTGGAGACTCGGTGGCGCGGCCTCGCCGCCCGGTTGATGGAGCTGGGAGACGACGCGATGGACGCGCAGCTCCTCGTGGCCTTCCGGGCCGCGCGCGAGGAAGGCGTGGTGCCTCCGGATGCCGGCTTCTTCCTCGTGGCCCACATCCTCACCGCCATGGCGGACGAGGCCATCTCCGAGGAGCCGCGCGTGTGCCGGCTGGCCCTGGAGCTGGAGCTGATGGAGCGCGAGTACGGCGTGGAGCAGCGCGCCTGGCTCAGCGGCGAGGAGACCCCTCCCGAGGACTGGGAGGCGCTCCGCGCGGCGTACGAAGCCGCGTGCGACGAGGCCCGCGCCACCTTCTTCGCCGCCTATGGCGAGGAGGAGATGGCCCGGCTCTACCTGGATGATCGCTTCACCTTCCACCGCCGCTTCGAGAGCGGGCGCCGCTTCTTCCACGGCCTGCCCATGCTGCCCGAGCATCTGCACTGACTCTCAGCTCTCGGTTTCTCTTATTCACTTATTCAAATGAAGTGAGTCGTTGGCCGCGCATTCTTGGCGGAATGTTGCGGCCACAAAGTGTGGATTAGCAGGACTTCAAGGTAGCTCAACGCTGCGTTGGTGATGCAGCTTGTGTCGTCCTGGCATTTTCCGTCAGCACACCCTATTTCGGCGCTCACTTCCGGGTGGCGGGGGCGGTGGCGGGGAAGAAGTCAATGCATACCAATGGTGTGGAGACTCGAAACTCCAAGGCGAGTCTCTAGCAGCTTCGCTGCTCGGCGGCGCGCGTCTCTGGCTGAAGTCCCCTCCAAGGACCCGGGGCCGCGCGCCGCCGCTCTTTTTTCCGTCGAACGAGGCCCGGCACGTCCGGCGGCCTTCGGTGGAGTGGAGCGCTAGATTCGCGCGCCATGACGACCGATTCCGCCAGCCGTCTCCTCGACCTGCTCTGGGAGCGATACGCCGCGGAGGTGCCCTATGCGCGCACCTTCGTGCACCTCGCTGGGGGCAGTTACCGCAACGACCACGTCGCGCTCCGCTCGTTGGCCCGGCCCGGGGGCGGTATCGCGCTCTTCTCGCAGCCCTTCATCCGGCTCGGCTGGAAGGCCGCGGGGGCGTACACCTTTCCCGATGCGCACCTGTCCGCCATCTATCTGTCGCACCCGGCCGGTCTGCCTCGCGTCTTCATCTCCGAGCTGAAGCAGGAGGCGCTGTCCCCGCGCGCCCGCGAGCTGCTCGCCGCGCTTCCCGAGGACCCGCCTCCTCCGGAGGACGTGGAGGCGCTCGCCGCCTGGTTCTCCGCGCCGCCGACACCGCCGGAGGCGTCCGCGCTGCTGGAGCTGGAGAAGGAGTCCCAGTATGGCGCCTGGTTGCTCGCGTTCGGCCGCAAGGTGAACCACTTCACCGGCTCCGTGGATGACGTGGAGGCGTGGCAGCGGCGCATGCGCGAGGCCGGCGTGCCGATGAAGGCCGACATCGAGGGCGCTCCGGGGACGTCGCTGCGGCAGACGGCCACCCAGGCCGCGCCGCTGTCGGTGCCGCTCAAGGGCGGTGGCACCCGTTCCTGGCCCTATGCCTACTTCGAGATTGCCCAGCGTGCGCCGGACTTCGACGGCTTCCTCGGGCCCCAGGCGCGCGCGCTCTTCGACATGACGAAGCGGGGCGGGTAGGCCGCGTCAGCCTTCACGCGGCGGCGCTCCGGAGGGCTCGGGCCCGCCGTGCGGGGCAATCAGCGCGTTGAGGACGTGGTCGCGCCACTGGCCGTCGATGAGCAGCAGCTCGCGCGCGTAGCCCTCCACGTGGAAGCCCAGGCGCCTCAACACGGCGGCGCTCCGCGCGTTCTCCGGCAGGTGGTTGGCCTGGAGGCGGTGCAGGCCCATGACGTCGAAGGCGTAGGCGCACAGCGCGCGCAGGGCCTCCGTCATCAATCCCTGGCCCTCGTGGCGGTGGTCCAGGCCGTAGCCCAGGTCGGCGGACTGCAAGGGGCCGCGCCGGATGTTCGTGAGGGAGGCGTTGCCGATGATGGGGGCGAGCTGGAACGGCACGTCCTTCGGCAGCAGGAACACGCGCAGCGCCAGGTCGAGCCGGAAGTCCTCGCGGTCCTGCGCGAGCCGGGTGCGCCAGTACGTCACCGAGAAGAAGTTGGCGGGCCTCGCGGGTGACACGGCGGCGACGTGCTCGCGGTTGGCCTCTTGGTAGGCGAGCACCCGCCACGCCGCATCCGGTGGCAGCTGCACCAGGTGCAGGCGCTCGGTGGTGAGCAGGATGGGGACGGCGACAGGGGCCATGGCGGCCGGCATTCAACCCCGGTGTCCGCTGGATTTCACTGGCCCGGAGGCTGGACGCCGCTTCCGCCCATGGCCTCGCTGTCGCGCGAGAGGACGATCTCCACGCGCCGGTTGTTGGAGCGGCCCTCGGGCGTGCCGTTGCTCGCGATGGGCTGGTACTCCCCGAGGCCGCGGACCGCGATGCGGTCCCGGCTCACGCCCTGGCTGACGAGGAACTCCAGCACGCGCTCCGCCCGCCGGTAGGACAGCGCCTCGTTCATGGCGTCCGAGCCCAGCGAGTCCGTGTGGCCTTCGATGACCATGCGGTTGTCGGACTCCTTCAGCGCGGCGGCGACCTCCGTCAGCCGCTCCCGGGCCGCCGGGAGCAGGTCCTCCGCGTTCGAGGCGAAGAGCACCTGCCCGGAGAGCGTCAGCACCAGCCCTCGCGGCTCCTCGCGCACCTTCACGTCGCGCGTCGTCGACTCCAGCCGCATCAGGGCCTCCGCGACGCGCGCCTCGGCGTCGAGGCGTGCCTGTCGTTCGAGCTCCAGCTGCCGCTCCGCTTGACGGTGCGCCTCCTGCTGCGCTTCCTGCTCCGCCGCACGTTGAAGCTGTTCGTGGTTCTCCTGTGCCAGCCGCTTCGACTCAGCCTCGTCGAGCTGCCGGCGCTGGGCCTCCTCCTCCTCGTGCCGTGCCGTCGCCTCCGCCAGACTCTGGGCCTCCGCAGGAGGGGCGGCTTGGGGGACCTGGGCGGCGCCCGCGCCCTCGGCGGCTCGCAGCGACGCCTCGGCCCGGGCGCGCGGCTCGTTCGTCGCGGGAAGCACCAGTCTCTGGGCGCATCCCATCATCGTCGTCAGGCCCAGCAGCACCGCCATCGGCTTGGGGCGCATGGTCTCTCCTCCAGACGCACAGGATGTGGGGCGCGCGATGCCGCAGCGCCCGGCACTAGAGGTGAGGCCGCGCTGACAGGCCGGCAATCCAACCGTGGCAGGGCCGCCCGAAGAGCGGGCGGGCAGCCGCGGATTCTCCACGCAGAGGGGCTTGCCTCTCCGGCGGCGCCGCGAAGCGGTTCCGGGGCCGTCGCTGGAGCTCTCGCGTGTGGAGGGCCTGCACGCCCTGGCTGCACCGCGACACTGGCAGGGGACCATCGCCAGGGGTAGAGAGGGCGGCATGCGCCTGCACCTGGTCGATGGCACGTATGAGCTGTACCGCGCCCACTTCTCGCCGCGTCCGGGGCACGTCTCGCCGGAGGGACAGGACGTGAAGGCCACGGTGGGGCTGCTGTCCTCGCTGCTGGCGTTGCTCCATGACGCCGATGAGGCGGTGACGCACGTGGCGGTGGCCTTCGACAACCCCATCCGCTCCTTCCGTAACGCGCTGTTCGACGGGTACAAGAGTGACGAAGGCGTGCCGCCCGAGCTGCACGCGCAGTTCGATCTGGCGGAAGAGGCGGTGCGGGCGCTCGGCGTCACCGCGTGGTCCATGAAGGAACAGGAGGCGGACGACGCGCTGGCGACCGCCGCCGCGCGGTGGGCGTCCGAAGTGGAGCAGGTGCGACTGCTCACGCCGGACAAGGACCTGGGCCAGTGCGTGCGCGGCAACCGCGTGGTGCAGGTGGACCGGCGCCAGGAGAAGGTGCTCGATGAGGACGCGGTGCGCGCGAAGCTGGGCGTTCCTCCCGCGAGCGTGCCGGACCTGCTGGCGCTGATGGGGGACGCGGCCGACGGCATCCCCGGGCTGCCGGGCTTCGGGGAGAAGGGCGCATCCGCGCTGCTGAGCGCGTATGGGCACCTGGAGGCCATCCCCGCGGACGCGGCCGAGTGGAAGGTGCGTCCCCGGGGCGCGGAGAAGCTGGCCGCGACGCTCCGGGAACACCGCGAGGCCGCGCTGCTCTACCGGCGGCTCGCCACGCTGGTGACGGACGCGGCGCTGCCGGGAACGGCGTCACTGGCGGACCTGGAGTGGAAGGGCGTGCCCGCCGGAACGTATGAGGCGTTCTGCGACCGGCTGGGGCTCAACTCGCTCAAGCGCCGCCCCAAGCGCTGGGCGCCGTGAGGGGCCTGGGGCGGTGTCGCTCGGTGAGGGGGCGCTCGCGGAGGAGCACTCCTTCGTACCGTTAAGGGGAGGCTCACGCGTACAGCGCTTGCCTCCCCGCCCACCGTGCGCCAAGACGGTGGGACTGGTGACGCCGCGCGTCCGCGTGAACCCGGACGCGTCCAGCGATAGAAGGATGTCATGTCCGTCGAACTGAAGATGCCCACTGATGATGGCTGGGTGCCCAGCCCCGAAGACCTGCCCTACCAGCGGCTGGGGGGGATGGAGGCGGCCAAGGCCCTGGCCGAGGCCTTCTATGACGCCATGGACGCCCACGAGCCAGAGCTGGCGCGCATGCATGAGCTGGACGAGCAGGGGCGGGTGAACCGGGGGACGCGGGAGCGCTTCGGGCTGTTCCTCGCTGGCTGGCTCGGCGGTCCGCAGGACTACTCGGAGCGCTACGGCCACCCCCGGCTGCGCATGCGGCACGGCCACCTGCCCGTCGGAATCGCCATGCGCGATGCGTGGCTGCGCTCGATGCAGCGGGCCATGGACGCGCGTGGCATTACCGGCGGGCTGCGCCGCTTCCTCGACGAGCGCTTCGCCCACGTGGCGAACTTCCTGCGCAACGTCGAGGAGTGAGGCCTAGGCCCGCTGAATGGCGGGCACCTGGGGCCCTGGCGCTGGTGCCGGCAGCGGGCGCGCGCGGGCTCCCGGTTTCGGCTGGAGGTGGGCCAGCGACTTCACGTCGTGAACCAGCCGCAGCGCGGCCAGCGCCCGCACCGCCCACCAGCCCGGGTCCGGCTGCCGCCAGCCGAGGCCCATCTGCGCCGAGGCCGGGTAGACGTGGTGGGTGTTGTGCCACGCCTCGCCCATGCTGAGCAGCGCCAGCCAGCCGGCGTTGCGCCCCTGCTCGGCGCAGCCCGGAAGCTCGTAGGGCTGCTCTCCGCTCACGTGGCTCGCGTAGTGGATGCACCAGAAGCCATCCTGGGTGAGGGCCAGCCGGACCAGCACGCCCCAGGCCACCCAGGCCGCGCCGCCCAGGGCGTACAGGGCCAGGGCCAGGGGAAGCTGGAGCCAGAGGTCCGCGCGCTCCAGGGCGCGGAAGAAGGCGTCGTCCTCCATGTGCGAGGCCGCTGCCCGCGGGTACGGCGCGTCATCGCGCGCGTGCCACGTGTAGAAGAGGGCGTAGGCCATGGCGCGCGCGAAGCCGTCGCGGTAGCCGAAGTAGGCGGGGCAGTCCGCTTCCGGCTGGTTCTGGTGGAAGTCTCGCAGGTCGTGCATGCGGTGCATCGCGATGGGGCCTCCCAGGCCGGCCATCGCGCCCAGCAGTCCCAGCGCGCGCTCCACGGGGCGCGAGGCGCGGAAGGCCCGGTGGATGAGGCCCCGGTGAAGGCCCACCGACACCCCCAGGCACAGCGTCAGCGCCATCAGCCCCGCGAACACGAGTACCGCGCTCCACGAGAAGTACCAGGCGCCTGCCGCCAGCGCTCCCGCGTGCAGGAGGCTCCAGCGCGCCACCTTGCCTCCGTCCAACTTCGCCGTGCCCCACCGCGTGCTGCCTGTGTCCATGGTCCGCTCCTTTCGGAGGCGGTCCATGGCAAGCGGCCTGCCAGAGAAGGACGGGCCTGTTTTCGACATGTTACGCGCAGCAGGGAGGGGCAGGTGTCAACGCCGTTCACAGCGCGCCGCCAAGGCCGTGGACGGCGCGTCGGGGGAGATGCCCCTCGCGCCGCAAGCAACTCCCGGTGGTGACGCAGGGGTGAATGACGAGCCGGTCTCAGGTGTCCAGACTGACGTTATCCGGACGGGGATGCGAACCGGACAAGGAGGTCTCCACATGAAGCGCTTGCTGATGCCGCTCCGACGGAGCGTGTTGGTGCTGGGGGTGCTGCTGGGGGCGGGAGCGGCGGTGTCCGCGCCGAAACAGGACGCCATCAACCTGAAGATTGCATACCAGTCCTTCAACCTGGAGATGACGCCGCAGGCGGTGACGGGGGCGGACTTCCAGATGGCGCGCTCGCCCGGGGCGTTGAAGGGCCGGGCGCTGGGAGGGGACTTCACCCTGACGCTGACGCCTGGGCGGGTGGAGGGCGCCGTGGGCGGCGCGCCGGTGAACGTGAAGGTGACGCGGAAGGGGGACGTCATCATGGCCGAGGGCGGCTTTGGCGGACGCCCCGTGAACCTGACGCTGAGCCCCAGCGAGCTGACCGTCTACGTCCGTGACTGCACCTACCGGCTGAAGGCGGAGGACTCGAACCGCTTCTACACGGGCCGGCGGAGCTGCGACCGGGCCATGACGCCCGGCTCGGCAATCTGGCTGCCGGACGAGTTCCTCGCGGCGAGTCCCGAGGAGAAGGCGGCCATCCTGTTCCTCACGCTGTGAGCGGCGCCCGCGCGCGGGTGGGGCGGCCGGCGCGACTCACCCACGCTGGCGCGGCAGCCGCACGGTGAAGGCGGAGCCCACGCCCGGCTCGCTGCGCACGGCGATGTGGCCCCCCATGGCTTCGACCACGTGCCGGACAATCCAGAGGCCCAGGCCGACGCCTTCGTAGGCGCGGTCCTGCGTGGCGCGCTCGAAGCGCTGGAAGAGCAGGGGCAGGTGCTCGGGCGCGATGCCGATGCCTCCGTCGCGCACCTCCAGGCACACGTCGGCGTCGGTACACGTCAGCTCGACCAGAATGGGGTGGCCCTGCCCGTACTTCAGCGCGTTGGACAGGAGGTTGGTGAGCACCTGGTCCAGGCGCAGCCGGTCCCAGTGACCCTGGGCGTCCTCCGAGGGCAGCGTCAACGTCAGGCGGGAGCCCGAGCGCGAGACGTCTGCCTCGAGGCGCTCCGCCACCTCGCGGACCAGGGCGCCCAGGTCCATGGGCTCGGGATTCAGCGTCAGCTTCCCGGCGTGGATGCGCGATACGTCCAGCAGCGCATCGATGAGGTTCACCTGCCGCTTCGCCAGCCGCCCCATCTGGTCCAGCCCGCGCTGGAGCCGCTCCCGGGGCGGGGCGTCGGCGGAGCGCTCCAGCAGGCCGCGCAGGTTGTGCAACTGGAGCTGCATCGCGCCAATGGGCGACTTCAGCTCATGGCTGGCGATGGCGAGGAGCTCCTCGTGGGTGCGGATGGTGTGGAGCGCCTCCTCGTAGCGCCGCGCGTTGTCCAGGGCGAGCGCGGCCCGGCGCGCCAGCTCGCTCGCCAGCGCCACGTCCCGGGCGTCATAGGTGCGCTCCGTGGTGGTGAGCGTGAGCGCGCCCGGGGGCTGGCCCCGGCGCCCCAGGGGCACGCACAGCCACGAAGGCGGCCCCGCGGACAGCTCCGCTTCCCCGCTGGCGATGACCCGCGACACCACCGCCTCCTCCGGCGCGGAGGACTGTCCGCCACCGCTGGCGCCGCGCGCGTCCAGCCCCGAGGAGACCTTGCACCGGACCCGGCCCCGCCCCGCCGCGCCGGACA
>JAFAAN010000172.1 GCA_023426545.1 Pseudomonadota bacterium
GGCCCCCGCCGAGGCGCCGCGCCTGGGGCAGGGCGCGCCGGCCGCCTCCAGCCTCACCGTGGGCAGCCTCAGGAGCAGCCGCTGAGCTGGTCCAGCGCGTCGAAGGTCGCCGCCTTGTAGGCCTCCGACAGCGTGGGGTAGTTGAAGCACGTCTCCACGAAGAGCCGGGCGCTGGCCCCGGTGAGCAGGGCCGTGAGGCCCACGTGCACCAGCTCGGACGCCTGGGGCCCCAGGACGTGGACGCCCAGCAGCTTGAGGCTCTCGCGGTGGAAGAGCAGCTTCAGCAGGCCGTGGGTGTCGCCGAGAATCTGTCCGCGCGGGTTGGTGGCGAAGGGGGCGCGGCCCGCCACGTAGGGCACGTTCAGCTTGCGCAGGGCCTCCTCCGTCTCTCCCGCCATGGACACCTCGGGGATGGTGTAGATGCCGTAGGGCAGCACCGGCGCCAGGGTCCGGCCGCCACCCAGGCCGAAGGCGTGCTCCACGGCGATGCGCGCCTGGTCCATGGAGGTGGAGGCCAGCGCGGGGAAGCCGATGACGTCGCCCACCGCGTAGATGTGGGGCACGGCCGTCTGGAAGGTGGGGCCCACCTCCACCTGGCCGCGTGGGCCCACCGTCACGCCCAGGGCCTCCAGGCCCAGGCCCGCCGTGTTGGCGGTGCGGCCGGAGGCCACCAGCACCTGGTCCGTCTCCAGCGCGGCCCCGGAGGAGAGCCGCAGCCGGATGGGGGTGTCCGCGTCCCGGGGCACGTCCACCTGCTCCACCGTCTGCCCGAAGCGCAGCTGGATGCCGAGCGCCTCCATGCGCTGGCCCAGCAGCGCGGAGAACTCGTCGTCGAGGAAGGGCAGCAGCTCCGCCCGCGACTCCACCAGCGTCACGGGGATGTCCATGGCGGCGAACATGCACGCGTACTCGCAGCCGATGACGCCGCCGCCCACCACCACCAGCGAGCGCGGCAGCCGTTCGAGCTCCAGCACCTCGTCCGAGTCGTGGATGCGCGTGTCCTCGAAGGGGTACAGCGGCGGCCGGTAGGGCGACGAGCCCGTGGCCACCAGGACCGTCGAGGCGGTGACTTGCCGCTCGGGGGCCTCACCGCGCCGCACGACGACGGTGTGGGCGTCCACGAGCGAGCCGGTGCCCTGGATGATTTCCACCTTGTGGCGCTGGAGGTTGCGGGCGATGCGCTCGCGCTCGATGTCCTTCACGCGCCGCTCGCGGAAGAGGAAGTCGGACACGGTGGCCGCGTGGCCCAGCGTCGTCTCCACGCTGTAGAGGCCCCGGTCCCGAAAGCCCGAGAGGTGGAGCGCCGTCTCGCGCAGCGTCTTGGAGGGGAGGGTGCCCGTGTTCGCCGCGGTGCCGCCCAGGACCGGCTCGCGCTCCACCACCGCCACGCGCTTGCCCGCGAGGGCCGCCTGCACCGCGCCCCACTCACCCGCCGGGCCGGAGCCAATCACCACCAGGTCGAAGTCCACCATGGCGGCGAAGGTACGCGACCCCGCCAGTGCTTTTGAAGCCAATGCAACCAGCTAGGGAGCCGAGGGCGCGCGCCCCTCGAAGCGGAGCCCCTCGCGGACCTCGTCGTCCGTCAGCAGCCGGAAGGTGCCCTCGGGAATCCCCTCCAGCTCCACGCCGCCCACGGCCTCGCGGTGGAGCGCGCGCACGGGCAGGCCCACCGCGCCGAGCATCCGCTTGACCTGGTGGTGCCGGCCTTCCGTGAGCGTCACCTCCACGGTGTGCTCGTCGCGGACGCGGACCCTGGCGGGCCGGGCGGGGCCATCATCCAGCGCCATCCCCCGGCGCAGCGGCTCCACGCGCGCGTCGTCCGCGGTGCTGAAGACGGTGGCCACGTAGCGCTTGGGCAGGTGCGTGTCCGGGGACGTGACGTGGGCCACCAGCTTGTCGTCGTTGGTGAAGAGGAGCAGGCCGGTGGAGTCCACGTCCAGGCGGCCCACGGCGTGCCACGTGTAGCGCGCCAGGTCCGGCGGAAGCTGCGGAAGCAGCGCTTCGAAGACGGTGCCGGCGCGGTGCTGCCGCTCGGTGGAGGACAGCAGGCCCGCCGGCTTGTGGAAGGCCAGCACGCGCGTGGGCGGCGCCTCCAGCGAGACGACGTGGCCGTCCACCTTCACGACGGCGCCCGGGGGCACCGGCGTCAGCGCCATCTTCGCCACGCGGCCGTTGATGCTGACGCGGCCGGCGCGGATGGCGTCTTCGGCCTCCTGCTGCGGAAAGACGCCGGCGCGGGCCAGGGCCCGTGACAGCCAGTCCGGCTTCTCCTTGCCTTCCCAGCGTTTGTACTGCGTCGGCTTCGGCTTGTCGGGCTTGCGAGGCATGGGCGCGGCACTGTACCCGGCCGGGCAGGGGAGGGCAGGGGTGTTGTGGGCCTGCCTGGGTGCTCCTCCCCTGTCCGCCCGCTCGGCGCCGCCCGCCCGGCCAGCGAGCGCGGACGCGCGCCGGTGGACACCTTGCCAAGGGTTACATCCCTGGAAGGAGGCGCCGCCCATGCTCCATCGGATTCCCTACCTGACGCTCCTGGTCCCCGTGCTCGCGCTCGCGCAGGGACAGACCGAGCAGTCCCGGTCCCCCGTCACCGCGCCCATCGGACGTGAGCCCATGCAGGCGCCCTCGACGTGGGTCTGGGTGCTGGTGCTCGTGGTGGCCGCCGCTGTCTTCGCCTGGAGCGCGACGCGCCTGGCGCGGCGGCACAAGGGGCCGCCCTCCGGGCCTGGCGGCATCGGGGCGGGGCCGGGGGCATCCCGCTAGCCGCGCTTCGCCTAGCCGGGCGGCTGCCGCTTGCGGACGGTGTGCAGCGCCGCCAGCCACAGCCGCG
Organism: Pseudomonadota bacterium; assembly: GCA_023426545.1. Lineage (GTDB taxonomy): Bacteria > Myxococcota > Myxococcia > Myxococcales > Myxococcaceae > Myxococcus. Next base: position 2,825 of record JAFAAN010000172.1, read on the forward strand.
CCTCCTTCCGCGTGAGGCGTGAGCGGCGCAGGGGCGCGAGCAGGTCCCGGACCGCCGTGCGGCCGGGCTGGGCGTCCACCAGGAAGCCCCCGGACGTCAGCACGGACGTCAGTGCGGACGCGACCTGCGCCAGCTCCGCGTCCGTGGCCGCCTCGGGGAGGGGGCCGGGAGGCGTGGCGGCGGCCTCCAGCATCGCCACGCGGACCTCGTAGGCGTACAGCAGCACGGACTGCGCCAGGTTGATGGAGGGCTGCTCGGGCGTGGTGGGCACGGCGGACAGGTCGTGGACGCGCTCCACCTCCGCGTTGGTGAGCCCGCTGCGCTCGTCGCCGAAGACGAGCGCCACCGGCCCCTGGGGCGCCCGGGCGACCAGCTCCTCGCCCACCGCGCGCGGGGCGAGCCGGCGCTTGCCCTCGACCTTGCGCGAGCTGGTCCCCACCACCCAGACGCAGTCGGCCACCGCCTCCTCCAGCGTGTCCGCGCGCCGCGCCGCCTCCAGCACGTCCCCGGCGTGGACGGCGAGCCGGCGCGCGGGCTCCAGGTCCTCGACCTCCGGACGGACCCAGACCCAGTCGGACAGGCCGCAGTTCTTCAGGGCCCGGGCCGCGGCACCCAGGTTCTCCGCGTTGCGCGGGCGCATGAGGACGAATCGGACGGGCAGCACCATGCGCGGCGCACCTTAGCGCGATGGTTGTCCCGCGGCGCCGCGGACTTGGGTAGCCTGGGGGCCTCGAAGCCTCTGCAGGGGCCTGGGAGCCACGGCCGGTGTGGCCCCCCGGACACCCTGCGGGTCCGCTGACGCGCGGGGGACGCGTCCGGGCCGCGGGCGCCTGACCACAGCCCTCTCTTCTCCAGGGTGTGCCTTCGCCCGGCACGCCTTGTGAAGAACACGCGACATCTCCTGGAGGAAACATGGGTTCGCAGTCCGTCGTCACGCAGAGGCAGCCCTGGGCGAAGCGCTCACGCTGGCTCCTCGCGGCCTTGCTGGCGGGCACCACGCTCGCTGGCTGCAAGAAGGAAGAGGCCCCCACCGAGGCGCCCGCGACGCGGTCCGAGGCCCCCAGCGCCGCGGCGCCCGCGGAGGACTCGGGCACGGCCGCGGCGGGGGAGGAGGCGCGGCCCGCAACGCCCGAGTCACTGACGCCCGTCATCCGCGCCCTCTCCACCGGGGACACGCTGCCGCAGGCGCTCGTCATCGAGTTCCCCCGGAGCGTGAGGCCGCTCAACGGCGAGGTGAGGAAGGACACGGTCGTCACCGTCTCTCCCCACATCCCGGGCAGCCTCGCGTGGACCTCCGAGTCGACGCTCACCTTCACGCCGTCGGGGGAGGGCTTCGCCTACGACACGCGCTATGCCGTCTCGCTGTCGTCGCTCGAGCTGGACTCGGGCGTGGTGAAGCCGCCCGTGGAGGGGGAGTGGTCCCATGCCTTCACCACGCCGCCGTTCCAGTTCGTGCGGCTGGTGCCGCGCCAGCTCGACCCGGTGAAGGGGCGCGTGGAGGTGGAGGTCGTCTTCTCCGGTCCGGTGGACCTGGCCCAGGTGCGCGCGCGCGGCGGCTTCCGGGTGGGGAGCCAGGCCATTGGCGACGTGAAGTGGCGCACCGTCGTCTCGGAGCGCAACGTGGTGGCCGCGCACCTCACCAGCGGCCTGCTCAAGCAGGGCAGCACCGTGGACTTCAGCCTCCAGGCGGGCCTGCCCGCCGCGTCGCAGGCGAAGACGGCGGCACCCGCGGCCCGGGGCGCGTTCGAGCTCCGCGCCGGCAAGCGGATGGACATCACCCGCGTCTCGGTGGAGCAGGGCAACACCGGCTACTACCTCGAGGTGAGCTGCCGCGACGTGGAAGGCAGCGCCCCGCCCTCACCCCGCGAGACGGAGGGCTATGACCCGTATTACTGGGACCACCGCAACCGGGGCTGCGCGCTGGATGAGGGCGTCGCCGCGGACGCCATCCACCTGACGCCCGCCGTCAAGGTCTCCGTCGCGCCGTCGCGCCGCGGCTTCCGCATCTTCGGCGACTTCAAGCGCGGCTCGTACGCGCTGCGCATCGACGCGGGCACCCAGTCGGTGGGCGGCGGCATGCTGCTGGCCACCTACGACGAGGCCTTCTCCGTGTCCGCGCGCACGCCGCAGCTCGCCTTCGCCACGACGGGCCGCTACCTGCCGCGCAGCGCGTGGCGCAACCTGCCGTTGCAGCACCTCAACCTGGACTCGGCGGAGCTCGTCGTCCGCAACGTGCCGCCGGAGAACCTCGTCTTCTGGATGAGCGACGACTACCGGGAGCGTGCGGACGAGCGCACCTCCAACGTGGTGGCCCGGCACAAGCTGGCCCTCGCCGCGCCGCCGGACACGCTCACGACCACCTACGTGGACGTCGCCAACCTGGTGCCCGCCAGCACCCGGGGCCTGGTGGAAGTCACGGCCCTGAATGGCAACTACCAGGCGGCGAGCCGCATCCTGCTCACCAACCTGAGCCTGGTGGCCAAGCGCGGGGGCCCGGCGCCCGGCTCCAACGACGCCGGTGAGGTCTGGGTGTGGGCGCTCGGCATCGAGAACACCGAGCCGCTGTCGGGCGTCGAGGTCTCCCTGGTGAAGAAGAGCGGCGAGGTGGTGGCTCGCTGCACCACGGTGGCCGCGGATGGCTGCCGGCTCAAGGTGCCCGCGCCGGGCGTCGATTCCAGCCAGCCCTTCGCGCTCATCGCCCGCGACGGCCAGGAGCTGACGTACCTCAAGTACAGCGAACTGCAGACGGAGATCGCCAACTCGGACGTGCAGGGCGAGCCCTACCGCTCCGAGAAGGCCTACCGCGCCTCGCTCTGGTCGGACCGGGGCGTGTACCGGCCCGGCGACACCGCGCACATCGCGGCGGTGCTGCGCGGCAAGGATGACAAGGCGCCGCCGGAAGGCATGCCGGTGGAGCTGCGCGTGGCGGACCCGCGTGAGCGCGAGCTGAAGAAGGTGGCGCTGAAGACGAACGCGGCGGGCCTGGTGACGCTGGACCTGCCCTTCGAGGCCTTCCAGGACACGGGCAGCTACCGCGTGACGCTGCGGGTGGCCGAGCGCGACGTGGCCTCCTACTCCGTGAGCGTGGAGGAGTTCGTCCCCGAGCGCATGAAGGTGGAGGCGCGCACGGAGAAGCAGGGCTACCTCCAGGGCGAGGAGGTGCCGGTGGGCGTGGAGGCCGCGTACCTGTTCGGCGGCTCGGCGGAGGGCAGCCCGGTGGAGGTGACGTGCCGGCTGGTCCCCTCGGCGTTCAAGCCGAAGGAGAACAAGCAGTACACGTATGGCCTGTGGCGGCAGGACGGCAGCGAGCCGCGCGCCGTGACGCTGGGGCAGGTGAAGGGCGCGCTGGACGCCCAGGGACAGGCGCTGCTGCGCTGCCCGGCCCAGGGGGCCATGGGCGGACTGCGGGGCGCGGCCGAGCTGACCGCGCTGGCCAGCGTCTTCGAGTCCGGCAGCGGCCGCTCCACGGTGAACAGCGTGTCGGTGCCGGTACACCCGGAGACCTACTACGTGGGGCTCCAGGCCAGCACGGACAAGGTGAAGGCGGGCAAGCCCTTCACGGTGAAGGGCGTGGTGGTGGACTGGGACGGAAAGCTGGTGTCCGCCGCGGACAAGGCGCCCGCGTCCGTGGACGTGGAGTACCTGCGCCTGGACGAGGAGTACGGCTACTTCTACGACGAGAGCGAGGGATATGAGCGCTACCAGCGCTACCTGAGGCCGCTGCGCGAGGGCCGCTCCACGGTGGCGGTGAAGGACGGCCGCTTCTCGCTGGACGTGACGCCGGGCGCGGACGCCGCGGGCTACATCGTGCGCGTGCGCTCGGGCGCGGCGCAGACGGACCTGGAGCTGGAGGGGCAGGGCCGCTACTACTGGTGGGGCGCGGGCTCGCGCGTGGACCAGACGCCGCGACCGCTCAAGCCCGCCTCGCTGGACCTGACGCTGCCGGCGAAGTCCCGCGTGGGGCAGGCCATCACCGTGAAGGTGAAGGCGCCCTACAGGGGCCGCATGCTCTTCACCGCGGAGACGGACCGCGTGCTCGCGTCCGACTGGGTGGCGGTGGAGCCCGGCGAGGTGACGTGGACCTTCACGCCGTCCGCCTTCGCGCCCAACGTGTACATCAGCACCTTCCTCGTGAAGGACCCGCACCTCGAGTCCGCCGAGGCCTTCATGCCCGACCGCGCCTTCGGCGTGGGCAACGTGGCGCTGGAGCCGGTGGAGTACACGCAGAAGGTGACGATGAGCGTGCCCAAGGAGGTCCGCTCCAACGACACCCTCACGGTGGACCTGGAGCTGGGCCCGCAGGAGGGGCCCACCTTCGCCACGGTGGCGGTGGTGGACGAGGGCATCCTCTCGCTCACGCGCTTCCAAAGCCCCGACCCACAGAAGCAGCTCTTCACCAAGCGGGCGCTGGGCGTGGAGACGTTCGAGACGCTGGGCTGGACGCTGCTGGTGCCCCCGGGCGGCGCGTCGCGCTCCACGGGCGGTGACGGCGAGGGAGGCGCGGCCGGACGCGTGCAGCCCGTCAAGCCGGTGGCGCTGTGGAGCGGCCTGCTGCCGGTGCCCGCCAACGGCAAGCTGCGCGTGCCCTTCAAGCTGCCCCAGTACCGGGGCGCGGTGCGGGTGATGGCGGTGACGGCGGGGCCGCAGCGCATCGGCCGGGCCAGCGCGCAGGTGCTGGTGCGCGACCCGCTGGTGCTCCAGACGACGCTGCCCCGCTTCCTCTCGCAGCACGACGAGTTCCAGGTGCCCGTCTTCGTCACCAACCTGTCCGGCAAGGCGCAGGACGTGAAGGTGACGCTCACCGCCGAGCCGCTGCCGGTGCCCGGGCTGCTCATGCCCGGGGCGGCAGGCTCGCCCCTCCAGTTGCTGGGGAAGAGCGAGGGCCGCGCGCGGGTGGAGGACGGCAAGTCCAACACCTTCGTCTTCCAGGCCCGCGCGGTGCAGGCGGTGGGCGCGGCGCGGCTGACGGTGACGGTGGAGGGCGGCGGCTACACCTCGCGCGAGTCGCTGGACGTGCCGCGGTCGCCCGCGGGCCCGCGGGAGCGCGTGGTGCAGCAAATCGAGCTCGCGTCGGGGACGACGGACGTGTCGCAGTACCTCAAGGGCTGGGTGCCCACGACGGAGCGCTCCACCCTCTGGGTGACGGCCAACCCGTACGCGCGCTCGCTCCAGCACCTCGCGTACCTGGCGCGCTACCCGTATGGCTGCGTGGAGCAGACCACGTCCGCCACCCGGCCGCTGATGTACGTGTCCGAGCTCATCGACAACGTGGACCCCACGCTGACGGGCGGCGCCGCCGTGAGCGACATGGTGATGGCGGGCATCAACCGCATCCTGGCCATGCAGACGCCGTCGGGCGGCTTCGGCTACTGGCCGGGGGCCACGGAGCCGGTGGGCTGGGGCTCGGCCTACGCCGCGCACATGCTGCTGGACGCGCAGAAGCTGAAGTACCCCGTGCCGCAGGACCGGCTGGATGACGCCCTCGCGTGGATGGCCAACGAGCTCAACCGGTACGAGAGCCGCACGGGCCGCAACGCCGACGCCAGCGACAGCACCGAGGCCTACATGCACTACGTCCTCTCGGTGGCCGGCAAGGGCCGCAAGGCGCGCGTGCAGAAGCTGGTGGACGCGCTGGCGCAGGAGGTGAAGACGTCGAAGCCGACGGGCGAGGTCCAGGAGCGGGACTACATGCTCAAGGCCGCGCTGTGGCTGGCGGGTGACCGCCGCTATGAGAAGGAGCTGCGCAACCCGGACCTGTCGCCCGTCACCGACGAGCGGCGCAACAACTGGTCCTTCTATTCGGACCGGCGCCGCCGCGGCTTCATGCTGAGCACCTTCCAGGACCTGTTCGGCAAGGACTCCGGGGGCGAGCCGCTGGTGCGCATGGTGGCCGAGTCGCTCCAGGCGCACCGGAGCGACTGGTACACCACGCAGGAGCTCGTCTGGGGCATCACCGGCCTGGGCAAGTGGCTCCAGGGCTCGTCCAGCTCGTTCGCCGAGCCGGTGCTGATGGCGGACGGCAAGGTGGTGGCGCCGGTGCAGGACACGTCGGCGCGCGCGTCGGACCGGACGTGGGCCATGGCGCGCGCCAGCGAGCAGCAGGGGCTCCGCCTGGAGGTGAAGGCCAAGGACGAGGGCAAACTGTATCTCGTCCTCAGCAGTGACGGCGTGCGCTCCGAGAGCAAGCCGCGCCACGGCGGCGAGGGGCTGGCGCTGTCGCGCACCTGGCGCAAGCTGGACGGCTCGGCGCTGTCCGTGGGGCAGGCGCCGGTGGCGCTGGCGGACCTCGTCTACGTGGAGCTGGAGATTCGCAACACCACGGCGGAGCGCGTGCAGAACATCGCCCTGGTGGACCGGCTGCCGGCGGGCTGGGAAATCGAGAACGCGCGGCTGGGCCGGGGCGGCTCCACGGACTGGGTGGACCCGGAGTCGCTGTGGTCCGCGGACTACGTGAACATCCGCGATGACCGCATCGAAGTCTTCGGCAGCCTGGGGCCCCGCGAGTCGAAGAAGGTCATCTACGCGGTGCGCGCGGTGACCGCGGGGAGCTTCACCCTGCCGTCGGCGGAGGCCGCGGCCATGTACGACCCGCGCCTGTGGGCGCTCGAGCCGGGCCGGACGATTCAGGTGTCCGGGCCGTGGAAGGATGACCTGCTCTAGCGGGTGGGGGAGACGCTCCTAGCCGAGCGTCTCCCACAGCGCGTCGAACGCGCGGCTGAAGGGCTGCACCAGCCGCGCGTCGTCGGACACCAGGATGTTCTCGTGGTTGAGCTCGGCGGCCGAGCGCGTCCAGTTGTAGCTGCCGGTGATGAGCCGCAGCCGGTCGAACACGGCGAACTTGTGGTGCATGTGGGCGGACGTCCTGTCCAGCCGGACGGGGATTCCCGCATCGCTCAGCCGCTCCATGTCGGAGCCGGGGTCCATGGCCTTGCCATCGTCACTCACGATTCGCATCCGCACGCCGCGCTGGTGCGCGTCCAGCAACGCGCGGGTGATGCGGTCATCCGTCACCGTGAAGACGCAGACGTCGATGGAGCCGCGCGCCGACTGGATTTGCTCGACGATGGCGTTGAGGGGGCCCTCGCCGGGGGAGAAGTGCGCCTCCATGCGCGAGGTCTCCACGGGCTGCGGCGCGTGCAGGGCCTGCACCGTCTCCTCCAGCCAGGAGATGATCTCCCGGGAGCGGGCGTCCCGCATCGACGCGCGCGCCAGGGCGAAGGCCCGGGAGCGGAAGAGGGTGAGCAGGGCCTCGCCTGCCCGCCGCTCGGCCAGCACCGCCTGTAACGCCCGCCGCTCGGTGGGTGTCAGCCGCCGGTCGTCGAGGATGGACGTCAGGATGGCGTCGACTTCTAGGGCGTTCATTGCCCGTAGCATATGCCAGGGGTTCACCGACTCATGAGCCGTGCCCGTCGAGTCAGCCGGAAGCTGTTGCGTGTCACTGGAGTGGGGCTGGGCCTCCTGGGCGCGGCGTGGTTGGCCGCCTGGCGCGTGCCGCTGCCCGAGCGCTTGTCCGCGCCCGCCTCGGTGGTGATGGAGTACCGGGACGGCACGCCCGCGCACGTCTTCCTCGCGCCGGACGAACGCTGGCGCATCCCCACGCGGCTGGAGCGCGTGGACCCGGACTACGTGGACGCCTTGCTGGCGCTGGAGGACAAGCGCTTCTTCCACCACCCCGGCGTGGACCCGCTGGCGGTGCTTCGAGCGGCGGTCCGCAACGTGGTCACCGGGCGGCGCGTGTCGGGCGCGTCCACCCTGACGATGCAGCTGGTCCGGGTGCTGGAGCCACGGCCTCGCACCTTCATGTCGAAGGTCATCGAGTCCTTCCGGGCGGTGCAGCTGGAGCTGCGCCTGTCCAAGCGGGAGGTGCTGGCGGCCTACCTCCAGTTCGTCCCCTATGGGCGCAACGTGGAGGGGGTGGAGGCGGCCGCGCTGGCGTACTTCGGCCACACGGCGGCGCACCTGAGCCCGGCTGAAATCGCCACGCTGCTGGCGGTGCCGCAGAATCCGAACCGGCGCTTCCCCTCGGCGCAGAACGCGGAGCGCCTGAGGGCGGCCCGCGACGGCGTGGCGCGGCGGCTGCTGGACGCCGACGCGCTCCCCCGGGGCCCGGAGTCCGCCCGCGCGTCACCGGAGACGGTGCTGCATGAGGTTCGCCAGACGGCAGTGCCCGCGGACCTGGTGCCGTTTCCCCGCGAGGCGCCGCACGCGGCGGTGTGGCTGCGCGCACAGTGGCCGAGGCTGGCGCGGCTGCCCACCACGCTGGACGCCGGCACGCAGCGGATGGTGGAGCGGTTGATGCGCGACGCGGCGGTGGGGCTGGCGCCTCGGGGCATCCACAACGGCACCGCGGTGGTGGTGGACCGGCAGCGGGCGGAGGTGCTCGCGCTGGTGGGCAACTTCGACTTCTTCGACGAGAAGCACGGCGGGCAGATTGTCGGCTTCGCCACGCCGCGCTCGCCGGGCTCGGCGCTCAAGCCCTTGCTGTATGCCCTGGGCATCGACCTGGGGCTGGTGGGGCCGGAGCAGCTGGTGGCGGACGTGCCCACCGCGTACGGCGGCTATGCGCCGCGCAACTTCGACGGCCGCTTCCAGGGGCTGGTGCGGCTGGAGTACGCCCTGTCCCAGTCCCTCAACATGCCCTTCGTGCGGCTGCTGGAGCGCGTGGGCGTGGAGCGCTTCCTGGGCGCGCTGCGCGCGGCGGGCGTGTCCAGCCTGGTGCAGGAGCCGGGCTACTACGGCCTGTCCGCGGCGGTGGGCGGCATCGAGCTGACGCCGCTGGAGCTGGCGGGCGTCTACGTGGCGCTGGCGGGCGACGGGCGCGCGCCGGCGCTCCAGCTCCTCGTGGATGACGCGCGTGCGGGCGAGCCGCCGGAGGTGCTGTCCCCTGGGGCGGCGTGGCTGACGCGTCAGGCGCTGTCGCTGCGCGACCGGCCGGACTTCCCGGAGCGGCGGCGGCTGACGGGCATGCCGGCGCGCGTGCACTGGAAGACGGGGACGAGCTTCGGGCACCGGGATGCGTGGGCGGCGGGCTCCGGCCCCCGGCACACGGCCGTCGTCTGGCTGGGGAACTTCGACCACACGCCCAGCGTGCACCTGGTGGGCGCGGACGCCGCGGGGCCGGTGCTGTTCGACATCCTGGAGGGCGTGGGCCCCCGCGGGCACGCGCAGCCGGACGCGCCGGTGGACCCGCCGGAGGACCTCGCGGTGGTGGAGGTGTGCGCCTACTCGGGGCACCTGCCGACGGATGCCTGTGTGCAGCGCAAGCACGTCTACGCCCGGCGCTCGGCGGTGCCCACGGCCCGCTGTCCCTATCACCAGCACGTGGAGGTGGACGTGGCCACGGGGCTCGCGGTGGGGCCCACGTGCCGGGCGGGGCGGAAGACGGAGACGCGGGTGTACGTGACGTGGCCCGCCACCATCCGCCGCTGGCTGCAGGAGCAGCACCGCCGCCTGCCGGAGCCGCCCGCCGCCGCTCTTGGATGCGAGCCCGGGGGCGCGCGCGCCGCGCCGTCCATCGTGTCACCGGCGCCGGGGCAGGTGGCCATCCTGATTCCCGGTGTGCCCACCTCTCAGCAAGAGGTCCCGCTGGAGGCGGAGGCCTCGCACGAGCGGTCCCTGACGTGGTTCGTGGATGGGGCCCTGCTCGGGACGGCGCGCGCCGACGAGCGCATGTGGTGGACGCCCTCGGTGGGGACGCACGAGATTCTCGTCACCGATGACCGGGGGCTGAGCGCGAAGCAGACCCTGGTGGTGCGCGTCCGCCAGTGACATGAGGCGCGGCGCGCCCTGGCTTCAGCGCACCTCCCAGCCCTGGGCGCCGCGCTCGTAGCGCCTGCCCGGGCCCAGGTCGCCGTAGAAGAGCAGGTCCTTCACGCCCACGACGGAGCGCCCGTCGAACAGGCCCAGCTCCCCCTCGGTGGGAAGCTGGATGCCCAGCTGCGCCGCGTGGAGGCGGACGCGCTGGCCCGGGGCCACCGTCAGCGCCGGCAGCACCGCGCCGATGGGGGCGCGCACCTGCGCGGGGAGGTGGTCGGGGCTCTTCGCCAGGCTGACGCGCAGCTGCGTGGTCAGCACCAGTCCCTCCAGGGAGAGGGGGGACTCGGTGCGGTTGCCCACCTCCACCCAGCCCTCGCGCGGGTGGACGGCCTCGAACATCAGCGTGGGCCGCTGCTGCGCGTGGCGCTCCAGCTCCTGGAGGATGAAGGCGCGGCGCTCGCGCACGTACCGCTTCAGGTAGGCGAGGCCCGCGGCGAAGCGGCCGTGGTCCATGAAGGGGTCCTCGCGCATGTGCGGTTCGATGAGCGCGTGGAGCCCGTCGATGTGCGGGTCCATCACCTCGCTGGTGAAGAGCTCCGCCAGCGCCTTGTCCAGCCGGTCCACCAGCCGCTCGCGCAGCACCGGGTTCATCACCACGCGCGTGGCCAGGTTGGAGAACACCGGCAGGTAGCCCGGGTACGAAGCCGTCTCCAGCTTGCGCTGCTCATACATCTTCTCCACCCACGCATCGGTGAGGGTGAAGGTGAACAGCGGGTGGCGCATGTTCTTGCTGCTCTGGCTCATGTCCGCCACGCTGATGGGGTACCACCAGCGCGCGTCCACGTTATTGAGGTCCCACGGGACGTAGGACCACTTCGCCACCGCGCGGTCGTAGATGAAGTAGCTCTCCGAGTCCTCCACGAAGTTGTTGGACATCAGCGCGTCCATCACCATGGCGCGCAGGTAGTGCTCCAACTGGAAGCGCTTCTCCAACTCACCGACGAACCGGGGCTCGGGCGTGTGGTTGATGGCGGCCAGCATCTCCCAGAGCGCGTCGTCCGGCTGTGACGCGTTCGTCTTCTTCGCCCAGTCCCCCTGGTACGGCACCTTCACCAGCTTGAACTCGCAGTCCTTCCAGCCGCACCGGTAGATGGTGGCATCGGTGTCGGGGAACGCGTGCGCCCGGAGGAAGGCCTTGTTCACCTGCTCGATTTCGAGGAACACGCCCTGGTACTGGCCGTTGACGTCCAGCCGCACCAGCGTCCCCTTCGACGCGGGCACCCGCAGGGCCTCCAGCAGGTCGAGCGCAAGCTTCTCCGCCAGCAGCGTCGCGTCCGCGTACTCGGCCACGAGGTTGAGGGATGTGCGGCCCTCGAAGCGCACGCCGTCCTCGAACTTCACGTTCCAGCTCTTCTTGGGGAAGAAGCGCGCGGACGCGCCGCGCAGGCGCACCTGCACGCGGTAGGTGGTCCCGTTCGCCTTGAAGAGGCCGTCCTGCTCCGGCGTCCACGGGTCCGCCTCGAACAGGCGCATCGCCTTGTCGGGAATGATGAGCTCGTATTGAGGCACCGACGCCTGCACCGGCGGCATCGTGAAGGGCCGCTCCGTCTCCGGCTCGGGCGGTGGGGGCTCGGGTGGCGGGTCCACCGGTGGAGGTTGTGAGGGAGGCGGCACCTCGTTTCCGGGAGGCCCTTGCGGGTCCTCCACGGCCGGCGGGTCCTGGGGGCGCGGAGGCCGCTCCGCCAGGGTTCCCTCACAAGCCCACAGGCTCAGCAGCGGCAGGCACAGCAGCAGTCGAGCAGGAGTCATTGACTGCGCTGCAAAGCAACGGCTGTGCCCATCCCGGGGGGCCGCTGACTGATGGGCACCGGACGCTCGGGCTCGTCACATGGCCGGTGTCTTCGCGCGAAAGGGAAGCGAATTGCCCAACCTGGCTGTCCGCCCATCCCTGGAGGGACTGGGACGCGAAGGGCCCCCTGGCGGAGCAGCCAGGCGGGCGGGACGGGCCCCCTTTCCCCGGGCGGCCTGTGCACGCCGCATGGCGCCGGGCCTAGCTTCAACGAGAGAGGTCTATTTATGGAATCGTGGAACCAGACGTCGTCCGACACCGTCCGTGCCCACACGCCGTTGGTGGTGAACCAGCGCATCGACGAGCACGTGGAGCGCTGCGTCCGGTACATGGCCGAGAAGGGGGACCGCGCGGAGATGTCGCGCTACCTCGAGCGGCTGGAGCGGGAGTGGGACATCCACCGGGCCGTCGCCGTGGCGGGCTCGGCCATGGCCCTGCTCGGCCTGCTGCTGGGGCGGCGGGATGGCGGGCGCTGGCGCGGGCTCAGCATGGTGGCGAGCGTGGTGATGCTCCAGCACGGCGTGTCCCGCTTCAGTCCGCTGTCCGAGCTGCTGCGCGGGCTCGGCGTGCGCACGCGCCGGGAAATCGACTTGGAGAAGTTCGCCATCAAGGCCCTGCGCGGCGACTTCGAGCGCATTCCTCCGGACGGCGGGCCCGTGGCCCGGGCCAACGCCGCCCTCGTCGCCGCGCAGTCCTGACGCCCCGCCTCAGTGGCGGGGCGCCGTGTAGCCGCCGCCCACCGCCGGCACCAGGGCCGGAGACATGGGCGTGGGGGCCGGCCCGCCGCTCTTGCCGGTGTTGGCCTGGTCGAAGAAGCCGTTGAGGCCGGCGATGCCCAGCGAGAAGTTCGTCACCCAGCCCGGATCCGGCCTGCCGGCCGCGGCGCCGATGTCCAGCGGCCGCGCGAAGTGCAGCCGCAGCAGCAGGGGGCCCAGCGCGAGGTTGAAGCCCACCGCCGCGTCCAGCACGCGGTGGTTCCACAAGTCCTGGCGCCCTTCGCCCACGCCGCCCACGTCGATGCCGGCAATCGCCTCCAGGTCGCTGAGGAAGGCCACCCGGATGATGTCGTTGAGCGGCAGCTGCAGCTCCAGCGTGGAGTAGACGTAGTGCCGGCCGAGCAGCCACTGCGTGTCACCGAAGTTCACACCGCGCAGCGTGTCGAACGAGGACAGGAAGTAGGAGCGCGCGTACTTGCCTCCCAGCGTGGTGCCCAGGCCGCCGCGGATGAAGATGTTGGCGCGGCCGTAGATGGGGAAGTAGCGCTCCGCGTCCACGCGGACGTTGCCGTAGGCCTGGTTGTCGAAGGGCTGCACGCCCACCGTGGTCTCCAGCATGGCCGCGCTGCCCGACAGCGGCCCCGTGGCGTAGTGGTACTTCAGGGTGTCGTAGCCAATCTGCCCGCTCAGCTCCGTCTGGAAGCGGATGGAGCGGTTTCGCGCGTTCCACGCGGTGAGCAGCTCCATGTTGGCTTCGTTGCGCTCCGGGAAGAACAGCTCGAACTCCGTGTAGTCGTCCAGGAAGTACTTGGTGCCGCCCACGGCCAGGTCGCCCTGCACGAACAGGAAGGTGCTCAGCGGATACCGCATGCTGCCGAGCACGCCGAAGAAGCGCTCGCCCGAGGTGAAGAAGGCGCGCGAGGCCGGCTCTTCGCCCTCGAAGGTACGGTCCACGCGGAAGCGCAGCGACTGGAAGAGACCGCCGCCCCACGTCGTGCGGCCCTTGTCGTTGATGTAGAGCAGGTAGCCGTCGGTCAAATCGAAGCTGCCGTACACCGCCAGGGTGAGCAGGAACTGGTGGTCCTTCATGCGGTCGCTGGCCGCCGCGAAGAGCTGGCCCACGAAGCCGCCGCCGCCCGCGCCCGCGAAGCCGAAGAAGGGACCGAACTCCAGGTTCTGCCGCGTGAAGGGCCGGTAGGGCGTGGCGTCCGTGAGGGGCCGCACCGCCAGGGGGTTGGGCGGCTCCGGAGGCGGCTCGGCGGGCACCTCCAGCGCCAGCATCCGCGGCGGGCGCAGCACCGCGGGCCGGCGCTCACCCGACATGTGGAACAGCATCCACAGGCTGCCCTCCGGCCCGGGGCCGGGCTCGAACACGCCCGTGGTCAGGTCGGTGCGCCGCACGATGCGGCCGTCCTTCGTGAGCTCGTGCAGGTCGGAGCTGCTGTCGTGGAAGGCGGTGAAGAAGATGCGCCCGTCCGCCAGGGCCACCGGAGACGCGTGGTCCCGCTCCTCGCTGGTGAGCCGCTCCACCTGCCGGGGCGCGTCCGGGCGAACGCGGAAGAGGTTGAACTGGCGGTGCGACGTCGCGTCCGAGGTGAAGATGATGCCGGTGGGGCCCCACGTCACCTCCCGCTCGGAGAACACGTCGTCGGTGAGCTGAAGGGGCCTGACGTCCGAGCCCGCCTCCAGGTCGATGGCGTAGATGTCCCGGATGCCCGCGTCGTTGATGCCGATGAAGGCCACCCAGCGGCCATCCGGGGAGAACGCCGGCGAGTACGCGGCCAGCAGGCCGTGCCTGTCGATGCGGTACGCGGTGCGGCGGCCCATGTCCAGCTCCACCGCCAGCCCCACCTCCCGGTCGATGCCGGTCCGGATGGCGTTGCGGCGCACCAGCACGTCCGCGCCGCGCTTCTCCGTCTTGTGGACGTAGTCCTGCACGTAGATGACGTCGCGCCCGGTGATTTCAGCGATGAAGGCCAGCTTGTCGTTGGTCAGCGCGAAGCTGCGCCCGGAGATGGGGTGCAGCGACTCCACGCCCGGCACGCCGTCGCCCGTCACCTTCACCGTCTTGTCCGGCAGGCGCGGGTCCATGAGGTAGATGCGGCTCTCGCCCGTCTCCGGGACGATGGTGCGCAGCGCCAGCACGTTGCCGTTCGGGGACGAGGCCATCGCGGTGGTGTAGCCGGGCGACTTTTCGATCAGGTCCAGCGCCGGGGCGGACTGCTCCGACGCCAGGTACGTCTTGAAGGCCCGGCGCTTCAGCCAGTTCTCGAAGCGCGCGGAGATGCGCTTCGGGTTGTCGCCGGTCATCCGCTCCAGCAGCTCCTCGAACTTCAACGACGGCGAGTCGCGCGAGCCGCCCGCCAGCCGGGGCGACTCCTCCAGCACGCGCTGGATGAAGCCGGTGCCGTACTCATCCTCCAGGAAGGACACGCGGACCTGGCCCACCTTGTAGATCCACAGGTAGCCGTAGGGCCCGGGAGAGAAGAAGTCGAGGAAGGCGTAGCCCTTGAAGAGGTCCGGGTTCACCAGCAGGTCCCGCACCAGCATCTCCGCCTCCGGGTCCATGCCGCGCTTGGCGTAGAACTCGGCGAGCCCTTCGATGAACCACAGGGGAATCGCCTGCAGCGGGTCGCCGAACATCTTCGCCTGCTCGGCCACGGTGCGGACCTTCTGGATGGTGAACTGGTGCGCCAGCTCGTGCGTGCTCACCTCCTCGAAGAGGCGGTGGTCGCCCAGATACGGCAGCGTCAGCTTCAGGTCCTCGCCGGTGCTGGTGAGGCCCAGCGTGCCCTCCGAGACGGCGAAGAGGTTCGTCTGCAGGAACTCCTGGTAGCTGCTGTAGAGGATGTAGGGGAACGTCTTGGTGGGGACGTACTGGAACTGGTCCACGAGGTAGCGGTAGGCCTCCTCGATGAGCGGCGCGGCGCGCTCGGCGACCATGCGCTCGCGCTCGTAGAAGTAGAAGCGCACGCCGCCCGTCTTGTCGCCCAGCGACTTCGCGTAGGTGTAGTTGAACCCACCACCATCGGCCGCGCCGAACACCGACTGGCCCCCGCCCAGCAGCGTCCCGCCGTCATCCGAGTCGCTCGCCGTCAGGAATCCACCCGCGTCCTGCGCGCCGCCGTCGGTGCCGCCGGCCGCCGTGAGCGAGCCCCCATCCTCCGTGCCCCCGTCAGCCGCGGCGAGCTGGCCTCCATCCTCCGTGCCCCCGTCGGCCGCGGCGAACTGGCCCGCGTCCTCCGTGCCTCCAGCCGTCGCGGCGAGCTGGCCCGCGTCCTCCGTGCCTCCGTCCGCGCCTTGGAGGCTGCTCACCTGCGCGCCGCTGTCTTCACCGCCCGTCGTGGGCGGTGTCACGGCGGGCACGCCTCCATCGGTGGGCGCCCCCAGGGCCACCGGCGAACTGCCGGGCAGGCCCGTCCGGGACTCGGGCGGGGAGGAGTCGGGGGGCGGCGACACCGTGTTGCCTTCGTCTGGCGAGGGAGTGGGGGCCCCCGGGTTGGCGCCGCCCGGCATCTCCGGTGGCTGCTCGTGCGCGGTCCGGTCGGGGGGCTCCGCCAGGCCCGTGGCGCCGGGGCCGACGAGGATGTCCGCGTGCCGCCACTCGAACTCGTAGCTGTTCACCGGCGTTTTCCCGGGCCTCCGGGGCACGACGTAGAACTGGGCAAGTGCGAGCCCCGGGAGGAACAGGACGAGCAGGGCGGCGACGAGGGGACGGGGGTTCACTGAAGGCACCTCTGTGGGTGGGGTACCGGCGAGACTACACCTGCCAGGGAGGCTGCCTCCCATCGGCCCGCGTATACAAGCCGCCCGAGGATTTCTTTCCGCTTAGTTGACGGGTCGCGGGTATCGCTCCCTCGGAGGCCGGAGGAGCGTAGGGTTTCGTCGGGTGCTGGCGCCGGATGATATGCATGGGGGCATGAAACGCCTCCTTGCAGTCACCACCACCCTGGCGCTCGCCACCGCCTGCGGCAACGGCAATTCGTCGGAGCCCAAGGCGGAATGTCAGGTCGAGGCCATCGACTTGTCGGCCTGCCAGCTTTCGACGCTCGCGGCCGTACAACCCGAGGGCATCTGGAATCTCAACATCAACCTCAACGACGGCTCCGGTGCCGCGGCCGCCATGCGGTTGTCGGGCGGGGGCAGCAACACGCAGATGCTCCTGGGCGTCGCAGCCACGGAGCGGCAGTCCACGCCCGAGTCATTCTTCCTGGCCAGCGAGTACCAGAACGCGAACGGCGTGACGATTCGCTTCGCGGCCGCCGGGTGTTCGTCGACCGGGCCGGGGCAGATGTCGGGCATCTTCCGTCGCTGCGCCAACGGCAACGCGGACATGAAGGGCACCTTCGAGGCCATCCGGGTGACCCGTCGTGCGGGCGAGGCGGAGGCCTCGGGCGTGGAGCTGGTGGGCGAGGTGGCGGTGACGGGGGCCATGGTCACCAACGTCACGGTGGCCCACGGCCATGCCTTCGTGACGGCCGGTGCCAAGGGCCTCGTTGTCTTCGACCTGAGCGACCCCGCGAAGCCGCGCCAGGTGGCCCTGTCCGAGCCCTCCAATGACTACTTCACCGACGCGCTGGTGAACGGGCAGACGCTCTATGTGGCCAGCCGGCGCAGCGGCGTCATCGTCTTCGACATCACCAACCCGGCCTCGCCCGTGCGCATGCGCTCCGTGCCCGAATCCGTGGTGGAGGTGACCTCGCTCGCGCTGGACGCCAACATCCTGTACGCGGCGTCTCCGGCGCCCAACTCGGAGGTGTACGTCTACGACGTCGCCACGCCCGCGGAGCCGAAGCAGCTCATGCGCTACTTCGTCGAGGGTGCCGAGCCGCTGGCGGGCGAGGTGCCGCTGCACGTGGCAGCGATGGACGGCAAGCTGTACGTGAGCAACTGGTCCTTCGGCCTGTCGGTCTCGGATGTCACCACGCCGTCGCGCCCGAAGCTGCTGGGCCGCTTCGCCAGCGCGACCTCGCGCGCCGCGGCGGTCGGAAAGGTGGGCAGCAGGACGCTCGCGTTCGACGCGGGCGAGGACTGGGGCGCGCACCTCAGCGTGCTGGACGTGGGCACGCCGTCGACGGTGGCGCGGGTGGGCGAGTTCCGGACGCGTCCGGAGGTCTCCATCCGCTCGGTGGCGTTCTCCGGGACGAAGGTCTACATGGCCTACGGCCAGGACGGCCTGCGCATCGTGGACGTGTCCTCGCCCGGTGAGCCCCGCGAGGTGGGCTACTACAACACCTGGCGCGAGACGGATGCGGGCCACGGCGTCGTGTTCCTGGAGGGCCTGAGCAAGGTGCACGTGCCGGGAGATGGCTTCGTGTACGCGACGGACTCGTCGCGCGGGCTGCTCATCTTCCGCGAGACAGCGGAGTAGGGGGCTCGATGAGCGACACCCCGACGCGGGGCTGTGACAGGTGCCAGGCGCTCCCTTCCACGCGGGAGGAGCCCGGGCGCCTGTTCCTCTGGAGTCCGGCGGAGCATGGCCTGGGCCGGCTGATGACCTTCTTCCGGGAGGCGCGGCACGAGGTCCAGGTGCGCGCCGAGGCCCGGTGCGTCGTGGTGTGGGTGCCAGAAGCGGAGCTGTCGCGTCTGGCCTCGGACCTGGTGGCCGCGCTCTCGCAGGAAGAGGCGCGGGCCACCCGGGCCCTCTTCATGGCGGGCGAGGCGGAGCCCGGGCTGGGGGATTACCCCCGCGTGGGCTCGCTCCCGCGGTTCGTCTCGCGCACGCGCGCGGGGTGGCTGGTGGACCTGCTGTCCGAGCAGCGCCTCACCGCGCACTTCCAGCCCATCGTCCACGCTCGGGATACCGGGTGCATCTACGCGTACGAGTCGCTGATGCGGGGCATCGAGCCCGACGGCACGCTGGTGTCGCCCGCGAGGATGATGCAGACGGCGCGCGAAGCGGACCTGCTCTTCCAACTGGACCTGGCGGCGCGCCTCACGGCCATCCGCGAGGCGGTGAAACACGGGCTGGGCGCGCACCTCTTCATCAACTTCACGCCCACGGCCATCTACGACGCCAGCCATTGCCTGCGCTCCACCGTGGAGGCCATCCACGAGGCGGGGATTCCGCCCGAGCGGGTGGTGTTCGAAATCATCGAGACGGACCAGACGGCGGACGCCGAGCATCTGCGCGCCATCGTCGGCTTCTACCGCCGGTCGGGCTTCCGCGTGGCGCTGGATGACCTGGGCGCGGGGTTCTCGTCGCTGAACCTCATCCACCAGCTACGGCCAGACATCATCAAGCTGGACATGGCGCTGGTGCGGGACGTCCACCTGGACCCGTACAAGGGGTCCATCGTGGAGAAGCTCCTGGAGATTGCGCGGACGCTGGGCATCCGCACGGTGGCGGAGGGAATCGAGACGCGCGAGGAGCTGCGCTGGGTGCGCGCGCACGGCGTGGACTTCGTGCAGGGCTACCTCATCTCCCGGCCGCAGAGTCCTCCGGTGGCGACGACGCCGTCCTTCACGGATTGAGGAGGACGTTGCCGGTGCCCTGCCGCTGGAGCGTGGCCGAGCGGGCGAGGCTCAGCTCGACGCCAGCGTCCTGGAGTGCGCGCCGGGCGCCGTAGATGTCCCGGTTGTACGCGGCGTTCCGGGCGAGGTTGAGCAGCGCGCGCAGCCGCTCCGCGTGGACGACGACGGAGCCCTGGCCGTCCTGGGAGGCGCTGTCGCGCACATCGACGAAGGCGCGGTCGGCGATGTCGAGCGCGTTGTTGACGTTCACCTCGCCTTGCTCCAGGGCGGTGTCGGCCGCGAGCATCCACTGCCCGGCGGACTGGAGCTGCTCCAGGCGCTGCTGGCGGGTGCGCTCGACGTCGGCGGCGCGGTCACCCAGGGTGTCGACCTGGAGCTGCACGGCCTCGTTGCGCACGGTGAGGTCGGCGTCGCGCTCGTTGAGCTGGGCTTCGAGCTGGTTCATGCGCTGGCGCATCTGCTCCATTTGCTGCTCGGTCGCGGGGGGCGGCGCGGGCTGGCTCGTGCCGCCGGCGCCCCCGACGCCGGTTTCATTCACGGGAGTGACCGTGGTGGGACTGCCGATGGGCTCCGAGCGGCCGATGGGCTCCGAGCGGCCAATGGGCTCGGAGCGGCCGATGGGCTCGGAGCGCCCGATGAAGGCGGGCGTCGTGGGCGCGTTGCTCGTGGACGGGGAGGGGGCCGCGCCAGCGCCGCCCGTTCCACTCATGTCTGGCTGGGCGCTGGTGCCCGCCCCCGGCTGGCCCTGCTGCCTGGCGCTTTCAGGTGTCACCGGGCCCGTCGGAGCGGCGCCGGGGCCGGCCTCGGTGCCCCTACCAGTCTCTAGCCCGCTGCCCCCCGTGGCGGCCTGCTCTGCTTGCAACGCCTCCAGCGGCGAGGGAACCGGCTGATAATCCTGCGCGGCCTGTTCTCGGGCGACCTCACCGGTCGTCGGAGGCGGAGCGCCGTCAGGCAACACCGGCGTCAGCACGAAGCTCGCCTCTGACGCGTCCTCGGGCACCTCGTACACGAAGCCCGCGGGCGGCCACAGGCCCTGAATCTCCTCGGCGGCCTGTTGATTCGCGTCCTGGAGCGCCGCGGCGGACGGGTCCCGGATGGATGGGTCCTCGGGCGGAATGAGGACGGGCGTGCTCGGGTACTGGCCGAGGCTCAACCCAGCGGCGATGGCAAGCCAGAGGTGCACATGAAGAAATCTGTCCACGCGCCGGGCCGCGGACACCCCGGCTGGCTGTACGGCGCCCGGAGGGCCGCTCGCAAGGCGGCCATGCCACGGCGCCTGCCCGTGCCCTTCGCCGCACCCGGCTCGAAAACGCCAAGGGCCGCGCCCCCGTTGCCACGGAAGCACGGCCCTCGAGCGCCGAGGTGACGCCTGCGTCAGAGGCTGACGCGAAGGCCCGCGCCCAGCTGGAACGTCGGGGCGGGGAACGAGAAGGCGGGGATGGGCTCCCCATCAATCACGAGCCCCTCCGGTACGTCGATGCCGAGCCGCAGCTCGCCGCCCCTCCGCCCATAGTTCACGGAGCCATACGCCTCCACCGTGAGATAGGTCAGCGCCCGGTGCATCACGTTGAGCCGCGTCGTGAACGAGCGGTCCGACAGGTTCCCCAGCGTGAAGAGGTTGAAGGACGTCCGCTCCAGGGGCCCGGGCCGGTCCAGGAAGAGGTACGCGGCGCCATAGTGCCGCCCCAGGTAGAGCGGGTTGAAGGCGTTCTTCAGCAGCAGGTACGGGTACCCGAACGAGCTGGTGTAGCCCGTCGAGTTGAAGAAGTACTCGACGCCCAGCACGGCCAGGTCATTGTCCCCGTAGGCGAAGCTGTAGGTCGCGCCCGCCGTCACCTGCGGCGTGAGGCCGCCGGGGATGTATGCCTCCACCTGGACGCCGTTCTGCGCGATGTCCTCCAGCGTCGTGCCGGCGGGGATGCGGTACAGCGGCCGGTCCGTGCCCTTCTTCAGCGCCACTTCGCCGTAGATGTCCAGCGGCCCCAGCGGCGTGGACAGGTCCAGGCCGAAGCGCGGGCGGCGGCCGTTCTGCGCCACTGCGCTGGCGCCCAGCTCCGCGGGCCCCAGCAGCACCTCCGTGCGCAGCGCGCCGCCCAGGCGGCCCAGCCGGTTGACGGGGTTGCTTCCGCCGGCCTGGGACGTGGGGCTCCCGCTCGGGTCGGTGACGGCGCCTACGTCGGCGCCCAGGTCGTCCATCACCAGGATGCCGTAGAAGTTCCAGCCCTTGGACTCCCACGGAACGTGCACCTTCAGCATGGAGACGCCGGTGCGGAGGTCCACGAAGGCCAGCGGGTCTCGCCGCTGGGGGGACAGGAAGTCCGTCGGGTTCCAGATCTGCCCGGTGCCCCACTTCACGTGCTGCTTGCCCACGGTGAAGAACACCGTGCGCTCGATGTCGAAGCGCAGCCACGCCTGGTCGAGCAGCACGCGCGGGTTGGCCGGTGCGTCCAGCGTCGTCCGCGGTGACTCGGCCGGGTCGTAGCTCAACCGGCCCACGACGAAGCCGCGCAGCCGGTCCGAGGGGCGCGCGTCGAAGTAGCCGTCCACCAGCGTGGGCGCGGAGAAGGCCGTGCCGCGGAAGGGGGTGTTCTCGCTGCCGGCCATGAAGCCGCGAACGTAGAACTGACCGCCAATCTTCAGCGGATCATCCACCACCTCCTCGGTGTCGAAGGCGCTGCGGGCCGCCGGGCCGGACAGCACGTCCGCGTCCCGGTCGCCGGACGCCTCGGTGAGCGGCGGCTGCCGCTCCGCCCCGCCGCCGGTGCTGCCCGGGTCCGCGTCCGCGGCGGCGTCCGAGCCATCTCCGCCGAAGAGGGCGTCCTCGTCGGGGCGGCCCGGGTCCTCACGGGAGGGCGGCGCCTTGGCGGGCGCCTCCTCCTGCCCACCGCCGAAGAGGGCATCCTCGTCGGGCCGGTCATCGGACTGGGCCTGCGCGGGGGCGCCAGCGAGCATCGCGGACACGGCCGCGGCCAGGGTGAGGTTTCGCGGTGTCATCGGCTCTTGCTCTCGAGCCATGCCTTGGTGAAGAGGTTGGCTTCCAGCGGGCGCAGGTCCACCGTCTTGACGAGGATGGTGGTGGAGTTGCCCTTCTCCACCTCGTCGTAGAGGCGGATCTCCTCGGGAATCCAGACGTCGTCCTTCTTGGACTCGCTGAACGTCTTCTTCCAGCGGGGATAGAGCGCCGTGCGCATCTTCCGGCCGGACAGCGCGTACTCCTCCTGCTTGAGGATGTTGCCGGAGGCCTTGTCCACCCACAGCTTGACGACAGGGTAGGCCACGTCCACGCCGGGCTTGACCTTCAGCGACAGCACGTGGGCCGTGTACTTGCCCAGCTTCGCCTCGCCCTCGTAGGAGGGGTCATACTCCTCGGCCAGCCGCGACTCGTCGAAGTCCGCGCGGCGGCTGTCGGTGCCCGCGATGCGCTCGCGCTCGGTGCGCCGCTCCCAGCGGCCCACGTTGGGGTCGTAGTTCCAGAGGTTCTTGTCCAGGCGCAGGTAGCCCTTGCCGGCCTCCGTCTTGGGCTTGGTGAAGAGCATCATCAGCTTGTCGTCCGCGTCGCGCCGGTAGACGACCAGCTCGTAGACGAGGTCCGCTTTGCCCTTCTCCTTCTGCTCCAGGTAGACCATCGCCTTGTAGTCGCCGCCGTTGCGCTGGCGGTCGTCGATGGTCGCCAGCAGCTTCACCTGCTCGGCCGGCTCCAGGGCCAGGGCGGCCGGGGCGGACAGCAGCGCCAGGGCGACGGCCGCTGCGGACAGCATGTTCTTGAGGCGCATGGGGTCACCCGATGTGGTGCATCGCCGTCACCGGCTTGAGCCGCGCGGCGAGGAAGGAGGGGATGAGCGAGATGGCGGTGGTGCACGCGGTGATGAAGGCCATGGCACCCACGACGGACGCGGGGTGAACGGCCAGATTCAACGTGTCCGACATGATGAAGACGCCGACCACCTCCGGGACGTGTACGGCCAGGGCATTGATGGACAGGCACACCACCAGGCCCAGGGTGGCGCCGGCCAGCGTGCCCAGCAGCCCCAGCATCAGGGCCTCGAACACGAACATCAGCAGCACGCGCGTGCGCTGCATGCCAATGGCGCGCAGCGTGCCAATCTCCCGGGTGCGCTCGCGGATGGCAATCCACAGCGTGTTCATGATGCCCACGCCGATGATGACCATCAGGACGAAGATGAGCACGCCCGTGAGGCTGTTGAGGGCGGTCAGCGTCCAGGTGATGAAGGAGATTTCGTCCTCCCAGTTGGTGATGTCCAGCCGCTGCCCCGTCCAGGCCTCCCGGTTGACGGTCTCGAACTTCATGAAGAACGCGCGCGGGTCATGGTCCATGACGACGTGCCCCGCGTCCGCCAGCGTCTGGCGCAGCCGCGCCTGCACCACCGGCACATGGCGGATGTCCTTGAGGTAGAGCAGCAGCGCGCCCGCGGTGTCGCCCTTGAGCTGATACAGCGAGCGCAGGGTATCCGAGGGCACGAAGATGCCGAAGTCGCTCAGCATCCCCATGTCCCCCGCGATGGCCACCACGCGCGCGTCCAACGTGTTGCTGGTGCCCCGCATCGTCTGGGCGGCGAGCGTCACGGACTCGCCCACCTGCACGTTCAGCTTCTTCGCCTGCTTCTCGAAGAGCAGCACCGTGTTCGGCTCGGTCAGGCCGTCCAACGAGCCCGCGCGAATCTGGAGCACCTTCTGGAGGCCGGGCTCGGACTTCACGTCGATGCCACCCGCGCCCACCTGGATGGAGGCGGACTCGCTCACCAGCTTGAGCCAGCCCCGGCCGCGCTGGACCGCGAAGTCCAGCTCCGGGACGTCCTTGCGGATCTGCTCCAGGATGGCCGGGTAGCCGGTGACGATGGGGGCCGCCTGGCCCGCCGTCAGCTTGTAGAAGCCGGCCACGTTGACGTGGCCGGTGGACAGCGTGGTGGCCGAGCGGAGCATCGACTCCTTCATCCCCGTGGACAGGCCCATGAGGATGACGAGCAGCGCCGTGACACCCGCGATGGCCCCCCCCAGCAGCAGGGTGCGCTTGCGGTGGGTGCCGAGGTTGCGGAATGCGATGAGGAAGAGCTGGAGCATGTTCTCACTCGTCCGTCTGCATCGCCTGGAGGGGCGAGACCCGGGTCGCGAGGAACGCGGGATAGAGGGTGGAGATGGCGGAGACCACCAGGACGATTCCGAACGCCGCCACCAGGTTGCTGGCGCTCAGCGTGGGGAACAGCCGGGGACCGGAGAAGAAGAAGTAGAGGGCTTCGTTGCCCGCGGGGATGCCGGAGCTGTTCAGCATGGCCATGATGCCGCTGCCCACCAGGGAGCCGGCCGCGCCGAACACGAGCCCCAGCACCAGCGTCTCCACCAGCACCATGCCCAGGATGAAGGAGCGCTGCGCGCCAATGGCCCGCATGGTGCCCACCTCGCGCACGCGCTGCAGGGTGGCCATCATCATGGCGTTGTTGATGATGACCAGCGCCACCACGAAGATGATGAACACGGCGAAGTAGAGCACCAGCTTCCCGAGCAGCACGAACTGCCCGATGATGCCCGCCGCCTCCTGCCAGGACACCACGCGCAGCTTCAGGCCCGCGTCCTTGGCGGACTGCCGCAGCTCCGTCATGGTCTGCTCCAGCAGCTCGGGGTCCTTGAGCATCACCGCCGCGCTCAGCGCCACGCCCTGGTCGATCTCCTGCTGGGTGTAGACGCGCTGGAGCAGGTTCTCCCGCTTGAGTGAGAGCTCATCGCCAGCGAAGGCGGCCTGCTCGTCGATGTCGCTGGAGGCGACCTCCGCGACCAGGACGTTGTCGCTGTCCTCTCCGAAGAGGGCCTCCTCGGCCTCGTCCCGGCTCAGGGCCTCCAGGCCGCTCTGCTTCTGGATTTCGGCCAGCTCCGCCTTCTTGTCCGCCGTGAGGTAGCCGTACAGGTCCCGGAAGGACATCAGGTCCATCAGGCTCAGCGCGCCGGCCATGGCGGACTTCTCCAGGCCCTTGAACTGGTAGGTGCCATAGACCTTCACGTTGACGCTCTGCATGTAGCCGGTGCGCGTGAAGGCGGTGATGGTGAGGGTGTCACCCATGCGCAGCCGGTACAGGTCCAGCAGCGGCGCCAGCTCCGAGTAGAACTGCGCGTAGCGGGTGTCGAAGTTGGCGTCGTCGGTGGTGAAGAACTGCGAGAGCAGCTTCTCCAGCGCCGGCTCCTGGGTGCCCAGCAGCTTCTGCAGCCGCGCCACCATCGTCCGCGTCTTGATGGGGTCCAGCTGGAAGATGATCTCCCGCGTCTGGGTCTGGTTCTCCTTCACCCAGCGCTGGAGGTCCGGGTCGGTGGCGATGGTCTTCTGGTTGAGGTCCCGCGCCTGCTTGATGTGGTCCAGCCGGAGCGCAGACTTCAGCTTGAGGAACTCCTCGTAGAAGAACTTGGACAGCAGCATGCCGCGCTTGCCGGTGGGGACGGCCTGGCCGTCCACGATCTCCATGCGGTCGAAGGTCCGCTGGAAGGCGTCCAGGTCCGTGCCCGCGTAGCGCAGGTCGAGCAAGTCCCCATCCGGAATCTGCGGGGCGATGCGGTTCTCCAGCAGCTCCAGCGCGCCGTAGGGGTCCGCCTCGAACCCGTCCCAGAACGCGTCCGTGCGCGCCAGCGCGAGCGCCTCCACCTCCGCCGGGTCGCGCGGGGCGCCGCCCAGCTCCTGCGCGCTCTTGGCCGCCTGCTGGGACATCACCTCCACCATGTGGCGGACGTGTCCCTTCACGCTGTCGATGTTCTCCCGCAGCTCCGGCGTCTCGCCGTGCTCGTCGCGCTGCTTGTAGAGGTCGCGCAGGCGCGACAGCGTCAGGTCCACCGTGTTGCCGGAGGTGATGATGGCGCCGCTGGTGCCCAGGGGCACCACCGTCTTGACGTTGGGGTGCTTCTCCAGGAACGGCTTGAGCTGGCTGAAGTCGTCCAGCGCCGCCAGGTCCGGCTCGCCGCTCATGCTCCCGTAGAGGGCCAGCGGATCCTTCGAGTCATCCGAGTAGACCTGGAGGTGGCCGGCGACGCTGCCGATGATGCTGCGGCTCATCGCGCTGTCCATGCTGTCCATCAGCGCGCCGCCCACGACGACCAGCAGCGTGCCGAAGAAGATGATGCCGCCGATGAGCAGGTTGATCTTGCTGGCGAACAGGTTGCGGAAGGCCACCTGTAGCAGCAGCCGGAGTTGCCCCATGTCAGTGGCTCCCCGCGGCCATGGCGCGGCTGGCCTCGGCGGCGCTGACGCGGTCCAGGAACTTCCCGTCCGCCAGCCGCACCACCGCGTTGGCGTGGCTCATCACCTTCGCGTCGTGGGTGGAGAAGATGAAGGTGGTGCCCTCCTTCTGGTTGAGCTCCTTCATCAGGTCGATGATGTTCTGGCCCGTCACCGAGTCCAGGTTGGCGGTGGGCTCGTCGGCCAGCACCAGCTGGGGCCGCGTGACGAGCGCCCGCGCCACGGCCACGCGCTGGCGCTGACCGCCGGACAGCTCGTTGGGCCGGTGCTTGGCGTGGTTGGCCAGGCCCACCTGCTCCAGCAGCTGCATCACCCGCTCACGGCGCTGGGCCTTGTCCAGCTTGCGCTGCAGCAGCAGGGGGAACTCCACGTTCTGGAAGACGCTGAGCACCTGCACCAGGTTGAAGCTCTGGAAGATGAAGCCGATGGTGTGCAGGCGCAGGTGCGTGAGCTGGCGCTCCGTGAGCTGCTTGGTGTCCTGGCCGGCCACCCGCACCACGCCGCTGGTGGCGGTGTCCACGCAGCCGATGAGGTTGAGCAGCGTCGTCTTGCCGCTGCCGGAGGGCCCGGCGATGGAGATGAACTCACCGGCGTGGACCTCCAGGTCCACCCCGCGGAGCGCGGGGACGACCACCTTCCCCAGGGTGTAGTCCTTGGTCACGTTCGCGATGGAGACAATGGGGGCCTGCGGGGCGGCGGGATTCATGCGGTACGTCCTTTCGAAGTCTTGACGGGGCGAGGGGGACGGGGGGCATGCGCTGCGCGCCACCGCTCGGCGATGCCGGAGAGCTCGGCCATGTAGAAATCACAAAACTCAGACGCTTCACGCAAGTTCCGATTTCCCGCGAGCCGCGGGACCGCGAGCGCCTCGCCGCAGATTCGGGAGAAGGCCCGTAGGGACTCCTCCGCGACGCGCAGCTTGCTTTCCCAGCCCTGGGAGTTGACGACGGAGTAGTGCTGCCGGTCACCGGGGACGCTGGCGGGCTCCACCAGCCCCATGTCGGTACAGGCCCGGAGGTTGGTGGAGACGGACGCCGCGCTCACCTGGAGCAGCTCGGCGATGCGCTTGTTCGACAGGGGCTCGCCCGCGAGCATCAGCAGCGCGTAGATGCGCCCGCCGATGCGCGTGCCGCCCCGCCGCTCGAAGTACAGCCCCATCGACTCGATGAAGCGGTGCTCGGCGGCACCCAGTTCCACCATGCCGGCCTCCGTTCCGCTCCGGCGGGCACCCCCATTGCGGAGGGGCGGCGCGGCCGGGGCGGCGGGCAGGCATTTAGGGGAGGGGACTTCGTTCAGTCAATACTGAATGAACTGTATGCCAATGCGGGAAGGACGGGGCCGGTGTCCGCGTGGGACGCACGGCGCGGGGCCCGCGACCGCGTTCCGGCCGCGGGCCCTGGCGTCCCTGCGCATGGCGTTCGGGGCTGTCATGCGAGGTCGCGCGGCATCAGTACGTGTCGGGCGACTTGTGGGAGCCGGTGTCCGGGTTCATCGTGCCGTCGTTCCCGGACCCGCCCTGGCCTTCATGCGTGCCCATGCCGGAGCCTCCGATGTCGCGGTCCTGGTTGATGGACGAGTCCGGCGTCATCGACTTGCCCGCGCCGCCCGTCCCGGAGAGGGAGATGTTCTTGGCGACGTTCTTGGTCTCCTTCACCTCGTAGCTGGCGCGAATCTCCTGGCCCGGGCGCAGGTCCTTGGCCTTCTTCAGGGACGGGTCGCTGAAGGTGGTGCTGCGGTCGACCTCGAGCGGGACCACGGCGCCCTGCATGTCGACGAAGATTTTGTCACTCTCCGCCTTCACCACGCGGCCGTTGAGCTCCTTCTGGCCCATGGTGGCCTGGTGCCCCATGGTGCCGGAGCCGCCGTGGCCGGGTGTCCCGGGGACCGAACTCCCACGCTGGGATTCGGTTTGCCCCATCTGCCCCGAGCCCCCCTGGGCCGCGGAGCTGTCCTTCGGCTTGTACGGGTCGTTGTTGGCCAGGGCGGTACTGGAACCGAGCATGGCGAGGGTGGCGAAGACGCCAATGAGCTTCTTCATGGGAGTTCTCCTGTGACGTGGTGTGAGTGGGCGGAGGGGGCGACGTCCCTCCGTTGCGGAAAACCTAGGTGCGCTCGTGGAAGCGGACAGGGCCTGCTCCCCTCTGCTGGAACGCCCGTCTGCCCTGCGGCCGGTGGTCCGTCGTCCGCGCATCCCAGGCGGGGAGGGGAGCGCCTTGAAGGCGGCCGGCCTTTTCCCTTACCGTCGAGCCCCCAGCGCCCACCGGCCAGCCCGGCCGGTGGCCCGACAGGAGACCGTCTCCGCAATGCCCTCGACCGCCAAGCCGTCCCAGACCGCGCAGGACCTGCCCGCGCCCTCGTTTCCCGCCATCGAGTCCCTGCTCGAGGCGGCCTCCGTGGAAGAGGTCCGCGGCTTCTTCGACGCGGTGAAGACGGGCCTCACCGAGCTCAAGGGCCCCAAGGTGGAGCAGGGCAAGAAGGTCCAGGCCGCCATCGGCCGCGCCGAGGAGCTGCTGGCCCTGCTGGTGGAGACGCGCGAGCGGCTGATCGCGGAGTCGAAGACCGGCAAAGGCCGGAAATAACGGTGGTTTTGTGGCGGGGTGCCCTTTTTTTCCGGAGCTAGGCAACCGCCGGCGCCCCCCGCCGATAATGCAAGGGAGAGCATCCTGAGCATCGGAGATCTCTGACCTTTTCGCTGACAGCAGCGCCTGGAGGAAGCAAATGGCGAAGATCGACAACATGATGGGCCCGAACGTTCGGCTCTCGACGAACATCACGACGGCGCGGCAGACCCCGGACACGGGCTTTGGTGCGCGGCTGCACAACGGCCTCAACAGCGCCGCCAGCGCCGTGGGCACGGGCGTGGGCGCGATGGCGGGCATGGTCCCCGGCGGTCAGATCGTCTCCGCCGCGGTCTCCTCGATGCACACCTTCTCCTCCACGGGTGGCTCGGGCATGGGCGCGCCGTACGCGGGCGTGATGAACACCGCGGTGAGCGGGACCCTGAGCGGCGCGGTGGCGCCGGCGGGCGGCGGTCTCACCACGGGTGGTGGCGTGGGTGGCGGCGTCCCCACCCCCGGCTCGCTGGGACTGGGTGCGCAGGGCTCCGGCAGCACCACGGACATCGTCAACGGCAATTTCTCGCTGAACAAGATGGCCGAGGAGAACTCCAAGCTCCTGAACCTGCAGGCGGCCATTCAGCAGGAATCGCAGACTTTCACCGCGATCTCGAACGTGATGAAGTCGCGCAACGATACGATCAAGAACTCCATCAGCAACGTCCGCTGACCGCGGGCGGTTGCCCCTAGGGAAAGCGCATGGCGGAGACCTCGGAGATTTCGAACAGCCTCGTCCCACTCGGACGCCAGCAGGCCAGGGTGCTGCTGGAGGCCGGTTACCTGTGGCTCGACATGGGCCACTTCGACAAGGCGAAGGAGATCTTCTCCGGGGCCGCCGCGCTGATGCCCAGGAGCGAGGTGCCGCAGCTCGCGCTGGGCGCCGTGGAGTTCTCCCAGGGCCGCCATGACAAGGCGCTGCAGGCGTACCGCGCCGCGCAGCGCCTGGCTCCGCAGTCCTCGCTGCCGCGGGCCCACGCGGGCGAGGCGCTGCTCTTCATGGGCAAGGTGCCTGAGGCGCTCAAGGAGCTGAAGGCCGCCATGGACCTGGAGCCGGATGGGGATGGTGCCCGGCTGGCGCAGTCGCTCATCCAGGCCAAGGAGGCGGGAGTCCTGCCTCCGGCGAAGACGTAGGACGGAGGTCACGGCGATGGCTGTCGGAGGTGTCGGACGAGGCGGTGGGAAGGGCCGCGCGGGTGGCGCGAAGGGGCCCGCCGGCGCGGCTCCGGCGGGTGGCGCCAGCTTTGGTGGCCGGGTGGACCGGGCGGAGTCTCTTGTCGGGCCCTCGGGTCTGGTAGGCTCCAGCAATGTCCAGGGCCCCCAGGCCGCGGATCCGGTGGCTTCCCAGGCGGTCGCCATTGCCCGCAAGCTGAAGAACGGGGGCTTCAAGAGCAAGGAAGAGGCGACGCAGGCCCTGGTCGCCGAGGTCCTGAAGGAGAAGCTCCGCATGAAGTCTTCTTCCCTCACCACCAAGATTGCAGACGCGCTCCAGGATGATCCGCGGCTGAATCAGGTCCTCGAGCGGCTGTGGTCGAAGGCCGAGTGAGCGGCGCTTGGCTCTGGGCGACGACAGGAAGGTCATCCTCGAGAAGTACGGCCCCTATGTCCGGTCGTTGGCGGCGACCGTGCGCAAGCAGTTCAACGCCCAGCTCGAGCTGGATGAGCTGCTCGCGTATGGTCAGATAGGGCTCCTCGAGGCCGCCGAGCGGTTCGACCCGAAGGTCGGGGCCAACTTCCTCACCTTCGCGCACTACCGCATCAAGGGCGCCATCTTCGACGGCCTGCGGAAGATGGGCATCCTCCGGGGCTCGGATGCCCGTAACGCCTTCGTGGGCGAGCGGGCGGCGGCGTACCTGGGAAATCTTTCGGATCGTGAGGCCGGAGCAGGCAACCGCGGGAGCTCATTCGACGATGATGTGAATGACATCTCGGATGCGGTGACGGGGTTGGCGATGGTCTTCGCCACCAGCGTGGAGGGGGCCGACTCGGCGGGCTACATCGACGAGTCACTCCCCGCCGACGTCCGGATCGAGCAGGAGCAGTTGAAGACGCGGGTGCGGGCGGCGATCGAAAAGCTCCCGGAGAAGGAGCGGAAGCTCCTCCTGGGGTACTACTTCCAGGGCCGGACGCTGGAAGAGGCGGGAGCGGAGATAGGGCAGTCGAAGAGCTGGGCGTCGCGGCTGCATGCGCGCGCAATCGACCGGCTCAAGGAACTCTTGAACGAGGAGGAGGAGCTGCCTCCTTCTCCGATGGATGCAAGGAGGGTCTCACATGGCGGGTCCGATGGCCGGAGTCTCCGCGGCGCAGGTGGCTCAGCAGAAGCTGCAAGAGCAGGGCGTCCAGCAGACGAACAAGCAGGGCGCGTCGAAGTTCGACGGAGTTCTCGCTGACAAGGCGCAGGGCGCGGGCCAGGTGGACGCGGCCCAGCAGGTCAACAAGGCCCAGGCGGCCCAGGCCACGCAGCGCACGGACGCCGTGCGTCAGGTGGAGACCGTCAACAAGACGGAGAAGGCCGCCCTCAACAAGGTGCACGGCGCCCAGGAGTCGGTGACGACGAAGGCGGCCGAGCCGGTGGTGGCCAAGGCCGAGGCGTCCAAGTCGTCCCGCGCGGGCGACATGATGCAGCAGATCGTCGGTGACCTGGAGAAGGGTCAGGTCAACCTGGAGCACATCATCAAGCAGGCCTCCAGCGGGAAGCAGTTCTCCAACGCGGAGCTGCTGTCGCTCCAGGCCTCCATGTACCAGTACACGCAGCAGCTGGACCTGACGAGCAAGGTCGTGGAGAAGGCCACCACCGGCTTGAAGGACGTCGTCAAGACCCAGGTGTAGCAGGCCCACCCCCGGCCTCCGGTGGCGCGCCTTCCGAAGGGCGGTCCCTCCCCTACTCCCGGGAGGGGGCGCCCTTCCGCGTTTTTCGGGGGCCTAGTAAGCTCCGACCCGCCCATGATTCGCCGACCGCACGCGTTTGCCGCCCCGCTTCTGGCCCTCCTCTTCCTGACGGGCTGCCACATCGAGCTCCAGCACGCGCTGAGCGAGGCGGACGCCAACGAAATCTACGTCCTGCTCAGCAAGAACGGCATCAACGCCAAGAAGGAAAAGGAGGAGGGCGGCAACGAGGTGCGGTTCATGATCACCGTGCCCAAGGCGGATGCCGCCCAGGCGGCGGAGCTGCTCAAGCTCAACTCGCTGCCGCGCCCGGTGGAGAAGGGCCTGGCCCACTTCGCCAAGGGCAGCATGGTGCCCACTGCCACGGAGGAGCGCGCCATGTTCCTCAAGGCGATGGGCGGCGAGGTCTCCAACGCCCTCAATCAGATTGACGGCGTGCTGGAGGCGCGCGCCATCGTGATGGTTCCGGAGAACAACGACCTGACGCAGCCGGAGAACAAGCCGATGCCCTCCGCGTCGGTGTTCATCAAGTTCCGCCCCGGCGAGGGGGGCAAGCCGCCCATCGACGCCGCCACGGTCCAGCAGTTCGCGGCCACCGCGGTGCCGGAGCTGAAGCCCAGCGCGGTGACGGTGCTGATGACGCAGGCGCTCCCGCCGTCGGCGGAGACCGACTCGGCGAGCCGCCTGCAGGACGTGCTGGGCCTGCGGATGACGGCCGCCAGCGCCAGCCAGTTCAAGGTCATGTTCGCGGGCGCCTTCGTGCTGGTGCTGGCGATGATGGGCCTGACGCTGTGGACCTTCATGCGCGGCGGCTCCAGTGCGCCAGCGCCTCGCGCCGGAGGTCGCGCGCGCGGTCGTCCCGAGGCCTGACGCCCCGGCCCCTCACGGTGGGGCCTTCCTCCCTCTCCCAGCGGGCGCCCATGGGGCCCGCGAGGTGACGTTTGGACTCGTTCTTCACCTCGCTCAACAAGCGCCAGAGCATGCTGCTCCTGACGGCCGTGACGTTCTGCGGCCAGGAGAGCCTCGGCGCGTTGGAGCACCTCCCGGAAGAGGAGGGGGCGCTGCTGCGTCATCGCGCGCAGGAGTTGCTGCAGATTCCGCGCGAGAAGCGCATCCCGGCGCTGGTCCAGGAGATCAAGCGGCTGGTGAAGGACCGCCGTGGCCAGCTCTGGAGCGCGGAGCCGGAGCGGCTGGCCGCGCTGCTGCAACGTGAGCGGGGCGCGCTGGTGGAGGTGGTGCTGCGCGCGCTGCCGGGCGCGCTGGCGGACGCCGTGCGCACGCACCTGCCTCCCTCCCGCGTGAAGCTGACGCGCGAGGTGCGGCCGCAGGTCCTCGACATCGTCCGGTGGAAGCTGGAGGAGCTGTTCGCGCGCGAGGTCGCGGGGCAGGAGGCCACCGGCTTCAAGTTCGCGGACGTGCTCCAGCTCCAGCAGCGCGAGCTGCTCACCATGTGTGACCGATTGGGCGCGCGCGTGCTGGGGCCGGCCCTGGCCGGGTTGCCCGACGCGGAGCGGGAGGCGCTGCTGGAGCCGCTGCCGCCCGACCTGAAGCTGCTGGCGACCAAGGCCGTGGCGGCCAACGCGCCGCGGAAGCTGCCGGAGGAGGACGCCCGCGCCCAACTGGAGCAGCACGACGGCCTGACGCGGCCCGCGGGCGCCCTGCGCAGCGCGGGGGCGCAGCGACTGGCGCGCGCCTGTGTGGCGCAGTCGCCGGAGTTCGCCGCGCGCATGCTGGAGAAGTACCGGGGCGAGTTCGGCAGCCTCCTGGCGAAGTGGGTTCGCGAGGAGCGGGTGCGCCCCACGGCGCGCGGAGACGGCGGCCGGACCGACATCGTCATGGACCTGGAGCGGCTGGCGCTGCGGGGGCTCATCGAGCGCCCGGTCCGTCTGGCGTCGCCCCCGCCGCCACGCCAGTCCGCCGTCCTCCCGCCTCCGCCGGGCGCGCGCAAGGCCGCTGCGGCGGCGGGTGCGCCCGCCAAGGCTCCGCCGCCGGAGGGGAGCGCCGTCCAGGAGGTGCCGACGCGGCCTCCGGTCCGGGGACAGGCCCCTGGGGGGCCTCGCCCGGCAGGGGCCGCGCCAGCCCGGCGCGACTTCATGGCCGAGCGCGCGGCCCGGAACGCCGGTGTGCTGTCGTCGCGAGCGCCGTCCCGCGTGTCCACGCCCGCGAAGCGGGAGGATGGCTCCGCCGTGCACCGCGCCCCGGTCCGGCGTGACGGCGCGAACGCGGGGGCCGTGGGGGCGCGCCCCGCTGCGGACGGGCCCGACACGCGGCCTCCGCGCGCGGATCCAGAGGGCGTGCGCATCGGTCCGCCGCCTTCTCGCCTGGGACAGCGGGGGAGCCGGCCCCGGCCACAGGACCCCGGGGCGCCGCCGGAGCGCTCGCGGGTGGCGGAGGGCTCCCGCGTGCATCCGCGCGCCGCGGAGGAGCGCTCCCGCGTCCAGGCGGGAGCCCAGGATGAGCGTTCGCGGGTGGCCGAGGGCTCACGCGTCCACGCGCGCCCCGCCGACGAGCGCTCGCGGGTGGCGGAGGGCTCGCGGGTCCAGCAGCCGGTGCCCCCGGACGAGCGTTCGCGCGTCGCCGGCGCCTCCCGCGTCCAGCAGCGGCCTTCGGAGGAGCGCTCCCGTGTGGCCTCCCGGGTGCAGCAGCGGCCCTCGGAGGAGCTGTCCCGCGCGTCCCGCGTGGAGCGCCCGGCCGATGAGCTTTCACGCGCGTCTCGCGTCCGGCCCCGGGCGGAGGCTCCGCCCTCGGACCGCGAGCAGTCGGAGGTCTCCCGGGTGGTCCGCTCGCGCGCGTCTGGCCCGCCAGGGGGCGGGCGGGGACGGGCCCCGGAGCCGGCGGAGCCGGAGCGGCCCCCGAAGGTGCTGGTGGGGCGGGCCGTGACCTCCCCGTCGCTGGCGCCCATGCCCAAGCCGAAGCCCCGGAGCGAGGGCACGGCCGTGCAGCGCCGGCCCCGCGCCCCATCGGAGGCCGACCGCCCGGCGACTCCGGGGGCGGGGGGACGTGGACCCAGGGGCGGAACGCGCTAGCATCCGGTCCGCAAGGAGCGGCCCATGGCGATCGGCAAGGTGATCAGAGGTGATGGGACGGCGGAGCCGGCGCACGCGCCCGAGCGTCCCGTGCTGCGTCCTCCTCGTGCGGGGGTGATGAACGCCGAGGTCTTCGAGGCCCGGCAGGGCGCCTCGGCCATCCTGGAGGAAGCGCAGCGCGAGAAGGAGCGCATCCTGGCGGAGGCGCAGCGCGAGCGCGAGGAGCTGCTCGCGAAGACGCGCGAGCAGGGGCGTCAGGAAGGCCTGGCGCAGGCCACGGAGATCCTCCTCCGCGCGAAGATGCAGGCGGGGGAGGTGCTTGGCTCCCACGAGCAGGATGTCATCGCGCTGTCGCTGAAGGTGGCGGAGAAGATCATCGGCCGGAGCCTGGAGCAGGACCCGGAGCTGACGGTGGAGCTGTGCGCGTCCGCCATCGAGAACCTGCGCAGCGCCCGCTCCATGGTGCTGCGGGTCCACCCGAAGACGGCCGCGGTGCTCCGCGCCAAGAAGCCCGTCCTCATGGAGCTCATCGGCCGCGCGGTGGACCTGGCCATCCGGGAAGACCCCGAGGTCGCCCCCGTGGGCTGCATCGTCCAGACGGAGTTCGGCACGGTGGACGCCCAGCTGCCCACGCAGCTGGAGATGCTCCAGAACGTCCTGCTGCCGGACACCGCGCGCAAGGAAGGTCCGGCGTGAGCCGGAGCGTCAAGGGACACGCCCATGGCCATTGACCTCTCGCGGTACTTCGACCTCATCAAGGAAGCCCAGGTCGTGCGCGTGCGCGGCCGCGTCACCGAGCTGACGGGCCTCATCATCAAGGCCAGCGTGCCCAACGTCCGCGTGGGCGAGCTGGTGCTCATCAAGAGCCGCAACCGGGGCGCGGTGAAGGCGGAGGTGGTGGGCTTCCAGGGGGATGAGGTGATGCTCATGCCCCTGGGCGAGCTGCACGGCATCGGCCCGGACAGCGAGGTCATCCCCACCGGCAAGCCGCTGAGCATCAAGTGCGGAGAGGCCCTGCTGGGGCGCGTGCTCAACGGCATCGGCGAGCCCATGGACGGGCAGCCCCTGCCAGAGGAGGGGCTCATCGACTGGTCCGTGGACCGCGACTGCCCGGACCCCTTCACGCGCCAGCGCATCGAGCGCCCGCTGCCCCTGGGCGTGCGCTGCATCGACGGCCTGCTGACGGTGGGCGAGGGCCAGCGCGTGGGCCTCTTCGCCGGCTCCGGCGTCGGTAAATCCACGCTGATGGGGCAGATTGCCCGGAACACCCAGGCGGACCTCTGCGTGGTGGCCCTCATCGGCGAGCGTGGCCGCGAGGTGCGCGAGTTCATCGAGGACGCCATGGGCGAGGAGGGCATGAAGCGCTCCGTGCTGGTGTGCGCCACCTCCGACCAGCCCAGCCTCGTGCGCCTGCGCGCCGCCTACGTGGCCACCGCCATCGCCGAGTACTTCCGCGAGCGCGGCGGCAACGTGCTCTTCATGCTGGACACCGTGACGCGTCTGGCGCGCGCCCAGCGTGAGATTGGCCTCGCCGTGGGGGAGCCCCCGGCCCGCCAGGGCTATCCGCCGAGCGTGTTCTCCATGCTGCCGCGCATCCTGGAGCGCACCGGCAACTCGGAGAAGGGCAAGTGCACCGCCATCTACACCTGCCTCGTGGCCGGCGGTGACATGGAAGAGCCCATCGCCGACGAGGTCCGCGGTATCCTCGACGGCCACTTCATCCTCAACCGCGCCCTGGGCGAGCGGAACCAGTGGCCGGCCATGGACGTGCTCGCCAGCCTCAGCCGTGTGATGAGCGGCATCGTCTCCAAGGACCACAAGAAGGCGGCGGGGCGCCTGCGCGAGCTGCTCTCCACGTATGAGAAGCAGCGCGACCTCATCCTGCTGGGGGCCTACCAGTACGGGACGGATCCCCGCACGGACCAGGCCATCGACAAGTACGACGCCATCATCGACTTCCTCAAGCAGGACACCCACTCGAACTCGGCCTTCGAGGACACGGTGTCGCAGCTCATCGCCCTGTTCGACGAGTGAAGCGCGGGCCAGGGGTGCGCGGCGGGGATTCCGGGGTAGGATGGGGTCACCATGCCCCCGTACCGGTTGCAGGCCCTGCAGGACATTCGCGCACGGGCCAAGGAAGAGGCGGAGCAGGCCTTCTCCTCCGCCATCAAGGCCCTGGAGAAGGAGAAGGCGGAGCTCCAGCGTCTCATCGATGACCTGGAGCAGCGCAAGCGTGAGCGCAAGGCGAGGGTGGCCGCCTACCTGAAGGAGGTCATGTTCAAGGGCGCCGGCATCAACGGCATGAACATGATGAACCGCTTCGAGGAGCGCCTGAAGGACGAGGAGGCGCAGGTGGCGCTGGACGTGGAGCGCCAGCGGGAGGCCGTCAAGGTGGCCGAGCGGCTGGTGGAGCAGCGCCGGCGGGAGATGGCTGACGCGGCCAAGGAGCTGAAGGCCATCGAGAAGCACCGCGAGAACTGGCAGAAGCAGGTGAAATACGAGCGGCAACAGCGTGAGGAGCTGAACCAGGAGGAGATTGGCAACGCCTTGTTCCTGGCGCGCCAGCGCAAGTAACCTGCGACTTCCTCAACCCCCTGGAATGACGTCATGAGCCGAGTTGACGACGATCGCGAAGCAGCGCGCATGGCCGAGCGCCTCCTCCAGGAGAAGCGGCTCGCCGAGGGCCAGGCCAAGAAGCGCCAGGAGGGGGCCTCCGCCTTCCAACGGCTGATGCAGCAGGCCCAGCAGCCGCCTCCAGCCCCGGGCCAGGCGCCCGCGCAGCCCCAGCAGCAGGGAGGGCTGGCGCGAGCGGTGCTCGCCCGGGCCACTCAACAGGGCAAGACGTTCGGGGAGCGGGTGCAGCAGGAGCAGCAGCCCGCCACGAAGGAACTGGCCCAGCCGCACACCCAGTCCCTGGGACAGGCCCAGTCCTCCGAGGCCCGGGGGGGCTCCCGCGCGTCGGACGCCCGGGACGCGCGGCGGACCGACGACAAGCGGACCACCGAGAGCCGCGAGAAGGACCTGGGCAAGGCCGAGTCCGCCCTGGGGCAGGTCAGCTCCGAGCGCGGCGCCGCCATTCGGGCCGACGCCGACGCGGGCGGCGGCAAGGGCAGCGGCGGCGGCAAGGACAAGAAGGAAGGCGGCTCGGAGACCATGGGCCCCGGCTTCCGCTTCAACCCGGCGCTGATGGCGCCGGTGCCGGTGGCCAAGCCGAAGGACACCGCGGGCTCGGAGCGCCTGCGCGCCCTGGCCAGCGAGATTGCGCAGAAAATCGTGGACCGGGTGCGGGTGGGGACGAACGCCGCCGGCAACGCGGAGTTCCAGATCGACCTGCGTGGCGACGTGCTCAGCGGCTTGTCCATCAAGGTCAGCGCGCGCAACGGGAAGATCTCCGCCACCTTCAGCGGCAGCAACCGCGAGGTGCTCAAGCAGCTCGAAGAGGCGAGTGAAGGGCTCCGCACGGCGCTCAATGGCCGGGGCCTCCGGCTCGAGGACGTCCGCTTCGAGGCCAAGACATGAGTCTGGAGTCCGAGGACGAAGGGCCGGGCGTCCACGAGCGGACGATGCTGGTGGACGTGAGCCAGCTGCGGACCTCGCGTCCGGAGCCGCAGGAGCCCCCCGCGGCCGAGACGCCTCCAGCCGAAGCGCCTCCGGCCGAGGAAGCTCCGGCCGAGGTGGAGCGCGAGCGGACGTGGCGGCCCTTCGTGTTCCGGAACCTGGAGAAGGTCTCCCGGGCCCAGGGGCAGCTCGCCGAGCGGCTGCGGTGGCTGACGCCCGCGGAGGGCACGGCGGCCGCCGTGGCGACGCGGCTCAAGGAGCTGTTCGACGCCGAGGTGCGCCTGACGGTGGAGTCCGTGCAGGTGCGGCCCATGGCGGAGCTGCGCCGCTTCCTGGGCGACCCCACCTTCCTGGCGGTGCTCGCGCCGGGGGCGCTCCAGGGCCGCGCGGTGCTCGAGGTGGAGCTGGCGCTGGCGCACGTGGCGGTGGACCTGCTGCTGGGGGGCGCCGGTGAGACGGTGGGCTTGCGCCCGCTGACGGACATCGAGGAGGGCGTGATGGCCTACGTCGTCCTCGAGGCGCTCAAGGTCCTGGTGCCGGGGCTCCAGCCCGCGGTGCCGCGTCCCCGCCTGGACGGAGTGGCGCGCGGCGTGGACGAGGTCTCCGCCCGGCTGGGGGATGACGGTCCGATGCTGGCGGTCCACCTGCACGCGACGCTGGGGCCGCACGGCGGCCTGGTGCGGCTGGTGGTGCCCGCTGCGGTGCTGGACGCGGCCGAGCCGGCGGTGGAGAGCGCGCAGCGGCGGGCCCGGGGGAAGGCGGACCTGGAGGCCTTCGCGAGCCGCCTGTCGGCGGTGCGCGGCTGGCTGCGCGCGGAGATTGGCTCGGCGGAGATTTCCGGCCAGGACCTGGCGAGCCTGCGGGTGAAGGACGTGCTCCTGGTGGACGTGCTCTCGGCGCGGCCGGACAAGGGCGAGGCGGGCACGGCGCAGCTGCGGATGGGGAAGGGGACGGCGGGGCGGGCCGACGCGGAGGTGTTCGTCGGCGAGGACGGGCGCTACCGGGCACGCATCACCGACATCATTCCCGGGGAGCCGGGCCACCCGGGGTCGGCGGACGAGGCGAGCGCGGAGCCCGCGGACGAAGAAGAGGACTTCACGAACCCGGAGCTGGACGTGCCTCCGGAACTGGAAGGGGCGGCCTTGGACGATGTGAGCAAGCCGGACGGAAGCGACCTGCTCGGGGATGTGCCCCTGCAGATTGCGGTGGAGCTGGCGCGCGTGCCCGTCACGGCGCAGCAGGTGGTGGGGCTGCGCACGGGGCAGGTCATCGAGCTGAACCGGGGCCCCGGTGAGCCGGTGGAGCTGTCCGTCAATGGCAAGGTGGTGGCCCGGGGCGAGCTGGTGGAAGTGGAGGGCCAGCTCGGCGTGCGCATCATCACCCTGGCGGGGTGAGTTCCCAGGCGAGGTGGAGCAGGCGAGCAGGGGCGACCGGCCATGCGGGGGGCCGTGGCGGTCCTCCGGCTGATGCACTAGCCTCGCGCCCAGTCATGGCAGTCCTCCGTCCCCCCCTCATGCGACTGATGTTGGGTGTCGCGCTGGTGTTCGCGCCAGCCGCCGCCGTGGCCCAGGCTCCATCCGCGTCCGGCGACGCGCTCCCCGCTGCCACCGAGCCCCAGCAGGGCGCGGACGCCGCGCTGCGGGAGGCGGACCGGGCCCTCGACGCGGAGCTGAATTCCACCGGAGCGGGGCAGGACGCCCGGGTCGCCCAGCCTTCCTGGGAGCGCACGGCTGTTGCCCCCGAGGCGGTCGCCGAGGAGCCGGAGAGCCTGGGCTGGGCGCTGGTCCGCACGCTGCTGGTGCTGGGCGTGGTGGTGGCGTCCATCTACCTCACGCTGAACGTGGGCCTGCGCAAGCTGATGGGGCTCCAGGGCGCGGCGCTGGGCCGTCAGCCCCTGCTGTCCGTGGTGGAGCGGCTCCCGCTGGATCAGCGCCGCGCCCTCTTCGTGGTGAAGGCCGCGGACGAGTACCTGCTGGTGGGCGGCGGCGAGGGCGGTTTGCAGCTGTTGTCGAAGCTGGATGTGGAGGCGGTGGAGCGCATCCGCGCGCAGCGCCCGCAGACGAACGCAGTTCCACTGAGCCCATTCCTCCAGAAGCTCCTCTCCCGCCGCAGCGGTGGCTCGCCTTCCCAGCCCCCCGGCTCCTGACGACCGTGCCCGTGAACATCTCGTCCCCTGAACGTCCCCGTCTCCCGCGCGTCCCGGCCTGGCTGTTCGCGGCCGCGGTCGCCGTCCATCCCTTCACGGCGCTCGCGCAGAGGCGCGGGGGCGCGGCCATTCCCGACTCGGTGGTCAACGAGGCCGTCAACAGCGAGTCGTTCGCCTCGCGGCCGCTCATCCTCATCCTCGCGCTGGCGGCCATGGGCCTGGTGCCGTTCGCGCTGATGATGGTGACCAGCTTCGTGAAGATTTCGGTGGTGCTCTCCATCGTCCGCTCGGCGCTGGGCACGCAGCAGATTCCGCCCACGCAGGTCATCACCGGCCTGGCCGTCATCCTCACCGTCTACATCATGGCGCCGGTGGGCCAGCAGATGTACCGCGCGGCTGGCCTGGACATCTGGGCGAAGGGGCCCGGCGTCTTCTCCTCGGAGACGGTGGGGTCGATGCTGGGCGCGGCCAACAAGTCCAAGGAGCCGCTGCGCGAGTGGCTCATGAAGAAGGTCACCACCAAGGACCGGGCGCTCTTCTTCAACCTCGCCAAGAAGATGCGCAAGGGCGAGGACCGCGACTCCGTGGAGAGCGATGACTTCATGGTCATCATCCCGGCCTTCGTGGTGTCGGAGCTGAAGGAGGCCTTCCAGATAGGCTTCCTCCTCTTCGTCCCGTTCATCGTCATCGACATGGTGGTGGCCAACATCCTGCTGGCGCTGGGCATGCACATGCTGTCGCCCACCACCATCTCCATGCCGTTCAAGCTGCTGCTATTCGTGCTCGTGGACGGCTGGTATCTCATCGCCAAGGGCCTGGTCGTCGGCTACCTGTAGAGAGAGGGCTCCATGAATCAGCTCACGTTCATCACCCAGGAGGCCCTGTTCCTGGTGCTCGTCGCGTCGGCGCCGCCGGTGCTGATGAGCCTGCTGGTGGGGTTCATCATCTCCCTGTTCCAGGCCACCACGCAGATCCAGGAGCAGACGCTCACCTTCGCGCCGAAGGTCGTCGCCGTCTTCGGCGTGCTGGCGCTGGCGGGCCCCTGGATTGGCAGCCAGCTGGTGCGCTTCACGTACCACGTCTTCGACAGGTTCCCCGCGCTCATCAAATGAACGTCGCGGACCTCGTGGCAGAGCTGGGCACCCGGGCCAACGTCTCGGCGGTCATCTTCACGGTGGCGCTGGTGATGTGCCGGGTGATGCCCGTGCTCATCTTCAGCCCCTTCCTGGGCGGCGAGGTGGTCCCCACCGAGCTGAAGATGGGCATCGGGCTGACGCTCTCCATCGTCCTCTATCCGCTCATCGCGGGCTCGGTGACGTCCATCCCCTTGAGCGCGCTGCCGTACATCGCGCTCATGGCGAAGGAGGTATTCGTCGGCTTCACGATGGCCTTCGTCGTCAACACGCTCTTCGAGGCGGCGCGCGTGGCCGGCAACCTGGTGGACACCATGTCCGGCAGCAACAACGCACAGCTGTACGTGCCGCAGCTCGGCCAGCAGGTGACGCTGTTCTCCAGCTTCAAGGTCCAGCTCGCGGTGGTGCTGTTCCTCACGCTGGACGGGCACCACCGGGTCATCCAGGCGCTGGCGGACAGCCTGGTCGTGGTGCCGCTGGATGGCTTCCCCCGCTTCAGCGACGGGCCGTGGCCCTTCTTCGACCTGATGCTCCGCGTGTTCGCGGACCTGCTGCGGGTGAGCCTGGCGCTGGCCGCTCCGGCCATGCTGGCGACCTTCCTCACCGACGTGTCGCTGGGCGCCATCAACCGCGTGGCGCCGCAAATCCAGGTGTTCTTCATCTCCATGTCCATCAAGCCCCTGGTGAGCGTGCTCCTCGTCTTCCTGGTGGTGAGCGCGCTGATGACCCGCATGCAGGGGGAGATGGCCCACATGCTGCGGATGCTCCACCAGGCCTTGCGGCTCATGTCCTGAGCCACCTCATCCCGGGCGCGCCATGTCGGACGAGAGCGGAGAGAAAACAGAGGAGCCATCCCAGAAGAAGCTGGATGACTCACGCAAGAAGGGGCAGGTCTGGAAGAGCAAGGACCTGAGCGGCGTGGGCGTGCTCCTGGTGGGGCTGGCCGCGCTCAAGTTCACCTGGGACCGGGTGGTGACGGAGCTGACGTCGCTGTTCACGTTCTCCTTCGACCACCTGGCGCACCCGGAGGGCCTGATGGTGGCCACCGGGCAGCTGCTCTACCTGGGCGTGCGCGCGCTGCTGCTGGTGACGTTGCCGGTGGTGGCGGGGGCGGCGCTGGTGGGCGGGCTGATGGAGTACCTCCAGGTGGGGACGCTCTTCACCATGGACCCGCTGATGCCGAAGATGGAGAAGCTCAACCCCATCCAGGGCATGAAGAACCTGTTCAACAAGAAGGCGATTGTTGAGCTGCTGAAGAACGTCATCAAGATCTCCGTCACCGCCTACGTCGTCTACGGCGTGGTGCGCGACTCCATGCCGCTGGTGGCGGAGACGGTGCGCCAGGACACGCGCGCCATCATGACCATCATGGGGGAGCTGGTGACGCGCGTGGCCACGCGCGTGGCGCTCCTCTTCGTGCTGTTCGGCGTCTTCGACGTCTGGTGGCAGCGCAAGGCCTTCATGAAGGACATGATGATGACGAAGGAGGAGGTGAAGAAGGAGTACAAGCAGAGCGAGGGCGACCCGCACCACAAGGCCAAGCGCAAGGAGATGCACCAGGAGATCATGGAGGGTGCGCAGATGGAGGCCGTGCGCGAGGCGGACGTCATCGTCACCAACCCGGACCACGTGGCCGTGGCCCTCAAGTACGACCGGGAGAAGGACGGCGCGCCGCGCGTGCTCGCCCGGGGCATCGACTTCAAGGCCGAGCGCATCAAGGCCATTGCCCGCGAGCAGGACGTGCCCACGCTGCGCAACGTGCCCCTGGCCCACGCCCTGCTGCGGGTGGAGGTGGGGCACGAAATCCCGGAGGAGCTGTACGACGCCGTGGCCGAGGTCCTCAACTTCGTCTATGGCCTGAAGGCCGGCCAGGCGGCGCCAGAGGGGCGCGCGTGACGGGGCCGGGTGCGGCTATCATGCGCGGACAGCGGGGCCTGCCATGAGTGACGACGCCGAAATCGCCATCGCGCTGAAGTACGACAAGGAGACGGACGGTGCCCCGCGCGTGGTGGCCAAGGGCATGCGGCTCAAGGCGGAGAAGATTCGGGAGATTGCCCGGGAGCACAACATCCCGGTCATGCGGAACGTGAACCTCGCCAACGCCCTCTACCGCGTGGACGTGGGGCAGGAGGTTCCCGAGGAGCTGTACGACGCCGTGGCCGAGGTCCTCAACTTCGTCTACGAGTTGCAGCGCGAGCAAGCGGCCGCGGCCAATAGGCGCTAGAGGGGCTGGACGCCCCCCACCCATCTGGAGTGAGGTTCGGAAACACCATGGCCAGAATCAACAACCCGCCTCCGAATACGTCCCTGTGGCCCTGGGGCGGTCCCCGCAGCGTCCGTGAGCGGCTCGTCGACCCGGCGCAGGTCGACCGGAAGAAGCTCCGCAAGGCGGGCAACCCGAAGAACCCGGC
Source organism: Pseudomonadota bacterium (assembly GCA_023426545.1). Taxonomy (GTDB): domain Bacteria; phylum Myxococcota; class Myxococcia; order Myxococcales; family Myxococcaceae; genus Myxococcus. The sequence continues at coordinate 46,623 of JAFAAN010000172.1, forward strand.
GCTGGCGTCCGCGGCGCTGCTGGACTTCATCGGGCCGGCGCACTCCTCGGAGGAGCTGCGCCTGCCGCTGCCCCCGCATCCGGGCGGGCATGACGCGGACCTGGAGGGCTTCAGCGACCGGCCCCATCTGTCCAGCGTGGCCGGCCGCGGCCATGAGGACCAGCGCCGCATGCTGGAGCGGGGCCTGGGCAAGGTGAAGGCGGCGCCGGACCGGCTCGAGCGCCTCAAGGCGCTGCTGCACCGCGAGTCCGCCATGCTCTCCCTGGTGGATCAGGTGAACGAGGAGACGAAGGAGATCATCCGGCGCATGTGGGACGCGCAGAAGGACGAGGGCTACTAGCGTCATGGCGGCCCTGGACCCGGATGATCCGAAGGACGAGGCGAAGCTGGATGCCCTCCTCCAGCGGTGGGCGGACGGCAAGGCCACGCTGCGGGACGTGCGTGGCTACTCGGACGACGAGCTCTACGCCATCGCCAAGACGGCCTATTTCTTCTTCTACCAGGGCCGGGTGAACGAGGCGCGCACGCTCTTCCAGGGGCTGTACGCCGTGAACCCGACGGACGCGTACTTCGCCAAGGCGCTGGGCGTGGTGGAGATGGCGGCTGGAAACGGGCAGGGCGCGCTGGCGGCCTTCGACGTGGCCGCCAAGCTGACGCCGCATGACCCGTCCGTCTACGTGGGCCGCGCCGAGGTGAAGCTGGCCATGGGCCAGAAGCAGCAGGCCCTGGAGGACCTGCGCCGGGCGGCGGCGATGCAGCCGGGGGACGACCCGGTGGTGCGCAAGGCCGCGGCCATGATCTCCGCCCTGAGCCGCCGCTGAGAGGTGCATTTCACATCCGGGATGGACTGATCTTCCGGGGAGTCTGTTAGGCTGTCCGACGCTCAATTCTTCGTCGTCAGGGAGGTCGTTGACATGTCGAACCCGAATCCCGATCCGCGCGTCCCCGCCCAGATGCCCCCGGAGGCTCCCCCCGAGCTGACCGCCAAGCGTGAGGGGCTCATCGCCGAGCTCGAGAACCAGGCGAAGTCCGCGACGGGTACGCTGCAGCAGGTGATGCGGAAGATGTCCGCGCTGCTATCCAACACCAAGCCCGGCGCGTCCCTGAGCTTCCAGCTCTACCAGGACGTGAAGGACGCCTTCAGCCGGCACCTGAGCGAGGCGTCGAAGACGCCGGCCCTGGCCAACATGCCGGCCGTCCTGGTGGAGTCCATCGAGTGGATGCAGGCGTACCTGAACGCCCGCGGCTTCTCTTCGGAGGAGGCCGCCGCCACGCCCGCCGCCACCGCGGCTCCGGCGTCCGCGCCGAAGGCTCCGGGCACGTCGGCTGGCGGGACGGACGCCTTCGAGACGGGCAGCAAGAAGCACGCGTCGCTGACGGGCGACGTGCCGCCTCCGCCGTCGGCGCAGCCGGACGTCAAGGCCGAGCAGAAGGAGCTGGAGTCCTTCAAAGCCTGGATGAAGAACCCCAGCCTGGGCAAGCTCAAGGGCTAGGTCCAGGGCGGGGTTCCTGGAGGCGGATGACGCAACTCCATGCCGGGCTCCGCCGATAACCCTGTCGAGACGTATCTTTCCTCTCGAGGAGCTGCTCCATGAGCATGAAGGTTTCGAACACCCAGACGAGCGCGCGTTCGGCGGCGCCCACCGCCGCCGAGAAGAAGGAAGCCTGGCAGGGTGTGCTGGATTCTGCCGTCAGCCGGCTGGATGACCCGGAGGTCAAGGGCACCCTCCAGCACCTGGGCGACAACCGCATCGACCAGGTGAAGGAGCAGGTCAAGAGCGACATGGAGGCGTTCCTCAAGGAGAACCCCAACGCCACGCTCGCGGAGATCAAGGCCGAGGCGGAGAAGGCGACGTCGAAGCACGAGACGAACGCCGTCCTGCAGAAGATGCGGGACGACAACTTCTTCAACAAGCTGATGAGCCGCCGCAAGGAGCTCACCAAGGACATGTGGGGCTAGTCGTCCTCGCGTAAGCGGTCCCCACAGCCGAGGCTTCACGTGCCGCCGCCCGGGTCTTTGACCGGGGCGGCGGTTTCGTTTTCCCTGCGAGGTGGCTCGCCATCGCGATGGGGGGAGAAAGGCCCCAAAACGCAAAAGGACCAGCCCCCGCGAAGGGGACTGGTCCTCGAAGCTGCGCAGCAACATCAATTACTTGATGTTGTTGATCTGCTGCATCGCGATCTCGTTGATCTTCTTGAGCATGTTCGTGACGAAGGCGACCGTCTCCTGCTGCTTC
>JAFAAN010000075.1 GCA_023426545.1 Pseudomonadota bacterium
GCGTCCGCCTGACGCGGCGTGGGGGCGCCCCCGCCGGTTTCGCGCTCGGCGCGCTGGCGGCGCGCGGCCTCGGCGGGTGTCTCCGGTGGGACGAGCGCGTGAGGGCCCCGGCCGATGAGGTCCTCGCGGCCCGCCTGCTTCAGCGCCTCGCGCGCCAGCGGCCACTGCTCCGGGTTCCAGTAGAGCAGCAGCGCCTTCTGGAGCCGCTTCTCGCGCAGGCCCTGCGCCGTGTAGACGGGCTCCATCTTCAGCGGGTCCAGGCCCGTGAAGTACATGGCGGTGGCCATGGCCATGGGGGTGGGGATGAAGTCCTGCACCTGCCGGGGCCGCTTCCCGTTCTTCTTCAGCCACAGCGCCAGCTCCACCATGTCCTCCAGCGTGGAGCCCGGGTGGCCGCTGATGAAGTAGGGGATGTCGTACTGCTCCTTGCCGGCCTCCTCGCTGGCGCAGGCGAACATCTGCTGGAAGCGCTCGAAGCTCTCGATGCCGGGCTTCTTCATCTTCTCCAGCACGCGCGGCGACACGTGCTCCGGCGCCACCGACAGCTGCCCGCCCACGTGGTGCGCGGCCAGCTCCTTCACGTACTCCGGCGAGCGCTCCGCCAGGTCGTACCGCACGCCGCTGGCGATGAAGACGTGCTTGACGCCGTCCTCCTCGCGCACCTCCTGCATGAGGCTGATGAGCGGCCCGTGGTCCGTCTGGAGGTTCTCACACACGCCCGGGTGGACGCAGGACAGCTTGCGGCACCGCTTCTCGATGTCCTCGCTCTTGCACTTGAGCTTGTACATGTTGGCGGTGGGGCCCCCCAGGTCGGTGATGGTGCCTCGGAAGTCGCCCATGCGGCGCAGGGCGCGCACCTCGCGCAGCACGCTCTCCGCGGAGCGGCTCTGGATGACGCGGCCCTCGTGCTCGGTGATGGAGCAGAAGGTACACCCGCCGAAGCATCCGCGCATGAGCACGATGGAGTGCTTCACCGTCTCGTAGGCGGGGATGCGCTCGCGGTACATCGGGTGGGGGACGCGGTTGAAGGGCAGGTCGTACAGCTCGTCCATCGCCACCGACGCGTCGCCGGTACCCACGCCGTCCTCCAGCGGGAGCGCGGGCGGGTTCATGTAGATGGCGCGGTTGCCGTGGCGCTGCGCCAGGGGGCGCGCGTTGCCCGGGTTGGTCTCCATCTGGAAGTCGCGGCTCATCACCGCGAAGGCGCGCTTGTCCTCGATGACCTGCTCGTAGGAGGGGAGCACCACCGTCTTCCGGTCCACGGCGCGCCGGGCCGGGTCCGCCTCCTGGGCGCGCATCTCCTCGTCGTTGATGATGTACGCGGTGCCGCGTACGTCGCGGATGTCCTGGATGCGCTCGCCTCGCCGCATGCGGTCCGCGACCTCCATGATGGGGCGCTCCCCCATGCCGAAGACGAGCAGGTCCGCCTTGGCGTCGAAGAGGATGGAGCGGCGCACCTTCTCACTCCAGTAGTCGAAGTGCGCGATGCGGCGCAGGCTGGCCTCGATGCCGCCCAGGACGATGGGGACGTCCGGGAAGGCCTCGCGGCAGCGCTGCGCGTAGACGATGGTGGCGCGGTCCGGCCGGCAGTTGGTCCGCCCGCCGGGGCTGTACTGGTCCTCGGAGCGGTTCTTCTTCTGGGCCGTCAGCCGGTTGAGCATCGAGTCCAGGTTGCCGGCGGCCACGCCGAAGAAGAGCCGCGGGGGCCCCAGGGCCTTGAAGGGCTCGGCCGACTGCCAGTCCGGCTGCGGGAGCAGGCCCACCTTGAAGCCGCGGCCCTCCAGGAAGCGCGCGATGAGCACCGGCCCGAAGGCCGGGTGGTCCACGTACGCGTCTCCCGTCACGATGATGATGTCGCACTGTTCCCAGCCCCGCGCCTGCATGTCGGCGCGGGTGGTGGGCAGGAAGGGATGGGCGTAGCGTGTCGGGAGAGCCATGTCGGAGCGGGGGGGAGGGGGACCTCCCAGAACATCGGGACGGTGTGGAAGCAAGCCCGGCACGAAGGGTGTACACCGGGGCGGCCTGCCTTCCTACCCAACGCGCATGCACCCGAAGTGTGGCGCATTGACGGCGATCCAGGCCTCCCCTACCTTGGCCGCCCTCTTACATGTGGCGACCTGTTCGGGTGGATAGGTCGGGAAGTGTGGGTTCGCGAGCATTCGCCATGGCAGCCGCAGCACATTCTCCAGCCCCGCCGGACGTGACGGACCCGCGTGGCGCCGGGGGCATGGCGCCGGGCGGGGTGCGGAGGCCACGCGTCCGATGAAGCGTGGGCTGGAGGCGGGCAGCGCGGGTGACGCGGCGGAGCCGGAGGCCGGGGCCTCGGGGATGCCCGCGCCTGCCCGGGAGCTGCACATCGAGTACGACGACGCGCCGCCAGCGGAGGCTGCCTCCGCCCGCCGTGGCGGTCCCGTGCCCCGCTGGCGCAACTCACTGGTGGTGCCGGAGCTCCCCCGGGAAGAAGACGTGGTGCTGCGGCGCACCGAGCGCGTGGCGCGCGCCGAGGCCCCCCTGGCGCCGGTGCCTCCCGATGAAGCCGTAGAGGTGGCGCGGGCGCCGAACCCGCTGCTCGCCTCGCGGATGGCGCGGGGCCGGGAGCCGGAGGACGTCCCCTCACGCGACGTCTCCGCGCCGGAGGACATGAGCCCCGCCGAGCGTGAGGCGATGCGGGCCGCGGTGGCCAGCGGCAAGCGGCGCGAGACCTGGTCGCCGCCCGCGTACCTGCCCGAGGACTTGCGGGAGGCGCTGCTGTCCGAGCGCAGCCAGTACCGCGCGCAGCTGCTCCAGGACGTGCGCGAGGTCAGCCTCCAGGGCGCGGGGGTGCTGTCGCTCATCCCGAGGCCGGCGGCGGACCCGGACTGGTCGGGGGGGACGGTGCTCGGCTTCCTGGGCGAGGAGTGCGTCTTCGGGGGCGACGTCGTCCACCTGGACTTCGAGTCGGGCCGCGTCTTCGCCGCGCCCAGCCACGGCGACGACGTGGACCGCCGCGCGCTATCCGCCGACCGCTGGTGCTACCGCCCCTATGACTTCGCGGAGGCCCTGTGCGCGGCGGCGTCAGCGTACGAGGAGCGGCAGGACGCGCTCGCCGAGTCCCTGCGCCGGGCCTGTGGCGAGGCGCCTCCGGCCGCGCCGTCCGAGCAGGAGGACCTGCTGCTCCCGGCCGACCGGCTGTGGCGCCAGCCCTGGGGCTGCATCTGGGGGCCGCCCGGTACGGGCAAGACGACGGCCGTCGCGGACCTCATCGCCCGGGCGCTGCGTGCCTACCCCAGCGAGCGCATCCTCGCGGTGGCGCCGACCAACCGCGCCGCGGACGAGCTGGTCCTCCGCATCAGCGCGCTGCTGGAGCGCGAGCCCATCCCGCTGCGCCCCCTGTCGCGCAGCATCTTCCGCGGCGGCACCGGCGCGAGCGAGGCCCTGGCGAAGCTGCCCACCGTCATGCTGGAGGACACCAAGGGGGGCAAGCTGCGCGCCAGCATCGAGGAGCGGGAGCGGGAGCTGCTCCTCCAGCGCGTGCGGGGCGGGCCGGCGCATGAGCTGGCCAAGCTCCAGGCAGAGCTGCGCGGCCTTCGCGGCAAGGTGAAGGACCCCACGCTCAAGGAGGTGGAGAAGGGCGACTGCCCGCTGGTGGTGCTCACCGTGCACCGGGCGCTGCGCCTCGTCTCGGAGCTGGAGGGGAAGCGGCACTTCGCGCGGCTGGTGGTGGATGAGGCCGGCATGGTGACGCGCGCGGCCACCGCGCTGCTGGGGCCCTTGGCGGAGCGGGTGACGCTGGCGGGCGACCCGAAGCAGATTGGCCCGGTGAGCCGCGCCGCCGAGGGCGCCGGCAAGGGCACGCAGAAGTGGCTTCGCGGCAGCGGCCTGTCCCACCTGGAGGACGCGGTGCGGGACGCGGCGCGCGCGGACGTGCTGCTGCTGCGCACCCAGCACCGCATGCACCCGCACATCGCGAAGGTGGTGAGCCACTTCTGCTACGGCGGCGCGCTGGAGGACGGCGACGGGGTGAAGGCCCGCGCGGAGCGGCCCGCACCAGTGGCGGCCTTCCCGGAGGCGCGCGCCGGGTGGGTGGTGCTGGACGGCCTCACGCGCGACGCGAAGCGGCTGACGCATGGCCGAGGGGAGACGGGCTCGGGCTACCAGCGTGAGCTGTCCGCGAACCTCGCCGTGTCCCTGGCGCGCGAGGCGGTGCGCTCCGGCCTGAGCGTGCTGTGTGTCACGCCCTACCGGGCACAGGCCGCGCTGCTGCGGCGGCTGGGCAACGCGGCGAGGCTGCGCGGGGACGTCTTCAGCGCCTCCACCATCCACCGGCAGCAGGGCACCCAGTACGACGTGGTGCTGGTGGACACCGTCGCCGGTGGGCGCCCCTTCCCGCCGCACACGCTGGTGCCCATGCTCAACGTGGCCGCCAGCCGCGCCAAGGACTACCTGCTGGTGCTGGCCTCCCGCGACGAGGCCCGCGCCGCCACCATCCCCCAGCGCTTCCTGTCGCTGCTGCCGCGCCTGCGCGTACACCCGGGGGAGCCCTTGCGGCTGGAGCCGCTGCCCGTCCCGCAGCGCGCGCCGCCTCCGCCCCCACCACCTCCCGCGCCGGTGGACCTGGGCGCGGAGATTGCGGGCGCGCGGCCCGGCCGCCCGCTCTTCACGCACGAGCAGGTGTCCCTCTTCGAGCGGCGCTTCGACGACGGGCACCACCTGGTGCGCGGCGTGGCGGGCAGCGGCAAGACGTATGTGCTGGCGCACTGGGTGGCGCGCTACCTGCTGGAGCACCCCGAGGCGCGGGTGCTGGTGTCCTTCTTCAACCGCGCGCTGGCGCCGCTGGTGGACAAGCTGCTCGTGGAGGCGCTCACCCAGCGCGCGGGCCGGCTGCGGCTGCGCGAGCTTCGCTCCCGGGTGACGGTGAAGCACGTGGGGGCGCTGCGCCGGCTCGCGCCCGGTGCCTTCGACGGCGTCTTCGTGGACGAGGCCCAGGACATGGACGCCAGGGCGCTGGCCATGCTCCACGCGCTGGTGCGCCCGGACACGCTGCCGGACGGGCGCGAGGTGCGCTGCTTCCAGCTCTTCATGGACGACTCGCAGAACGTCTATGGCCAGGTGCCCATCGACGCGCTCAAGGAGCAGCTCCCCGAGGGGCTGTCCTTCCGGGGGCGCACGCGCGTCCTCAAGGAGACGTTCCGCGCCACGCGGGACATCCTCGACGTGGCCTTCAACGTGGTGCTGGACCCGCTGCGCCAGCACGGCGCGGCCGAGCCCGGCATGCGCGAGTACATGAAGGTGGGCGAGCTGGCGCGCGAGGGGCTCGTCTGGCTCCCGGAGGAGACGCTGGAGGGGCTCTTCCGCGTCCAGTCCACCGAGCGCGGCGGCGTGCTGCCCCAGGTGCGCGGGTTCGCCTCCAGCGCCAGCGAGGCGCGGCAGGTGGCCCGCGAGGTGGCCCGCCTCATCCGCGAGGAGGGCGTCCACCCAGGCGACATCCTCGTGGTGGCCCCCGTCATGCCGTCCCAGTTCACGGAGGCGCTCAAGCGCGCGGGCGTCCCGGCGGAGGCCTACGGCGGAAAGGGGGGCCGCGACGTGACGGACTTCCGCGTCAGCGGCGTGGACCACGTGCGCGCCACCACGGTGTTCTCGTGCAAGGGGCACGAGTGCCCCATCGTCTTCTTCGCGGGCCTGGACGCGCTGGACACCGCGGAGCAGTGGATGGCCGGGGCGCGCGAGCGCTCGGCCCGGGAGAACGAGCGCATCCGCCGCGCCATGTTCTACGTGGGGGCGACGCGCGCGATGAAGCGGCAGTACCTCACCGGAGTGCGAGGCGCGCGCTTCCTCCGCGTGGCCGCCAGGTACGTGGAGACGCTCGCCGGGCTCGCGCCCACCGCCTCGGACGACGTGCGGGCGCAGGACGTGCCGCGGTAGACCCCCGCGGGTGCCTGTCACTTGGTGGTGCTCTGCCAGACGCTCACCGCGCCCGCGTTCTCCTCCGCCAGCCGGTCGAAGTTCCGGTAGGCGCGCTCCAGCGCCCCCTGCGCACGGTGAGAACGCGCAGGGGAAATCTCCTTCGGTGAAAACGCATGTCGCGCCGTGTCAGGGGCGGTGGGGGCAACTCAGGCGTCGCGGGCGCCGGGGCGGAGCGCGTTGGGGGACTCCACGGTGGGGACGGGGACTTCCAGGCGGAGCCGCTGGGGGCCGCCCACGTCCGCCATGAAGGACAGGCGCCCGCCATAGCGTTCGAGCAGCCCGCCCACCACCTTGAGGCTGTCGTTGGCCAGCAGCCCCGCGAAGCGCTCGATGAGGGACACGGCCTGCTCGGCGGGGAAGGACGGGTCGGCGACCTGCACCTTGAGCACCATGGACGCCTCGGACATGCCCACCTCGGCGTTCACGCCCAGGGGCGCGTCCCGGAAGGGCGCGTAGAGGCTGGCCATCGTCTCGCGGTGGCGCAGCAGGCTCTTGAGGTAGGTCACCAGCTCCGCGTCGTCCCAGGGCTTGCTGATGAAGCGGCAGATTTCGCCCTCGTTCACCGAGGCCACCACGGACTTGAAGTCCGCATAGCCAGAGATGATGAGGCGCAGCGCGAGCGGATGGCTGCGTTTGATGCGCTGGAGCAGCTCGCTGCCCGTCATCCCTGGCATCCGGAAGTCCGACAGGACGATGTCCGGCTCGAACCCGCCCAGCCGTTCGAGCGCCTCGTTGCCATTGAAGGCAATCTGGACCTCGAACCCCTCTCGCTTCAACAGCCGCTGCAGCGCGCGTGCGATGGGCGGCTCGTCATCGACTATCAAGACCTTGAACGCTTCCATGACAACGTCGCTCCTCGGGCGCGCACTCTAGACGGGCTTCTACGGAAAATCCCCGAGTCTGGAAAATACTGCGGGGTCAGGTCCGCACCTGCGACAGGGTGGGAGGAATTGCGTCCGCCGGGGGTTTCGCTGACGGTTCATTTAATCGTCAGCAATGCACCCGCGGCCATCAGGGCCACGCCCACGGCCAGCCGCCATGTGAAGGGCTCCTGGAGGATGAGGACGGCCAGCAGCAGGGTGAGCGGCAGGCTGAGCTTGTCGATGGGCGCCACGCGGGAGGCGGGGCCCAGCTGGAGCGCCCGGAAGTAGGCCAGCCACGACAGTCCGGTGGCCACGCCGGAGAGGACGAGGAAGAGCAGCGTCTTGCGGCTGATGGAGGGCAGGGCGTGGTGCTCGCCGCGGGCCAGGGAGATGCTCCAGGCGAACACGAGGATGACGACGGTGCGGATGGCGGTGGCGAGCGTGGACGGGATGCCTTCCACGCCCACCTTGGCGAGCACCGCCGTCAACGCCGCGAAGCCCGCGGAGAGCAGGGCATAGAACCACCATGCCATGGGGAACCCCAGGTCTGGGAGCCGGCGGGATGCCGCTCCGGCTCCCGGACCTACCAGCACCGGGCGCTCCCGTCAGGCGCGACTGGCGGCAGGGCGGCACCTGTCGTATGGCGAGGGGCCCGCGACGCCAGAAGGAGCGTGTCCCTGTCCCCGGCCAGAAGGTCCTCATTCCTCCTGCCCTTCCTCCTGGCCCTGCTGGCGCTGGCGGGGCTGCCGGCATGTGGCGCGGAGCAGGACACCGGCCTGGCGCGGGTGCGCCGCACGGGGGAGCTGCGCTGGGGGGCGGATGCCCAGGGCGGAGAGCCCTATGCCACGGAGGACCCCGACGCACCGGGTGGCATGCGGGGCTTCGAGGTGGAGCTGGCGGAGGCGCTCGCACGCGAGCTGGGCGTGCGCGCCCGGTTCGTCCAGAACGACTGGTCCAACCTCATCCCCTCGCTGGAGCGCGGCGCGTTCGACGTGGCGCTCAACGGCATGGAGGTCACGCCGGCGCGCGCCGGCCGCATCCTCTTCACGCGGCCGTACTACGTCTTCAACCTGCGGCTCCTGGCGCGCCGGGGCGATGAGGCCGTCACCAGTCTGGCCTCGCTGCGCGGCCAGCGGGTGGGGACCCTGGCCAACTCGTTGGCGTGGGACCTGCTCCAGCGCAGCGGCGTGGAGGCGGTGCCCTACGAGGGCGTGGAGGAGCCCTACATCGACCTGGAGCAGGGCCGGGTGCGCGCGGTGCTGATGGACGACATCATCGCCCAGCGCTACGGCCAGCCGCGGCCGGGGCTCCGGGTGGTGGGCGATGTGGGAGAGGGCTACTACGCCATCGCGGTGCGGCCGGGCGAGGAGGACCTGCGGGACGCGCTCGACGAGGCGCTGGGGCGCATTGCGCGCTCGGGCGAGCTGCGCGCCATCTTCCAGCGGTGGGGCATCGACAGCGCCGCGCAGCAGCGGATGGTGGACTGGACGGAGGCGCAGACGCGCGAGGTCCTGGCGAGCACGCACACCGCCCGCATGGGCTGGGGGCAGCTGGTGCTGTTCCTCCAGGCGGCGGGGGTGACGCTGCTGGTGTCGGTGGGGGCCATGCTGCTCGCCATCCCCCTGGGCGTGGGCCTGTCGCTGACGCGGCTGTACGGGCCCCGCTGGGCGGGCCGGCTGGCCACCACCTATGTGGAGCTGTTCCGGGGCACACCGGTGCTGCTCCAGCTCTACGTCCTCTACTACGGGCTGGCCGGGGTGCTCCGGCTGGACCCGCTCAGCGCGGCCATCCTCGGCCTGGGCCTGAACTACGCGGCCTATGAGGCGGAGGTGTACCGGGCGGGCGTGCAGGCCGTGCCGCGCGGGCAGTTGGAGGCGGCGCTGGCGCTGGGCATGCCGCTGCGGCTGGCGCTCCGGCGCATCATCATGCCGCAGGCCTTCCGGGTGGCCCTGCCGGGCGTCACCAACGACTTCATCGCGCTGCTCAAGGACAGCTCCCTGGTGTCCGTCATCTCCGTGGTGGAGCTCACCAAGCGGATGACGATTACGGCGGTGGATGTTCGGAGCTGGCTGATTCCGGGGGCCTTGTGTGCGCTGCTGTACCTGGTGATGAGCTATCCCCTGTCCCGGCTGGCGCGGCGGCTGGAAGCAAGGTTGGAGCGCGGATGATTGAAGTCGAGAAGCTGAGCAAGCGCTACGAGGGGCGGCTGGTGCTGGACGGCATCGACGCCGTCTTCGCGCCCGGCGAGGTGACGGCGCTGGTGGGCCCCTCCGGTGGCGGGAAGAGCACGCTGCTGCGGTGCCTCAACGGGCTGGAGCCCTTCGACGCGGGCGTGGTGCGCGTGGGCTCCGAGACGCTGGCGCCGGGCGACGTGCGCGCGCAGGGCGAGCAGGTGCGGCGCATCCGCCGCCGCGTGGGCTTCGTCTTCCAGCAGTGGCACCTGTTCGCGCACCGCACCGCGCTGGGCAACGTGACGGAGGCGCCCATGCACGTGAAGGGCGTGGGCCGGAGGGAGGCCGTCGAGCGGGGCCGGGCGCTGCTGGAGAAGGTGGGCCTGTCCCACCGCGAGGACGCATACCCCTCCGAGCTCTCCGGCGGAGAGCAGCAGCGAGTGGCCATTGCCCGCGCGCTGGCAATGGAGCCGGAGGTGCTGCTCATGGACGAGCCCACCAGCGCGCTGGACCCGGAGCGCGTGGGGGCGCTCATCGACCTGCTGGAGCAGCTCCGCTCGGAGGGCCTCACGCTGGTGGCGGTGACGCATGAGATGCGCTTCGCCCGGGAGCTCGCCTCGCGCGTGCTGGTGCTGTACGGCGGGCGCATCATCGAGGAGGGGCCGCCCGCCCGGGTGCTGGCCAGCCCACACCATGAGCGCACCCGCGCCTTCCTGGGCCTGGGCCGGGGGGCCGCGCTCCGCTCGCTGGGCGCCTGAGCCCGCGGCGGATGTCGTCCTCCCGCACGCCGTGCAGGCGCGCCGGGGGGCAGGGCAGAATCCGCCCACGGGCGATTGTTCCCTGCCGCATCCACGAGGGCGTCACATGCGTCGAGAGGTGCAATTGACCGAGCTGGGGTCGGGCCAGGGGCCTCGCGTGCTCCTGCTGCCGGGCCTGGGCGCGCGCGGCTCCGGCTTCCTCACGCTGGCCCACTGCCTCGCGCCGCTGTGCCGTCCCGTCCTGGTGGAGTACCCGGAGGGCGAGGCCGCCGCGTATGGCGCCGGCGTGCTGGCCCGGCAGGTGCTGCGCGCCGCCGGCTCGCTGGATGCGGTGGTGGCCAGCTCGTTTGGGGGCATGGTGGCCGCGCACCTCGCGGCGGCGGGGGCGGCGCGGGGCGTGGCCTTCCTGGGCTCCTTCACCCGTACCGAGCAGCTGGGCGTGCGCGGGCTCGCCATCGGCATGATGGGGCCCATTGCCCGGTGGGCGCGTCCGGGCGCCGTAGCGGCGGGGCTCGCGGCGGGGACGCCGGTGCCCTTCGCCCGCGTGCCCGAGGTCGTCCCCACCACGGCGCTGGAGCGCAGCACCACCTGGCACCGCGCGCTGGCGATTCGGGGAGAGGCTCCGCCGCCGGAGCTGCGGAAGCTGCCGGTGGCGTGTGTCTGCGTCCAGGGGACGCGTGACGTGCTGGTGCCCCCCGCGACGCTGGAGCGGCTGGCCGCGTCACTGCCGCCGGGTACGCCTCTGCACCTGCTGCGGGGCGCGGGGCATGTGCCGTACTTCACGCACCCGGACGCCTGCGCGCGGCTCCTCCAGCCTTGGCTGGAGGCCCTGGGGCCGGCGGCGGTTCCACCTGGGGTGCGACCTGCTCGCACCGGGGTGGAGAGCAGCGCCGCCTGAGGTCCCCGCCCCGTGAGGAGGGCAGGCGGGCGAGGTGGGGGATGTACGGACGGCTCCGGGGTCGCTACGGTGCGGCCGCCAATGCAGAACCGTCTCACGCGATTGCTCGTCTCCCTCTTCGTCGTTCTCTCCGCGGCGCCCGCGCTGTCGGCCCCCGCGCAGCCGCCCGAGGCCGTCACGCCCGCGCCGGTCTCGCCCGCCGCCGCGCCGCCACAGCCCGCCCCTTACGCGCCCGAGGTGGCGCGCAAGCACAAGGTGCTGCTGCTGGGCGACAGCCTCATCGCCACTGGCTTTGGCGAGTACCTCCAGGCGCAGCTGGACGCGCACCCGCGCATCGAGTCGGCTCGGCGCGCCAAGTCCTCCACGGGCCTGGCCCGCCCCGACTTCTTCGACTGGATGGACGTGGGCCGCGAGGAGGTGGAGCGCCACCGGCCGGACGTCGTCGTCGTCATCCTCGGCGGCAACGACGGGCAGTCCATCCAGGACACCAAGGGGGGCAAGCCCATCCCCTGGGGCAAGGCGGAGTGGGAGGTGGCCTACCGCCAGCGCATGGAGGAGTTCCTGGGCGTGCTCGCCTCGCCGGGCCGGAAGATTGTCTGGCTGGAGCTGCCCGCCACCGGCCTCACGCGCTTCGAGCAGAAGCTGCGCCTCATCCGGGCCGTCCAGCGCGAGGTCATCTCCTCCCGCGAGGACGCGCTGCACCTGGACACGCGCCCGTTCTTCACCGACGCGAAGGGGCGTGCGCTGCGGCAGGCCCGGGTGGATGGCTTCCGCAAGCCCATGCGCCTGCGCATGGAGGACGGCGTCCACTTCACCATCGCGGGGGGCCGTTACTTCGCCAGCAAGGTGTACCCCGAGGTGCTGGGCGTGCTGGGCCTGCTCCAGCAGGGCTAGCGGCTGGGGGCCGCGGGGTCCGGGGTGCCGTGACGGCCCGAGCGCGCGTGGGGCCTCAGCCGGCGGACGGCGCGCAGGAGGAGCTGCTCATCGTGCGGGCTGGCCAGGAAGCCGCGAGCGCCGAGCTGCCGGGCCCTGTCGAAGCCCTCGTCGTCCGATTCGCCATGGACGATGAGGGCGCCCGCGATGTGGGCCTCGCCTGCGAGCAGGCCCTCCATGGCCTGGAGGGGCGCGAGCACCACGTCCTCCGGCCCGGTGTGCAGCACCTCCAGCGGTGAGGCGATTCGGGCCTGTAACCCGTTTCGTGCGAGGAGCCGGGAGATGACCACCGCCGTGACGGGCGGCCAGCCATAGAGGAGCAGGGGCCCGCCGGGCACGGGCGCGACGGGCACGGGCGGCTCGGCGGGGGGCTCGATGCGATAGAGGCGCCAGAGGGCGCGCGCCAGCGCGGTGTCCGAGGCGATATGCGCCTCGACGCGTGGTAGGCTGGCCACGGCGCGCACGGCGTCCACGGCCTCCAGGGACACGGGGGCGGGCAGCGCGATGTGGAGCACCTCCCGCTCCCCCGGGTCCAGCAACACCTCCAGGTACAGCGGCACGACGCGGTACTGCCGCGCCACCCGGGCGGGGATGTGGGGCACCAGCGCGGCGTCGGGAGGAGTGCGCTCCAGGTCCACCGCGTCCACGCCGAGCTGCTCGGAGAGGCCCCGCAGCACGTCGGCGTCGGAGCAGAGGCCCTCGCGAACCAGCGCCCGGCCGAGCGGCACGTGCGCCTCGTGGTGGTGCACCAGGCCCACCCGGAGCTGGGCGCGGTTGAGCACTCCCCGTTCCAGGAGAATCTCTCCGAGCGGACGTCGCGAGCCAGACTCCATAGAAGACATGAAGTCGTCACGCGGAGCCCCTCATGGCGAGAGGGGACGGGCCGGGCGCCCGCCGGGCCGGCCGCCCTGAAGCCGGACGCTCAGCCTCGCGAGGCGAAGAGCTGCTCGTATGCCTCGGGCTTGAAGCCCACGAGGACGCTGTCGCCAGCGACGAGCACGGGGCGCTTCACGAGCTTCCCATCCGCGGCCAGCCACTCGAACAGCTCCTCGTCGCTGGCGGCATCCACCTTGGCCTTGCCGAGCGCGCGGTAGCTCTGACCGCTGGTGTTGAGCCACTTGCGCACGGACACGCCGCTGCGGGCGACCCACTGCTTCAGCTCCGCCACGGTGGGGGGCATGTCGACGATGGGGCGCACCTGGTGGGCAACCCCTTGTTCCTGCAACCACTTCAGCGCCTTCTTGCAGGTGCCGCAGCCTGAATATGAGAGCACGAGGACGTCTTTCGCCATGCGCGCGCTTGTAACAGGGCGCCCGCGTCCGGCCCAGCGAAGTGTCCCCTGTCCCCGGCCATCGGCTACGAGCGTCACGGGAGTCCGTGGCGCGGTCATCGCTTGTCAGGGACTGGCGAAGCGGAGACCCGCGCGGCTCAGCAGCGGGTCCTCCGCGAGCTGCCACAGCGCGATGGCGAGGTTCTCCTGCCGGGTGCCGCCAAAGTGCAGGCCGAGCACGGCGTGGGTCTCCAGGTCCACGATGGGAGAGCCCGAGTTACCACCCAGGGTGGAGCAGTCGTGGGTGAGCTGCTGCCGGGCCGCGTCCATTGAGAGCAGCTCACCCGGCTGGAGCCGCTTCACCCCCAGCGCTTCCTCGAAGATGCGCAGCAGCACCTCCGGTGGTGTCCGCGTGTGGTCCTTCATGGGATAGCCCACGCAGTACAGAGCGCGGGAGTCCTTCTCCTGCGGCGCGTGCGCTGCGAGGCGCAGCGGGGCGGGGCGCAGCGCCGTGCCCTTGGGTGAGCCCAGGCGCAGCAGCGCCAGGTCATGGACGGGGTGGATGGCCGCGACTCCCTGGATGGGGAAGGTGGCCTGGGCATCCCGCTGGTGTTCCCCCAGCCAGTCCACCCTCGGCACCACGCCGAGCCGCAGCACCCACCTGTCCGCCGCCTGCCGGCAGAACTGCTGCGCCACGTGGCGGTTGGTCATCACCAGGTCCTCGGTGACGAGGAAGCCCGTGCCGAGCATGCCGCTTCCGGCCAGCTCGATGCGCCCGGTGGCGTCGATGGTGTGCTCGATGGCCTCGCGGTGTTCTTCCAGCGCCTCCCATCCCACGGGCGGCGTACCGAAGCTGCCGTTGCGGATGGCGAGGGCCGGGCGCCCGAAGAAGGCCACCACCGTCTCCAGCGCCGCCTGCTCCGGCCCGGTGAGGGCGGCGTCCTCACCCTGGTGCTCCAGCCGCGCCAGGACCTGGGCGCCCGTCGTCAGGAGCGAGCGCAGCTCGTCGCGCAGCGAGTCGCCGCTGGCCTTGCCGACGACGGAGGTGGGCACCCGCCAGGATTGCGGAAGGTGCGCGGCGACGAGCGCCTCCACGCCCTCGGGGAGCAGCGCCTCGCGGACCTTCGACACGTCGCGGAGGGTGCGGAGCGCCCGGCGCAGCGGTTCACGGCCTTGCTCGGCTTCCGTCATGACGAGGTCGTGCTTCACGGCGTCGGGGGGCCCGCCAGCGCGGACGCAGGGGTGGGGGAGGTGTCGCAGACGGCCTGGACTCGAGCGGCCTCGCGCCGTCCGCGTACGAGCGCGCAGGCTTGTGACAGCAGCGCGTCCGTCCGCAGCGAGAAGACATAGGCACCGTCCGTGTCGAAGGCGGCGACGCGCGTGCCCTCCGCGTCGGGCGTTACGCCCAGCCAGGCGCGTTGGATGTTGTGAAGCTCGCCCACATGCTGGCCATCGGCGGTCCGCCAGAAGTGGAGCATGCCCGAGGCGTCCGTGACGCCGAAGCGCTCGCGTGCCTGGAGCACCTGGACGTCGGCGCCCGTGCTCACGTCGATTCGACGCACGAGCGTCCCGGTCCTCGGGTCGAACAGGTGGATGCCGTCGTCCGTCACCGCGATGAGGCGTGACGCATCGGGAGAGAAGGAGAGCGCCTTGACCTTCCCGTCGATGGCGTCCAGGTGCAGCGGCGCGCCGTTGGCGGCGTCGAAGAGGTAGGCCTGCCCCATCCAGTACACGTCGGGGTGGTTGGCGACCGCGAGGTACTTCGAATCCGGTGAGAAGGCCATGACGGCCGCGCCCAAGGTCGTGGGCAGCCACGCCAGGGGCTTGCCGGTCGCGCTCTCCCAGAGCGCGGAGGACTCACGGACCTCGGAGAGGGTGACGAAGCGCTCGCCATCCGGGGAGAACGCGCCGCCCGTCGAGACAATCGTCGAGGTGGCCAGCGGCGCTTCCTGGATGAGCCGGCAGTCACGCGCGGAGCCCAGGTAGACGGCGCGCGCATCGGTGATGGCGAAGTGCTCGCCGTTGGGGGCGAACTCGACGACGGCACCCTGGGAGAAGCTCTTCAGCGTCTGGCACGCCTCCGCGCCAGGGCCGCCAGTCCGCTGGAGGTGGGCGAGGGCGGGCGCCGAGGCTGTGCCGGCGAGCCAGCGCCAGTGGGCGGGGAGCGAGGTCAGGTTGACTCCCGCTTCGACGGGCGGGGGCAGCGCGCGCGGTCCCCGGGCCGCGTGGGGCACGTCCCAGAACCGGACCTGCGCGCCGCAGCGGACGGCGAGGAACTGGCCGTCCCCGGAGAAGGCCCCCTCCAGCGGTGGAAGCACGTCGCCCAGGTCACAGGCGCCCAGCGCCGTCCGGTGCGAAGTCGCCATGTCGAGGAGTGAGAGCTGGCCACTCCGGGGCTCCCGCACCACCATCCAGCGCAGGTCCCTGGACGCAGCGAAGCCGCCCGGGACGTGGTGGGTCCAGGTCGTGATGCCGAGCCTCTTGCGCGTGAGGCCGGGCACCTCATGCACCAACAGCGTTCGTCCGTCAGGCGCGACCAGGGCCCGGTCCGGCCGGGGCTCCAGGGGGCTCGTGCGAATCATCCAGCGCGCGGTGGCCTGGGGGACCCGGACAAAGGGGTTGGCGCTCACCGGCGTCGGGGTGAGGTCGACGCCGCGCCGCCCGTTCTCGCGGATGTGTCCCTGGAGGGAGATGGGCTGCCAGAAGGTTCGCTTCTTCGTGGGCGCAGTGCTCCCCGGAGCGTTGCCGGGGCCCTTGTCGCAGAAGCGCAGGGTGAGCGCCGAGGAGAAGACCTCGTTGAAGGCCGAGAGGCTGCATTCGTCCTCGAAGGTCGGCATGAGGGCGTGCCCTTCGAGGCCGGTGAGCGTGAGCCGCTTCCGGCCCGAGGGGAGGTCCACCAGGGCGATGCTTCCGTCACCGCGCCGGTCGCCGAGGGCCGCGAGCCTGCCCGACGGTGAGAACGCGAGCGTGGGGCCCGGGTCATTCGTGTTGAAGCATTGAACGGGCGAGGCGCTGGCGGTCAGGTCGAAGAGGCAGGTCTCCCGCTCACCGCCGACCCATGCGTAGCGGGCGTCGCCGGAGAGCATGGCCTGCGTGCAGGGCTCCGAATGGCGCAGCGTCTTCAGCAGGCGTCCGGTGCGCGCGTCCCAGAGCCGCGCCGTGCCGTCCTGGCTGGCGGAGAGCACGACGTCCCCCTTCTCCGAGAACGAGAGGGCGGTGACCCGGGCCTCGTGGGCGGCAGGTATCGAATGCACGGGCCCGGGCGGGCTCCACCGCAGCAGGGCACCCTGGAAGCCTCCCAGCCAGAGCTCACCCGTGTCGGGCGCGAACCCGAAGGCGTGGGTGTCCTCGCCACCGATGTCGGCGTGGAGCATGTCCGTGCAGGCCGTGAGCGAGCCCTCCGGACACAGCTCGACGGACTCGAGCTCGTGCAGCAGGCCCCCGTTCCGCACGTCCCAGAGCCGGCTGACGAACCGCATGGTGGGGGACAGCAGGATGCCGCGGGTGACGAGGTAGCGAGAGTCCGGGGAGAACGCGGCGACGGTGCGCGCCTCCAGCTCCGTGGACAAGGGCGCGGAGTCGAGGAACGCGGCCATGGCCTCGGTCAGGGCTTCGGTCACCTCCTCCTTCGCGACGTCCGGGCCCTGCAAGGGACTCCCCGCGAGTTGGATGGCGCGGGTGAGCGCCTCCACCTCGCGGCCAGGGACGCGCGACAGGCCGACCACGGCGTTGGCTTCGGAGACGCGATGCCGCCAGAAGAGCTGGCTCGCGGAGTGGGCGGCTTCGGTCCTGGCAGCCAGGGCCTGCCGTTCCGAGTCCAGCGTCCGGAGGTAGAGCCAGCTCAAGGCCAGCAACGCAGTGACGGAGGCGCCCAGCGCGAGCCACAGGTTCCTGCGCGCCCGGACATGCCGCCGCCGCTCCGCCTCGTGGCCGCGGAGGATGTACCGCTGGACCCGCGCACTCGTCTGATGGGGATGTCGCGCGGCCATCTGCTGCGCGCGAGCCAGGGCCTCGCCCCGTAGCAGCCGGTCCTCGGCTTCCTGTGGCGTGTGTGCGCGCTCCGCTTCCCACCAGCGCTCGGCGTCGGCCTGCGCGGCCTCGTGCCAGCGGTGGAAGGCCCGGTCCTCGGTGCGCAGCTTCACGAAGCGCTGCCAGTGCGTGAGGAGCGCGTCGTGGACCAGCTCCACCGTCTCCCGCTGCCGGTGGCCGTCCTGGGACGTCACCAGCAGCCGTCCGTTGACGAGCACCTGGAGCACCGCGTCCACCTCGACCTGCTCGCCCAGGCGCTCGCGCAGCACGTCCAGCGGCACCCGGCGCCCCTTGTCCTCCAGGCCGCTGTCCGCTTCACCCAACTGCACCAGCGCCAGCAGCAGCCGGTCCGCCAGCTTGCGCTCCGCGGGCTTCAGGGGTTCGTAGACGCCATCCGCCCAGCGGGCCAGCGAGCCGAGGAGCCCCGCGCTCGCGTTGAAGGACTCCAGCGTGATGGCGCCGTCCCGCGACGCCTGCCAGAGCTGCGTCAGCGCGACCTCCAGCAGCGGAAGCACCGTGACGCGGGCCCCGGCGCCGGCCTCCACGCGGAACTCCTCCTGCGCGGCCAGCGCGATGGAGTCCACCACCTCGGGCGGGTCGAAGCGCAGGCCCACCTCCCGGGCGGGCCCGGCGATGATTTCCCGCAGCTCCGAGGGCGTCAGCACCGACGGCACCTGGACGCGGTGCTCACCGAGCAGCGAGCGGAGCCTCGGCGCGCGCTGGGACAGCTCCGCGTCGAAGCCCTCCCGCAGCGCCACCACGCACGTCACCGGCAGGGCCTCGTCCGCGAGCGCGGAGAGCTGCTGGAGGAACTGCTGCTGCTCCGCCGCCTCGGCGCCTCCGCCGCGCAGGAGCACGTCCTCCAACTGGTCGATGACCAGCACCAGCCTGCGGTCCGGCTCCGGGTGCGCGGCGCGCCACGCCTGGACGCGCGCGACGAGGCCGGGACCTGCTGGCAGTCCCGCCGCGTCCATCGCGGAGGCGGGCGCCAGCCCCGGCCGGAAGGCCCGCACCTCCCAGTGCTGGCTGCCCGGAATGGACGCGCCGCTCCGCAGCGCGGGAATCAGCCCCGCGTGGAGCAGCGACGACTTGCCGCTGCCGGAGGGCCCGGAGACCTCCACGAACCGCGGCAGCCTCGCGAGCAGCGGCAGGAGCTGCTCGTCCAGCACCCGCCCGCGTCCCTTCCAGAAGCGCGCGTCCGACTCACGGAAGGAGGCCAGGTCCCGGTAGGGGCAGTCCTCGGAGGCGCGCAGCTCCGGACAGCGCGCGAGCAGCTGCTCCGACGGCGTGGCATACGCCTCGCGCGACTCGGGGGACACGGCCTTGAAGCGCACCACGCCCACCACGCGCCGCGTCTGCTCGTCGAAGAGGGGACCGCCGCTGAAGCCTTCCCGGATGTCCGCGCCGTGCAGCAGCAGCTTGCGGAAGTCGCCGTCACCCGTCGCATAGCCGATGGTGCCGCGGGCCCAGGTGCCGGTGTCATCGAAGCCGCGCGGGAACCCGAACGTGGCGAAGCGGTGGTCCGCGCTCCGCCCGGCGCTCCCCAGGGGCAGCGGGGTGTATGGGCCGCGCAGCGGGCGCGTCAGCTCCAGCAACGCGAGGTCCGCGATGTCCGTGGGACTGGACGCCTCCACGCGGAGGCGCGCGGTGGCCTTCTCGTGGCTCTGGAGCACCTCCAGGCAGACGGCGTCGCGCTCGGTGTCGCGGAGCGCGTCGAGCACATGCCAGCACGTCACCACCAGGCGCTCGGTGACGAAGAAGCCCGCTCCGAGGACGCGCTGCCGGTCCCGGCTCAACACGCGTACAATGCCTTCTCGGAGATCGCTGCCTTTCATGGTGAGCGCGGGAAGCTAGCACGCGCGCTCGGGGGCGCGTCAGGCGCGCTCAGACGCTGGATTCCGCCTCGGTGAGCGCCTTCACGAGCCGGCGGGCCGCCCGCCCCAGCGTCACGCCCGCGCGGTGGTGGAGCTGCGGGTGGAACGCGTGCGTGGCGCCGCCCGGCAGCTTCAGGACCTTCAGCTCCCCCCGGCGCAGCTCGCGGGACACCATGTACTCGGGCATCCACCCGTAGCCCAGGCCCTCCAGGATGGCGGTCTTCTTGGCGGCGAAGTCGTTGAGGTGCACGGTGGAGAGCGTCTCCAGCACGTTGGTGCTGAGCTGGAGCCGGGGGTCCGAGCCGCGCACCGTGAGCACCAGGTGCTCGGCCAGCTCCTCGTCCTTCAGGAGGCCCCGCCGCCGCGCCAGCGGGTGCTCGCGCTGGGCCACCAGGACGGCCTTGAGCGCGGGCAGCCGGTAGGTGCGCAGCCCCGGCACCGTGGGAGGCAGCAGGGACACCATGAGGTCCGCCTCGTCACGCACGAAGGCGGTCTCCACGCCGGAGAGGAACTCCGCGGAGATGTGGAAGCGGGTGCTGGCGCCCTCGGCGTGGAGCGCCTTCACCACGCGCAGCAGGGGCTCGGCGGGGACGATGCCGTCGAAGACGATGCACAGCGCGGGCTCCCAGCCGGCGCGAATCTCCGCGCACGCGGCCTCCAGCTCGCGCTCGGCGGCCAGCAGCTTGCGGCAGTGCTCCAGGATGCGCTCCCCGGCGGGGGTGAGCCGGGTGCGGTAGCCGCGCCGGTCCAGCAGCGTCAGCTCCGTCTGGGCCTCCAGCGTCCGCAGCGCGTACAGCACCGCCGTGTGCCCCTTGTGCAGCGCCTCCGCCGCGGCCGTGAAGGTGCCATGGCGGGCGAGGGCGTCCAGGGCGCGGGCCTGCTCCAGGGTGACGTTCATGCCCGACATTGTGCAATCTCCTGACAGCCCGGGGCACTTCTTCGTGCACGCAGTGTTGGTCCGTGAAACAGGGTTTTCATGGCTCATGACGCGACGCGCCCGATGTCGCTCATTCCGCTACAGCCGAGTCACGCATTTGTCTTCAAGGGGGGGCGTCGTTCGGGATGTCCAAGGCCGGCTGGCTGCGTAGAGTGCAGGCAGAGTCCTTCATCTCGTGGAGACGCCCATGTTTCGGAGCTGGCAGCGGTGGAGCGCGTGTGGAGTCGTGGGAGGGTTGGCGCTGTTGGGTCTTCCCCAGGTCTCGCTCGCGAAGGCGCCCCCGCTGTGGAGCTCCGCCAGTTGGGTGCAGCAGGCCGGCTCCGCGCATGACGACCTGGCGCTGGCGGTGACCACCTCGGCAGACGCTGTCTACATCGCGGGCTACACGAACGGGGCGCCTGGCCCGGAAGGCTCGGCGGGAGGGCAGGACGCCTTCGTCTCGAAGTACGATGCCACGGGGGCGCTGCTGTGGACGCGCCAGCTGGGGACGCCGGCGAACGACCGCGCGCTGGCGGTGTCCACGGACCTGCTCGGCAATGTCTATATTGCCGGCTACACCTGGGGCAGCTTCGGTTACTACGTCAACGCCGGAGGCACGGACCAGTTCGTGGCGAAGTACGGCGCGGACGGCGTGCTGCATTGGGTCCGGCAGTTCGGTACCGCCACGGACGACTTCGCGACGGGCGTCACCGCCACGAGGCAGCAAGGGCAGGACGCCGTCTTCGTCGCCGGATACTCGCTGGGCCGCTTCGACGGCGGCGCGCCGCAGGGCAACTACGACGTGGTGGTGGCGAAGTTCGACACGGGCGGCAATCCCTACTGGCTGCGCCAGTTCGGCTCCCCGCGCAGCGACGTGGCGCTGGGCGTGGCCGTGAGCCCCAACCAGGACGTCTATGTCACGGGCTACACCTACGGCAGCCTCGATGGGGTGACGGACCCGGGCAACACGGTGGACCTCTTCCTGGCGAAGTACAGCGTGCGGGGGGACCCCTGCTGGGTGCGGCAGCTCGGCTCCGCGAACGATGAGTTCGGCACCGGGGTCGCCGTGGCGGAGGATGGGGGCGTCTATGTCTCTGGCTACACGTCGGGTGCGCTGGATGGGAACATCCGGCTGGGCTCCTACGACGCCGTGCTGGTGAAGTACGACGTCGACGGCAACCGGCACTGGACGCGGCAGATGGGCACCGCGACCACGGACTACGCTCAGGCCGTGGCGGTGGGGCCGGACGGCCGCGTCCACGTCGCGGGCTTCACGACCGGGGCGATGGGAGGCGCGGCGCCGCTGGGCGGCTCCGACATGTTCCTGGCGACCTACGATGGCAAGGGCACATGGCTGGAGATGCGGCAGGTGGGCTCGCCGGCGGCGGACCGCGGCCAGGGCGTGGCCACCTCGGTGGATGGCTCTGTGTACCTGGTGGGCTACACCGCGGGGCAGGTGTCCGACATCCCGAGCGCGGGCGGCTACGACACGGTGCTCTACCGCTTTCTGGACGGACTCGACGCCCCCCAGGACCCCGGGCCCTGGTCGCCGCGGTGGGGCGTCAAGGGACGCTGAGGCGTCCGGCACGGGACACATCCCGCGCCAGTGCTCGGTGACGCCGCGCGCCGCCACGCTACGCTCACGTCATGAGCCACGAGGAGGTCGGGGCGCCGGACGCCCGCTACAAGCAGGCGGCCGCGGAGTGGGCGGTGGACGGCTTCATCCAGCCCGGCATGGTGGTGGGGCTGGGCACCGGCAGCACCGCGGCCTTCGCCGTCCGGCGGTTGGCGGCGCTGCGCGCACAGGGGCAGCTCCTGGACGTCGTGGGCGTGCCGACGTCCCGGGCCACGGAGGCCCTGGCGCGCGCGCTGGGCGTGCCGCTGTCGACCCTGGAGGTGCATCCCTCGCTGGACGTCACCATCGACGGGGCGGACGAGGTGGCACCGGACCTGTCCGTCATCAAGGGCGGCGGCGGCGCGCTGCTCCGCGAGAAGATCGTCGCGCAGGCCAGCCAGCGCGTCGTCATCGTGGTGGACGTGAACAAGCTCTCGCCTGTGCTGGGCACGCGCTGGCCGGTGCCGGTGGAGGTGCTCGCCTTCGGCTGGCGCTCCCAGCTGCGCTTCCTGGAGTCGCTCGGCGCGCGCGTCACCGTCCGCCAGGGCGCGGACGGCGCGCCCTTCCTCACGGACCAGGGCAACCTCGTGCTCGATTGCGCCTTCGGTCCCATCGACGCACCCGTGTCGCTGGCCCTGCGCCTGGGCGCGCGCGCGGGCATCGTGGGACATGGCCTGTTCCTGGGCCTCGCCACGGACCTGGTGGTGGCGGGGCCGGAGGGCGTCGAGCACCGCGTCCGTTGAAGCCTCTTCGCGGTGTTTACTGACACCCGGAGTCCAATCACACCCAGAAGGCAAACAGGGTGGACGTAGTCATCTGTGCGGGTTGTTTTGTCTGTATTCAGAGATTTCTCTGGCAGTAAGACGCAACCACGTTGCAATCCCGCAGCGGCTCTGCACGGCGCGCGTCGCCGGCACGCCGCGCCAGATTCGTGACGGTCCGTGTTGGTGAAGCGGTTAGACTCGTCCGCAAGCCAGCACTTCAGAGGGGGCCTCCTGGGGGTTGCTGGTTCGAGGGTGCCTTGCGTATGCGACTCATCCGTTTTTCCGTTCCCGCGGCCTTGCTGCTTTCAGCAGTGTCGTGTTCTGACTCCGGCAAGCCGTCGCCCGGGGCGCCTCCCGAAGTCGACCAGGCTTCCGAGGCGCGTGTCCGTCGCCTGACGCGTGCCGAGTACGACAACAGCGTCAACGCCATTCTCCCCACCAACCCGCCGCTGGTGATGACGTATGCCTTCGCGCCGGAGGACACCATCCTGGGGTTCTCCACTCACGACCGGCTTCAAGTCACATCCTTGCTGGCGGACCAGATTGACGTCGCGGCGAACAACGTCGCGGAGTACGCCAAGGTCCAGCTCCGCGACGAGTGGACGTGCGCCGCGGAAGTACCCGAGCTGGAATGCGCGGAGCGGTTCATCCGCGGCATCGCCACGCGCGCCTTCCGCCGGCCCGTGACGGACGACGAGGTCGCGGACTTCCTGGTGCTCTGGCGGGACGCGCGCAAGGGCACGGACCCGGGCTCCGCGGCCCGCTTCGTCCTCCAGGGCATCTTCTCCTCGGCGTCCTTCCTGTACCGCACCGAGCTGGGCGCGGCCGGGGCCAGGGCCAACGAGGTGGCGCGGCTGACGCCCCATGAAGCTGCCGCGGCGCTGGCCTTCGCCATCACCGCCGGGCCCGCGGACGCCGAGCTGCTCGCCGCCGCCGAGGCCGGCCAGCTCGACAGCGCGGACGAGCGGGCGAAGCACGCCCGCCGGCTGCTGGCCACGCCCGCCGCCCAGAAGCACCTCTACCGGTTCGTCGAGGAGTGGCTGGGCATCACCGGCCAGGCCAACCTCAACAAGAACAATCAGGTGTTCCCGGCCTTCAGCGTGGCCTTCAAGTCGTCCAGCCAGGCGGAGACGCGGGCCTTCATCAACCACATCCTGACGGAGCGCAACGGCTCCGTGCGCGAGCTGCTGAACGCGGACTACACCTTCGCGGACGCGCGCATGGCGTACTTCTACGACACCAAGCCCTCTATGGAGAATGGCTCGCTGGGCCGGCTGGAGCTGCCGCCCAATCGCGCCGGCGTCCTCACGCACGCCAGCGTGCTCGCCACGTACGCGCTGTTCGACTCCAGCTCACCCATCCGCCGCGGCAAGTTCATCCTCGGTCGACTGCTGTGCCGCGAGGTGCCGCCGCCGCCCGCCACCATCTCCATCATCCCGCCCGAGCCGGTGTTCGACAGCACCACCCGCGCGCGCTTCGCCGCCCACACGAACAACCCGACCTGCGCGAGCTGTCACCGGACGCTGGACCCCATCGGCTTCGGCTTCGAGGACTTCGACGGCCTGGGCAAGCACCGGACCGTGGAGAACGGGCTGGACGTGGATGCCAGCGGCTCCGTGGAGCTCGCCAACGGGACGAAGTCTTTCACGGGCGCCGCCGAGCTGGCGCGAATCCTGGCGGACAGCGAGGACGTGGGGGACTGCGTGCCGCTCCAACTCTTCCGCTACGTCATGGGGCGTGACGAGGCGCCTGTCGACGCGCCCATCCTGGCCGACATGCGCGCGGCCTTCCGGGCCAACCCGGAGTGGCGCCTGGGTGACGCGCTCGTCAGCCTCGTGCGCTCTCCGTATTTCGTCCACCGGCGTACCCTTTCCCCCGAGTAGCCACCATGCTCCGCGAACTTTCCCGACGCTCCCTGCTCCAGGCGCTGGCCGGCTCGACGGCGGCGCTGCCCTTGGCCAACCTGCTCGGCACCACGAATGCCTATGCGCAGGGCACCACGCCGCCGCTGCGCTTCGTCGCGCTGTTCACCTCCCACGGCTGCCTTCCGGAGTACTGGAACCCGCAGGGCACCGAGTCGAACTTCACGCTCGCGTTCCCCAACTCCATGCTCGCCCCGCTCGAGGAGTACAAGGACAAGCTCCTGGTGCTGGACGGGCTGGACTACCAGGTGCTCTACGAGCAGGGCCTGACGGGGCACGAAGGGGGCCCCGTCACCTTCCTCACCGGCAGCAAGGTCAACACCAGCAGCGGAGACCACCTGCCGGAGAGCGCCTCGCTGGACCAGGTGCTGGGCAACCACATTGGCGGCGGCACGCGGTTCCGCTCCTTGCAGCTCAACGCCTGGGAGCAGTTCGGCGGGCAGCACGTCTACAACAGCATCAGCTTCACGGCGAACGGCTCGCGCGTGCCCTTCGAGCGCGACCCGGCCAACGTGTACCAGCGCCTCTTCGGTGACGCGCCCGCGCCCACGACGGATCCGGCCCAGGTGGCGAGCACCCTGGCGCGCCGCAAGAGCCTGCTGGACTTCCTCGTCAAGGACGCCGCGCGCCTGCGCAGCCGGCTGGCGGGGGCGGAGCGCCAGAAGCTGGAGACGCACCTGGAGGCGCTGCGCGACATCGAGCGGCGCCTGGGCGCGCTGGGGACGGACCCCACGCCTTCGCCCACGCCCCAGCCCGCCGAATCCGCGTGCGCTGGCGGCGCCGCGCCGCCGTCCTACGGGCTGGGCGGTCTGGGCAACCTCAACAACATGCCGGCGCTGACGAAGCTTCACCTGGACCTCATCGCGCGGGCCTTCGCGTGTGACTTGACGCGCGTGGTGACCATGACGATTCCGGGCCCGTCCATGCCCTGGATTGGTGTGCACGAGGACACGCACAACGACCTCGCGCACCTGCTCGACGTGCAGGAGGAGCCCCGGCGCAGCACCATCCGCGGGAAGATGGTGGAGGTGCAGCGCTGGTACGCCGAGCAGGTCGCCTACCTGATGTCGCGGCTGGCCTCCATCCAGGAGGGCAGCGGCAGCGTGCTGGACAACACCGTCATCCTCTGGGGCAATGAGCTGGGAGACGC
This sequence comes from Pseudomonadota bacterium, assembly GCA_023426545.1. Lineage (GTDB taxonomy): Bacteria > Myxococcota > Myxococcia > Myxococcales > Myxococcaceae > Myxococcus. The sequence goes on from JAFAAN010000075.1 coordinate 25,107, forward strand.
GGCGGGCCACATGAACGTGCGTGTCCCCACCATCCTCGCGGGTGGCGCGGGTGGCCGCTTCCGCATGGGCCGCTTCCTGCGCGTGCGCGCGGCGGGCTCCAACCCGCTGGGCGGCTGGACGGGGCCCGGCACGCCGCTGCGGGGCGCCGTGGCGCACAACAAGCTGCTGGTCTCCATCGCCCAGGCCTTCGGGCTGAACGTGAACACCTTCGGCAACCCCGACTACACGGGGCCGCTGTCGGGCCTCACCTGAGCGGCGCGCGCCGCGGGCGGGGCTCCCAGGGCCCCGGTGGGAGGAGGCCGCTCCTTCCCCCAGGCCGTGCCCTGCCGGGCGTCAGGGAGCGGCGCGGGCGGGGGATGGTGCCTGTCCGCGCCACCGGCGCAGCAGCTCTCCCGCGCTGCCGCCGCGCTCCAGCTCCGCGTGTGTCACCGCGTTGGCGGCGTCCAGGCGGATGATGAAGGCCAGCGTGGGTTCGCCGCGCAGGTGGTAGCGCAGGTCGGCGATGCGCACCTGCCGGCCGCCCTCCGCGAGCGGCTCCAGGCTGACGCGCGGGAAGCGCGCCCAGGCCAGCGCCTCGCGCACGGTGGGCACGGCGCGCACGTCCTCCGGGAGCACGTCCTCCGAGGCTGCCTCGCGGCGGGCCTCGTCGGGCGGGCCGGCCAGGGGGACGTCTCCCGCGGCGAAGACGCCGCCGGGCAGGGTGGCCACGTAGCGCCAGGTCCCCACGGAGAAGGGCAGGGGGAAGACGCGCACGGACGCCGCGGACGGGTAGGCCGCCGCCACCCGCTGCGTCAGCGTGGCCCATGTGGCCACGCGGAAGCCCACGTAGGCGGTCGCGCACGCCAGCCCCACGAGCAGCGCCCGGCGCCACGCCGCGCGGTGGCGCCACGCCACGACCGCGGCGGCGACGAGCGGCAGCGTCACCCAGGGGTCCACCACCATGGTCCAGTCCAGGCTGAGGCGGGTGTCGGAGAAGGGCAGCAGCACCCGTGTGCCCCAGCCCGTCCACAGGTCCGGCAGCAGGTGCGCGAAGACGGTGGCCGCCAGGCTGGTGAGGAACACCGGCGTCAGCCGCGCGCCCTGGAACACGGCGCGGGCCACCAGCGTGGCGGTGAGGGCCACCAGGGGCGCGGAGATGAGCGCGTGGGACAGCCCTCGGTGGGCCTGGAGCGCCACCGTCACCGCGTCCCCGCGCGCCAGCAGGGTGTCCAGGTCGGGCAGCTCCGCGGCGAGCACCGACGCCACCAACACCGCGCGGTCCGTGGGGGACGCGCGCTCCGGGGCGCCGGGCCGCACGTCGGGCGTGCGCAGGGCGCCGATGGCGAGCCCGAGCAATCCGTGCGTGAGGTTGTCCATGGCGTGGCCTCCGTCTACCGCCCCGCCGGCCTGGAGGCCAGCGCCGGGGGAGGAGGCTGGCCCCTGGCCCCTGAAACGGCGAAGCGGGACGCCAGGAAACCCGGCGCCCCGCTCCGCGTTCAGCGTCCGCGCCGGGGCAGGCCCGGCGTCAGGCGGTGATTACCCGCCCAGCGCGCCGTTGATGAGCGGCGCGAGAATCTGCATGCCCGGGTCCTCGGCGTTGTAGCCGTTGGCGGGCTCGTAGATGCGCACGCGCTGGTTGCCGTTGATCCACCGCGACAGGAACGTGTCCATGCCCACGAACTCGCTGTAGCACTTGTACGTCTGGCTCCAGGGGAACTCGAGGTACTCGTACCAGTACCGCTTCTTCTCCATCTGCTGGCAGGCGTGCGCGCCGACGAAGGTGATGATGGTGCTGCAGTGGCTGGCGTTGATGGCGCGCTCGTGCGGGATGAAGTAGCTGAAGTTGTTGTACTTGTTCAGCTCGGCGACCAGTGCGTCCTGGTCCTGCTTCCAGTAGCCGTGCACGGACTCCTTGTCGTTGGGCGTGTGGAAGCGGTCATAGGAGAAGCGCGAGTAGTTGTAGTCGCGCGTGTAGCCCGTGTAGGCGAGCTGGTCGTTGGGGAACTCAATCGCCACCATGCGGTTGATGGTGCCAAAGTCGTTCTGGCTGAACGAGGCCGGCAGCAGCGAGAACACCGAGTCCAGGTTCCACGACTGGCGAATCTTGTCGTGCAGCGCGCGCGAGCGGTTGTTCGCGTTGGGCGCCAGGAAGATGGGGCCGGAGTCGTTGAGCAGATAGCCGCGCGCCGGGTTGACGGCGCGGCGCACGAAGTAATAGCCGGCCGACGTGGCCGTGCCGCCCGCGCTGTAGCCCGTCATCAGCATCTTCTGGACGTTGGGGAACTGCGTCTTCGCGTAGTTCGCCACCGCCAGCGTGTTGGCATAGCCGTTGTGGTGCCACGTCAGCGGCGGGTTCTGCCCCGTCGAGTCCACATACGTCGCCACGTTGTTGCCGACGTGCACGTCACCGGTGCAGTACGGCACGTAGACGATGTTCCAGCCCTTCGTCACCAGGTCCGTCTTGCTGCGGCCCGGCAGGCCCGGGTCGGCGCCGTTCACGAGCGGCGAGACGTACTTCGCCGTGAACTGGGTGATGTAGTCGTCGGAGATGCCGTTCGGGTTGGCGGCGCCCAGCAGGCCCGCGCGGCCGCTACACGTGTCGTAATCCCAGCACGCACCGCCACCTTCGAAAAGGAACATCAGGTTGGGCGAGCCCGTCCGGTGCACCCAGAACTTGAACTGGGAACCATTGCCACACTTGGTCCCCGGCAACTCCACCTTCTGCCAGTTGTAGTTGTTGCCACCGTCGACCAGCACGTCGACGATGGAGGACACGATGACCTCCGCGCGGGCGGCGGCGGGCACCAGCGCGGCGGCCGTGAGTCCGGCCAGGACGAGGTTCTTCATTCGGGGACCTCCAGGTTTAGTTGGAAAACGGGTGTATACAATAGCGTTGCACCCGCGTCAGGAGGTTTGTGGTTGTTTCATGTCTCGGGGGAGACGAAGGCTGATGATGCGTTGCGCTATCCCGGGGTGGGAGGTTGCCGCCCCACGCGGTGCGCGGTATGCGGAGGCCCATGGCCGTGAATGCATGGAGAAAGGGCCTTCCCGGCCTCGTGTTGGCGTTGGCGCTCGTCGTGGTGGCGCTCGTGTACGCGCTCCGCCCGGAGGGGGAGCCCGCGGCACCGGAGGCGGCGCCCCCCGCGCCGGCCACGTCACCCGCCGCGCCCGCACCCGCGCCCGAGGCCCGCGCGCCAGCCCCGCCGCCCCAGACGGCCGCGGCTCCGACTCCGCTGGACCTGACGCGTCCTCCCGAGCCAGTGGAGGACGAGAACACGCCGAAGGTGCACCCGGTGGACCTGCAGGTGATTCGCGCGAAGCTGCCGGACAACCTCTACTGGGAGCTGGCCGCCCCCACGCAGGACCCGGAGGAGCTGGCGCGCCGTGACGCGGTGTCCCGCCGCTGGAACGAGCTGTACGGCAAGGTCCTCTCGGCCGACGCCACGGTGGAGCAGATTCGCGAGTACTACGAGCACCGCCGCAAGGTGTCCGAGGACTTCATCGCCTTCTCCGAGACGGTGCTGACCCAGTACGGCGAGGTGCTGCCGGAGCGCGACCGCGGCCTCCACGAGCTGAGCATCGACATGCACCGCACGCGGCTGGCGGAGCTGCCGGCCCAGGAGCAGGACGCGCTGGAGCGCCGGGAGGCCCAGGAGCGCCGCCGCGAGGCCTGGCGCCAGGGCCAACAAGCGCCCTGAGCCGGCCTGGGGCCCTGTTCAGTCGTGGACATGGGCGCGCCGGCGCGGCGGCCCCCGGCGCATGACCGAGGGCAGGCCGCGGGCCGGAGGGCGGCGAATGTCGGCTGCCGTGCAGATTCCTGACGCGAGGCTGTGGGGTGGGCGCGAGGGAAGTGTTAAGCGGCAGGGTCATCGCCTTGGCCCGTTCTCACACCGACCGCGTGGACTCACTCTCGACCGGACAGGACCCCGGTGGTGGCAGCCGCCGCGGGGCGGATGCCCCCGGGCTGGACACCGCCCTGCTGGACCAGATGCCGGAAGCGGTCGCCGTCTGCTCGCTGGACGGGGCGTGCGTGCATGTGAATCCCGCCCTGGAGCGCCTGCTGGGCCGCGCGCGGCCAGAGCTGTTGGGCCGGGTGCTGTGGGACCTGTATCCCGACTGGACGGAGCGCTCGTTCCAGAGCCGTTTCTGTCAGGTGGCGCAGACGGGGGCGGCCGTGGAGTTCGACAACCACGCCCAGCCGCTGGACCGCTGGTTCGTCATCCGGCTGCTCCGCGTGCATGGGCGCGTCGTCCTCTTCTGCCGCGAAATCACCGCGGAGAAGAAGCAGGAGGCGACGCTCCGCGCCCTGTATGACGAGATGCGGAGGGCGCAGCGCCATGCGGCCTTCCTGGCCCAGGCCAGCGAGGTGCTGGCGTCGTCGCTGGAGCATGACCTCATCCTCCAGCGCCTGGCCCACCTCGCCGTGCCCGCCCTGGCGGACGCGTGCTCGGTGGACCTGCCCCTGCCGGACGGGCAGGTGCGCCGCGCCGCCGTGGCCTACGCGAAGCCGGAGCTGGAGGCAGCCGGACAGGCGTTCCAGGCGCGCTTCCCCGTCCGCCTGGAGGACGCGGGGGGCATTGGCAAGGTGCTGCGCACCGGCGTCACGGAGTTCGTCCCGGACTTCGCGGCGCTGCTGGCCGCCTCGACGGTGGCGGACGCGGACTACCGGCAGTCCATCGAGTCGCTGGGCATCACCACGTTCATCACCGTCCCGCTCATCAGCCGGGGCCGGGTGCTGGGCGCGCTGACGCTGCTCAACTCGGAGTCGCGGCGCCGCTACACCGAGGCGGACGTGCGGCTGGCGGAGGACATCGCCCGGCGCGCCGCCACGTCGCTGGACAACGGGCGGCTCTACACGGAGGCGCAGGAGGCGGTGCGCGCCCGGGACTCCTTCCTGTCCGTGGCTTCACACGAGCTGAACACGCCGCTCACCTCGCTGACGCTCAACATCCAGGCCCTCCGGCGCGACATGGAGCACCGCCCGGGGGGCGGCCCCGCGTCCGCGGAGGCGCTGGCGTCGAAGGTGGTGGCCGTGCAGCGGCAGGTCTCCCGGCTGTCGAGCCTGGTGCGTGAGCTGCTGGACGTGTCCCGCATCACCGCCGGGCGTCTGGTGCTGGAGCGTGAGCACCTGGACCTGGCCGCGCTCACCCGCGAGGTGGTGCCCCGCTTCTCCGAGGACCTGGCGCGCGCGGGCTGTGAGCTGCACCTGGACGCGCAGGGGCCGGCCACGGGCCACTGGGACCGGCTGAGGCTGGAGCAGGTGCTGCAGAACCTGCTCTCCAACGCCATCAAGTATGGCCGGGGCCGCCCCATCGAGGTGCGCGTCGGCGCCGATGCCGCCCACGCCTGGCTGTCGGTGAAGGACCAGGGCCTGGGCATCCCGCCGGAAGGGCACGCGCGCCTGTTCCAGCGCTTCGAGCGGCTGGCCAGCGAGCGGCACTACGGCGGCCTGGGCCTGGGCCTGTGGATCGTGAAGCAGATCGTGGACGCCATGGACGGCCGCATCCGCGTGGAGAGCACGCCCGGCCAGGGCTCCACCTTCACCGTGGAGCTGCCGCGGCCCCGGGCGTGACGAGGTGCGAGCGCACGCCCGAGGACACCACCCAGAGCTGATGGGAGGTGCGCGTCACCGCCACGTGCAGGCGGCGGCGTGACTCGTCGTCCATGGGGTAGGCCCGCGCCGTCACGTCCGGGAGGATGACGTAGTCGAACTCCAGGCCCTTCACGCTGCCCACGTCGGTGACGTCCACGCCGGGCTCGAAGGTGAACTCCCCGTCGCTCACCAGGCGCGCCCAGGGCTGGTCGGAGACGACGCGGTAGATGGCCTGGGCGGACTCCGGGCTGCTGGCGATGACGCCCACGGATGCATGGGGCTCGCGGGCGACGAGGTCGCGGAGCGCCTCGCCGATGAAGAGCTGGGCCTGGACCTCGTCCGGGAAGTGGTGGAAGCCCACGGGTGCGCCCGCGCGGCCGGTGTCGGTGGCCTCGGGAGCCTGGGCGCCCAACACCTGCCGCGCCAGCTCCACCACCGGGCGGGGGCAGCGGTAGGAGACCTGGAGGCGGCAGGTGGCGGCGTCGCGGATGTTCAGCTCGTTGAGGACGGCGGGCCACCCCGCGAAGCCGGCATCCGTCTGCTGCATCTCATCGCCCGCCAGCGTGCAGCTCTTCCCCTTGCCCAGCAGCTGCCGCACGGCGAACAGCTCGAAGAGGGAGAAGTCCTCGGCCTCGTCGAGCACGACGTGCGCCAGCCGCTCCAGGCCCAGGGAGGTGTGCTGGGCCTTGAGGAACATGAGGATGGGCAGGTCGTCCAGGTCCAACGTCCCGGCCATGGCGTCCGGTGTGTCGTCCTCGATGGAGCGCCCATCCACGGTGATGAGCCGGTCCGCGTCGGTGATGTCCCGGAGCACCTTCGACAGCGGCGTGGCGAGTTGGAGGCGGGTGTGCTCCAGCGTCTCGTCGATGGCAGTGAGCGGAATCTCTCCCCTGGCCGCGTTGACCACGCTGTCGAGGAAGCGCCGGTCCATGTATGCGTCCGCCAGTCGCTTGCGTAGGCGCTCCAGCGAGGTGCCCGCGTCCGTCTTCGGGACGCCCACGCGCGCGGCCAGGGCCCGGCGGAGGGCGGGGTGCCGCTTGAGCCGGGATACCAGGGGCGGGGTGTCGTGCCACAGCTTGATGCCGGGCAGGTCGAACGCGGAGCGCGCGGCGGCCAGCAGCCACGCGTCCCGCGTCTGTACGGCCACGTTGCCCAGGCCCAGCGGCGCCAGCAGGCGGCGCGACAGCCGCGCCAGACCTTCCTCCGGGACGATGAGCTTCATGCGCGCCTGGGGGAAGGTCTGCGGGTCGTCGAAGGCCAGCTTCGCCAGCCGGTGCAGGGCCACCGTCGTCTTCCCGCTGCCCGCGCTGCCCAGCACCAGCAGCGGCTGGTCCGGGCCGGTGGTGACGGCCTCGTACTGCTCGGCGTCCAGCAGGGCGGTGACGCCGAAGGCGTCGTCGATGCGGCGGGCGCCCTTGCCGGTGCCGAGGAACTCCGGCCGCGCCGCCGTGCCCGCGCCGCCCGACTGGAGCGAGGCGAAGTCGCGGCTCACGCTGCGCCACGCGCCGTCCGCGCCGCGCTCCAGGACGAGCGGTCCGGCGATGATGCGCGTCAGCACACCGCGCTCGATGACGAGCAGCCGCCGCGTCTCCACGCTGCCCTCGGCCAGTCGCTCGCCGAAGTACTCCTCGTAGTCGTCGCCTTCCTCGTAGCAGTAGAAGACGCGGGCCACGGGGGCGAAGCGCCAGTCGATGACGCGCACGCCAGCGCTCACGTCCGCGAAGGTGGTGCGCCCGAGCAGATAGTCGCGCGGCCCGCTCTCGCCCTTCAGCCGCAGGTGCGCGAAGTAGGGCGCCTGCGGGTCCGGAAGCTTCGCGGCCTCCTGGCGCTCCAGGAGGGAACGCATCTGGTTCATCTGTGCGAAGATGTGGGGCAGGTCCGCCACGGCGGCGGTGGCCGCGTCGTCGCGGAGCACTTGAAGCTGGGCGACAAGTCCCTGGCTGTCCTGTCCGCGCGCGGACTTGCGCCGCGCGGCCTCCAGCGTGGACTGAACACGGGCCAGCAAGGCCTCTTCCTCGTCGATGATGGCGCGGGCATTGTCCGGCAGCGGCGCCTCGGCGTGGCTCATGCGCGGCAAGGTGAACCTCGGCGCCTCGCACGTCAACCTGTTGTTTTTCCTGAGAGAAACGCTGATTTTCTGGTACTCTGTACCTTGGAGGGATGGACATGCGCCGAGTGACCCAGCGACTCGTGCTGGTGGGGCTCGCGGTCCTGGCGTGCTCGGCCTTCGCGTCGCGCAAGGTCCTGTACGAGAAGGCGTCCCCCTACACCCTCATCTCGGTGACGGAGGACGACGAGGGGCAGCGGTACCTGGGCTTCGATGCCTCGGGGGCGCTGCAGAGCGTGGTCCGGCCGGGCAGGCCGCTGGACCTGGTGCTGCCCTACACGCAGGTGTCCATGGTGGGGCTGGCCTATGTGCCGGAGCCCCGGCGCATCCTCATCGTGGGGCTGGGCGGAGGGGCCATGCCCATGTTCCTGCGCAAGGTGGTGCCGCGCGCGCACATCGACGTGGTGGACATCGACCCGGACGTGGTGACGGTGGCGAAGCGCTACTTCGGCTTCAAGGAGGACGCGCGCCTGCGCGCGCACGTGGGGGATGGCCGGCGCTTCGTCGAAGCCGAGCGGCCCGCGTATGACCTCATCTTCCTGGATGCCTACGGGCCGGACAGCATTCCCGAGCACCTGGCCACGGCGGAGTTCCTGGCCGCGGTGCGCGCGAGGCTGAGTCCGCGGGGGGCGGTGGTGGGGAACGTGTGGGCCTTTCCGCCCAACCGGCGATACGACGACATGGTGCGCACGTGGCAGGTGTCCTTCACGCGGCTGTATGAGTTCATCGTGCCGCAGAGCTCGAACCGCATCCTCGTGGGGGTGGGCTACGAGGAGAAGGTGGCGGCCCGTGCGCTGGAGGCGCGCGCGGAGAAGCTGGAGCGCGCCAGGGGCGTGCCGTTCGACCTGAGCGGGTTGGTGGACCGGGGCTACACCGACGCGACGGAGCGGCAGCCGCGGGGACAGGTGTTGAAGGACGCCAACCTGCCGGACCGCGCATCTGCGAATACGCCGGCGCAGACGCGCTGAGCGCTGGTGGTTTCCATACCCCGCGAGGAGTATGGGAGGGGCCGGGCGTCCCCGGTAGAGCGGTGGGATGCGTTCCTTCCTGTGTGTGTCCATGGCCGTCCTGGCGACGGTCCTCGGGGCTTGTGGAGACGTCTTCTCTGGGAGCTGTGCCGACACGAACTGCGCCGACTACACGTCGCAGGCCGCCGCGCAGGCGGCCTATGAGGCCGACCCGGAGTGCCGCGCGGACCTCGACGCGGACAAGGATGGCGTGGCCTGCGAGGAAGAGGGGAACGGTGTGCGCTGGTGCCCGTCAACGTCTGCCTGTGGTTGCTCCAACAAGAACAAGAGCACCTGTGGGAGAGACCCCTGTTGCAGGTGGGTGGTCGGCTCGGGCTGCGGCTGCCGGTAGCTGGGCCCGTCCGCAGGCCGTGTGATGCGAGTGATTGCCTCAAACCAACCAGTCGCGTGGGCAGCCACGCGCCGGGTGTGGTGACTCGGGAACACACGCCACCGGGGGGATGGATGCCATCGCCGGGGGGCGGCAGGCTGAGAGTCCTGGGGCGCCACCCGAGCCGGTGAATGCTCGGGCCCCGCGCCGCCATCGGTCTGGGGGACACATGTCACAACCCGTGAAGGTCGCTGGTGAGGCACCGCAGCCGGTCTCGGATGGGGTGAAGCCGCCTCCGGGTGGAATGACGTGTCCCCGATGTTTGAGCATGCAGCGGGGGCTCGCCGCCTCCGGCGACTGCCGGCAATGTGGTTGGCAGTGGCCGCGCGCTCGGGAGCGGGCGGCGGCGCGAGACCCGGCTTCGGTGCGACCGGAGGCGGGCGGGACGTGATGGCGGCGGAGCCGGTCCTGTGCCGACCGTCGCCAGCCGGGGTGGGGTTCTCGTCGCGCGGCTCGACCCTGGCGCCTGCGTTGCTCGCGATGTCGAGCAGGCCCTGACAATCAGAGTGCAAGTCAGGGTGGCTGTGACTTGCAGGGATTGCGGAGCGCCTGGACATGCCGCAATCGCAAATCAGGGGGGCCGGCGGGCTTGGCCTGTTCGGCAGTGAATGGTATGAGCCGGGGCCTGCCGGCCCGCCTTCCGCCTTGCCGCCGCTGAGAATCATTTCCGCCTGGGGGGAGGCGGTGGGCCAGGGCCCTCCGTGTTGCTCCTGGGTTCGTCCTTGGAGCCTGGATGTTTCCCCCGCGAGTCTTTTCGTCCTCCCCCTGGCGGCCAGCGGCCGCTGTCGTGGCCGTGTCCCTGCTGCTGAGCGCGTGCGCCACGTTGCCGCAGCGCGGGCAGATCGTCATGCGCGACGTGTCGTTCCCGTTGCGGGACTTCCGCTTCCCCTCGGGGCTCCGCGTGGTCGTGGAGCAGGACACCCGCTCTCCCGCGGTGGCGGTGGTCGCCGTGGTGGGCGCGGGTGGCTCCAGTGACCCGGCGGGCAAGGAGGGTCTGGCGCACGTGGTGGAGCACCTCGCCTTCCGCTCCCGCCACGCTGGCGGTCCGTCCATGTGGACGCGCCTGGAAGCCTCTGGCGCCGGCCACTACAACGCTTCCACCAGCCTGGACTACACGTCCTACGAGACGATGGGGCCGAAAGAGGCCCTGCCCACGCTCCTGAAGATGGAAGGCCAGCGCCTGGCCGCGCCGCTCGCGGGCGTGAGCCCGGAGGTCTTCGCGGTGGAGCGCGAGGTGGTCCGCAACGAGCTCCGCCAGCGCAACGAGACGGGCTATGTGGGCCAGGTCTTCAGTTGGATGAACGCCGCGTCGTTCCCCGTGGACCATCCGTACGCCCGCCCCATCATCGGAACGCATGAGACGCTGTCCGCGCTGACGCTGCCGGACGCCCAGCGCTTCGCCCGGGCGCATTACCGGCCGGACAACGTCACGCTGGTCATCGCGGGGGACGTGGACCTGGCGGCCGTGGAGGGCACGCTCCGGGAGAACCTGCCCGAGGCATGGGTGGGGACGGGCGCGCCGTTGGCGCTGGAGCCGCGCTTGCCCGCGCAGGCCAAGGCGCCGTCCATCACGCCGGCCCAGAAGTCGGTGCCCGTCTACGCGGCCGCCGTGCCGACGCCGGAGGTGTACCTGTCCTGGGTCCTGCCTCGTGGCTTCGAGGAGGCCAGCGCCGTGCACGACTTCGTCCGCGCCAGCTTCGGCCAGAACCTCTGGGGGGCGCAGCGCAACGATGGCGACATCGCCGGCATCTCCACCAACCTGATTCCGGGCACGCGCGCGTCGCTGTTGGTGGTGCGCGTGACGCTCAGCCGGGGGGACGACCCGCGGCGCTCGGCCGAGAAGGTGCTGGACCAGGTCCAGAACGCGTGGGTGCAGGAGATTCAGCCGGGCGGCGTCCTGGGGCGTGAGTTCGACTTCCAGTCGATGCGGCGGCAGGTCGTGACGGGCATGGTGCTGGAGTCCGAGGACCTCCTGGCCCGCACCGAGCGCCGGGCGCTGCTCACCCACTTCACGCAGGACGTGCGCTCCTACACCCGCTCGCAGATGGCGCTGATGGCGCTGGGTGGCGGTAACGTGACGGACTTCTCCTACCAGTGGCTCCAGCGCGACCGGGTTCGCATCATCGTCGTGCGGCCCGGTGAGACGCCGGGGGCGGTGACGGCGAGCACCCAGTACGTCGAGGACGAGGCGCCGCCCAGCGCGCTCGCGGAGCACATGACATCGTCCATGGCCGCCGCGCTGGACTCACCCATCCACACGTTGGTGCTCGACAATGGGATGGAGGTGCTGCTCGTTCCGCGGCCGGGGATGCCCGTCGTGCGCATTGGCGCGGCGCTGGCGGGTGGCACCTCGCATGGCGAGAAGCCGGGCGTCTCGGAGCTGGCCCGCTGGGGTTCCTTCCGCGAGTCCTGGTTCGAGGGCCGCCCCGGCGACTGGGGGCTGCACGTCACCGAGTCGAGCGCGCGCGACCACCTGCGCGTCGGCATCTCCGGCACTGCGGGCAATGTCGGCAACATGCTGGCGATGCTGGCCGAGCAGCTCGACTCCACGCGCACCTCGGAGGCCGTGGTGCGCTACTTCCACGAGCAGGTGCTGCCCTGGCGGCGGGCCGTGGACAGCTATCCAGAGGTCCAGGCCGAGCGGCACCTGCAGAAGGCGCTCTATGGCGCGCATCCCTACGCGCGCGAGGCCACCGGCGAGGACATGGCGCAGGTGAGCTGGTCCGAGGCCCAGGATTGGCTTCGGGACGTGTACCGGCCGGCGAACACGGTGGTCGTCGTCGCGGGCGAGTTCGACGTGAAGGAAGTCGAAGGGCTGGCGCGCAAGTACCTGGGCGGATGGAGCCGGGGCAAGCCGAAGCCCATCGCCGTCCCACCTGCGCCGGAGCTGCCAGCGGCGCCCACGGGCGCGAAGGCGCTGCTCACGCCGCGTCCGGGCGCCAGTCAGGCCCAGGTGCATCTGGCCTGCCGGCTTCCTTCTGCCACCCCCGAGCTGGAGGCCCGCTATGCGTTGATGGCGGAGTTGATGTCCGGGGTGGCCACGGGCGAGATGCGCTCGCGCCGGGGCGCCACCTATGGCTTCCACGCGCGGACCTGGCTGGGGCGGGGTGGGGCGGCCCACCTGCTCCTGGAGGGCGCGGTGGACGCGCAGCGCATGGGGGAGGGGATCGGCACGGTCCGCCAGACCATCGCGAGCTTCGCCAAGGATGTGCCCGCGAAGGAGCTGGAGCGGGCGCGGGCGCGCCTGCTGGCGCGGCAGGCCATCTCCTTCATCAGCTCCGAGGCCTGGGTGAATGCGCTGCTGACGGCGCGCGTGCGTGGCTTCGAGGCCGCCGCGGTGACGCGCCGGCCCGCGCTCCTCCAGGCGGTGACGGCCGAGGCGCTGCGGCAGGACTTCGACGGCTGCTTCAATCGGCTCGTCGTCTCCGTCACGGCGGACGAGGGGCTGGCGCGCTCGGCCATCCAGGCCATGCAGCAGCCCTGAGCCGGCCCGCGCGATGGCCGCAGGGCGCTCAATCCAGGTAGCCCCAGCGGTCCTCCTCGAAGACGTAGAAGGGGCGCCCGAACGGGACACTGTCCGTCCACCCCAGCACGTGCCGGGGCGCCTCCTCTGGGCCGCTCACGTCATACGTGAAGCCAAACAAGAGGCCGCTGAACTTCGCGGGCGGAAGCTCCGGGAGGAAGTCTGGTACGAGCTGTTCGAGCGAGCCGGGGAGCCGCCCATGCTTCGCTTGATAGGCGCGGCATGCGGCGATGAGGACCTCCGCGTTGCGCCGGGCCCGCTCGCCTTCCTTCCGGCCGGGCCGGAGCGCCATGTACAGCGTCAGGGCCGTGCTCACCGTGTTCCGGACGAGCCCTCGGATGCTGCTGATGAGCGGGCGCAGGCCGCTTTCTGCCTCGGCCACGTGCTGCCTCCAGGAGAGGGCCCCATCATCGCATGCCAGGGGCCGCGAAGGCGGCCCTGACTGCCTAGCTTCACGGAGAGGAGGACAACGTCATGCCAGACATCGAAGAGCCGCGCCCCTTGACCGAGCCACCAGAGGAAACGCTGGAGCAGCAGGGGCGCTACATGGAAGAGGAGCCGGGCCATACGCCGGGCTCCGCGGAGGGCGAGGACGAGGACGTGCCGCTCCGGAGCCACCCCCATCCGGACCCGGACCACACACCGGGCTCCGCGGAGGGCTGAAGGGCGGGGCGTTCGGCGGCCTGGCGCTCGGGGTGCCGGGTCATGCCGCATGCGGCACGGGCTCAGCCGAAGTGTCGTGCGAGCACCGCGGCGACGTGCGGGTTCTTCTCAGCTTCCACCGCCGCCGCGGCCACGGCGGGGCAATGCGCCTTGAACCAGTCCCGGCGGGGCCGCCAGTGCGTCATCACCGCGACGTACAGGTCCAATCCGCTGAACCGCGCACCGAGCACATGCGGAGCGCCCACCTGTGCGTCGATCTCCCGCCAGAGACTGGCGCGGCGCTCCATGACGGTGTCGTGGAGCCGCTCCGAAGCGGGGCCCTCCAAGGTCCACTTCGGCGGGTCGTCGCCAAAGGTGAACGTGGGGTACACCGCGCCGACGAGGCGGAGCAGCAGGTTCAGGAACGTCACGCGCTCGGGCTCGGAAGCCGAGGGCACCAGACCGCACTGGGGCGCGAGGTCGTGCAGGTGCAGGAGCATCGCGGCGCTCTCGGTCATCACCCGGCCATCCGGCAGCACCAGGGTGGGCACCTGGCCCAGCGGGTTGAGCTTCAGCAGGCGCTCCCTCCCGGGACCTGGCTCCAGGTAGGGCAAGTCCGTGAGCCGGTGTGGAACACCGGTGATGCGCAGCGCTATCTCCACGATGGCTGAGCCACAGCCCGGCGAGCCAACCAGTTCGTAGTCGTTCATGGGGGCAGAACATCACCAGCGGGCACCCCGAGGTCAACTCGACCGTCAGCGCACCGTCGCTCCACGGGCCGCCGGATGGAGGTGACGCTCAAACTGACTGTCGCGCTGGTTCCAGGGGAGGATCGGGCCCCAGACGGAGTCCTTGCTCAGCGCGATGGGGAACTTCGCGGTGAGCACGAGCCCCACCTCGCGGGGGTGCTCCATGCGCTCCAGCCCTCCAGGGCCGACGTCCCGGTTCCCTGCCAGCGGAATCCCGAAGCGCAGGCCCACGGTGGCGAACACGAATGAGAGGTAGGGCGCGATGTGCAGGGCCGTCGTGGCGGCATAGCGTCGGTTCGCCGTCTCGTGCGCGATGCCCAGCTCCAGGCCTCCGACGAACAGGGTGCCCTGGAGCCCCGCGCACAGGCGCGTGGTGCTCCGGTTCATCTTCTGGACCTGTCCGAAAGCGCCCAGGGCCCCTACACCCCTGAACCAGTTGAGCGTGGCCTCGGCGCCCCCGCCCAGGCCCGGCTCGTCCGACGAGAGCGTCGTGCTGAACAGGGGCCCCACGGACAGCCACAGCTCCCCTTTGGGAAACAGCGTGAGGTCCGCCCGCGCGGGCGGCGCGAACAGCACGGAGCTCACGAGCAGCAGGACGGGGACGCGCATGGCCGGGCGAAGGTGCAATGGCCGGGCCCTGGCGTCGCCGTCGAGCGCGATGTCGCGCGGGTGTGCAATGGCTTGCATCCCCGCGGCCCGCGCGTGCTCACTTCTGGCCGGTCTGGGAGGGGCGCGGCGCGGCGGGCGCCTTCACGGGCTCCAGGGGGACGGTGCCTTCCCGGTAGATGGCGTTGACCTTGCCGCCGGTCAGCTCCAGGGCCGAGAGGTGCCGCCCGTAGTGGGTGCTCAGGCCGGTGTCGATGAGCAGCGCCTTGCCGTTGAGCCGCACCTGAATCTTCCCGTCGCGGTTCGTCGTGTGCCCCATCACCATGCGCTTCGCGCCAAAGCGCTGGAGTACGGCGTCCAGCGCGGGCTCCGCCTCCAGCGGCTCACCCAGGGCGTAGCCGCGGAACCACAAAGGCCCTTGCGAGTCCTTGGCGCCCCCAGGCGGGTGACCTGGGAAGAAGTCCTGGCGAACCCAGCGGTTGAGCTCGGCCAGGTTCGCGCCGGGGACCTGGGGCGCGACACCGCCGTGAACGAAGAGCGTGTCGTTGATGCGCACCACGGCGGCATGCCTCCGCAGCCACTGTCCATAGCGGCCCTGGAGGCTGTAGGCCACGCGGTGGCCCTGGAGGCCCACCGGCGCGCCGGCGCGCTCCGGCTCGGGGCTCAGGTCCGCGAAGGACGCCATCTCCCCCGGGCTGACGTAGCGCAGGTCCCCGAGGATGTTCATGGCCTCGTGGTTGCCCAGCAGCGCATGGACCCTGCCGCCCGCGGCGAGCGCTTCCTGCTCCAGCCGCATGAGCAGGTCGAAGGCCGCTCGAGTCTGGTCGCCCCGGTCCGGAATGTCGCCCGTCTGGACCAGGTGTGTCTTGCCACCGCTCCACCGGTCGTTCGCGTCGATGATGCCCGCGAACCGCAGCACTTCCTTGAAGGCGTCCACGTCACCATGGACGTCTCCCACGGCCACCACGCGCTCCACGCCGGTGAAGGTATCGAGGAGGGTGTCCTCCAGCCGGGGAGGCGCGGGAGCCTTGGGTTGCGGTGCCGCCGCCAGGAGCAGCGGGACGAGCAGCAGCAGGCGGCTCGGACGGAGCAGGGGTGGGGCCATGGACGTCCTCCGGAGGCGCGGCGCTCCTGGGCTGGCCAGCCCGAGGCGCCGAAAATCCCCAGCGTCGCATGCCCCTGCCGCCCGCGGTGGCGGAAATGCCTTCCGGGGGCGCGCCTGGAGAGGCCCGCCTCCTGAGGTACGCCGGCCCTGCGGAGGGGCGGCCGGGCGGTGCCTTGCCCGTCACGCTCCGTGGGCCCGTACGAGCTGCTACCGGTAGTCCCACTTCTGGTTCGGGTTGCCCGAGCACTCCCAGATTTGCAGCCGGGCGCCGCTGGCGGAGTTGTGGTCCTTGATGTCCACACACTTGTTGGCGAGGACGCTGACGAGGTCACCCGCGCCGCTCAGCACGAACTGCTGGGCTGGGTTGCCGCTGCAATTGGCCAACTGGATGGCCGCGCCGTTGGCGGTGGAGGCCCAGGCCACGTCCATGCACTTGCCGCCGGCCTGGAGGGTGCCGTTGACGAAGGTCCACCGCTGGGCGTTGGTGCCATTGCAGTCCCACATCTGGAGCTGCACGCCATCGGAGAAGTTCGAGTTGGGCACGTCGATGCACTTGCCGTTGAAGCGCGAGACGAACGCATTCCCGCCGCCTCCGCTGGTGGTGCGGAGCGCCAGCCCATAGGCGCCCAGGATGGGGTTGACGGGCTGGTAGAAGGTCTGCGGCGGGTTGCCCGTGGCGCACGTTCCCGCAACGCCAGACGTCACGCCCTGGGCCTGATTGCCGGAGAGGACGGAGCCGCCCGAGTCACCGCCATCCGCGCAGGCGTTCGTCTTGTGCAGGCCGTACACCGGGCCGACGGAGTAGTTGACCGTGACGTTCTTCGCCTGGAGCACGCCGCACCGCCAGCCGGTGGTGTAGCCGGACCGGCAGATGGAGGCATTCACCGGCGCTTCCTGAGAGCCCGCGACGGTGATGTTGCCGCCGCTGTAGTTGTTGATCCAGGGCTGCGGCGTCCACGAGCCATTCGTGGCCACCCAGCCGTAGTCGTTGCCGGGCCAGACGGAGCCGCGGATGGTGCCCAGGGCCACGCCGTTGTGTCCGGTGGTGGGGGTGCCCGCGCCGCCGCAGTGGCCGGCGGTGACGAAGCCGCCGTGGACGGGGAAGCCCACCGAGCAGCGGTAGTTGCTGAAGTAGTACGGGTCGCCCCCGCGCAAGTCATGGGCGGGCACCGGCGCGTGGCTGGAGGCCACCACGCGGAGGCTTCCGTCCTTTAGTCCCGAGCTCCGGACGAGGAAGGCGTCCGCGCTCGGCTTCGCCTGGCTGGCGGAGTCGACGTGGACGACGACGCTGTTGGTGGGCAGGTCGACGTACCAGGAATGGATGGCGGGGGAGAGCGCCTGGACGTTCGCGTCGAGCTCCGCCTTCACCTGCTCCAGCCGCGCCTGGCTCCGGGCGACACGCACGGTCCGCACGCCGACGAGGCGCGCCTTCGTGATGCTGGCGTCGTCGGTGACACCAACGATGAGCTGGCTCCCGTCCGCGTCGAGCCAGGCGCCTCCGAAGGCCGCGCCCAGTTGCGCTCGCATCGCCTGCTCCAGCTGAGGGGCCTTCGCCTCGAAAGCGAGCCGCTGGTGGACCTGCTGCTCCGTGAGGCCGAGGTCACGGCGCATCGCGGAGACGACCTCCGGTGCCACGTCTCGCGCGGCATCCGCTTCGTGCGTGGGCGCGGCGCCAGCGGACATCGGGAGGCCCGTCAGCGTGGCGAGGCCAGCGAACAGTGCCGCTGTAGAAAGCCAATCAGACATTCGATTCATGAATGGATAGGGGGTGTGCCCACGGCAGGACGAACGCCAGGGTAGGGGGACCGCCCTGTGCGTGGGAGTGAGTGCGCTTCCCTGGCGTCTGGTGTCGCATGAGCACGCGGCGTGCCATCGTCGCCATGGCGGCTCCCAGGGCACTCGCCGAGGATGCGTCTGCCCTCCTCGCAATTTTCCCACGGGCAGGTGATGACTTGCGCCATCACCTGGTGACGGGAGTGACCACCCGATGTCTGGCTTCATCGGGTGCGATTGGACTGGTGCGCGGCCATGCCAACGCAATGCGTTGCATGGCTTGGAAGCCATAACGGAAAATTCCGTCGCTCAGAGCGAGTGTCAGAGTGCTGTGGAATACGGTGGGGGTGGGCGCGCTGTGGGGGCTGTCTTTGTTTGTCGCGTGCCCTTGTGGCGGAGTTCGAGGATTGGTAATAAAAGAGTGAAAAGCTGTTTATGCCAGGATGGTGGAATTCTTCAGGGTCTGCCATTCAAGGGGAGGCAGCGTGCAAGAGATTGACGTCATCCGGCAGCTCGACACCCGGCTTCAGCACCAAGAGCCGTTTGGCAACTCGTCGAAAATCGTGTTGCGAGTCATCGAGCGGTACAAGTTCGCCCTGGAGGTGTTGGCGCAACACGACACGCGTCTGGGAGCGCTGGCGGGCCGTGTCGACGCGCTGGACACCGGGAAGGTGAACATTCTCTTCGGAGACCTGCTGGTCCGCGCGGAGCTGGAGTCGGCCATCAGCCGGCTCGAAACGACAGGTCCCACCGGCGCGCTCAGTGACGTGTTCCCTTCGCTCCTGGAGGAGGCCCTCGCTTCGCTGGAGGCGGGGCGGGGCATGGCGGTGGCGCAACAGGCGATGGCGCGCGACTTCGCCGTGGGGCCTGCCAGGAATACGTGGGTCTGGGACCTGCCGGAGACGCCGTCACCGGTCGGGGACCTGCTGCGCGAGCGCATCCGCACCGGGTTCATGCCCGGGGCGCAGAGCCACGTCGAAATCATCCGCCCGACGCCGCGGATGGTCGAAGGGCTCGAACGCGCATGTGCGCTGCTGCAGCGGCTGGTGCCGGAGATGACGGCCAGCGTCTTCCAGCACCTGCACTCCATCGCGGTGGCGCACATTCGAGGCGCACGCGGCCGGATGCTCACGGGGTCGGGTGGCGACGGCACGCCGTGCATGATCTTCATCGACCCGGACGAGCTGGAGAACCCCTGGGATACGGCCGGCCATATCCTGCACGAGGCGATACATCTCAAGCTCTCCGACCTCATCCGCACGGGCGCCATCGTGACGGACGACGACCCGGTCGACCTCCCCTGGGGCCGGAGGACGGCGCTGTCGAACAGCCTCTTCGCCTACCACGCCTACGCACACATGCAGGTGTTTCGCGCCGCCGTGGAGCACGCGGGGCCCTCCTGCCACGACGCGTTCGGCGCGCCGCGTGACTATGACGCGCCCGCGCATGCGATGTCGGTGGTGAAGAACGACGTGAAGCCCTTCTCCCGGGCGGAGGAGCGGCTCATGTACCTGCACTCGCAGCTCGCGGGGCCACTGTCCCCCCGGGTGACGCCCTACGGGCGCGAGCTCGTCGCGTGGCTCTGGGATACGGTCCGCCCGCTGGTCGAGGGCTCGCGGGATGGGGCCACGCCGCGCGTCAGCGCCGCCGGGGCGCCGCCAGCGGCCTCCGGCCGGGCGCCATCGACGGTGCGCTACCGCCAGGGCCGGAACCTCTCCTTGCGCCGCTCTCCGGCGTCCGAGGTGCTGTTCGCGCTGGACCCGGCGTCGCGGAAGATTGTCACGCTCAACCTTTCCGCCTGGCTGGCGTTCGAGCTGTGCGACGGCAAGACGGAGGAGGAGGTGCTCTCCTCGTACACCTCGTCGCTGGGCCTCGGCGCGGACCGCGCGTGGGCGCAGCTCGCGCCCACGCTCAAGGGGTTGGTGTCGAGCGGGATGATTGAGCAGGTCGAGGGAGGTGCGCCATGACGAGCGCCTCGGGCACCGTCCAGGACGCGGACCGGGCGTTGGCGAAGCACCCCGCCTTCGGAGACTCCCCGCGGATTCTCGTCAGGGTGCTGACGCGCTACCGCTTCGGCATGGAGCTCTTCGTGGAGCGCCTGCCATCCCTCGCGCGGGCCGCTGCCACCCTGGAGACGCTCAGCGACGCCGACGCGCGCCGGGTGTTCTTCGATCCGCTCGTCCGTCTGGCGCTCGAACAGGCCTTCTCCGACCTGGAGGCGGGCAGGTTGGCGGCGCCGCATCCTCTGGAGGAGGTGCTACCGGGCGCGCTGGAAGCCCTGCCGCTGGGGCTGTGCGAGTCGCGCATGCCGTCCCGCTGGCGCGTGGGCACGGAGGTGCCGAAGTGGTTGTGGGACGTGGCCGGGTCCTCGGATGCGTATTCGCGTGCGCTCCATTCGGCGTTCGATGGCGTCTTCGGCGCGAAGTCCACGAGCGGCGGCACCCTCCTGAGCCCGGATGCCGACGCGCAGCGGAAGATCAACGACTCCATCGAGCTGCTGTCCCGGCTGTTGCCGCACTCGGGCGCGAGCGCGCTGACGCACATCGAGGCCATCGCGCTGCTGACCGCCCGGCTCGAAGGGGGCACCGTCCTGTCCGCCGCGGGCGGTGACCTGACGCCCTCCACCATCTTCCTGTCACTGGAGGAGCTGGGAAACCCCTGGGACATCGCGGGGTGCCTGCTGCACGAGGGGCTTCACATGAAGCTCTTCGACGCCACGCGCTCGGTGGCGCTCGCCGCCCATCCCGAGGAGACCATCCAGGTCCCCTGGCGCGACATCCGCTGGTCCATCGTCCGTACGGTCTTCGCCTACCACGTGTATGTGCATCTCTCGCTCTTCAAGGCGGCCGCGCTCACGGCGGACCGCTCCCTGACGGAGCGGTTCGGCGACCCGTCGGCGTATGTGTCGCGCGCGCACGCGATGTCGGTGGTGAACAACGACACCGCGTCGCGTTTCGGCCGCTCGGTCGACCGGGCCCGCTATCTGGGCGAGCAGCTCCTGACGGAGTGGGCGCATCTGCTCACGCCGCACGGACGTGACTTCGTCCGCTGGCTCCGTGAGTCCCTGGCGCCGGTGGACCGCGAGGTCTTCAGTCAGGCTCCCGCCAGGGACGCGCGCCAGGATGCTCCGGCGAGCTACCGGAAGGTTGACGGCCTGCGCGTGCGGCCATCGAAGCAGGGCGAATGCCTGATGGTGTTCTCGCCCGCGTCACCCCGCATCCACTGGTTGGACCTGAATGCGTGGCTGATTTTCGAGCTCAGTGATGGCCGGACGTTCTCTGACATGGAGCGTGCGTATCTCGAGGTTGTCGGCGCGAGAGTGGCCCCGGACGAGGCGCGCCGGCAGTTGCGTTCGGGGTTGGAGTCGTTGGTCCGCAGTACCCTCGTAGAGCCAACACGACAGCAAGGAGACGTTGCATGAACAACGGATCGCAGTGGCTGGAGACCGTGAAGAACCTGGTGGCGGAGAAGGACCTGCTCCAGGAGCCGAGCGTGACGTGTGGGTCGAGCGCCGAGCGCCAGTGGTGGCCCCCGTACGTCGTCAACGACACGTCCAAGAAGGAAGACTGACCTTCGATAGGTCCGTCTGACGGTCTGCCCGCCGCGCCCGTGCCTCGCTCGTGTCCCGAGCGGGCCCGGGG
>JAFAAN010000135.1 GCA_023426545.1 Pseudomonadota bacterium
CATGCCCAGGATGAGCGACGGTCGGCTGCTGCCACTGGTGGAGCGCTTCAACCAACTGCTGCGCGAACACGCCGTCTTCCAGCAGGCCTTCGGCTACATCTGATTCGAATGAGGGGATGCCTCAGGGGGCCAGCTTCGCAGGCCGTGAGGCAATGCCAGGTGCTGCAGAATCGCGTGCCCTCCCACCGGCGGCCGTCAGGTATGCCAGCCCCCTCCAGCGGCATCCACACCGAGAGCAGGCGAAGACATCCAGCGCGAACGTCCGTCGCAGCAGTCCCGCCCAATCCAATCGTGGCGTGCGCTCCACCGTCGCAGCCTGGGCGGGGCTCTCCTCCTCCAGTCCCGGCTCCGCCCCCGCTTGAGGGCGCTTCATGCGCGGGGAGGGCCAGGCAGGGACTCGGGCGCCGGGCCTACCCGCTGCGCCCGCTGCACGCGACAACGGCTTGCCGCCAGGGCCAATGGGGCAGGCCCGCCGACGCAGTCCTCGAAGAGGCAGAGGACGCCCGAGAAGGGACAGGGTTTTTCTCCACGCCTGCGGCTGCGGCGGGCGTCAGCAGCGCCGCGACCGAGAACCCCCGTGACATGGCGGTGCCCAGGCCAAGGATGGCGGAACGCTCGACGCCGCCATTCTGCTGTCGGTGCGCTGGTATGGAAGCCAAGGCTCAGTCTCTCGCCGCGGCGGTCTTGGTGCTCCGGCCCCGGTTCATGCGGCTCTTGGCGAGCTTCTGGAAGGAGCGGGCATCGGAGTCGTTGGGGCCGGGCATGGCGCGATAGAGGGCTTGCGCCGCATCGGGGAGGCCGAACGCTTCCGCCAGACGTGCGCGGGCATAGAGCATGCCTGGAGTCAGTTCGGCGGGGGTGTGCTGGGCGAGTGCGCCGTCTATCAGCTTGCGCGCCTCTTCCAGCTTCCCGGTCTCCACGAGGAGCGTGGCTAGAAGCGACAGGGTTTCGAGGTCGTCCACCCGGCTCATGCGAACGGCTCGCTGCGCCCACTGGACGTCGTCCACCGTGACGCGCCCACGCAGGAGCGCCGCCCAGGCCATCGTCCGGTATGCCTCCGCACTGGCGGCTCCCTGGTCCACGAGCTGCTTTCCCGTCCGGCCCACATCGTCCCAGTGCTGTTCGTTCACCGCCGCCACCAGCAGCGTTTCCATTCCGAGCGGGTCGGTGTGCAGCAGCCCGAGTCGGCGGTCGGCTGCGTCGCGGAGCGACCGCCAGCGGCCTCGCTCCACCAAGAACTCTCGCTTCATGTTGAAGGCGTCCTCGGACGCGGGGACGTCCTCACGCACTTCATCCAGCAATGCCTCTGCGTCCGGGCCGTTTCCGGCTGCCTTCAAGGCCACGGCCAGGGCCATCATCAGCCGGTGACGCTCGATTCCCGATGCGAAGGAGGCTTGGGAGCGAAGCGTCTTCAGTACGCGTGCATCGCCCGTGTTCGCGCCCAGGTAGGCGGACGCGGCACGCAGGTGGGTGACGCCCTCCATCCCAGAGAAGCCCTGGAGGGTACTCACGAAGGAGGCGAGCGGAGAGAGTCCTTCGGGAGGAATGTCGCGGGTGTCCGCCACTGCCCAGCGAATCCATTGGATGGCTTCCTTCAGATGGCCCGCGTCCAGCCACCTCAAGGCCTCCGCGCCGAGCGGGCGCGGGTCGCTCGCCGAGGCCAGCAGCTTGTACTCCTTGTTCTCGCGCACCACGTACCAGGCGTCCTCGAACGTCTGGTCGCCCAGCAGCAGGTTCAGGCGGACGCGATACCCGACCTTCTCTTGCCCGTCGGGCTTCAGATCGAGCGCGGACACCGCGAGCTCCGCCCGGAACTTCGCATCCGCCACGTTCCAGAAGGACTTCGCATGCCGCGATGCATAGGCATGCAGGGCCCGCAGCTTGCGACGAAACTCGCTGTCGCTCCGGTCCCTGGATGAGAGATGCGGACGAATGGCCTCTTCGAACGCGCGCTCGTCATGGGCCGTCCAGGCGGCCAAGACCACAGTGCGCACCAGCGCGATGGCACCTGCGTCTTTCGCCTTTTCCGACCCGCGGCGAGACTTCCGGGCGAGCTCCAGACGGAACTGGAGGTCGGGGTCGTAGGTGTCCTTCAGCGCGGCTTCGAAGAGCCGCGCCGCAGCATCGGCGTGGCCCTTCGTGAGCAGATGGTCTCCCGCGAGCGTCAGGGCCTCGCGGCGCGAATCCAGCCCCTCGAACTCGCGCTCCGCCAACGCCAGTGCGTTGGCCGCACCCTTCAGCTCGGCGGTCGTCATGACCAGCACCCGGCCCCTGAGTTCGGACGGCGCGGCGACGCGCGCGGCCTCCAGGGCCTCTGTCGATGCCCCTGCTCGGAACAGGGCCGTCATCAATCGGTCATCCACGTTGCGAGCACGGAGCGTGTCGCGCAGATGGCGCCATGTGGTGATGGCTTCGGTGAGGCGCGCGCCCTGCCCGAAGCGCTCCCCATTCGCGTTGTGCTCCAGCATGTCGGCCAGCAGGATGTTGGCGGCGACGTTCTCCGGTTCCAGGCTGATGGCCTTGCGGCAGGCCGTCACTGCGCCCTCGAAGTCGGCGCCGGGGTGGCGCAGCCGTCCGTGGAGGTCATGTTGAAGCACCCACGCCAGGACGTGGTGGGCCAGGGGGGAGTCTGGACGCTGCGTCACCGCGCGGCGGGCCTCCTCCCGCGCCTGTCCGCCGAAACCGAGCCGTAGCAGGGTGCCCGCGTACCGGGCTCGCACCAGCGCGGAGTCCGGGCGAGCGGTCAGCCATTTCTCATACACGGCGAGCCCGTCCCGGACGCGGGCGCCCTCGACGAGCCGCGAGCCACGGTCCTCGAACTCCACTGCCTGGGCTTCCCGTCGGACCAGGTCCGCGAGCGCGGTTCGGAACGCGGTGACCTCATCAGGGGTGTAGCGACGCTTGCCCGAGTCGAACACGAAGGTGGCGGACAGTCCGCCATCCTGCTCACGCATGTATCGAAGAGAGAGTGAAGCGGGCCCCAACGCCAGCGTTTCATCCCGGGGAACGGCGTTCACGGCGAACCCGCGGGGCGGCTTCAGGCGGTAGCGTGCCTCGGCGCGGTAGGCCACGGGCAGCACCAGGTCGGCCTGTCGCCGGGCGGGAGGTGGCCGGACGCGGCCGAGTTCATCCGGCAACAGGTCGCGGACGTCATCCAGGGTGTCGGGAAGCCAGGCGAGGGGGGACTCGATGCGCAGTGGCACCTGGACGCTGCGCCAACTCGTCGCGGCGAAGCGAGCGGAGGCGATGTCCAGCTCCATGCGGAAGGGGCCGGAGACCTCATCCAGCGGCGAGTGCTTCATCCCCTCCAGCGTGCCCTGATACTGCGCGGTGGCCACGGCTTCCATGTTCCGGCGGAAGTCCATGGGCCGCAGTTCTTTCAGCAGGCGTCGGTATTGGACCGCCAGTGCCCCCGTGAACTCCCGGAGCTCATGAACGCGCGCGGGCCCTTCCTCGGACAGCGTCACGGTCCGCGTGAAGATGGCGGTGTTCCGTTCCGGAAGCGTCTCGTCGATGCGCACGAGCCCCTGGGTGTCTGGGGTGGCCACGAGGGCGTGGCGCCCTTGCAACTCGGGAGCGACCACGCCGGCTTCCGCACCCGGGTCGGTGGGGTCCATCCACAGATCGGGCGACCCGGGCACGTAGACGATGGCGTGATTGAAGAACCCCATGCCCGGCAACTGGGGCACGTCCTCACGGCCGACACGCACGAGCGCCACATGGGCGGGAATCCCCGCTCCGCGGAGCAGCCCGACGAGGAGGGTGGACATCTCCTTGCAGTCGCCATACTGCCGCGTGAGCACTTCCTGTGGCCGGGCGGGGACGATGGCCGCCGCGCCGAACTCCAGGCCCGTGTAGCGCACCGATTGACGCACGTGCTCCAGCATGCGCTGTGCGATGACGCGCCGGTCTTTCGTGCCCTTGCTCAGCTCACGCGCGCGGGCCTGGAGCGAAGCACCCTCCAGCCGGCCTTCGACAATCCGGTGGTAGCTGGCAGCCACGTCGTTCCAGGAGCGCCCGGTGGAGAAGGCCACATGCGGGTAGAAGGCCTGCGCCGGCGGCATGTCCGCTTCGAGCGGAGCCACGGGGGCGTAGGGGCCCCCTTCGAATGACAGGCGCTTTCGGTCGGACTGGTGTTGTGGCAACGGCTCCAGGGGGAGGCCCTGGACACGCAGTGTGAGTTGCGTCGTCAGCGCCACGTCCAGGTCCAGGCGCACCTTGCGGACGGGGACGGGACTGGCGAAGTAGAAGTGGGTGACGACGCCAGCCTCGAAGAATGACTGGGTATCCTCTACGATGGACTCCACCTCGACCAGGCTGCCGGGCCGCAGGGCTGGGAGTGGCGCACGCAGCGCGCGGGTGTCCGTGTAGATGTCCGGGCCAGGATCTTCCACAGGCGCATCGTGCAGCGTCTGTTCGTCGAGCGGGTGCACCTTGCCGTCAGGGGAGATGACGCGTGCTCGCAGCAGCGGCCGTTGCTGGCGCCAGGGGGACCATTCAACGCGGGCTTCGGACCATGCGCGCACGCCTGCTCGCGTGATGATGCGGAAGACGGTGCGAGACGATGCTCGCCATTGGTGAGGCGCAAGCTCCGTGTAGCGGCCCTCCTTCAGGAGAACCTCCACATCGGTGCCTTCCGCTGGAGCCGGTAGCTTCGCGGCGGCCTGAGCCATCGTGGGCCCTGTCGCTGCGAACGCCGCGCCCTCCCAGGGAGCCGTGCGCCCACTGGCGTGAGAAGGAATGCTAAATAGGAAAACGAGATAGAACAGCGCAGACTGCTTCAAGCCTACCCCCCCCCATCATATTCGTGAAGTATAGGACGGATAGGAGCCCAATTGAGTGCGTCGGGCTGGTGAAGAGTGGCGAAGAAGGGCCGCGGGAGGGTGACACGTGGGCTGTGCGCCGGGCGGGAGCAGAGGCTGTGCCCGCCCCTCGGGTCACATACTGGCCCAAACGTCCCATCCAGGCGTCAGGCCGCAGGGGCGTGGGCTTCCATGTCATGTGGGTGCTTGGCTCAACACCACGCGCTCTGGCGTGGACCCTGTGCCGGGGCCAGCTTCGCAGGGCGCGAGGGCACTGCCAGGTGCTGCAGAATGGCGCGCCCCCCACCGGGGGCCGTCAGGTATGCCAGCCCCCTCCAGCGGCCTCCACACCGAGAGCAGGCGAAGACATCCAGCGCGAACGTCCGTCGCAGCAGTCCCGCCCAATCCCATCGCGGCGTGCGCTCCCTCGTCGACTCCACCCTCGCAGCCTGGGCCGGGCTCTCCTCCAGCCCCGGCTCCGCCCTCGCTTGAGGGAACCCCCACCCGTCCCAGCTCAGCCGCACCGTGTTCCGGCTGGCGCTCAAGGCCCGCGGTACCTTCGTGCGCTACGCGCTGTCGCCACGCGAGGAGTCGCTGCACGGCCGATAGCGCCCCAATATCCGCAGCTACCCCCAGGGCTACACCGTCGAGTCCCTGGGCACCTTCTCCAAGACGTGCCCCGTGAAGCACGCCACCGGGACGGCGCCGCCCGCGGTCAAGCACGGCCCCTCACCCGTTACGACGGCGCGTGACGGGTCACTTCGCGACGGGGGCCAGCGACAGGCCCCTCGCGGCCAGTTCCGCCTTGAGGACATTCACCGCCTTGGGCCCCACGCCATGCAGGGCCCGAAGCTCCTTCTCCGTGAAGCGAGTGACCTGCTCCAACCGCGTGACGCCCTCCGCGGCGAGCGCGTTCGTTGCGGGCCTGCCAATACCCCGGGGCAGATCAGAAGCAGCGGGTTCCTTGGCGGCGCGCGGCATGGTGACTCCAGTGCAGGACGAGAGCGTCCGTCCTACTCGCTCAGCCGGGAGGCTGTGAAGGACCGCGAGACCTCGCATTCGCAATCAATGGGATTCGCAGTGGGCCGCGCCAACGCGGACCTGCGCGACGTGCGTTCCACATCGAGGAAGAGGATGGAAGGGAGCGGACTCCCTTCCTCCCCAGGATTTCAGTGACTACGGGCTGAACATACCCGTGAGCACGCTGGCGCGGGCACGAGGCAGCGTGCGCTTGAACGGGCTCGTCGCGAGGTTCGAGCCAGGCTGGTACCAGCTCTGAATCTCAGCGAAGTACGTCCCACCCGCTCGCAGCACATCCGGGGGCAGGTACACACTCTGAAGATCCGTGTGCAGCACCGCCACGCGCGTCGCGGTGGTGGCACCGTTGCTCGTACCGAGCCGGTAGATGTTCACCACGTAGTTCGTGGCCGTGCCGACCAGCGGCTTCGACCAGCGCAGCGAGGCGTCGGTCCCCACGCCCGTGAGGTTCTGGAACGCGCCACGCGTATTCACCAGGGGCGCCTGCACCGGCCCGACAAGGGGCTCCACGGGCGCGGCGGTGAAAGCGCTCTCCTCTTGCTCCACGCGGATGTCCACGCTCATGGTGTAGGGCGTCGCGGTTCCCAGGGCATAGCTCTTCGTGAAGCCCGCGACCGCGAACGCCACCTTCTGCCACGTCGCCGGGAGCGGGTTGTTGTAGGTCAGGTTCCCCGTGACGATGTCGGTCCGCTGCGCGTCAGGATTGAGCTTCACCAGCAAGGGCGGCCCGCTGATGGACGCGAGCGCCGAGCTCAACGTGGCCGGCCGGGCGGACATCCAGATCTCGTTGTACGTGCTGACCGCGCCCGGGTTCACCTGGGTGCGCATGGCGTCGAAGGCCGAGCGCCTCCAGTCCACCGAGAAGGTGCCTGTCGCGACGGGCTGGGTGAAGGTTCCGCTGACGGAGGCGGGCTGACCCTCCACCTGCGTCAGGCTCGCGTCGAGCACCTTGTGCATGGCGCGGTAGGGCACGCCATTCGCGCTCGTTTGAAACCGCATTTGCGCCAGCGAGAACACATCCCCGAGGCCGCTGTCGAGCAGCACCGGATTGAGCATTCTGGCGTAATCGAAGCTCAGCCCGGAGAACGACGTGGCACCCGTCAGGGGGCGCCCCGTGGCGATGCTGTCGACGTAGCCGAACGCGCCCGGGTTCAACGAATACATGTCCAGGAAGTCCCCCGGCTGCCAGGGAGACAGGCCGGTAGCGGACACCGTCACGGGCGTGGGCTGCGAGGCGAAGCTGCCATCGCGGCCCCACTCCGTGGAACCCAGGTCGAACGCGCGGCTGGTGCTAACCAGGTAGCGAGAGCCCAGCTTCAAGTAGATGCGGCCGGAAGGGACATTCGGCACGGAGATGGTGCCATCCGCGGCGCCCGTGCCCGGATAGGCCGTGAAGGCTCCGGTCGAGGAGTCGCGCAGGTATGCCACCACCGATGTGGAGGACTGGTCGTACGGCTTCGTCTCGTTGCCCGACGTGGCGACGAAGGTGACCGGGCTGGTGGCCGTGACCTGGGTGACCAGGCCCTGGGCAACCAGGGAGGTTTCGTCCGCCGACACGGAGGAGTCCATCGCCTCGGCCTCGTCGAGACCCGAGCAGCCGACTCCTGTCATCCCGACCAAAAGCCCGAGAGAAATCAATGACATATTCATTGTGAAGGAAACCCTTTCGCCGACGCCCTGAAGGGCGCCGAGCAGGGAGATTCATACCGGGTCGGTCTGACATTTCTGGGGGCGTTTCGACCCCGGTTTTCCCTCGGGCCGGTGAAAGTATAGGACGGCTAGGAGCCCAGTTGAGGGCGTCGGGCTGGTGAAGAGAGACGAAGAAGGGCCGCAGGAGGGTGACCCGCGGGCTGTGCGCCGGGCGGGAGCAGAGGCTGTGCCGCCCCTCGGGGCCCATGCGGGTCCAAGCGTCCCATCCAGGCGCCATGCGCGCCGCGTGGGTGCTGGCCATCCGCATGGGGCAGCGCATGGAGCACGAGTTCCGGCTGCGCCGCTTCGACGGTGTGTACCGCTGGCACCTGGCGCGCGCGGTGCCGGAGCGGGATGAGAGCGGGCTGCTGGCGGGCTGGATTGCCGTGGCCACGGACATCGACGTAAGAGCTCGCCGTGCCCCCAGTCGGCGCGTAGCTGACCATGCCGGAGCGCACCGGACGGCCAGCGGTCAGTCGTGGTGTACCGCACCGGATTGTTGAGACACCAGGTTGGTCGTAATCAGGCTGAATGCTTCGACTGCATCAGCTCTCGCCGGGCCTGACGTGGTGAGAGGAAATGATGACGCTCCAGCAGCCAGTGCTCGTTGTACCGGTGGGCCCACTCCAGCAGCGCCCGCCGAAGCTCCTCCACCGTGGAGAAGGTGCGCACCCAGAGCACCTGCTCCTTGAGGGTGCGGATGACGCGCTCGGCGCAGCCGTTGCCCTCGGGGCTGCGGACGAAGGACGGGCTGGACGCGGCGCCCAGGAAGCGCAGCTCGTTCTGGAACGCGTCGGAGGTGTACTGGCTGCCGTTGTCGTGGCGGATGACCAGCCCGGCAGACACGCCCCGGCCGTACGCCCCAAAACGAGCCTTGACGCCCTACCGAATGGGCTTGAGAGCCTCGAAACGGGTGCCCACCTTGGCCGCGTGGATGCCGACGCACTCGGAGGTGACGTGGTCAACGGCGATGAAGACGATGGCCTGGCCCTCCAGCGCCGTCACCGTGCAGGTGGCGTCGGTGCCCCACATGACGTCGGGCTTGTCGGTGGTGATGGTGCCGTCGTGGTGGCGCGGCCCCAGCGCCCGGCGGGCACGGCCGGGTGCCAACAGCCCCGCATCGCGCATCAGTCGAAGGCAGCGGGCCTTCGAGGTGCGCACGTCCTGAGCGCGTAGCCGGGCCCACACCTTGCGGTGCCCTTCCCCGAGGAAAGGCGAGGTGGCCAGCACGCCGCGGATGGCCTCCAGCAACGCCTTGTCCGTCAGCGCCGTCTTGGGACCGCGCCGGGCTGGCGGAAGGGCCCCGGCCTGATGGCGGGCGCGGTGCCGGTACACCGTGGCGCGAGGCACGCGCCAGGTGGCCGCCACGAGCGCCAGCCCATACGGCTTGCCGCTGGAAGGCGAGAGCTGAGCGCTCATCCTCTCGACTTCCTCCAGGGAAAACCCGGGGCGTTGCCCTCCAAGAGCCTCGCCTTCTCAGCGAGCAACTCGTTCTTCATCATCAGCTCGCCCACCATGGTCTTGAGCCGCAGCACCTCGTCGTCCGCCGGCTCGGGCTCGCGGCTCTTGAGGTTCGCCTCGGCTCCCGCCAGGAACTTCTCTCGCCACTCGCTCAACACCGCCGCCGTGACGCCCAGCTCCCGCGACAGCGCGTCGAGCTCCTCGCCTTTGAGCAGACGGAGCACGGCCTCCTTCTTGCGCTTCGCCGAGAACCGACCGCGCTCCGCCGTCCTGTCCTGCTTCTGCAGCTTCTTCACATCCACCTCACGAGGGGAAGCTATCCCCAGAGAGGTGTCTCAAGAAATCCTGGGGCGGAGGACAGCACACATCAGCCCGGCCTCCTCGCGTGCGAGGCCGGGCTTTTGTTTTCCTCGAGTGAGAGGCAATGCAAGGAAGAGCTACGAAGCGTCAGAAGGAACAGGCGCGCAAGCAGCACCAGCAGGAGAAGGACGCCAAGAAAGAGGAGCGCAAGAAGCTGAAGGCCGAGCGCGGACCACGTCAGCCGGGCGACGTCGACCCTGACATCGCGGACATCATCCCCGGCCCTCAACCGCCGCTGGAGTACTGAGCTCCAGCCGTGCCGCCCAGGGCTCGCCACGCACCGTGGAGTGCCCTGGGCGCCCCCTTCCGGGATGGCCAGCAAGCCCCCGGGAGGACGCAGTACCCGTCTCTCCGAGCGCTCCAGGTGCGTCCCCCCTGGATTCGAAGCCAGAGGGACTGACGCGCGCCCCTTGCTCAATCCGAGTGTGGGAGGTGCTGAATCCTGCCGGCGTTGACGAAGAAGAGGCCCAGGTCGCTCACCGCCAACTGGCTGATGCCACGGAGGTCCGGCAGGAGGACGGAGACGCGGCCCTCTTCCAGATTCCTCCGGTGGATTCCCTGGGCGTGAGTCGAGACGTAGTAGAGGCTCCCCGCGTGAAACCGGAGGCTCGCGGCTCCAGGGGGCAACTCCTGGATGCCGGTGGGCTGGGCTGCTGCGTGCAGCGCAAGCGGGAGATGCACCAACCTACGTGAGGGCTCGTCATCCTTGCCGAACACGGCGAAGGGGCCAATGGGCGTCAGCGCCATCGGAATGGGCGCATCGGGGGTTACCAGCCTCTCTTCGTCGGGCCAGGTGAGTACATCCTCTTGGGGGCCTTCCAACTGGATGTCCAGTCTCACCAGCGCGTTGTTGACCACGCGGGGGGCGAAGCTCACCGTCCTTTTTTCCCGCCAGTAGAAGTGCGTCTCGCTCAGCATGAGGTTGTACGCCGAATGCACTGGGACTTCGGCGACACGCTCAATGGGCCCTGGCGCATCGGCGCTCGTGCGCCAGACCGATTTCATGGGTTGATACGCGCTGTCCAGCCAGTACAGGTGGGGGCCCGCGAGGATTGGCTCTGCGGTGTATCCCAGTTCCAACCCCTCGGCGAGCAGTTCCTTGCTGCCACCTGACCTGGGTACGCGAAAGAGACTGCCCAGTTCACGGTATTCACCGTTCGGGGTCGCATCGACATGCACGTGCTCGATGAAATAGACGTGCGTGGGACCGACCACGAAGCGGCTGAAGGTACCCTCCGCCAGGATCGTGGCGGTCTCCTGAGGCTCGCCGATGCGCGTGCGATAAAGAGTTGCCCGAGGCGGCTCGGTGCGCTGTGAGGCTTTGATGAAGTTCAGCACGTAGACCGAGCTGTCATCCACCTCGACCTGCGCGACGTACACTTGGCCAGGCAGCGGCGCGAGGGTGAGTGGCTTTAGGCCATCCGTACCTTCGGAACCCCCGCAACCCCAAACAGTTATGGCAATGAGTGCAGTCGAAATAGCCAATGGAAAGCGCTTCACGTCAGGTTCCCCCTGAAAGCGCCGGACCTTGGTTGGAGCAGACAGGTTTGTCAATAGGGATTGGGTTGAACTTGTCTGAAATATAGGCCGGATAGGAGCCCAGTTGAGTGCGTCGGGCTGGTGAAGAGTGGCGAAGAAGGGCCGCAGGAGGGTGACACGGGGGCTGTGCGCCGGGCGGGAGCAGAGGCAGTGCCGCCCCTCGGGGCCCATGCGGGCCCAGGCGTCCCATCCAGGCATCAGGCCGCAGGGGCGTGGGCTTCCTTGTCATGTGGGTGCTTGGGCATAACACCACGCGCTGTGGGGGGGACCCCTGTGCCGGGGCCAGCATCGCAGGCCGCGAGGGCAATGCCAGGCGCTCCAGAATGGCGCGCCCTCCAAATGCTCAGGCCATTTCTGCTGTCCGCTGCGGACGCGCCGGCTGCAGAGGAGAGCACGCGCGCCAAGGGGGATGGCAGCGAGTGGGCGTGCTGTCCGCACAAGCACACCGCGGCTCGAGGGGGCCGGTCGTCCGCTCCATCGCCACGCTACCTACAGCGCTCGTAGCGCGCACCTTCGAGGCAGGCGAGGTACGTCTCCGACGCGGTGGTGCACTCGCCATTCGATGGGACCTCCACCTCGCCCGAAAGCATCGGCACCTTCTGGTAGGGGCCAGGACAGACCGACCCCCTCTCCTCGACCTTCAACTTCCTCGGGAAGTGCGCGTCCTCGACGACCGACACCCTGATGTCGGTACTCTGCGACTCGCTCGTGAAGCCGCCGCGGCCGCTCGAAGCTTCGAGCGTGAAGAGCTCGCGCAGTGCTCCAGTCCCGGGGTCCACGTCGTAGAACGAGGTCGACTCCTCTTCGATCATCCCCGTTCCGCGCTGGGACTCGTAGGAGTCCACCCGCACCGTCTGGCGCTTCGCGTCGGTGAGGTTCACGAACCCGAACGTGAGCCTGTGCTCGCCCAGGTACTCCATGTCCACCAGCCCTGGAAGAAACGGCAGCGGGAACGCGCACCAGGCATTGGCCTCGACGCCGGCCCGGCGAAGGACGACACCATCGAGCAGTTTCGCGCCACACATCCATCCACGGGCCTGGACGACCAGGTCGCGCTTCTCGCTGCCGAAGAGCGCCGCCTTGAAGACATCGACCGCGGCCCTGGAGGGCTCGTGCTCCACGCAAGACGAGGCATTCTCCGCAGTCTTCAGCGCGAGGGCGCGCAGCAGCGGTTCGAGCTCCTTCGCGGTCTTCGCCGCCTGGAAGGCCTTCTTCGCTGCCTTCGGCTCGAAGGTGACCCTCCTGCCACCCGGGCACTTCTCGGCTGTGCTGGAGGCGAGGGCGGTGGCGACAATCAAGAGCAGCGGGGTCATCATCGTTCTCCGGGGCTGCGTGGCCCTTCGGTGCTGCGGAACTGAGGGCGCACAGGAGCGATAACTACTCTCTGGCCTCGAGGATTGCCGGGTCGACTCTCTCACTCGAGATGGAACCGGCGTCGATTACCCGCTCGATTGCCTGGCGCTCTTCGACACGGGCCGCACTCACCGCCTTGGCTCCGGCGACGATTCCCCAGAGGCCCTTCTTCGCACCGGCGAGCAGCGCGTCCGGCGGCCCGACCATCACCATCGCGCGCTGGCTGTCACCGTCGACGGCGACGAACCGCAGTCGGCTTCCGCGCGCATCGAGGACCGCATTGAGCAGCTCGACCATCGCGCTCGTGTCCTGCCAATCCCCGAGCGCCTTCGCGGAGACCGTGAACCGCTCGTTCGATGCCCAGGCGTGGAGCAGATAGCCGCCTTCGTCGGTACGGCGCTGTGTCGGGAGGCCATACACGTCGTGCACCGGTCCCACGGCGGCGTCGCCCTTCGGGGAGTCCTCCGAGAAGATGACGTCTGCGAGCTCCGGACCTGCGAGCCTGGCGAGCCGATAGAGCTCCTCGTCGTGATGGTTCGGAAAGGTACCGGTCTCCGGGTCCCAAGCGAACGCGCGCCCGGCCTTCTCGAGCAGCGCGGGGAGGAACAGAAGCTGCGGGTCGAGTGCGCCGCCCCCACCCTTCTCGACCAGTCCGGACTCGAACAGCCAGGCGTCGCGCGCCTGCGCCGAGTCGAACGCCTTCAGCGTGGCAATGCTCCCGCGGCTGGGAGGATAGGTGACCTCGGTGAGAGGCTCCGGCAGCGCGCGCAGCAGCTTCCTGGCTTGGGCCCAATGCGCGGACCACAAGCGGGCGCAGCGGTTCACCTTGGTCAGCTGGTCCTCCGTCACCGTCTTCGGATTCGGCAACCGCCTGCACTCCGCGTCGTCCTCACCAATGGGCTCGAGGCGCGCGAGGTACCGGGGGCGGTCCGCCTCCTCGGCGAGCGAAACCAGCCTCGTCGCGAGCGGATGGTTCTTCGTCGCGCCACACCGTGCGAGCGCGTCCACCGCGTACGGGTAGAGTTCCATCTGCCGCGCTTCGAGAGTCTGCTGCACTGTCTGTTCGAGCGGGCGGGAGACTTCGCGGCAGCCCAGATGGAGCGCGTACCACTGGAAGCGGTACTTCGCGGGCGTGGCCGGATCGTCGGCGCGCGCCTGCGAAGCGGGGGTGTCGCAGAAGATGAAACGCTCCCAGAGGAGCTCGCGGCCCGGCCCTTCGATGACCGAGGTCACCTCCTTCGCGAGAAAATCGCACAGCCCCGGACCTGGCGACCGGAACACGCTCGCGTAGGGACCGAGCTCGCGCCGCGTGGCACCAAGGGAGGCCGCGCTCAGCGCCTCGACGAAGGCTTCGGACATTGCCGGGTCGCCCGAGGCGAGCCGCGACTGGATGTAGGAGAGCGGTGGACCCAAGGGGCCGCCCGGCAGCTCGTGGACCATGGCGTAGAACTGCTGCGGCGAGGCTGGAACGAAGGGACGGAATCGTTCGGGCAGAGGCATCGCCTTCCGCTGTACGTTGGGGTGCTGCCACGACGGCTCCGGCTCCGGTCCTTCTGTCGAGGTCGAGGCCGAGGTGCCCGCATCCAGCGGGACCGGCGCGGGACGCTCGCACCCGAGGCCGAGCACCAGGAGCAATGACGTGGCGTAGGGCTGCAACCGCATCGGGTTCGGTCTCCCGGAGGACGACGGGCGAACGCAGAACTACACCCTGATGCCCGCCCCCCATGCAAGCGAGCCGGGAGATGCGGCCAGCTTCCATGCGTTGGTCACCCGCGTGCAGCACCACGCCGAGCGCCCCCTCCCGCTCCGGGGCGCGCGCACGCTCCCTGCGGAGCCCCCGAAAGGGGCCACACACCGGATACCCGCGTGCGCGAGACTGCGGTATCAAGGATGGGGCACCCGGTTCCGGGCGGCCGCTCTTCGCGTAGGCGAGGGGGCGGGAGGGGGCAGAGGGGCCGAGGAGGGCCGCTGGCGGGGCCGCCCGAACGATGCTCCCGGCCGGCGGACAGGCCGCTTGAGCTCCCTTGGGGTACACGCCTGCCCAGGCCGCGCTCCCATCAGCTGCGTGGCAGGGGCCTGGGTCTGGCAACCGCCAAAAGTATCGGCCGGATAGGAGCCCAGTTGAGTGCGTCGGGCTGGTGAAGAGTGGCGAAGAAGGGCCGCAGGAGGGTGACACGGGGGCTGTGCGCTGGGCGGGAGCAGAGGCTGTGCCGCCCCTCGTGGCCCATGCGGGCCCAAGCGTCCCATCCAGGCGTCAGGCCACAGGGGCGTGGGCTTCCAGGTCACTGTGGGGGCTTGGGCTGAACACCACGCGCTCTGGGGGGCCCCTGTGCCGGGGCCAGCGTCGCAGGCCGCGAGGGCAATCCAGAATGGCGCGCCCCCCCACCGGGTGCCGTCAGGTATGCCAGCACCCTCCTGCGGCCTCCACACCGAGAGCAGGCGAAGACATCCAGCGCGAACGTCCGGCGCAGCAGTCCCGCCCAATCCAATCGCGGCGTGCGCTCCCTCGTCGACTCAACCGTCGCAGCCTGGGCCGGGCTCTCCTTCTCCAGTCCCAGCTCCGCCCCCGCTTGAGGGAGCGAACGTTGGGGACGAGAACAGAAACCACATCCTGCTGACGGCCCGTCCGAGTAAGCCTGCCGTGCTCGAGGAGTTCCTCCACGGAAATCAACACAAGTTGGGGCTCACCAACCGTTTGGGAAGGCAAGGTGCTGAAGTTCACGTGAAGGAGTTCATGTTGCGACATCAGACGATGTTGGGGAACGGCAATGCTGATGCGGAGAGCCTTGAGAAGCTGCTGAGTGAAGAAAAGAAGCTCCTTCTGCTCGGAGGAGGAGGATAATGCGCTGGCAGATGCGTATTGAGCGGATTTTCCGCTTTCGAGATAGTCGCGTGGTGCTGGTCGGCCCAATCCAGGGATGCGATGCACGTATTCCGCCAGGCGAGTGCGACCTCCTGATTGGGGAGAACCCTCACTCGAAGCTGCGAATTGAGGGTGAGATGATTCCTGCGCGAAGTGGGCGTCCAGATTTTCGAGCTGTCTCGACAAAAGAGTTTGTTCATGTCGACGACGAAGTTGTTGGGCAGGGGCTTTGCCGTCTGGTTGGTCATAGCCCGTGATGCCGAGATATGATCTGAGTTCGAGTTTCGCAGTTTTTGAACTGGGGGACGGATTGCTCAGCGCTCGTAGAGTCGGGGGCTGCGGTGTGGCTACCGAAAACTCGGTCGCCGCGTCATAGGCGTGTTGAGGCCGCGTCAAAGCATGCGTCATGAGGGGCATCGGCCCATCGGCCGGGCTGCAGGAGTCCGTGTACGCCGCCGGAGGGCCGCGCCCATTGGACGGTTCGCCTCATTGCCCAGGAGGCGGTGCGCAGGGGATTGGTTGCGAAGGTGGGGCGGAGACCGTGCGCGAGCTACTCCTGCGCCATGATTTGAAGCCCTGGCGGGAAGAAAATGTGGTGAGTTCCCGAACTGGACGCCCCGTACATCGAGCGCATGGAGGACTTGCTGGAGTTGTCCGCGCGGCCGCTGTGCCCGGATGAACCCGTCGCCTGCTTCGATGAGAGGCCCATGCAATTGTTGGAGTGGGTACGTCCTGCTTCGACGATTCACCTGGTGCTCGACAACCTCAGCACCCACTCCTGCCGTGCCCTTGAGGTACGGTACGGGGGGCGAGCAGGTCGTCGACTCTGGCGCCGCTTTACTATGCATCTCACGCCTGTGCACGGCAGTTGGCTCAATCAGGCGGAGGTAGAAACTTCGCTACTCTCCTGCCAGTGCCTGGGCACGCGGCGTATCCCCACCTGGGACCAACTCGACCAGGAAACAAGCGCTTGGGAGCGGTGGGCCAATCGCCAGCGGCTCCGAATCCGCCGGCGGTTCACCATCCCCAAAGCCCGGGTGAGGTTCGGCTACGACCCACCAAACTGCTCGCGGTCAGAAGAAAAGGCGCGCTTGCCTGGGAGGTGACGCTGCTTGCGGAGGGGCTCCGCAGCAGCGCGTGGCGAGATTCTCATGGGCCACGACGCGAAGCCGAACGAGAATGGCAGGCATGCCACACCCCGAAGACATCATGCGTCATCACGATGCCGACCCAGACGAGGACCCCTGGGTGAAAGGTAAACCCGCACCGGAGAAAGTTGAAGTGGTTCCCTATGATGCCGGATGGCCGGCGCGCTTCGCGAAGCTTGCCGTAGCCATCCAGGGGGTGATGGGCGCATCGGCCATGCAGGTCGAGCACGTCGGCTCGACCGCGGTGCCGGGCCTTCCCGCCAAGCCCATCATCGACATCGACCTCATCGTCGCCGACCCCACGCGCGAGGAAGACTATGTGCCTGCCCTCGAGAGTCTGGGCTACGACCTCATCATTCGCGAGCCGTCCTGGCATCAGCACCGCTGCCTCCGGCTCGCCGTGCCACGCGTGAATCTGCATGTGTTCGGCCCGGACTGCCCCGAGGTGATTCGCCACGTCATGTTTCGGGACTGGTTGCGCGAGCACGAGGACGACCGGCAGCGCTACGCGGCGGTCAAGTACGCATCCGCCGAAGGCATGGACGATGTGGGGGAATACAACCGCCGAAAGGAGCCCGTGATCCGCGACCTCTACGCGCGAATCTTTCGCGCGGCGGGCTGGATTCGCTGAGGCACGGCGCGTGCCGGTCGTGTCAGCCCACGGGCAACGTGACGTTGAGCCCCGCGCCCATGATGCATCACACATCGCCGCGCGCCCCTTCATGGGAGCGGCTTGCTGGAGGCGCAGGCGCGGATGGCAGATGTGGAAATCCGGCAGGCAGGTTCGTCAGGCTGGCCGAGGTCACGTCGGGCCGGTGTGCCTGACGCAGACTGAAGGGGGGCATTCGTGCTCGGTGGCGTATCGGCAGAGCAGCGGCGCCTGGGCCATGGCCTGGGCGGAGGCTCAGAAGTGCCCCGCCACCCCGACGAGTCCGCCCCCTTGAGTCAGGCTCAGCACCGGAGCTGCCTGCGCTCCCTGCACCTCAGCGCGCGCTGTCCCATGCGAAGGGCTCGGCGTTCGTGAAAGCCAGTAACCCGTGAACGAACCGATGAAAGGAGTGACCACCATCCCGATGATGCCAATCCTCGCCACTCGATCGTGGCGGCTGGTCGTCAGCAAGCCGAATGGCACCGCTCCCAGCGCAGCGCCCAGGAAGGTCGGGCCAAAGTTGCCCCTCCCATTGAACAAGTCCCCCGTGAGATAGATGGCGAGCGACGTTCCGAGTGCGGTCCCCAGGCTCAATGGAATGGCGAACGCGAATGTGTCTCCGCAGCGCGTCAGCGAGCAGTTGCCATCCAGCGCTCCGCCGACCACTGCACCCAGCACCGTGCCACTGAAGAGCCCGACGCTGCCCAGGAGCGTCCCGACGACCAGGTGCCCTCCACGTGAGTAGTCATCATCCGGCGCCACCCCGGACTCCTGCGTCAGCGAGGACGTGGACGGTGACGTGGTGGAGGACTGCGGCGCCATCGCCACGGGAGGCTCGCGGACTTCCTCTTTGGAAAGACCTTGTCCTCGCGCCAGCAGCGGCGTCCACACCAGCCCCATGACCAGGACGCGCATCAGACGAGTCATCATCTCAATACCTCCGCGCAACGAGGAAATGCAGGACTGCGCTTCGCGCACCCTGGGCGGAGGTGGCCTTCATGAAAGGAATGCGGGTACGTCGGAGCAGGCCCCCCACCATCCGCCAAAGATACCATGCGATGAGGCCACAGGGGCTGTGACGGGGCCGTGACGGTACCAGGCGGCGTCCGGGCAGGATGATCGTCACGGTGCTGGCTTTGACTTCGGGGGCCTGGGGGAACCGTTTTGACGGAGGCGTCTGGAGATGGACCTGCGGCGCTTCCCTGTGCCGCATCGGGTTCTCCATCACCTTGCTCTGGGGGCTTGCTGGGGGCGCGCGAAGTGGGACACGGATGCCGAACAGATGGGTAAGAAGGCACTTGGGTATGCCCGCACATGGAGAGACGTGGGTGTCGCTCTGGGTGGAATCTGGAGGCTCCCCAAAACTCTCCAAGAATCTGGGAAGGGGGAAGCAACTCCGCCAGGGAAGTCCCGAAAATGGGTGTAGGAGCTTCCATGTCCAACTACCGCATCCGTCCCAACGATACCCTCTCCGGCCTGGCGGCCCGTTTCGGCACCACGGTGGAGAAGCTGGCCCGTGACAACAACATCTCGAACCCCGAC
>JAFAAN010000137.1 GCA_023426545.1 Pseudomonadota bacterium
CTCCGCCTCCGCAACCGCCCCGGGCGCCCGCTCTGGCAGGAAGCGCTTCAAGCCACCGTTCGCTGAACGCACACCACTCCGAAGGATGGGCCCGCAGAGGGTGTCGCGCCGAAGCGCCTCGATGCTCCAGCGTTGCCGGGCCTTCAGGTCCGGCGTGCCGCGCCTCGACCCGCCCGCTTCGGACACCATCCCCGAAGCCGACCTCCGGGCTCGCGCCCCGATGAAGCGCCTCACGCCGCCACCTCCGCGGTGGCCGGCTCCGGCACAGGGCCCTTCTTCGGACCGAGGTGCTCCAGGTCCGCGTCCAGCGCCTCGTCCTCGTCGTCCTGGGGCCCCGTGGAGGACGTGCGGTTCCCCACGATGACGGAGTAGAAGGCCGGCAGCGCGAACAGCGACACCAGCACCGCCGTCACCAGGCCGCCGATGATGACCACCGCGAAGGGCCGCTGCGTCTCGCTGCCCGCCCCGCTGGAGAGCGCCGCCGGCATCAATCCCAGCATGGCCAGCAGCGCCGTCATCAGCACCGCGCGGAAGCGGCTGGCCGCGCCCGCTGGCAGCGCCGCCTCCAGCGACTCGCCCGCCTTCCGCCGGTCATCCACCGCGCTCACCACCAGCAGCGAGGCCAGACACACCTGCCCCAGCAGCGTGATGAAGCCCACCGCCGCGCTGACGGACAGGGGGATGCCGGTGAGGGCCAGCGCGAGCACGCCGCCGCACATCGCGAAGGGCGCTCCCGCCAGCACCGCGCCCGCGCTCCGCAGGGAGCCCAGCGCCGCGTAGAGCAGCGCGAACACCACCAGGAACGAGATGGGCACGATGACCGCCAGCCGCCCCAGGGCGCGCTCCTGGTTCTCGAACTCGCCGCCCCACTTGAGGAAGGCGCCCTCGGGCACCGTCACCTCGCGGTCCACCGTGGCCATGGCCTCCTGGATGGTGGAGCCCATGTCGCGGCCCTCCACGTTGAACTTCAGCGCCAGCGTGCGGCTGTTGGCCTCGCGGTTGATGCTCGCGCGGCCCAGCGCCTTCTCCAGCCGCGCGACCTCTCTCAGCGGGACGTGGCCGCCGCTGGCGGTGGGCACCTGGATGGCGCCGATGCGCGCCTCGTCGTCGCGCTCGGAGCCCGGCAGGATGACGCGCACCGGGACGGGCCGCTCCTGCTCCCACAGCTCCGTCACCACCCGGCCGCCGAGCGCCGTCTCCACCAGGTCCTGCGCCGTGGCCACGTCGATGCCGGCGCGCGCCAGCGCGGGGCGGTCCAGCACCACCTGGAGCTGCGGCACGCTGGAGTCGCGGTACAGGCCCAGGTCCACCACGCCCCGCACCTGCTGGAGCGACGTGACGGCCTGCTCCAGCGTGCCGCGCATGGACTCCAGGTCCGTGCCGAAAATCTTCAGCACCACCTTGCCGCGCACGCCGCTGATGGCCTCCTCCACGCTGTCCTTGATGGGCTGCGAGAAGTTGAAGCTGACGCCCGGAATCTCCTGGAGCGAGGCGCGCATCTCCCGCACCAGCCGCTCCTTGTCCCAGCCCTTGCGCCACGTCTCCTCGGCGTTGAAGCGGACGAACGTCTTGCCCATGTTGACGGCCTCGTTGTCCGTGCCGTCCTCCGGGCGCCCCTGCTCGACGAGCACCTCCTTCACCTCGGGGAAGCTCAGCAGCAGCCGCCGCACCTCCAGGAGGACGTCCGCGCCCTTGCCCAGGGAGATGCTGGCCGGCATCTCCACGAAGACGTTGATGTCACCCTCGTCCAGCTCCGGCAGGAACTCGCTGCCCACCCGCGAGCCCACCGCGCCGGTGACGAGCACCAGCGCCGCCATGCTCGCGAACACCAGCGCCTTGCGCGGCAGCAGCCACGCCACCGCGCGGGCGTAGCCCTCGCGCAGCGTGCTGAGCAGCTTCGGCTCCCTCACCTCCGCATCCTTCGGCCGCAGCAGCAGCGCGCACAGGGCGGGCACCACCGTCAGCGCGAAGACGAGCGCGCCCACCAGCGCGAAGCTGTACGTCAGCGACAGCGGCCGGAAGATGCGGCCCTCCACGCGCTCCAGCGTGAAGACGGGGATGAGCGCGGCGATGATGATGGCCATGGCGAAGAAGGTCGGCCGCGCCACGTCCAGCGCCGAGCGCAGGATGAGCCCCAGCATCTCCTTGCGCCGCCGGGGCCGCTTCACCCCGGCTTCGTGGAGCACGTTCTCCACCAGCACCACCGCGCCGTCCACGAGGA
This sequence comes from Pseudomonadota bacterium, assembly GCA_023426545.1. Taxonomy (GTDB): domain Bacteria; phylum Myxococcota; class Myxococcia; order Myxococcales; family Myxococcaceae; genus Myxococcus. The sequence goes on from JAFAAN010000137.1 coordinate 2,222, forward strand.
TGCCGAAGTCGATGGCGCCCATGGAGATGAGGTTGGCGGGCAGGCCCACCATCTTCAGGCCGATGAAGGCCGTCAGCAGCGCCAGCGGGATGACGGACGCGACGATGAGCGAGCAGCGCAGGCTGCGCAGGAACAGCCACGCCACCCCCACCACCAGCAGCGCGCCGTGCAGCAGGTTGTGGTGCACCGTGGACAGCGTGTGCCCCACCAGGTCGTTCCGGTCATAGAAGGGCTCGATGCGCATGCCCCTGGGCAGCACGTGACTGTTCAGCTCCTCCACCTTGGCGTGCACGCCCTCCAGCACCGTGCTGGGGTTCTCCCCGCGGCGCAGCAGGACGACGCCCTCGGTGACGTCCATGTCCAGGTTGTGGCTCACCGCGCCGCGCCGGGGCGTGTGCGACGCCACCACCCGCGCCACGTCGCCCACCGTCACCGGCGTGCCGTCCTCGTTCTTCAGGACGATGCTCTGCACGTCCCGCGCGTCACGCAGGTAGCCCACGCCGCGGATGAGCAGCTCCTGGTCACCCTGGCGCAGGAAGCCGCCGCCCACGTTGCGGTTGGAGCGCGCCAGCGCCTCGGTGACGTCCGCCAGCGTCAGCCCATGGGCGAGCAGCCGCGACGGGTCCACCTGGACGTGGAGCTCCTTCAGGAAGCCGCCCAGGCTGAGCACGTCCGCCACCCCGGGCACCTGGCGCAGGTGCCGCGCGATGCTCCACTCCATCTCCGAGCGCGTCTCGGTGAGGGTGTGCCGGTCGCTCAGCACGCGGAACTGGTAGATTTTCCCCAGCGGCGTGGCCTCGGGCGCCAGCCGCACGTCGGCGCCCTCCGGCATGTCCGCGGTGGACATGCGCTCGCCGACGATGGTGCGCGCCTTGAACGGGTCCACGCCGTCATCGAAGGTGAGGAAGATGAGCGACAGCCCGAACAGGCTCTCGCTGCGCATCTGCACCATGCCCGGCGTGCCGTTGAGCACGCGCTCCAGGGGCACCGTCACCTGCCGCTCGATTTCCTCGGGCGCCAGCCCGGGCATCTGCGCGATGACGTTCACCTGGAGGTTGGTGACGTCCGGAAACGCCTCCACGGGCGTGTCCAGGTAGGCCTTCACGCCGAAGAGGCCGATGCCCAGCGTCAACATCAGGACGGGCAGGCGGCTCCGGACACAGAACGCGATGAGTGCTTTCAACATGGGTAGGGGTCCTCGCCGCGCTCAGAGAAGCTGGTCCGCCGCGCCATCCAGCAGCAGCGCGCCCCGGGTGACGACCTGCTCCCCGGGAGAGAGGCCCGCGATGACCTGCACCCGCCCGTCCACCGGCTGCGCGACGACGACGGGCCGCCGCTCGTAGGTGCCCACCTCCTGCTGCACGTACACCACCGAGTCCCTGCCGTTGCGCAGCAGCACCGCCTCCACCGGCAGCGTCAGGCTGGCGTCCGGCGCGTCGATGCGCACGCGCCCGAACATGCCGGGGCGCAGGCCCTCCACGGGCGCGTCCAGGGTGATGCGCACCGGCGCCGTCCGCGAGCCGCCCGCCACCACCGCGCCCACCGAGTCCACCCTGCCCTCCAGCGGCGCGTGCACCGACGGCAGCGTCACTCGCGCCCGCGCGCCCTCGCGCACCCACGGCAGGTCGCGCTCGAACACGTCCGCCATCACCCACAGCGCCGAGGGGTCACCCACCTCCACCAGCACGTCCCCGCCCGGCTGCACGGCGATGCCCTCCGCCACGCTCCGGCTCAGCACCGTGCCCGCGAGCGGCGCGCGCAGCACCACGGTGGTGCCGCTGCCCGTGCCCACGAAGCCCACGGACGCCTGGGCCCGCGACAGCTCCGCCTGCGCCTCCGCCAGCCGCGTCTCCGCCGCCAGCCGCTCGCGCTCAGTGCTCACCCCCTGCTCGAACATGCGGACCTCCCGCGCGTGGGCGGACTGGGCCTCGCGCAGCGCCGCCGCCGCGGTGGCTACCGCCGTGCGCGCCGCCGCCGCCTCCGGGCAGTCCAGCGTCACCAGCGCGTCCCCGGGCTTCACCCGGTCTCCAGTGCGCACGTGGACGCTCACCACGCGGCCCGCCAGCGGCGCCACCAGCCGCGACAGCGCCCCGTCCCGGAAGGCCACGCGCGCCGGCGCCTGGAGCGCCGCGCTGCTGGCGTCCGCCTTCACCGGCGTGACGGTGACGAAGGCCCGCGAGGCCTCCGCGAGCTGCACCACGCCTTCCTTCAGGGGCGCGGGCGCGGCGCGCTCGGCGGGGGCGGGAGGGGCGGCCGCGCCCGAGCAGGCGGCGCAGAAGGCCCAGAGGCCAAGGAACAGGGTCCGATTCATGCGCGGGGCACATGGCAAGTCCCGGTCCACCGCGTCATGGACGCAACCCACTGGAATAACTAGGGAATCCCACGCTCAGCGAGCAGGCACCGCTGGTGCTTATTGAACCACCTGTGCATTTTCGCCACAGTGCCCGGCGTGCGCATCTCCACGAAACTGGGCCTGGGCCTGACGCTGACGAGCGCCGTCATCCTGGGCGCCTATGGCTACAGCCAGCTCCAGAAGGAGGAGCACGACCTGCGGACGGCCACCCAGCAGGCCACGCGCCTGCTGGCCACGGCGCTCCAGGTGGCCATGGAGAACGCGCTGCGGGACGGGCAGGCGGCGGACGTCGACGAAATCCTCGAGTCGCTGGAGCACCGGGACCCCAGCGTGGACCTGTTCCTCTTCGACGCGCGGGGCGCGGTGGTGGTGCGCTCGCCGGGCAGCTCGGAGACGCTGCACCTGGTGGAGGACGCCTCCCACCGGGTGCTGAAGACGCGCCACTCCGTCACGCACTTCACGGGCCCCGACAAGCTGTCCCACCTGCTCATCATGCTGCCGTTGATCAACGACGACGACGCCGTGGTGGGCGTGCTCGGCGTGGTCAAGCCCCTGGACGGGCTGCGGCAGGACCTGGAGTCCACCACCCGGACCACCGTGCTGTCGGTGCTGACGCTCATCGCCGGCATCTCCGTGGTGGGCTGGCTGCTGCTGCTGCTCTACCTCCAGCGCCCCCTGGAGCGGGTGGTGCGGGCGATGCGCGCGGTGCGCGGCGGCGACTTCAGCGCCACGGTGGCGCCCGGCGGCGAGGACGAGGTGGGCGAGGTGGTGCACGCCTTCAACGCCATGGTGAGGGAGCTGGACGAGGCGCGGCAGCGCCTTTCGGCCGAGGCGGACTCGCGGCTGGCGCTGGAGGCGGGCCTGCGGCGCGTGGACAAGCTCGCCGCCGTGGGGCAGCTCTCCGCGGGGCTGGCGCACGAAATCGGCTCGCCCCTGCTCATCCTCAACGGGCGGGCCCAGGCGCTCGCCGCGCGCGCGGAGCTGCCGGAGGACGTGCGGCGCAACGCGCGCATCCTGGTGGAGCAGTCGGAGCGCATCGAGCGCATCGTCCGCCAGCTCCTGGACCTGGCGCGCCGCAAGCCCTCCCGGCTGGAGCCGCTGGACGCGCTCGCCGCGGTGCGCGCGGTGGTGGAGTTGCTGGAGTTCGACGCACGCAAGCGCGACGTCCGGCTGACGTTCCGCTGCGAAGCGCCCCTGCCGCGCGTCCTCGCCGACGGCGACGGCGTGCAGCAGGTGGCGCTCAACCTGCTCGCCAACGCGCTGCGCGCCACCCCCCGGGGCGGCGAGGTGCGGGTGACGCTGAGCCCGTCCAGCTTCCAGCCCGCCCCCGGCCTGCGCGAGCGCCGCGGCGTGTGCCTCTCCGTGGAGGACACCGGCGTGGGCATGGACGCGGCGGCGCTGGAGCGCGTCTTCGAGCCCTTCTTCACCACCTGGGGCAACCACGGCGGCACGGGCCTGGGGCTGCCGGTGGTGAAGGCCATCGTCGCCGAGCACGGCGGCGCCGTGACGGTGACGTCGCGCGAGGGCCAGGGCAGTCACTTCGTCGTACACATCCCTTCCGAGACGGAAGAAGCCAGAGGGGCGGTATGAGCACTCCCAGGAAGCGCCTGCTCATCCTGGATGATGACGCGGGGGTGGTGGACTTCCTCTGCGAGAGCCTGGACGCGCGCGGCTACGAGACGGTGGGGCGCACCTCGCCCGAGGAGGCGCTGCGCCTCTTCGAGCGCGAGCCCTTCGACCTGGTCATCACCGACGTGGAGATGCCCCGCATGCGCGGCACGGAGGTGCTGGAGGCGCTGCTGGCGCACAAGCCGGGCCAGCTCGTGGTGCTCATCACCGCCTTCGGCAGCGTGGAGCTGGCGGTGGCAGCGGTGAAGGCGGGCGCCTGCGACTTCGTCACCAAGCCCTTCAACATCGACGCGCTCGTCCTCACGCTGGAGCGCGCCTTCCGCGAGCGGCAGCTCCGCCGCGAAATCGTGCGCCTGCGCGCCGCCGTCCCGGGGGACACGCCCGGGGGGCTGGTGGCCCGCAGCCCCGCCATGCAGAAGGCGCTGGAGGTGTCCCGCCGCGCGGCGCGCAGCGACGCCACCGTGCTGCTCACCGGCGAGACGGGCACCGGAAAGAGCGCCCTGGCGCGCTTCATCCACGAGTCCAGCCCCCGGCGCGCCCAGCCCTTCCTCCAGCTCAACTGCGCGGCCCTGCCCGCGGGGCTGGCGGAGAGCGAGCTGTTCGGCGCCCGGCGCGGCGCCTACACCGACGCGCGGGAAGACCGGGCCGGCGTCTTCGTCTCGGCGGGCGGGGGCACGCTCTTCCTGGACGAGGTGGGCGAGCTGTCGCTGGAGGTGCAGGCCAAGCTGCTCCAGGCGCTGGAGACGGGGCGCGTGCGGCCGCTGGGCGCCAGCGCCGAGACGCCCGTGCGCGCCCGCGTGCTGGCCGCCACCAACCGGCCGCTGGAGGCGCTGCTGCGCGAGGGCCGCTTCCGCGCGGACCTCTACTACCGCCTCAACGTCATCCGCATCGAGGTGCCCCCGCTGCGCGAGCGGCGCGAGGACATCCTCCCGCTGGTGGACTTCTTCCTCGGCCGGCTGGGGGAGCAGCAGTCGTGCAAGGTGCTGGGCGTGTCCGCCAGCGCCATGAAGCGGCTGATGGCCTACTCCTGGCCCGGCAACGTGCGCGAGCTGGCCAACCTGCTGGAGCGCGCGGTGGCCCTGGCGGACCATGACACGCTGGTGCCGGAGGACTTCGACCTGCCGGGCGGCGACGACAGCGGCCTGATGTCGCTGCTCAGCCGCGCCTCGGGCGAGGACGCACCGCTGGAGGAAGTGGAGCGCGCCTACGTGCGCCGGGTGGTGGAGGCGCAGGGCGGCAACAAGGCCGCTGCCGCGCGCATCCTCGGCATCAACCGGCGCACGCTGTACCGCAAGCTGGACCTGGACGAGTGAGGCCGCGCCTCAGTCCGCCAGCGGCATGCCCCAGTCGGGCTGGCCGCGCTCGCCCAGCACCCAGCGGTACACCTCCAGCACCTGCTCCGCCTTCGCCTTCCAGGTGAAGTGCTTGAAGATGCGCTCCCGGGCGCGCTCCCCCATGGGGCGGATGACGGACGGGTCCGCCGCCAGCTTCGTCAATACCTCGCGCACGCGCAGGACGATTTCGTCCGGCGTGCCGATGGGGATGGCGAAGCCCGTGGCCGGGCTCACGATTTCGCCCGGGCCGCCGTAGTCCATGACGATGGGCACCAGCCCCAGCGCCATGGCCTCGCACACCACCGCGCCGCCGAACTCGCGCACGCTGGGGAAGCCGAAGATGTGGCTCTTCGCCAGCCGGCCCTGGAGTTCCTGGTGCTTCACCCAGCCGGCGAACGTGACGCCGGACTCGATGCCCTCGCGCGCCGCCTGCGCCCGCAGGTTGGCCATCTCCTGCCCGTCACCGATGTACTCCAGCACCACCTTGCCCTCGCGGATGAGCGGCGCGGCGGCCTCCATCAGCATGGCCATGCCTTTGTAGGGCACGAAGCGGCCCACGAAGGCCACCCGCAGCGGCAGCTCCACCGGCCCCTCCGACTTCTCCGCGCCGAAGCGCCGCGTGTCGATGGCGTTCTCCGGCACGTACACCGTCTTGTCCTGCCACCGCTCCGACACCTGGCCCCGCGTGGCGCGCGAGCCGGTGATGATGGCGGCCGCGTTGTCCCGCGTGGACTTGTAGAAGGGCATCAGCTTGTAGACGTCACGGATGTAGCTCAGCCACTCCTTCTCCCGCCGCCGCGCGCCGCCGAAGCCCTTGGGCCAGGGCAGGCCGCCGTTGAGCGGCCCCATGACGAAGGGCACCCCGGCCTTCTTGCAGCGCGCCGCCAGCGTGCTGGGCGTGGTGGGGCTGATGGGCGTGTAGCGGTGCACCAGGTCGAACTCGCCCGCCTGGATGCGGGGGCCGAAGCGGTGCCAGAGCACCTCCTCGAAGTAGTAGTAGGGCAGCGCGCTCAGCGCGGTGGCCGTCGTCCAGCCCACCCCGGTGCTGCCCCGCAGCGCCTGCCCCACCTTGTCGAGCGGCTTCTCCACCGGCGTGGAGTCCAGCGCGGTGAACCCCGAGCCCTCCTGCACGCCCTGCTTCAGGATGTTCTCCCGGTTGCGCACGTGGGTGACCAGGTGCACATCCGCGACGTCGGCCAGGGCGCGGTAGAGCGACCAGCCCTCCAGCGGGACGCTCACCCAATCAGGGTTGCACAGCTCGGCAATCAGGAGGACGCGTGGGCGGGGAGCAGGCATACGTGCCACTCCATCTATCCCAACCCGTGCCCCGGATGTAGCCTCCTCCGGTCCCGATGTACGTCCCCCACCGGCCGCCCTACCTGCGCTACGCCGCGCTGCTCGTCTTCCTGGTGCTGGCCACCGTGGGCGGCGCGGCCGTCCACCCCGTGGTCGCCCTGGCCCCGGCGCTGTGCGTGGGCGTGGTGTGGGTCATCCTGAAGGTCCCGGTGCGCTACCCGGTGCTCGTGGTGACCTGGCTGGTCCTCGCGGTGGACTACGTCCCCGAGCGGCCCCAGTCCGGGCTGTGGCCGTCGCCGCTCCACCCGTTGGGGGAGCTGATGTTCGCGCAGCTCAGCTACATCACCAAGATTGGGGCGCTGCGCTTCCCGCTGGTGGACGTGCTCATCGTCGGCCTGATGGGGCTGGCGATGTACCGGCGGGTGACGAAGTCCACCATCGACCCGCCGCCGCTGCCCATGCCCCGGCCGCTCATCGCCGTGGTGGCGCTGTCCGTGGTCGCCATCCTCTGGATGGAGGTGCGCGGCATCGCCCGGGGCGGGGACATCAAGAACTCGCTCTGGCAATGGCACCAGGCCGCGATGATGCCCTTCATCGTGGCGATGTATCACTACGCCATGCGGGGCCCCGAGGACTGGGCCGCCTTCGCGAAGGCCGTCATCCTGGCTGGCCTCACCAAGTCCGCGGTGAGCACCTACTTCGCGCTCGTCGTGGTCCCCTCCCTGGGCGTGGAGGTGGAGTACACCACGTCCCACTCCGACTCGATGACGTTCATCTTCGCCATGCTGGTGGCGACGCTGCGCTTCATCGAGAAGCCCAAGTCGGCCCACCTGCTGCGCGGGCTGGCGCTCATCGCCCTCATCGCCATCGGCATGGTCTTCAACGACCGGCGGCTGGCCTACGTCAGCTTCGGCGGCTGCATGCTGGCCGCCTTCCTCATCAACCCGTGGACGCCGCTGAAGCGGCTGGTGGTGCGGACCCTCCCCTTCTTGGCGCCGCTCGTCATCGTGTACATCGCGGTGGGGTGGAACTCCGGCTCGTCCGTCTTCTCGCCGGTGCAGACCATCCGCTCGCTGATTGACGGGCAGGGGGGCGAGGGCAACCTGGACTACCGAGACATCGAGAACCTGGACGTCATCGCGACGTGGGCCCAGTTCCCCATCCTGGGCACCGGCTATGGGCACGAGTTCCTGGAGCCCATCCCCCTGCCGGACATCGCCTTCGTGTTCCCGCAGTACCGCTTCCACCCGCACAACTCGCTGCTGGGGCTGTTCGCCTTTGGGGGGATGCTGGGCTACACGGGCGTGTGGATGTACCTGGCCGTCACCGTCTACCTGGCGGTGCGCGCCTACCACCGCGCCACGGAGTCGGAGTACCGCGCCGCCGCGCTCATCATCGTGGGGCTGGTGGCCACGTACATCAACCAGGTGTTCGGGGACATGGGCATCATCTCGTACATCTGCACGTTCCAGATATCGCTGGCCGTGGCGATGACGGGGAAGCTCGCCGTGCACACCGGCGCGTGGCCCATGCCCCGCAGCAAGCTGCTGGACGCCGCGCCCACCGCGCCGGTGCCGCCGCCGGGCGCCATCGTCTACCCCAACGACGACGCCCCCGCCGCCCGCCAGCGCTGAGCGCGGCGGCTACAGCAGCGTGCCCCGGAGGACGACCTCCGCCGTGGTGAAGTAGATGACCAGCCCGCTGACGTCCACCAGCGTGGCCACGAAGGGCGCGGACGCGCTCGCGGGGTCGAAGCCGAGCCGCCGCAGGAGGAACGGCAGCATCGAGCCGGCCAGCGTCCCCCACGTCACCACGCCCAGCACGGCCAGCCCCACGGTGGCGGCCACGCGGAGGGCGTGCTCGCCATAGAGGTGGAACAGCACCTGCCAAAGCAGGATGCGCGCCACGCCCACCGCGCCCAGCACGGCGCCGAGCATCAACCCGGACAGCAGCTCCCGCCGCAGCACGCGGCCCACGTCCCGCAGGCGCACCTGCGCCAGCGCCAGCGCGCGGATGACCAGCGTGGAGGCCTGGCTGCCGGCATTGCCGCCAGCGGAGATGATGAGCGGCACGAAGAGGCTGAGCACCACCGCGCGGGCAATCTCGTCCTGGTAGCGCGTCATCGCCGTGGCGGTGAGCATCTCCGACAGGAAGAGCACCAGCAGCCACCCGGCGCGCTTCCTCAGCATCGCGGGCAGGCCCACCTCCAGGTAGGGCGCGCCCAGGGCCTCCATGCCGCCCACCTTCTGGATGTCCTCGGTGGCCTCCTCCTGCACCACGCTGACGATGTCGTCCACGGTGACGATGCCCTTCATCCGCCCCTGCGCGTCCACCACGGGGATGGCGGCCAGGCCGTACCGGGCGAAGAGGCGCCCCACCTCCTCCCGGTCCGTGTCCTCCCGCACGCGGACCAGCTCCGTGCGCATCACCTCCCGCACGACCTTGTCCGGCGTGGCCTGGAAGAGCTGGCGCATGGAGACGACGCCCACCAGCCGCTGCTCCGCGTCCAGCACGTAGGCGTAATAGACGGTCTCCACCTGCTCGCGGGCCTGCCGGCGCAGGTAGCTGAGCGCCTCGTCGATGGGCAGCTCCGGGCGGACGCGGACGAAGCGCGGGTTCATCAGCCCACCCGCGGCGTCCTCGCCGTACGCCAGCAGCGCGCGCACCTCCCGCAGCGACGGCGCGTCGAGCAGGGCCAGCCACGCCTCCCGCGCCTCGGGGTCGAGCCGCTGGATGACGTCCGCCGCGTCGTCCGGCGCCAGCGCCCGCAGCCACGTGCGCCGCTCCCCCTCCGGGAGCGCCTGGAGCAGGTCCACCTGCTCCGGGGGCTCCAGGGCGCCGAAGAAGTCCTGCGCGCGCTCGGGCGGCAGCAGGTGGAAGCCCTCCACCCGCTCGCGTGACGACAGCACCGGCCATGCGTCGAGCAGCTCGCTCTCGTGGACCAGCTCGGCCTCGGGCTCCATGACGTCTCCCCCCTCCTCCAGCCCTGCGCGCGGCCCCGCGGCCTCACGACGCCGGCTTGCCCGCCTCCGCCGGCAGCACGACGTGAAAGGTGCTGCCCGAGCCCTCGCTGCCGGGGGACTCCGCCCAGATGCGCCCGCCATGGCGCTCGACGATGCCGCGGGCGATGGACAGCCCCAGCCCGAGCCCGCCGTAGGACACCCCGTGCGCGCGGCTGAAGCGCTCGAAGATGTGCTCCAGCTTCCCGCCCGGGATGCCCAGCCCGTGGTCCACCACCTCCACGTGCACGCGCCCCGACTCCTCGCGGGCGGCCAGCCGGATGGGGCCGCCCTCCGGCGAGTAGCGCAGCGCATTGGAGACCAGGTTGGTGAACACCTGCTCCAGCCGCTCGCGGTCCCCCGGCACCACCAGCCCCTCGGGCGCGTCCAGTTCGATGCGCTGGCCCTCCGGCAGCGGCTCGAAGTGCCCGGCCACCTCGCGCAGCAGCGCGCCCACGTCCAGCGCGGCGGGCCGCAGGCGCAGCTCGCCCCGCTGGAGGTGGCCCACGTCGAGCAGGTTCTCCACCAGCCTCGCCATCCGGTTGACGCTGCGGTGGAGGCCCTGCAGCGCCTTGTCCATGCCCGGCACCGGCGTCGCCTCCGCCCGCACCGTGGCCAGGTGCGCGAAGCTCCGCGCCGCCTGGAGCGGCGTGCGCAGCTCGTGCGCCGCCATGGTGAGGAACATGTCCTTGGCCTCGTTGGCCGCGCGCAGCGTCTCCACCGCCCGCCGCGCGTCGTCGATGTCCGTCGCCGTGGAGACCCAGCCGGTGAGCCGCCCCCGCTCGTCCCGCTCCGGGATGGTGCGCGCCAGGAACCAGCGGTACTCGCCCGCCGCGCGGCGCAGCCGGCACTCCCGCTGCAACGGCTGACCCGCGCGCTGGGCCTCCTGCCAGGCGGTCCGGAGGGCCGGGAGGTCCTCCGGGTGGAGGCGGCGCAGGGTGTCCTTCCACCGGCGCCCCTGCTCCGGCGTCAGCCCCGCATAGTCCAGCCAGCCCCGGTTCGCGTAGCCGATGGAGCCGTCCACCAGCAGCTCCCAGACGAACTGGGGCATGGTGTCCACCAGCCTGCGGAAGCGCAGCTCGCCCTGCCGCTCCAGCATCCGCCGCTCGCGCTCCCACAGCGCGGACTCGTGCCGCTGGAGCCGCTGCTGCTGGAGGTACAGGCCGACGAAGGACTCCACCTTCCAGCGCAGCACGTCCGGGTGGAAGGGCTTCACCACGTAGTCCGCCGCGCCCACCGCGTAGCCATGCACCAGGTGCGCCTCGTCGCGGCCGTGCGCGGTGAGGAAGATGATGGGCGTGTAGCGCGTGCGCTGGCGCTGCCGGATGAGGCGCGCCGTCTCGAAGCCGTCCACGCCGGGCATCTGCACGTCCAGCAGGATGACGGCGAACTCCTCCTGGAGCAGCCACCTCAGGGCCTCGGGACCGGAGGTCGCCCTCACCAGCCGCTGGCACAGCGGCTCCAGGACGGCCTCCAGCGCGAGCAGGTTGGCCGCGTTGTCGTCCACCAACAGGACGCTCGTCACGAGCGGCTCCAGCCGGACGGGCGCGTGGAGCGTGGGTTGCTCGGGCGCAGTCACCCGCGATGCCTCCCTTCGTGCCTGACCCCAGGCGGTAATGCGTCCCCGGACGTCTGGCAACGGGCGCTGCCCGCTCCGCCCGCTGGCCGCCTGCGGGCGGGCGGCGAGGCCCCGGCCAGGACGCACCCATCATGTGCCCGGCCAGGGGCCCCCACCAGTCCGCGCGAGGCGTCCGCCGGGCCAGTGACGGCCCGGCAACACCTTCCAGCGCGGGAGGGCGTCCTACCGTGTGGCCTGCTACACCACCGCCCGCTGGAGCATCCGCGCGAGCATGTCCGCGCTGCGCTCGCTGCTGAACGTCGTCTCCACCTTGCGGCGGCCCGCCTCGCCCAGCCGCTGGGCCTCCTGGGCGTCGCGCGCCAGGGCCTCCAGCCTGTCCGCCAGGACCTGAGGCTGCTGCGGGGGCACGAGGATTCCGTCCACGCCGTCATCCACCAGCTCCGGCACACCGCCCGCGCCCGTCACCACCACGGGCACGCGCATGGCCATGGCCTCCATGATGGCCACGCCCAGCGGCTCCTGGAGGCTGGCCAGCGAGAAGATGTGCGCGCGCTCGATTTCGCCGCGCACCGTGTCCTCGTTCACCGCGCCCAGCAGCGTCACCGCGTCGCCCAGGCCCGTCTCCTGGATTTTGGCCTCCAGCACCTTGCGATACGTGGTGCCGCCGGCCTCGTCCTCGCCCGCGATGGACAGCCGCGCGTCGAGCCCCTTGGCGCGCAGCATCCCCACCGCGTCGATGAGGTCCGCGTGGCCCTTGCAGGGGTTGAGGCGGCCGCAGGAGAAGATGCGCAGCGGGCCCTCGCCCGTCCACGGCGTGTACGCCACGGAGCGGTTGAACTTGCGCAGCTCCACGCCCATGGGCGCCAGCTCGATGCGCGACGGGAGTGCGCCGCCCAGCGTGTCGTTCACCTCCTGGAGCAGCTTCTTCGTAATCACGAACGCGAACTCCGCGTGCCGCCACTTCTCCCGCTGGTTGGGGCCGTAGTCGTCCAGCGGCCCATGCAGCGTCAGGCTGTAGGGAAGGCCCGACAGGAGATGGGCGAAGAGCGCCACGTGCGCGGCGTTGGCGCACGAGTGAACGTGCACGTGCGTCCAGCCGCGCTCGCGCGCCAGCGACGCCAGCCGGCCGCCCATGACGGCGAAGGCCAGCAGCCGCGCGCGGCCCTTCGCGTCCAGCCCCTCCGCGCGCGCGATGGACGCCAGGCACCGGGCCCAGCCGGACGGCATGGCGCGGGCCACCTCCAGGGCGGCCCGGGCGGCGCCCAGAGGCCCGGGCGGCGAGAGGTACTCCGTGCGCGCCATCGCCTCATGCGCCCAGCGGTGCGAGATGATGCCCGTGGGCGGCGGTCGCGTGGACACCAGCTCCGGCGACACACCCATGCCCGGCAACGCCTGCAGCTCGCGCCAGAAAAAGATGTGCGTCTGTCCGGGGAACTCGGGAATCAGGTAGCCAATCTTCTGCACGCGAAGGGCATAACACGGCTGGCTGCTCGCCACGGCGTGGGTGGCCGCGCACCCAGCCCGTGACGTGGCTTCACGCGCGGCGGCGGGCCCAGCGGCTCCGCGCCATGCATGCCCTTCCTCCCTGGCCGGTGGGCGGGCCGGCGCGCCCGGGGTCGCCCGGCGAGGCCGTTGGGCCGGCGCCGCGCGTTGCGCTATACCGGGCGCCTCCCCATGGCCGCAGACTCCAGCGCACCGCCCGCCGACGCCGCACCGCCCGACAGCGCCATTCCCTCCCCGGCGCTGCAACGGCTGTGGTTCGCCCTGGAGCGCCACGCCTGGAGCTACCTCACCGTGGTGCCGGCCCACCCGGGCGCGCCCGCGCTCGAGGCCGCCATGGCGGTGCTGGAGGCCGGCGCGCCCTACGCCTACCTGCAGAAAATCCACCTGGAGGACGCCACCGGCCTGTCGCCCACCGCCGCGGCGAAGAAGGTGCTGGAGCTGCGCGAGCGCGTGTCCCGGGGCGAGCGCGTCGTCGCCGTCATCGACTCGCTGGTGACCCACCCGGCCAGCCTGCCCCTGGCGCTCGGCGCCGATGGCTGCCTCCTCTGCGTCACCCTGGGCGAGACGGACTTCGGCGCGGCCAACAGGACCCTGGACTTCGTGGGCCGCGAGCGCTTCCTCGGCAGCGTCACCTTTCCCCGGCTGACGAAGAAGCAGCGCCGGGCGTCTTCCCAGAAGAAGCCATGACCTCCGCCCCCGCGCCCCGGCTCAGCGTCGTCATCGCCACGTACAACCGGCTGCCGCTCATCACCCGGCTGCTGTGGCAGCTCGCCGGGCAGACGCTGCCGCCCGAGCGGTTCGAGGTCGTCGTGGTGGACGACGGCTCCCGGGAGCCCGCGCGCGAGCCGTTGCAGGCCCTGGCCCTGCCCTACACCCTGCGCGTGGAGGTGCAGCCCAACGCCGGCGCCGCCGCCGCCCGCCACCGGGGCGTCATGGCCGCGCGGGGGGACGTGGTGCTCGTCACCGACGACGACATGCAGGTGGCGCCGGACTTCCTGGAGCGGCACCTGGCGCACCACCCGGAGGGCTCGCGCAACGTGGTGCTGGGCCGCATCCGGCCGGACCCGTCCATTGGGGACATGCCGCTGTTCGAGCGCTGGTACGCGTACCTCAACAACCGCATGGCCGAGGAGCTCTCCGTCCCCGGCGCCCGCGCCCGCGGCGTCCACCTGTACACCGGCAACGTGTCCTTCCCCCGCGCCGACTACGTGGGCGTGGGCGGCTTCGACAAGTCCCTGGGCCAGTCCGAGGACGTGGAGCTGGGCGTGCGGCTGGAGAAGGCCGGCTGCGCCTTCGTCTTCGCCCGGGACGCCTACGTGCTGCACGGCAGCGACCACGTCTCCTTCGAGCGCTGGCTGAAGCGCGCCCACCGCTACGGCATGTTCGACACGCAGGTGGCCCGGAAGCACCCGGACGTGCGCGACGTCAACCCGTGGCGGCTGCTCTTCCAGACGAACCCCCTGACGCGCCCGCTGCTGGCCGCCACCCTCGTCGCGCCGGACGCCTCGCGCGTGCTGACGCGCGCGGTGATGCACGCGGCCAACGCCGCGGACAGGCTGGGCCTGGAGAAGGCCGCCTTCGCCGGCACCTCCGTGGTGTACGGCATGGAGTACCTGCGCGGCGCGCGCGGCGAGGCCGGCGGCTGGACGGGCATCGCCCGCGAGGTCACCCGCTACCTGCGGGGCCAGGGGGAGTAGTCACACACCATGCGGAAGGCCAGGGACTCGATGATTGGCTCGCTCGTCACGGATGCGCTGGAGCTGGCGAAGGCCGCCAATGGCAACTCGGACGCGAAGTCCATCGCCAAGGTGGTGCTGACCAGTGACTCGTATCGCATCACCGCGCTCAACCGCGCCCGCGAGGCCGCGCTGGCGTACCGCATCCCCCTGGTCAACCACGTGCTGCGCGTGGCGCAGACCGCGGTGATGGGGATTGAGATTGGCAAGGACGTCACGCTCGGCAAGGGCGTGTACTTCGTGCACAGCCTGGGCGTCGTCATCGGCGGCGACGCGCGCATCGGCGACCGCGTGCGCTTCTACGGCAACAACACCGTGGGCACCGCGAAGGACAACGGCTACCCCGTCATCGAGGACGACGTCTGGATTGGCGCGGGCGCTCGCATCCTGGGGCCGGTGCGCATCGGCGCGCGCTCGCGCATCGGCGCCAACGCGGTGGTGCTCCAGGACGTGCCACCAGACAGCGTGGCCGTGGGCATCCCCGCCCGCATCTTCCCGCGCAAGGACATGGACGAAGTCGCGCTCTAGCGCGCCGGTGCCCGCGCGCCCATGGAGGACGGTGTGAAGCGTTCACGGATGAAGGCGGGCGCCGCCATGCTGTCGGGCGCGCTGCTCGCCGGTGGGGCGGTGGCCTGGGCCCAGGCGGTGGGCGCAGCGGCGGACACGGGCGGCGGCGCGGTGGGCGCGAGCACCGGCACGGAGGAGACCCCACCGCTGATGCTGTACGACGGGGGCCTGGCCTCCGGCTGGAATGACATCGGCTGGGCGCCGCGCGCGCTGCCCAGGGGCGCGCCCGCGCGCATGCGCCTGTTCAACCACGGCGGGTGGATTCTCTACCGGCCCAAGCTGGAGGGCACCTTCGGGGCGCTGACCTTCCGGCTCAGCGCCCCGGAGTCCTTCGGCGAGTTCCTGGAGGTCCGCCTGGACGCGCCGGGCGCCGCGAGCTTCCCGCGCATCCCCATCACCCCCGAGCTCGAGGTCCGCAAGGACGGCGAGTGGGCGGAAATCGTCATCCCCATGGAGCAGCTCAACCCGCGCGGCCAGCCGTTCGACCGCGTGGTGCTGCGCGCCTCCAAGAGCGTGGGCCGCGACTGGGTGCTCTTCGACAAGGTGGCGCTGGTGCCGCTGCCGCCCGAGCTCGCCGCCGCGCTGGCCGCGGGCGGCGGCCGCACGGGCCAGGGCAGTGGCCGCGAGGCCCCCATGACCATCGACTGCACCGCGCCGGGCCACCGCATCAGCCCGCTCATCTACGGCATCGCCTTCGACGGGCTCACGGAGAAGCGGGACACGCACCAGTACCAGCTGGGCGCCACCACGCGACGCTGGGGCGGCAACCCCACGTCCCGCTACAACTGGAAGCTGGGCGGCGCGTGGAACAGCGCGAACGACTGGTTCTACCAGAACGTCGACATCGGCCTGAGCTACGACGACTTCCTGGAGTCCAACCGCAAGCACGGCCTCACCTCCGCGCTGACGGTGCCCCTGCTGGGGTGGGTGGCCAAGGACACGAAGTCCGTGGGCTTCCCCGTGTTGCGCTTCGGCCCGCAGCAGAAGGAGGACAACGGCTCGGGCAACGGGCTCGCGCGGGACGGCACACCGCTGAAGCCCGGCGCGCCGTCGCTCACCAGCACCGAGGCCCCGCCGGAGTTCGTCGCCGAGTGGGTCCGCACCATCCGGAAGAAGGACCAGGAGCGGGGCCAGCGCAGCGTCCAGATGTACATCCTGGACAACGAGCCCATGCTCTGGAACTCCACGCACCGCGACGTGCACCCGGAGCCGCTCACCTATGACGGGCTCCTGGAGCGCACCATCGCCTACGGCACGGCGGTGCGTAAGGAGGACCCGGAGGCCCTCATCGCGGGCCCGGCCGAGTGGGGCTGGACGAACTACCTGTGGTCCGCGGCGGACTTCGCGCCGGGGAAGATGCCGCACTCGGACCGGCGCGCGCACGGCAACGTCCCGCTGGTGCCCTGGTACCTGCGGCAGCTGCGCGAGCACGAGAAGAAGACGGGCGTGCGGCTGCTCGACGTGCTGGACCTGCACTTCTATCCACAAACGGACGTGGGCGTGGGCCTGGAGGGCAACACGGACCCGGTCACCAACGCGCGCCGCATCCGCTCCACGCGCGGGCTGTGGGACCCCACGTACAAGGACGAGTCCTGGATTGGTGAGCCCATCCGGCTGATTCCGCGCATGAAGGAGTGGATCGCCGAAAACTCCCCCGGCCTGCGCATCTCCATTGGCGAGTACAACTTCGGCGCCTTCCGGCACATGAGCGGTGGCCTGGCCCAGGCCGAGACGCTGGGCCGCTTCGCGCAGGAGAACATCTACGCCGCCTACTTCTGGCAGTACCCCACAGAGGGCGACCCGGTGTTCTGGGCGTTCCGCGCGTACCGGAACTTCGATGGCAAGGGGGGCCGCTTCCAGGACTGGTGGGTGCCGGCGAAGGCCCCCGAGGGCACCAGCGTGTTCGCCTCGCGGGACGAGGCGGGCGGCAAGCTGGTAGCGGTGGTGCTCAACTTCGACCCGGACCAGGCCGCCCAGGCGCGGATTGAGCTCAAGGGCTGCGGGACACTCGACAGCGTGCGCGTGCTGGGCTACTCGGGCGCACCTGGGGGGTTCACCGAGCAGACTCCCGGTGCGAAGGCCGCGGGCTCACTGACACAGCGGCTGCCGCCCTATTCCATGACCGTGCTCGACCTGACGGTGAAGAAGCCATGAGCTCCGCCGCTGCCCCCGTGCCGCCGCAGCCTCCGTTCACCACCGGCCGTGCGCGCCTGCACATCGGCCAGCTCGCCATCGACCAGCTCACCTTCGACGAGGCGGTGGCGGAGATTGGCCGGCTGGTGGACTCGCGCCAGGGCGGCTACGTCTTCACCGCCAACGTGGACCACGTGGTGCTGGCCGAGGACAACGTGGCCTTCCGCGAGGCGTACTCGCGCGCCACGATTTCGGTGGTGGATGGCATGCCCATCGTCTGGGCCTCGCGAGCCATGGACGTGCCGCTGCCCGAGCGCATCGCCGGCTCGGACCTCATCCTCCCGCTGATGAAGCTGGGGGCGGAGCGCAAGTGGCGCGTGTACCTGCTGGGCGCGGGCCCGGGCGTGGCGGAGAAGGTGGGCCGCATCGTCAGCGAGCAGTACGGCGTGGAGGTGGTGGGCTGGGATTCGCCCATGGTGAGCCTGGACGGCGGGGACGCGCAGAACGACCCGATTGTGGCGCGCATCCGCGAGAAGGATCCGCACCTCCTCCTGGTGGCGCTCGGCAGCCCGAAGCAGGAGGTGTGGATTTCGCAGGTGGCGCCCAAGCTGGGCCCCACGGTGCCCATTGGCATTGGCGCTGGGCTGGACTTCATCGCGGGGACGGCGAAGCGCGCGCCGGTGTGGATTTCGCGCGCGGGCTTCGAATGGCTCTACCGGCTGGTGAACGAGCCCAAGCGCCTGTGGCGGCGGTACATCCTGAATGACTCGCGCTTCGCCACGATTCTGCTGCGCGAGTTCTGGCAGCGGACCGGCGCGCAGAAGCCGGAGTAGCCGCAGCGCTACACGGGGGTGAACTTCATCCCAGTGGTCCCGGACCGTTCCCGTGCGGCCTCGAGGTCCTCGGAGACGATGAGGGTTCCCAGCTTGCACCGACTGGGGATTCCTATGTCGTGGTTGAGCTGGAAGTACCGTCTCATCTCGGAGGAGCGCCATGATGCGTCGCTGCGTCGTGCTGTGGTTCCTGCTTCTGGTGTCCGGTTGCTCAACGAGCCGTTCCGTTCGACTGGATACGGGCCGCGACACGTTCCTCGTCATTCCGCGCGAGGAAGCAGGCTCCAGGCCGCGCGAAGCCGAACTCACCACCGACGAATTCAAGGGTTCACTGCGGGAACTCGCCAGGGACGTTCGCTCGTTTCGCCACCCGACCCATGAGGCCCGACAGCGCTTCGGCGTCCCTTCCCGCGGTGGCGTCTACCGCTACGAGCCCCGCGGCCATCGGCTCATCCCTCAAGCGACGGGAGATGACGGCCCTCACCTCCTGGCGTCTTACGCTGACGAAGAGCTGACGCAAGCCTACGGACAGTGGTGCTCACGCAAGAAACAGCCCGGCGACTGCCTTCGCCTGCTGGATGAAGGTCCTGTGTTGGCCAGTGACGGCAAGTACACGCTGGCGATGGCCATCGCCATGGACTCCGTCTGGGATGAAACCGCCGAAGCGTTGGCGGACATGACGCATCCTCAAGCGCTGATGGCGACCGTGACGTCCGCGGTCAGCGTGTACTTGCTGCTGTGGACGCTTCCGGAGCCGGTGAGCAAGGGACTCGCCGCCCTCCTGACAGCCACTGCGATTGCATACCTGGGCGTAGACACGGTGTGGCGTCTGCTGGACGGGTGGCTCGTGCTTGTCCGCGAGGTGGACCAGGCCACGACCTTCGCGCAGCTCAGCACGGCAGGGGAGACCTACGGCGAGGTCCTTGGGGAGAATGCCGCGCGCATCTTCGTCATGCTTGCCACGACGGCCATCGGAAACACGGCGGGACTGGCTGCGAAATCGACAAGGCTTCCTGGCTCCGCACAGGCTGCGCTGAACGTCGAGGTGCAGGCGGGCTACCAGTTCGCGGCCCTCGGCAGCGTGAAATCCGTGGCCATGACAGCGGAGGGCTTCGCCATCGCGCTCGCACCCCATGCGGTGGCCATGGCGGCAAGAGAGACGGCGACCTCCCGCACGCAGAAGCACCATCTCGCCACGAACAAGAACGAGATCTCCACGGCGCGTGGCGGCCCCTGGACGCCAGAGTTCAGACGAATCTTCAAGCGCGCGGGAATGGAGCTGAAAGACCCTGACAACATCGTTCAGGTCCAGGGGCACAAGGGGCCGCATCCGAGGGCCTACCACCAGGCTGTTCACGACAGACTCATCAACGCCACGGAAGGCTGCCGTACGATGGAGTCGTGCCGCAAAGCGCTGACGACCGCGCTCAAGGAACTGGCCGAAGAGGTCTCCACACCAGGAACGAAGCTCCACAGGCTCCTGACCCGAGCCATGTGAGAGAAGGCCCCCATGACGAAGCGCTACTTCAGGCTGACGGAGGACATGCAAGCCGGGAACTGGGACCTCGGCGACCCGGTGGACGCATCGGGCCACGAAGTGGACGACCTTTGGATGTACACCGCCGGGCGTCCCATCCAGGCCGAAGGGCGCCTGAACATCCCCATCGACACACCGGGCAGGCCGTTGGACTTCTGCACCGTGGGGGTGGGCGTGATGCCAATCGTCCATGCCCGGGTGGCGTCATTCTTCGCGGAGCTCGCCCCGGATGATGTGCAACTCATCCCCGTGGACATCGAGGGTCATGCGTCTCAGCACCTCATCCTGGTCGCCACGAAGCTCATCCGCTGCATCGACGACGAGGCGTCCGAGGAGGTCCGCTACTGGAAGCCCGAGCATGGTCAGCCGGAACGCGTGGGCCAGTACCGTTCGGTCATCGGCCTCCGAATCGACCCCGCGAAGGTCGGCGACACCAAGGTGTTCCGCACCTGGGGATGGAAGCTCGCGCTCATTGTCTCGGAGGACATCAAGACCGCCCTCGAGGAGTCCGGCGCCACGGGCGTGGAGTTCACACCGGTATAAGGGCGAGCCGTCATGAAACCGCCGCTCCAACTGCCCGAGGAACTCCGATGAATGCTCCATTTCCGAGCACTGGATCTCGAGTCCTACGTCGAAAGGCTTCTCGAAGCCGCACCTTCTCCGTATCTTTACAGCCGCTCAGAACGCGTTGCGCGCTCGCCGCGAGGAGAATCAAGTGGAGTCTGGATTCACACGGTGGGGCAGTGTCGCTGTCGTGGCGCTTCTCGCTTTGGCAAGTTGCTCGAAGGGGACTGACATGGCCGGAGCCCCCGAAGACATCTATCGACGCTTCATGCTGGCCAATCTCACCGGTGACGAGAAGGTCATCCGTTCGCTCATCCTCGACAATCCGGACGCCGCATTGCTCTGGTCAGGCGGCTCCTATCCCGAGCCCGTGGCTGCCGCGCTCGGGAAGCAGTACCGCGAGATGCAAATCACCCGCGTCATGGATGAGCCCGAACGGGTCGTGCTCCAGAGTTCCGCCGCACCCGTCCCCATGGAAGTCCGCCGTGTCAACGGTGAGTGGAAGCTCGACGCGGCGCCGCTCATCGAGTTCCGCAAGAAGTCAGCGGCTCGCCCCTGAGCCCACGGGCCATCGTGCGTGAGTCACTCCACCGGGCCCCAAGCGGGTCCTGGCGGCCTCCATGACAGCCGCTGCCGAAATGGCCGTCGCGCGGGCGGTCCAGGGATGCAATTCCCCCGCGCTGACTGCGCAAGCACGCCCTTGAGTCAGACGAGTTCAACCTGCCAGACAGGTCCTCCCGCCTGACCACGCGTTCATGCAATATCCGACACCCATGACCTCCTGGAACCGCGGACCGGGAGCGCCACCCTCGGCGCTGCTGCGGCACGCGCTGGCGACGCTGAAGCAGCACTACGCCTGGGAGTACCGCGCCCTGGGCGAAGCCGAGGCCACCCGGAAGCTCCAAGCAGGGTTCGCCACCGCGCACCGCCAGGGACTGGGAGAGACCCCGCAGGCCGTCCTGTTCGCGCTCGGCCAGGTGCTCGCGGACGCCGCCGCTCCTGAGTATGACGCTGGCGCCTGGGCCACCACCTGCCGGCGCTCCGCCCCCGGGCACGGCGTGGCCAGGAGCCCGTGGAAGGGCGCGCTGACCATCCGCGCCGCCCAGATGCAGGCCTTCGAGCCTCCCGAGAAACCCAAGGTCCAAGACCGCCTGTTCGCCCACTTGAAGCGCGTGTTCCCCGAACGGATGCGCGCTCTTGGCCCCGCCGCCGCGCTCGCGCTCGTCGAAGCCGGCATCGCCACCGCCGAACGCCACGGCATCCAGGACGCGAAGAGCATCACCCTGCTCACCGACCTCGTCGTCGTGAAGGGCCCTGGCTTCGAGGACACCCCCGCCATGGCCTGGAGCGGCGCCATCCTGCGCTCGGCCTCCATCCCCTCCGAGGAGAAGGCCGGGATGATTCTCCGCATGCTGAAGCAGCGCGGCAGCGAGGTGCCCGATGCCACCAACCGCTGACTGGACCGACCGCGCCAGCCAGGACGTCGCCAACGTCCCTCCAGATGTCGGCACCCCCGTGATGCCCTGCCCCGCCACCGCGGCCACCGTCGTGGTCCAGGTGTGGTGCCCGGAGAACGGGCAACTCATCGGCGACACCTCCGTCCAGCTCACCGGCCCCACCGGACAACAGGGCGCCACCGCTGTCGACTCGGGCGCCGTCACCTTCCGCTCGCTGCGAGGCGGCCGCTATTCGCTGCAACTCACCCTCACGGGGGCGCACGCCAGGAACTACCGCATCGACGCGCCACCGGGCCCCTTCTCCCTCGCCGACGGCGAAACCCAGAGCATCATCGTCCCCGTCCGGTGCGTGATGCCCAAGGCCGTCGCCACTGTGAAGACGCGTCCTCCGCCCCGGGCCCAGGCCCAGGTGACGTCTCGAACGGGCGAGCCCGGCGCCTCCCAGCCCCTCGCTTCGGCCAAGGCCACCGCCGTCTCGCGCCCCCCGGCCTCCGTTCGCGCCAGCAGCACCTCCCCGCACCCCAGCTCCGCCAGGGCCTCCCTTTCCCCTCGGCCCCAGGGCGACTGAACCCCTCCCGACAAGGAGTTCCCCGTGCAATACGAGGTCTATGAAGGCGACCCCATCAAGCTGAAGGGCGTCGAGACCGAGGAAGCCGTCGAGTTCACGCTCATCAACACGGACGGCAAGGGCAAGGAAGAGAAGGTGACGGCCCAGCGCCACGAGCACACCTGCGGCAAGGTCCCCGCGGGGATGGAGAACTACGTCATCTCGTGGAACTACAAGCTGCCGGAGCAGGAGGACCTCCTCTCGGGCCAGGACACCTTCCGCGTCTGGCCCAGGACCCTGAAGCTCGACGTCAAGATGCAGGAAGGCGCCAAGGGCTCCGCGGAGGGCTTCACCTTCTCGCTGGTGCAGGGCGAGAAGTCCGAGAAGCCCACGGTGACGGGCGGCAAATGGGCGGGCTCCCTCGAAAAGGAAGCGTACCGCTTCGATGCCGTCTCGCCCTGGAAGCTCGAGAAGAAGACGGCCTCCACGGAAGAGGCCGCGAGCTACGCGCTCGAGGTCTCCCAGCTCCCGTGGACGGCGAAAATCATCTCGCACACCGAAGGCAAGGCCGAGGACTCACCCTTCAAGCAGTACGTGAACCTCCCCATCACGGACGGCACGGACAAGGGGAACATCATGCGCGTGGAGGTGGCACCGCATGACAAGGCGCTCGGCTTGAAGGACCAGAAGCTCAGCGTGTGCGTCACCTTCAAGGCCTCCAACAGCAAGCGGACCACCCCTCGTCCAGCGCTCATCCTCAACGGCGCGACGCAGACCAGCACGGATCCGGACGCGGCGCCCGGGACGGCGGACCTCGTCTACAAGGCGCAGCTCGCCCTGCCCGCGAATGGCGGCAGTTGTGAGTTCCATGTCCAGCTCGGCTACGCCGGCGGCGACATGTGTCACATCCAGGTCGGCTTCGATGACGGCACGGGCGACGACGAACTCTGGGTGTGCAACTGGCGGCGGCTGGAGTCCGAGTTCGTCGTCCCCCACAGCAGCCTGCGGCAGGGCTGGGACACCATCGTCAACAACGACGACGCGGCCCCCGGGCCGCACCCGGACTTCGCGGCCGCCCTCAAGCGAATCCTCGACCCGCTGTTCATCGAGCTGACGTTCCCCGACGCCTTCCGCGCCGTCTACACGGACGCCGACATCAATGCCCTGCTGTCGGCTCGGGGCGGCACGGCCACCTTCATCCTGCCGGGCGCGTACGTCCACGAAAGGCTCACTCCGGACAAGAACTGCACGTTCCTGTCTCCCAAGGACCTGGATGCCCTCCGGGACCGCGTCCTCCACAATCCGCCCGCGGACCCTCGCCGGCTCATGCTCGTCTGGACGGACATGCTGCCCAAGACGCTGTCCGACGATAACGCGGACGTGAGCGCCGCGACGCCCGGCGAGTACGTGGCCACGTTCGAGCCCCCCTCCACCCCCATTGAGCACACCACGGCCAAAGGGCAGCTCATCGCCATGCGCAACCCGGTGTGCACGGGCCCCGCGGACCTGTGGGGCGTGGAGAAGGTCTACTGGCGCATCACCGGTTTCCGGAAGATGGGCGACACCGATTGGCTGCCGAAGGAGGTCATCTGGCAGGAACCCGAGACTGGGCAAGACCACCTCAACTCCCTCTGGGACTACTGGGAGACGCCCACGGAGGTCCTTCCAACGACCCAGGCGGAAGCCGAGAAGTGGGTCGACTTCGATTCCGCGAAGAAGTTCAAGATCAAGCTGCCCAACGTCGACCCCCAGGACCCGGGCCAGTACCTGACGGACTGGAATGGCTACGAGCACCGCATCCTGGTCACCGTGGGGCTTCGTCACTTCCAGATGGGGGCGAACGCCAACGCGGTCCAGGGGAAGATCCGGATGACGCCGTGCATGGGCCTGGGCACCGCGGAGGGCGTGGCGCGGACGCTGTGCCATGAAATCGGCCACAACCTGGGCCACGCGTACATCGAGAACAAGGGCTCTGCGACGGACGGCCGGGGCCGCCTCCCCAAGCACCAGATTCCAGGAGTCCCTTTCGACGACTTCATCCCGGCGGGGTACTTCTATGCGGGCCGCGGGCACAAGGGCTCGCATTGCGCGCATGGATTGAAGGTGGGAGGAAAGGACCTGAGCATCAAGAGCTTCAACCTTCCCGACTACATGCTCGACAGCAACTGCGTCCTGTTCGGCGCGGGTGACCAGAGCAAGACGGTGCAGTTCAGTTATTGCCCGGAGTGCACGCGTTACATCAAGGCCAGCGACGCGCTCGACATCACCACGAACTGGAAGGCCTAGCGGACATGGCACCGGGCATCTTCGAAATCGAGGGCCAGGACTACTGGACCGACCCGTTCAAGTTCAGCGCCCGGGTGCTGCGCAAGTTCGTCCCCGAGGGACGCTACGGGCTGTTCCTGGACGCGCCCGCGCGAGCCGACCTCCGGACGGCCGACCGCATCCCCTTGCTGTCGCTGTACGCCGTGAAGCAGCAGGAGGCGCGCATCTACGACCCGTGGAGCACGGGCCACCTCGTGGGCGTGCGGCTGGAGGACCGGACGCTCGACATCACCCCGCTGGTCGAACCGCCCGAGCAGCCGGGCCTGTTCGACCAGGATGATGCCGATCCAGCGCCTCCGGGAAACGGAGCCATGGCCCTCGTCGAGCAGACGGACGCCCTCCGGCTCGAAGCGATGCAGCAGCCCGGAACCTACCTGCTGACGGCGCTGATGCTGGACCGCACGTCCAACCGCGTGCAGGTCCAGGTCACCCGCTCCGTCCCCGGCTACCAGGACGAAGAAGTCACCCGCTTCCTGGAGTCCCTGAAGCAGCAGCCGCCACCGCCCGAGCCCGTGCGGTACGCCCCTGGCGAGGACGCGCGCCAGTTCCAGGCACGGCCGGACAGCCCTCCCACGCCGGAGGCCCCGGGCATCGCCGTGCACGGCGAGCGCGTGTTCCTGTACGAGCCAGGGAAGCCCGCGTGGATCCGCGGCACCTTCCAGGTCCCCGTGCTCGCCCACGAGCGGGTTCCACCCAAGCCGGAGCCGGGTGACGACGACGACGGCCATGGCCAACCTCGCCCCGCGGCCATCATCCCCGTCTCCCTGGTGGTGATTGGCAGCCGCACCGGAGAGGCGGAGGTCATCTCCCTCCGCGTCCCCTGCTTCCAGGATGCCCCCGTGGAGGCAGGCGCCCTGGTGACGGGCCACTTCGAGTACGACCTCTTCCAGCACCCCGCCTTCAAGGGCAAGGCCCAGACACACTTCGTCTATGCCTTCTGCGGCGAGGCCATGAGCGGCCCCACGCGGATGGCCGTGGTGACGCGGGACATGTTGGATTTGGGGAGCCGCCGCCGGTGAAGCCCACGCACGACGCGCCAGACGATGACGACTACGGCATGTCCCTGCCGGCGCTCGTCGTCCTGCGCATCTGCGTCATGTTCATCGAGCTGTTCACCCGGCTGGGTGACGTGCTGCTCCTGCTGCGCCGGCCCCGGCTGCTTCCGCCCTACCTGGGAATCTGGCTGCGCGAGGTCTTCGTCTCGCCCTACCGCCTGAAGCGCTCCTTCGAGGTGGCGCGGGTGCTCCAGGCCAGCGGGCAGATTCTCAAGGAGCTGATGTACGGCGAGATGCCCGTGCACACGGGCGTGTGGCTCTTCTGGAAGGCGGGCCTGGGCCCCGGCTCGCGGCTGGTGGACCTGGGCGCGGGACGCGGCCGCACGCTCTTGGCCGCGCGCTGGCTGGGCGCGGAGGCCGTGGGTGTCGAGCTGATGCAGCACCACGTCGCCCTGGCTCGAAAGCCGGTGGAGAAGGCGGGCGCACGGCTCGTGCTCGGTGACGCGATGCAGGCGGACCTCCAGGACGCCACGCACGTCTTCACCAACTGGACGGCGCTGACGCCGCGGACGCGCGCCCGCCTGGTGGAGCGCTTCCGCA
The DNA here is from genome assembly GCA_023426545.1 of Pseudomonadota bacterium. Lineage (GTDB taxonomy): Bacteria > Myxococcota > Myxococcia > Myxococcales > Myxococcaceae > Myxococcus. The sequence continues at coordinate 28,209 of JAFAAN010000137.1, forward strand.
CCTGCCGCCCCGGCACCCGCATCCTCACGGTGACGCGGCCGGTGGAGGCCCCCGGCTTCACCGTCGTCTCCAAGCACCGGCTCCTCTTCACCTGGGGCCTGGAGCACGTCTGGGTTCACGAAGTCGGCGAACGTGTCGTTGGAGATGCAATCAATTGACACGGCTTCCGGTGACACCGGCTCCATGCCTACGCTCCGCGCCGCGACGCCGGGCCTCGTGGCCTCGATGCCACGGGCCCAGGCGTCCAGGAGCTGAATCACATGAAGGCATGGATGACGGTGGTGTCGCTGGCCGTGGTTCCCCTCGCCGTGGGTTGCACGTCGTCGCGCGAGCTGACGCGCGCGCGCGCGGAGGCGAATGTGCTGCGCAAGGACGCGGACACGTTGCGCGAGGAGAACGCGGCGTTGAAGGAGCGCGTCGGCGAGCTGGAGGGCCAGCTCGCGACGGTGCTGGAGGAGCGCGACGCGCTGAAGGCCGCCGCCGAGCAGCCCCCCGAGCCCGTCGTCGCGCCCGCCGCGGGCAAGAAGCGCAAGAAGTAGCACCCGCGAGGCCGCGCCGATGACCGTGACGCGCACCACGGTGGTCCACGTCCACGAAGGCTGCGACGTGTACGTGGGCCGGGCCTTCCGCGCCTACGCGAAGCCGAGCCCGCTCAACCCGGTGCCGGGCCGCTTCGGCAATCCCTTCAAGCCCGGAGGCGTGCGCACTCCGGGCGCCACGCTGCGCGCCTACTTCGAGCCCTGGCTGGGGACGCTGCCGGAGGCGGAGCAGGCGCGCATCCGCGAAAAGGCCCTGCGCCGCATGGGCCCGGACGCGGATGCGTTCGACGCGTTCCGCTGGTACCTGGCGCTGCGCACGCGGCACGATGCGGACTACCGCGCCGCCGTGCTGACGTTGCGTGGCAAGCGCCTGGGCTGCTGGTGCAAGCCCGGTCCCTGTCACGCGGACATCCTGGCCGGGTGGGTGGACGCGCAGCCCGCCCCCGAGCAGGGCTGAGGCGGCGCGACGCCCGGCCCCACGCCTGCCGGACGAGCGGCCTCCAGCCCCTTCCCACCCGCTGGCGGTGCAGCGCCTAACTTGGAGCGGCGTGGGCGTCCAGCACCCAGCCAGCGGGCCTCCCGGCATGACGGGCCCTCGCGGGAGGAACCCCTTCGCCAGGGTGCTCGTGGGGAGCATCATCGGCCCGGAGCAGCGCTTCTGGGTGCTCGTCGTCGTGGTGGGACTCATCGCGGGGATGGGCGCGGTGGCGCTGCTCAAGGTGCTGCGCTTCACCCAGCAGCTCTTCTGGCAGAGCACCGGCGAGGACTTCCTCGCGGGCGTCGCCGCGGCGCCCACGTGGCGCCGCGTGCTCATCCCGATTCTGGGCGGCGCGCTGGTGACGCTGCTGACGCTCATCGTCGGCCGGCCCATGCGCGGCCACGGCACCGCGGGCATCATCGAGTCCATCTGGGTGAAGTCCGGCCGGCTGTCCCTCCCCCGGGCGCTGCTGCGGGGGCTGGTGTCCATCCTCGCCGTGGCGCTGGGCGCGCCGCTGGGCCGCGAGGGCGCGCTGCTGTCCACGGGCGCGGCCAGCGGCTCGTCGCTGGCCCACTGGCTGCGGCTGGGCCCCGGCCAGACCCGCCTGCTGGTGGCCTGCGGCGCCTCCGCCGGTATGGCCTCCGCGTACAACGTGCCCATCGGCGCGGCCCTCTTCGGACTGGAGGTGCTGCTGGGCAGCTTCGCGCTGGAGCTCTTCGGCCCCATCGTCGTCTCGTGCGTGGTGGCGACGCTGGTGTCGCGCGGCCTCATCGCGGACCACCCCAGCTTCGTGATTCCCCACTACGCGCTGCTGCACCCACGCGAGCTGGCGCTGGCCATGCTGCTGGGCGTGGTGCTGGGCGTCGCGTCCGCCTTCTACGTCCGCGGCATCAACGCCATGTCGGACCTGCTGGACCGGCCCTCCGCGTGGCTGGCGCCCTTCCTCCCCTTGCTGTCCATGACGGTGGTGGGCGTCGCGTCGGTGTGGCTGCCGCAGCTCCTGGGCAACGGCTACGACGCGGTGAACGCGGCGCTGCTCGGGAAGCTGCCCCTGTCCCTGTTGCTGCTGCTCCCGCTGGTGAAGCTGGCCCTCACCGCGACGTGCGCGGGCGCGGGGGTGCCCGGCGGGCTCTTCACCCCGTCGCTCTTCTACGGCGGGCTGCTGGGCGGCGCGTTCGGGATGCTGGCCGAGCAGGTGCTCCCCGGCGGCGCTCCCAGCGGCGCCTACACCCTGCTGGGCATGGGCGCGATTCTCGCGGGCACCACGCACGCCTCGGTGTCCGCGGTGCTCCTCATCTTCGAGCTCACCGGCGACTACCCGCTGGTCCTTCCGCTGATGCTCAGCGCGGTGGTGTCCGCGGCCATCAGCCGGCGCCTGGAGCCCGAGTCGCTGTACACGGCCGTGCTCAACCGCCGCAACGTGCACGTCCCCGCCACGGTGCCCCACTGGCTGCGAGAGGAGGGCGCCCGCGCGCTGCTCAAGCCCGTGCACCAGCGCGTGGCCCCCACGGCGCCGCTCCAGGAGGTGCTGGCCTTCCTCCTCGAACAGCCCCACGGCGTGGACCTCTACGTCACCGACGAGACGGGGCGGTACCGGGGCGCGCTGGTGCTCGACCAGTTGAAGGGCCACCTGCCGGACCACTCGCAGCTCCACGCCACCATCGCCGCGGACCTGATGGACGTGCGCGTGCGCCCCATCACCCCCGGCCTGTCCCTGGGCGAAGTCGCCGCGCGCTTCACCGAGACGTCGCTGGAGCGGCTCCCCGTGGTGGACGGAGAGCGGCGGCTCCTCGGCACAATCTCCAAGCGGGACGTGTTGAAACAGGGAACCTTCTGAGGGACACGGCGTGGAAGACAGGCGGATGCTGCAAGGACCGGCGCGCGCATGGAGCATCGTGCTCATATCCATGCTGTGCCTGGTGCTGAGCGTCGTCCTGCTCCGCCGCCCGCCCCCCGTCCCGCCCAAGCACCCCGCCGCCGCCGCGCCCGAGCGCCCCCTCACCCCCGAGGAGCGCCGGTCCATGTACCGCGCCTGGCCCCTGTTCGAGGGCTGGCCGCTGCCCCAGCTCCCGCCGGACGCCCCCGCCCCTCGCGACGAGAAGCCACCCCCCGAGCCTCCGCGCTGACCCGGCGCAATCGCTCTCATGCGAATGAGAGGGATTCACCGCGCCGTCAGCGCCGCGCGCATGAGCGGCGCATGTGTCTCGGATGCCTCGGGTGAAATGACCTCGGGTGATGAGCGACCCTCGCCGCATGGGCTCACATCCCCGGGCGCTTCGCTTGCATGATCGCCCAGGGCGGTATTCTTCGAGCGAGCCCCCCATGCCCTCACATGCTGCTTTCCTGACCGCACCCCGCTTCGCGTTCGCGTGGAGCCCGTTCCTCCTCGTCGCGCTGACGGGGCTGCTGCTCTCCGAGCCCGCACGGGCGGCCACCAACGCGGAGTCAGCGCAGCGCGCCATCAACTTCCTCAGCGCGGACGCGGAGAACTGGTCCGTGCGTTTCGGCTGCACGTCCTGCCACCGCCATGGCGCGGCGATGTTCGGCCTCGCGAACGCGCGCACCACCGGGTACGACCTGGACGCGCTCACGTACAACGGGCGCACCAACCGGCAGAACCTGGAGTCCATCGCCGGGCGCCTCGTGTCCGAGCAGCGCGCGGACGGCTCCTGGTACCACGAGGGCGTCTACTACCCCAACGCGAAGTCCAGCTACTCCGCCTTCGGGCTCGCCGGCTACGACGCACACCTGGACACGCGCTACTCGGACGCGCTGGTGCTCGCCGCGGACTGGGCGCTGACGCGGCAGGAGACCGGGGGCCGCTGGCGCGAGGACTTCCCCTTCTACCCGGTGGGCTACGGCAACGTCGGCATCACCGCGCGGATGATGACGGCCATCGCCCAGGCCCGGCAGCGCGTGGACCCGGCGAGGGCGGCGCGGTACCAGGCCGCGCTGGACCGGGCCGCCGCGTACGTGCGCGCGCACATGGAGGATGGAACGGACGGCCCGCAGGCCGATGGCCAGCGCTACACCCATCAGGTGGCGTGGGCCATGGTGGGCCTGAAGGCCGCCGGCCCGGGCGCCAGCGGCGAGAACACCCGCGCCCTGGAGGCCATGGCCACGCGCCTGCTGGCCACGCGCGCGGGCGGCGGGGCGCCGGGCTGGGGCTCGCTCGAAGGCGACGCGCCCGACGAGTTCGCCACCGGCATCTCCCTGTACGCGCTGTGCCTCGCGGGCCGGAAGCCCGGCGCGGACGGGCGCATGTCAGAGGCGCTCGAATGGCTCAAGGCGCGGCAGGCCCCGGACGGGAGCTGGGGCGCGGGCACGCGCTACCCGGACATCCCCACCACCTTCGCCTCGCTGGGGCTGGCGTGCTTCGGCGACTACGGCGTCAGCGTCACGGTGAGCGGCGCGGCGCGGCGCGTCCTGGAGCATGACCTGCCTCGCGCGCAGTCCGTCACCTACCCCATCACGGTGCGCAACCAGGGCTACCGGACGGACAGCTACCGCCTGAGCACGCAGGGCGGACTCGCGGGCTGGACGGCGGCGCTGAGCCGCACGACGCTGGAGCTGGCGCCCGACGCCGAGGCCACCCTCACCCTCACCATCACCGCGCCGGAGGGCCTGGAGCCATCCTTGACGTCGGAGGTCATGGTGGTGGCGGCGTCCCAGGAGGCCGCCGGGGTGAAGGGCTCCGCGCGCGTCACCACGTACACGAACCCGCCGCCGCCCACCGAGGGCGTGCCCACCCTCACCACGCTGCTGGAGCCCGCCAGCGGCGAGCTCACGGTGGCGCAGGACAACACCCTGTCCGCGCGCGTGGTGGATACCCGGGGCTGGGAGGCGCGAGGCCCGGGCATGGGCGTGGTGACGTTCTCCGTCGCGGGCGTCACCGTGGGCGCGGACAACGACGCGGACGGGGACGGCGTGTACACCTTCGTGTGGCGTCCGCGCGCCGCCACCTGGAGCGAGCTGGGCGTGCAGGACCTGCGCGCGGTGTACTCGGGCGTGACGCTGGAGCCCGCACGGGAGAACCGCCTGGGCAGCACGGCGTCGCTCACGGTGGAGGTCCACCCGTCGCCCTACCCCGCGCCGTCGGTGACGCTGTGCGGCCTGCCCGGCTTCACGGACGCGCTGACGCTGGAGGTCTGCGGCTTCGTCACGCCCCTGGCGGCGGGCGCGGAGATCGACTCGGCCACCTTCGTCATCCAGGGGGTGAGCCACCCCGTGGCGCCGGACCCCAGCGGGGGCTACGTGGACGCGGTGCTGCCGCTGGTGGACGGCCCCAACGTCATCCGGCTGGTGGCCACCGACTCGTTCGGCGGCATCGCCAGCGAGGAGGCCACGGTGATGGTGGACAACACCGCGCCGGAGCTGACCTTCCTCGCCCCCGCCAATGGCGAGGCGATGGCGGCCTACAGCGTGGATGTGCGGATGGTGGTGCGGGACTGGTCCCCCGTGCGCGTGGAGACGAACTGGGTGCAGGTGACGGACGTGCCCGCAGGCGGCGGCGACGTGACGCACCGGGTGGACCTGTGGCCGGGGGAGAACCTCATCCTGGTGCGGGCCACGGACTCGGTGGGCCACGTCACCGAGCGCCTGTTGACGGTGTGGGTGGACGCGGAGGCGCCGTGGGTGTCCACGGGCCTGCCGGACGGGTGGCTCGTGGGGCCGCAGCCGGAGGACGCGCTGCCCTACGACATCGGCGTGTACTCCGCCTCCGCGACGACGGTGGCGCTGTCCACCGGGGAGACGTACGCGCTGCCCCGGGGAGGCGGCGGTGTGCAGGCGACGCTGGCGCTGGTGCCCGGCGACAACGCCTTCACGATTGAGGTGACGAGCGAGACGGGCCTGCGCACGACGGTGTCGCGAACGGTGCGCTACGACAACAGCCCGCCGGAAGCCGAGCTGTGGATGCCGGTGCCGGGGCAAACCTACAGCGGGGTGATGGTCCTCACCGCGCGGGTGACGGACGGACTGAGCGGTGTGCGGGGCGTGGCCTTCACGCGGGATGGCTCTGGCATCCGGGCCGCCACGCTCCAGCCGGACGGCACCTGGACGGCGGAGTTGGACACGCGCGAGCTGGTGGACGGCGAGCACACCGTGGAGGTGTGGATGGATGACCACGCGGGGAACTTCGCCATCCAGACGTTCCCCTTCTCCACGAGGAACCCGCCGTAGCCGGAGGGCGCGCCGCCCCGCCTACTTCTTCTTGTGCTGCATCGCCGAGGCGACCAGGTTCATCAGCTTCAGCTGCACGGTGGACAGCTTGCGCAGGTTGCGCATCAGCCGCCGCATCTCCGGCGTGTCGTCCTCGCGGTTCTTCGAGGAGGCCTTCTCCTTCACGGGCGGCGGGGCCGTGAAGCCCTCCCCCAGGCCGAGCAGCTCGTGGGGTGGCACATTCAGCACCATGCACAGGCGGCGCAGGTTCTGGACGCTGGGCAGCATGTGGCCGCGCTCCAACCGCCCGTACACCTCCGACGCCATGCCAATGCGCTCGGCGACATCCGCCTGCGTCAGTCCCATCCGCACCCGGGCGGCCCTCGACGCGGCCCCCAGCATGCTCGCCAGTTCTGTGTCCATGCGTGTGTCAGTCCACGGAAGGGGGCCCGGCCACGGACCCCATGGAAGGCAGACCCCGAGATAACCCTCAAGGTCGGGTACTTTCACCATACCTTCCGCGTTTTTTCAAAGCGCTCGCGCGCCTCAGCGGGCGGGGGTGCTCTCCGCTGCGTCCAGCAGCAAGCGGCGGCGCTCGGCGGCGGTGAACAGCGTCGACAGCGGCAGCCCCAGGAAGAAGGCGTGCAACACAATCTGCGGGAACTGCGGCACGTCGAGGAACCAGGGATAGGAGCCGCGCCCGACGAACTGGAAGTTCACCAGCCACACGAAGATGCCGTAGAGCATCCCCACCGCCGCCTGGAACTCCCAGCGTCCGCGCCCGTCTGGCGGCAGCAGCGCGTCCAGCACCGAGTAGAAGAGCCCCACCACGGCCGAAATCGCCAGGTGGACGCCCACGCCCAGCAGCAGCGCCGTGCCGTCCGGCACCTGCGCCGAGAAGACGGCGGGCCCCAGGATGACCCCCGCGGACATGCGCACCGGGCGCATGGGGCTGTCCCCCGTGGCCACCGCCAGCGCCACCTCGGCCAGGGCCAGCACCACGCCCGCGACCATGCCGAAGAGCAGGCCGTTCGTGGCGGACCACGGGGTGTACCTCCGCCGTGCCATCCTTCCCTCCTTGCCAGGGCCCGCCGCATGCCTGGCCCCGAGGTCAACGTGGGCACGCGCGGAACGGGCGGGCAGCCAGTACGCGCCAGGGGCTCGCGACGCCGCCCCGGGAGCAGGCGCCCGGGCATGGCCGCGACGTCCCGCATCCGCGGGCCCCACCTCCCGGGCGGCCGCCGGATGCGCGTGTCACCCTGCCTTGCCCGGGCCTCGGGCAAGCGTCCTGGAGGGCATGGAAACGGTGACTCCCAGGACTTCGAGCCTGTCCTTTCTTCCGCCCCGGATGTCGCCAGTCTGTAACTCCTGCAGCTTGGGCACGGCGCGGCGCGTCCCACGTTGTTGAAAATCCTAGGGGTGGGTCAAAGGCACGCCATTGGCATGTCCGGCGCATCCGGAAAGGACGAAGGACACCAGGACATGCCGCAGCAGCACCGCCAACGACAGGGACCCCACCGCGTGCATTACGCGCCACAGGCATGGCGGGAGGTGGGGCGCATGACGGCGGAGACCTTCCACGCGCTGCAACAGACGTTGGATCGGCTGGGGGACCCGGCCTTGCGAGGGCCCTCGGCGTCCAACGGGCTGGTGGCGCGGCATCTCGTGCCGCAGCACGGCCTGGAGCTGGAGTACGCCTGGGACGAGCGCTCGCGCACCCTCACCCTGCTCGGGCTCGCCCGAGTGCCACGCTCGCCCTGAGCGCCCGCACGCGCCACAGTGTTTGAGCTTCAACTTTCTCTTCGAATTTCGAGATTCGATGCGCGACAGTGCAGGGTGCCGCGCCTAGGAAGAAGGCTCCGGCGCGCAGGCAGCGTGAAGTCGTGCACGAGCGGCTCGGGCGGCAGTGGGACGGGGACTTACCTCGGCGCTGGGCGCCTCCCTACCTTGGAGGGGCGATGTTCCGAATGGCCGAGGAGCGGAGAGGCCCGCCGGAGGGAGGCGCGATGCATCCCCCCTGGAAGTCCCATGCCTGGCGCGAGCTGGAGGCGGCGCGCGCGCGCGTCCTGTCCATGCTGGGCGGGCTGCCCGAGGCGGAGCTTCGGCGCCAGCACTCGCCGCTCATGTCGCCGCTCATCTGGGACGTGGCGCATGTGGCCAACTACGAGGAGCAATGGCTGCTGCGGGCGCTGGGCGCTCCGGCCCTCACCGACCGGGCGTTCGACGCCATCTACGATGCCTTCCGGCACCCCCGCGCCACGCGCGCCGGGCTGCCGCTGCTGCTCCCCGAGTCCGCCTTCGCGTATGCCCGGCGGGTCCGCGAGGCGGTGCGTGAGCACCTGGAGACGCTTCCCGAGGACAGCACCGCGCCGCTGCTGGCCGGCGGTTACGTCTTCGGCATGGTGGCGCAGCACGAGCAGCAGCACGCGGAGACGCTGGCCGCCACGCTGCAACTGATGACGGCGCCGGAGTACCCGGTGCCCTCGGCGCGCCCGCGGCCCCGGCCCGGCGCCGTCCCCCAGACGGAGGTCTTCATCCCCGGCGGCCCGGTGCGGCTGGGCAGCGGCACGCCGTGGGCCTACGACAACGAGCGGCCTGCGTTCTCCCAGGACGTCGCGCCGTTCCTGCTGGACGCTCACCCCGTCACCAACGGCGACTACCTCGTCTTCGTCGAGTCGGGGGGCTACGAGGACCCGCGCTGGTGGCACCCCAGGGGGTGGGAGGTGGTCCAGGCGGAGGGGCTCAGACACCCCGGCTTCTGGCTGCCGCAGGGAGGGCACACCTGGCTGCGGCGCCGCTTCGGCCGGGTGGAGCCGCTGCCCCGGGACGAGCCGGTGCAGCACGTGTGCTGGTACGAGGCGGACGCCTACGCACGCTGGGCCGGCAAGCGGCTGCCCACCGAGGCCGAGTGGGAGAAGGCCGCGCGTGGCAGCGACGGCAGGCCGCGCGAGTACCCATGGGGCGACACGCCGCCCACGCGCGCGCACGCCAACCTGGGCGGAGACACGTGGGGGCCGGCGCCCGTGGGCAGCTACCCGGAGGGGGCCAGCCACGACGGCGTCTGGGGCCTGCTGGGCGACGTGTGGGAATGGACCGCGAGCGACTTCCGCCCCTACGCGGGCTTCAGCGCCTTCCCCTACCGCGAGTACTCCGAGGTGTTCTTCGGAGAGGCCTACAAGGTCCTCCGAGGCGGCGCGTGGGCCAGCGCCCCCGTCGCGGTCCGCAACGGCTTCCGCAACTGGGACTTCCCCAACCGCCGGCAGATTTTCGCCGGCTTCCGCTGTGCACGGGACGTGAGGTGAGGCGATGCGGGTGACGACGGTACCAACGGTGGCGGCCCCGGGAGAGGACACGCAGCACACCCCGGGTGTCCAGGTGGACGTGTACGTGAAGCCGGGCGATGCGAAGCGCGCCCTGCGCGAGGAGGCACTCCAGGGCCTGTGCGGCACACCCAAGGAGCTGTCGCCCAAGTGGCTCTACGACGAGCGCGGCAGCCAGCTCTTCGACGACATCACCCGGCTGCCGGAGTACTACCCGACGCGGCGCGAGCGCGAAATCCTGCTGGCCCACGCCGGTGACGTCGCGCGGCTGAGCGGCGCGGACACGCTCATCGAGCTGGGCAGCGGCACCAGCGAGAAGACGCGCCTGCTCCTGGACGCGCTGGAGGAGGCGGGCCAGCTGGCGCGCTTCATCCCCTTCGACGTGAGCGAGGCCTTCCTGCGGCGCGCGGCGGCGGGGCTGGCCCGCGAGTACCCCGGCATCACCGTGCACGCGGTGGTGGGGGACTTCGAGCGGCACCTGGGCCAGCTCCCCGGCGGCGGCCGGCGGCTGGTGGCCTTCCTGGGCGGAACCATCGGCAACCTGAAGCCGGCGCAGCGCGCGCTCTTCCTGCGCCAGCTCTCCTCCGGGCTCCAGCCCGGGGACGGGCTGCTGCTGGGCACCGACCTCATCAAGGACCGTGAGCGGCTGTACGCCGCCTACAACGACAGCGCGGGCGTGACGGCCGAGTTCAACCGCAACGTGCTCCAGGTGCTCAACCGCGAGCTGGGCGCGGACTTCGACACCGGCGCCTTCGACCACTTCGCGCCCTTCGACGAGCAGAACGCGTGGGTGGAGATGCGCCTGGTGTCGCGGCGGGCGCAGACGGTGCGCCTGTCCACGCTGCGCAAGCAGGTGGACTTCAGCGAGGGCGAGGTGCTGCGCACCGAGGTGAGCTGCAAGTTCCACCAGCAGCAGGTGGCGGCGGAGCTGTCGGACGCGGGGCTGGCGCTGTCCCAGTGGTGGACGGACGCCGCGGGCGACTTCGCGCTCTCCCTCGCCTTCAAGCGCTGAGCGCGAGGCGAAGGACTTGATGCGGGGCGCGCGGGCGGGCACCTCCCCACCTGCGCGCCCTTCGCCGTTTCACCGGTGAAACGGCGAGCGGGGCCGCGCCTCTAGCGGCGCGGGTTGCGGCGCGGCGAGCCACGCACGGGCACGGGCACCGGCTGCGCGGACGGACGCGTCCAGGCGGCCCAGAGCGCCCCCAGCCCTGCGACCACGAGGCCTCCCACGGCGATCAGCTGCTCACCCATGGGTGAAAGGTCCACGGTGGCGAGCGGGAGGGGGAGCATTCCGGAGAACGACATGCGGGGACTCCTTGCGAAGGCACTGCGTGGAGGTCCTGGATGGGTCCGGGCGGGCACCCAACGCAGTCCGGGAGGACGAGGTTAAAGATTCGTGACGGCCAGGGGAAGCCCCCGGACGGCGCTGACCCCGTTGCATGCACGGAAGTACACCGTGAATGCATAACGTTGGGACACCTGGGACGCGCTGGATGTTCACCAGGCCGCCACGGACGCCCGGCTGCCCACCGTGCTTCCGTTGAAAGCGGGCATGCGCCCTGCCTCGGTGTGTGATGCACGCGGACCTGGGGTGCGCCACCCGGCACCGGACGGCCCGGGGAGCGGGTCTACTGGAGCGCGCCCTGGACCTGGATGTCGCGGCAGGCCTCGGTGGCCAGCCGGACCTCTTCGGGTGAGGCCCCTGGCAGGCTCGCGCAGAGGAATAGGTCGTTGCCCACGCGCCGCGCGCCGAAGAAGCCGGGGGCCTCCAGCCCCACGCCACCATCCGCCAACTGGGGCGCCAGGGTGATGCGCAGCAGCGAGTACCGCTCCGTCTCTTCTTCCTGGTCGAACGAGAGCTCGAAGTCCTTCAGCTCGTCGCGGACGCGCTCGGCCAGCGCGTCCACGGAGGGCATCTGCTCACCGTCCCCGCGCCGCAGGTCCACCCGCAGCACCGGGCGGCCGGGAGGGCCCGCCTGGAAGCTCTCGTCCGGGGCCACCTGCGCGGACCAGCCCTCCGGCAGCGGCACCTTCACGCCGGAGCGGATGGAGGACGGGCGGCCCTCACCCTCCTCGCTGGAAGCGGACTCCTTCCCGCAGCCCTTGCAGCCGCCCAGGAGGGTCAGCGCCAGCAGCGTGGCTGGCGCCATGTGCTTCCAGGAGGACACGCCTACTTCTTCTCGCTACCCGGAGGCGGAGGCGGCCGGGCACCGGTGCCCAGGTTCTCCATCTTCAGCGAGCCCTCGAAGATGACGCCGCGGTCCATGGACAGCGACGGCGTCTCGAGGTTGCCCTTGACGCGGCCGGGCGTCTTCAGCTCGATGATTTGCGTGGCCTTCACGTTGCCTTCGACCTGACCGTTGATGATGACGGTGCCGGCCTGGATTTCGGCCTGGACCTTGGCGCCATCCCCAATGACGAGCACGTCCTTGGTGATGATCTGCCCCTGGAACTTGCCGTCGATACGGACCTGCCCTTCGAAGGTCAGCTTCCCCTCGAACTCGCTCCCCTTGCCCAGGAGCGTGTGGACCTCACCAGAACGCTGCGACACGGATTCCTCCTCCCGCCTGAACAGAGGCTTGCTGGATGCTTCGTCTTTTTTCCCGCCAAGGAGCGCCACGTCCTACTCCTTCCTGAGAAGCTTCAAGAGCCGGTCGAGGTCATCGTAGGAGAAGAAGTCCACCTCGATGGTGCCCTTTCCGGGGCTTCGTTCCGTGAGCCGGACCTTGGTCCCCAGCCGCCGCTGAAGCTCCTCCACCAGTGCCTTGACCTGCGGGCTCTGCTTCGGTGCCGCCTTGCCCGCGTCCTTCTTCCCGCTGGAGCGACTCTGCTGGACCAGCCGCTCCGTGTCACGCACGGAGAGCTTCTTCTCGGCCACCTGGCGGGCCAGGTTCTGCAGCTCGGGCAGCCGCGGCACGCCCAGCAGGGCGCGCGCGTGGCCCATGCTGAGCGAGCCATCCGCCACCATGCCCTTCACGTCCGTCGGCAGCGACAGCAGGCGCAGGGCGTTGGCCACCGTGGAGCGCTCCTTGCCCACGCGCACGCTGACCTGCTCCTGCGTGAGCTTGAACTCCTCCACCAGGCGCTTGTAGCCCTCCGCCTCTTCGATGGGGTTGAGGTCCGCCCGCTGGAGGTTCTCCACAAGCGCCAGCTCGAAGGCCTGGACCTCCGTCACCTCGCGGACGATGGCGGGCACTTCCTTGAGGCCGGCCGCCTGCGACGCGCGCCAGCGGCGCTCGCCCGCGATGATGCGGTAGCCGTCCTTGTCCTTGCGGACGAGGATGGGCTGGAGCAGCCCCTGCGCCTTGATGGACTCGGTGAGCTCCTTGAGCTTCTCCTCGTCAAAGTAGCGGCGCGGCTGATCCTTGTCGCGGTGGATGGACTCGATGGGGAGCTTGAGGACGCCGGCCTTCGGGGCCTGCTCGCCCTTGCCGGCCCCGGTGGCGCCCGCCTGGGGGATGAGGGCGGACAGCCCACGCCCCAGGGCCCGCTTCTGCACGTCTGCTTTCACCACGTCGTGACTCCAGCGCCGCCGCGAGCAGGCTCACGGCGGCCATGGCCCAGAGGGGCGCGGCTCAAGCCACGCGCCGGCGAGGGCTCTTGGGGGTGTCCCGCTTCATCAGCTCACGGCCGAGCGCGAGGTAGCTCTCACAACCCTTCGACTTGATGTCGTACAGGATGATGGGCTTGCCGAAGGACGGGCACTCGGACAGGCGCACGTTGCGCGGCACGATGACCTCGAACACCTGCTTCTTGAAGTACCCGCGCACCTCCTCGACCACCTGGTGGGCGATGTTGGCCCGCGAGTCGAACATGGTGAGCAGGATGCCCTCCATCTTCAGGTCCGGGTTGAGCCCCTGCTTCACCAGGTCGATGGTGTGGGTGAGCTGCGAGAGCCCCTCGAGCGCGTAGTACTCGCACTGGAGCGGGATGAGCACGGAGTCCGCGGCGGACAGCGCGTTGAGCGTCAGCAGGCCGAGCGACGGCGGGCAGTCGATGATGATGTAGTCGTACTCGGAGGCCAGCGGCCGCAGGGCATCGCGGAGACGGAACTCGCGGTTGTCCTGGTTGACGAGCTCCACCTCGGCGCCGGTCAGGTCCGGCGTGGCGGGCACCACCTGGAGGTAGCGCAGCTCCGTGGGATGGAGCAGCTCCTGGATGGGCCGGTCATTGAGGAGCGCTTCGTAGATGGTGCCGTGGATGTTCTCCTGCTTGATGCCCAGGCCGCTGCCCGCGTTGCCTTGCGGGTCCATGTCCACCAGCAGGGTGCGGCGCTCCGCCGAGGCCAGGCTCGCGGAGAGGTTGATGGCGGTGGTGGTCTTCCCCACGCCGCCCTTCTGGTTGGAGATGCAGATGATACGACCCACGATGGCCCATCCTCTCTCTCCCCGGCCGTTGGCCAGGGCCCCGCGCGTGATGCAGCGCACGGTTGCGCGCTGATCCACGCTGCTAGCACGCGGTTTGGTATCGGATCAAATTCACGGCGAGCCTTGCCTCCCTGCTCTCTTCACGAGGGTTTACGAGGACCTGGAGGTCCCGTCGCGGGTCCCCAGGGGAAGGCCGGGCTGCCGGGTGTGCCCTCCTTATATAAGGAGGCAATGCGCCCCGGGGCCAGCCGAACGGACCCACGGAGGGGTCGTGTCAGCCTCCTCTATAATGATGCGGCCGAGCCGCCGGCCCGTGGCGAGGACTCGCCGTGATGAGAGCCGCACGGTCCGGCCGCGCGGCCCTCCCGTTTCAGGTGGAACCCCTTCTTGAGGGTTCACCTGCGCCTGGGGGGCCAGCGGCCGGGTGGGACTGTGGAGTCCGCGGAATTCAGCGGACCTGTCGGTGGCACGGACCCGTGCTGGGTCCTTTGTGCCAGTTTTCAGGGGCCGGATTTTGGGAACCGTGCGCGGAGGGCTCAGGAAGTTCGGCGCGTGCGTGGCGACCCTGCGCGCTTGGGTGTGGGCTGAACGTGGATGCCGCGTGCTTCCAGCACAGCGATGGGCATGCGGATCGGCTTGTGTCCTCACGAAGCAACCCTGTCGGGTGAGGCTGGGAGACGCACGACGTGACGGTTCGTGGCGCGGAGTCCTGCGCTCGGGTCTCCCGCAGAGAGGCACGGACGTGTCCGGTCTCCGCAGAAGTGGGCCATCCATCTGGCTGACTTGCGGTCGTGGGATTCGCGCTGCATGCGATGCCGAAGCACGTGCGAACGGAGCAGCCGCATCCGCGAAGCCCTCTTCAGTCTATTCGTGCGGTGCCCCGCTCCGGTGGGTGGAGCGCGAGCCGGACACTCGCCCATGGCGCCGTCGCCCCTGCGTTCAGAGCGTGCGGTGTCCGAGCCATCCACCTCGACGCCGTATCAACCGCCGCAAGATGAAACGGGCCCTCCGTCCAGAGGTCGGCCGGAGCGACCTGCATCGAGCGAACCGTTTGGACCAGATGCCCCAGCCACATTGAACGCGGCGGCGCTGAGCCTTCACCGGAAGCTCTCATCGCCAGCGGACCACATCGGCTCCTGGCCTCTTGAAGCATGGAACTGCGCCCCATCACGCAGTCCAAGGACCGCTCGTCACATGGGTGTGTCGGCGCCCGACTCACGCCATTCGAACACCGAAGGATGAGCGACTGGGTGGATGCATCCACTCAAGCTTCGGCCTGAACCAGCGTCGGCACCTCGTTGAGTCGGCACTTTCCTTCGCGTCAGCACCCAACGACGTGCAAGTACGTCACGTCACGCAGCCCCCCTCGTTCCATCCGGCGCTCAGAGTCAGCGCCACGCCGACTCAAGCGATGTCGGGCACGAGTCCTCGATGTTCATCCGAGCTGTTGATGCCAGCGAGCCCCGACCCAGCCGGCGCGGTGCTCACCGGAGCGCTCGTGCCGGAGTTCAGCTCCATCACGCATGAGCACTCGACGTCATGAAGGCCCATCGATGTCGCGAGCCGGACCGTACAACCTGCCCTCGCGATGCTGAGCCGCTGCCTCCTGAGACCCGGTAGCAGCCAGCAATCGAGCCCGTCGATGTGACTCCCCAGCCGCGTCTGACCTCGCACCGAGCCATGTCCCGTTCAACACGGGTCGAGCCCCACCTGGAGCGAACCCACGCGCTCGATGTGACTCTCCACCCCATCGCCAACGCATCACGCGCTACGAGGTCGATGTGCATCGACGTCAGCGCAGGCGCAAGCGAACAGCGAGCGGCACCACCGTCCCAACGCTCCGAACCGGAGCCGATGGATTGGAGCCCCGCGTTGAGCAAGCGCGGACAGCGGGCGCGAAATAGAGCCGAAGGCCACCAACCGGTCCGACAGGGCGTCTTCCTTCGTTGAGCGTGTGCGGACAGCGGGCAAGAAGTGATGCCACCGAAGTCGCTCGACCGGAGCGGATGACCGCTCTCGTTCCACGCGAAGCGACGACTGCATTGCGGGTGTGCGGATACCTCGCAATCAGGCGCGACGATGCGGTGCACTGCTCCGTTTCGCTAGCCGCCCCACCCTCCTGATGGGGTGACTGCGCCATCGCGCTCATCCACCTGACTCGAATGCGCGAACTTGAGCCGGGCCACTGCTGGCCGGAGTTCCCTCGCAAGCGCCTCCGGCATGGCTCTTCGGCGCCGTGCTTCGCGGCATCCGCCCACGCTCCGCACGAAGCACGCGTACCAATCATCCCATCGGGACAACGGACCAACTATCGCGTCCATCGCTCCGCTTCGGGCACCTGTGAAAACGCCAAGCCGCGTACGCGCATCAACCATCCCAACCGGGACAACGGACCAGCAGTTACGCCCATCCATCGCTCCGCTTCGGGCACCTGCGGACACGCCAAGCCGCGTACGCGCATCAACCATCCCACCGGAGCAACGGACCAGCAGCTACGCCCGTCCATCGCTCGGCTTCGGACGCCAGCGGAAGCACCGAACTGCGTGCGTGCATCGGTAATCCACGGGACAACGGACCAATACCTACGCCCGTCCATCGCTCCGCTTCCGATACCTGCGGAAACGCCCAGCCGACTACTCGCATCGGTAGGCGACCGGTGCGCCGGACCAGCAGCCACATCCATCGCTCCGCATCGGATACCTGCGGAAACGCCAAGCCGAGCACCCGCACCGGCATTCCACCGGGACAACGGTCTGGCAGTTGCGCCCATCAACGAGTCCATCGGTCGGCCTCAGCCTCCACCGACAACGCCGCGCACGCGCATCCATCGGACCACCGGAACCAGGGCCCAACACCGCCGCCATCGGTGAGGTCTTCTGGCTCCTCGCCCCTCACCAAGAACACCACTTCGCATACGCGCATCGAGTCCCCAGGCCCCGGCCCGCTGCCGAGCGCGCACCGACGAAGTTCTTCCGCCCGCTCGAACCTCACCGGGAACACCACACCGCGCGCTCGACCTAGCACTCGGACCTCAGGGCTCGCCGGCATGCGCGCACCAAGGACCTACTCCCGCTCGCTTGGGCCTCTTCAGGAGCGCCGCGCACCCGCATCAGACAGCCTGGACACGGAGCCCGCTGGCGAGCACGCCCCCATGAGGGACTTCGGCCTCGTCGAATCTCACCAGGAACAGCACGCCCTGCACTCGCACCGAGTACCCAGACACCGGGGACACCAGCGAAGGCGCGCGATGAGGTTCTTCTGCCGCCTCGAACCTCACCAGGAGCACCACACCGCGAACTCGCATCGAGCCCCCAGGCAGCGAGGCACAAGCGAGACGCGCGATGAGGTTCTTCTGCCGCCTTGAACCTCACCAGGAACACCACACCGCGAACTCGCATCGAGCCCCCAGGCAGTGGGGCACAAGCGAGACGCGCGATGAGGCGCTTCTGCCAGCTCGGGCCTCACCGGCTGTTCCACGTGGAGCCGGTGCTTCGCGCGGCATGCTCGCGAGCCTCGCGCGACCGCGCCAGCGAAGGCGCTCCGCCCGAGGCGTTGAGCGCACGCCACGGAGGACGACCGCATCAAGCGACGTGAACGAGGAACGCTCATGCGCGCATCGTCCTGGCGCCTCTCGCCACATCCAGTCCTCACCTCGTTCCACGTGGAACTGGCACGCCTCCGACCGGCGCTCGTGATGCGCGCCTTCGGAACCCAGCCCAGGCGGCATGCCCAAGCGGGAGCACTGGCCGCTCCGCGGTGCCTTTTCGTGCTCGTCGCCGAGACGGCTGACGCGGCGGCTTCGGCATGGACCTCGCCACCACGACCTGGGACCGGACTTCGCACCGCGAAGCAGCGCTTCGCACCGCGCTTCACCGCGGCTCATCCATCCGCCTCGGTACACGTTCCACGTGGAACAGGTACTGGTCGCCCACCGACAACCTTCCGCTGTGCTCCGCCTCGACACGCAGGCCAACCAACTCGTGCTGGCGGCTCCGCCTCATGGCCATCACGACCGCGTGCGGAGCGGATGCACCACGGCGTTGCCCCACGCATGCAACCGCTCCATCGCCAAGCTCGCGAAGTGGGCATCCGCCCGGCCCCCATGAGCCGCCTCCCATCCCCACCAAGCAGTGCCTCGAACCCCGGCTCCTGGTTCCACGTGGAACAACGGCAAGCCGTTCTCGCGAACAAGCGCGTGGTCACAGCTCGCTTGTTCCACGTGGAACGCGCACCCGGGCGACTCGCTCGAACGGAGCGAAGCCCATCGCGTGGATGACGTGTCCACGCCAGTTCCCACGTTCCACGTGGAACCAGCATCAACCATGGCGGCAGGCGCATCCGCATGGACCAGACGCCTGGGCGGCGCACGCGAACAGGGCGGGCAGCATCCGGTCCGATGGCGTGCCTCCATCCACCGGTTCCACGTGGAACACGCGATGGGCGCCTGGCGTGAACACCACCATCCTCAACCGCCGCGTTGATGCGCCCACGCTTCCGGCGCCGTTCCACGTGGAACAGCGGCAAGCCACGCACGCGAGAAACTGCCCCTTCGGATGACGTGCGCGCGCTGCGCTTCATGTTCCACGTGGAGCTGCTGTCAGGCGCTTCGCGTGAGCAACCGCCCACCACGAAGAAGCGCTCAGGCCGCATCCACATCGGAAGGACCGATGCGCCGCACACGCGAACAAGCGACCTCACCGGGATGACGTGGGTCCTCGTCGTTCATGTTCCACGTGGAACGGTGGCCAACGAGCACGTGCGCGAGCGATGCCCTTTCACCGCGACGGCGCGCCCACGCCTTCTCCATGTTCCACGTGGAACCATTGCCGTGGGGGGCACGCGAAGCAGGCGCATCTGCTCACCACGACCACGTGCCCAAGCCATCTTCGTGTTCCACGTGGAACGCGCACGGAGCCGAAGAGAACTCAGACCGGCCACCGCGAACTGGCGTTCATGCCCTCTCCGCCATGTTCCACGTGGAACCGGTGCTGGGGTGATGCGCAGCCACCGAGGCGCATCGAACGAGTCATCGCGCCCATGCGCCCAAGCCGTCTCCATGTTCCACGTGGAACGAGGACCAAGCGTTGAGCACGCAAGCCAGCGATGCATCCTCACCACGGCCACGCGCTCGCGCCTTCTCCATGTTCCACGTGGAACCCGATGGGGTCCGTGAGCACGTGTCACTGCGTTCGCCGCGACCGCGCTCCAGTCCTTCGCCTTCTTCCGCGCGGCGCGCGCGTGGAGCACGCATGGAGCCGCCAAGCTCACGCCACGGTGTTCGCCGCCACCGTGCTCCAGAACAGACCTTCTCCATCTTCCACTCGGAGCGCGCATGGGAGCTGGTGCGCTCGTGCCGCTGCGTTCACCGCTTCTGTGCTCCAGTCCTTCTCCGTGTTCCACGTGGAACGCGCATGGGGCAGGCGCTCTCGGGGCGCAGCGTTCGCCGCCTCCGCACACCACACGCTCTTCGTGTTCCGCATGGAATGGGTGCGGTGAGGCCCATGTGCAGCGACGCTCGTTGTCGAGAAGTGGCGCGCCCCCTCACCCGAACATGCGCCGGAACTGGAGCATGGACACACCGTGCTCGCTCACTCCGACCTCGCTCCGAGGACCTTCACCACGTTCCACGTGGAACTGGCCCACGGGCCCGTGGGCGGTGGCGTTCGTTCCCTCGATGTGGTGCGAGCGCCATCCCCGTGCGCCACATGTGACGAGGCCTGGAGGCGGCGCATGAACGCGCCGCGCTCACCCATCACGGTGACGTCCGGGGCTTTCCTCACGTTCCATGTGGAGCTGGCGCATGGGAGCACGTGTGCCGATAGCGACGGCGCTCGTGCCTTGGCGCGCGTGCCTTCGCATGGAAGGAGCGTCGGTCCGGAGAGCTGAACGAGTGGCGCTTGCCCATCACCGCCACGGCTCACACCAGCACCGCCCCTCCCCATCGAGCCCGAATCCAGCCAGCACCCGCGTCGCCGCTCGAAGCACCACGCAGGTCTTCATCCACGTTCCATGTGGAGCGCGCCTCTCTGACTCGCGTGGAGATGGCAGTTGCTCCCGCTCGATGATGTGCACGGCGCCGCAGGAGAGCCCGCGATACCGGGCCTCCGCGCAGCCATCCATCCTCCGCGCTGCCTGATGCGAAGCGCTCTTCTGGCCCCACCCGGAACTGGCACCAGCAACGCACGCGGCGAACCTCGCCCGACACATCCGCGTCCCTCGCGGAGCGAGTTCCGTGACGCATGCGCGCTGACGGCTCCCATCCACCACATGGCGTGGCTGTGCGCGCGTCGGCCTCCGCGTCGAAGGTCTTCACATGGTTCGCGCCTTCATCGCGTCAGCGCGCAGTCCCCCCTCGCTCATGCTCCCGCGCTGTCCCCCAAGGCTCGACTTGTTTGGAACCGACCCAGGCCAATGCAGGTCGCTGTGGCCGCTGGCCACTCGCCCCCCGCACATCGTCAGTCACGAAGCATGCATGCCTCGCCCGCCTCTGCTCGTGCTCCCCATGAAGCACGGGCTCGATGAACCAGCACGGAGTGGGCCTCCGCATGGGCTCACGCTGCACCTGACGTGGGGACTCGGCAACCGTGGATGGGGAGCCGAGTCGACGTGCTCGATGTCTCCTCGATGCGCTCCACCCTCCCCTGCTCCACACGGAACCCCATGCCGAGACCTATGCCCACGGTGGACATCCCACGCACGCGAGCCGCCCACTTGGTGGAGCTCGACATGCGGCTCCTGTTCGCGAGCAACTCGCCCACGCTCCAGCAGGCAGCCGCGCTTCGGCATCCGCATCGGAGTCACCTTGAATCAACGAGCAGCTCGCGCGCCTCCGCGGCCACAGCCCTCATCGCTCCCGCACGAAGTGGCGCGACACGAGCCATCACCGGATGCGCTCACGACCACATCGAGCCGTGAGCGTTCTGTCGCCTCGCGAGATGCCGCATCGGCTGCCTCGCCAGCAGTGTCAGGCGAGTCACCTTCACAACTTCCGCGCAGGCGCCCGGTATCCCTGGACTGAGTTCGAGCCAATCCACGGAACCCGAATCAAGCCCCCTACCCTGCTAGCGCAACCGCCATGCGGCTCGCGAGGGCCGCATAGATGAGCGCGCGCACCAGACGTGCAGCGTCGTTCGGATGTCGCTCGCAGGTGCCACTCGCGTGAGCACTTCGCGCATCACCGCGGGTTGCCAGTAGGTAAGCGGCCGCCCGAGCGTTCGGTGCCATGTTGGGTCGGATGCTCACTGGGCAGCCTGAACTCCGAACCGGCCCCAACTCATCCGCAGCAACCCGGCCGCTCGCCCACCAGGCTACCAGTGCCCGAGCACGGCCACTTCCGGGTGCAGGCCCTGAATCAGATGCGGCAACGCGCTCGCCGCGCCTCACATGGGTACGCCTTGAAGAACGGTGGATGACCGCGCCTTCGAGCGCTCACCAGGGAGGCGGCGCATGGAACAGCCGACGGATTTCCTCCCCTGCTGGCAGCACCCCATGCGAGCGAAGGTGCCTGTATCGCCCGAAGGTTGGCGCATGGAGGAATTAAGTGCAGAGGCAGCTGCGGTGCGGGTGGAGCCGCATGCTGAGCCCTTGTATGTGCGCGCCGCTCCGGCGGACACGCGCCGGAACTTCAACGGACTGACCACAGTCGTGCAGTGGTGAGAACCCCGGCCACTCCATGCGACGCGTGCGATGCGCGTGTGCGTGCGCGCCGCTCCGGTGGACATGCGCCAGAGCTTCGATGAACTGAACGCAGCGGTGGAGTGATAAGCCCCCGGGCACCCCATGCGACGCGTGTCGCTCGCCGCCATCGAGAGTCCTCGCACCATCACGCTCCCGAAGAGCCTGGACTGATGCCTCTCCCGGATGAGTCAGCTCCTCGCCAAAACGGGGCGCAGCGGACAGTGACGACGGTTGCGCTTGTCGGCCCGAATCGAAAGCAGCAGCCTTCCAGCCCGCCGTCTTCCAACCCATCGCTCGACGAGGTCATCCATGCATCGAGGTTCCTGCTTGTGCGGTGCAGTCCGATTCACCGTGGAGGGTGAGTTACCCGGCCCTGACGCCTGCCATTGCAGCAAGTGCCGCAAGCACTCGGGTCATTACTTCGTCTCGACCGACGTGCCGCGCTCAGCAGTCACAATCGAGGGCAAAGACAAGGTCGGCTGGTTCCAGTCGTCCGAGAAGGCGCGTCGCGGCTTCTGCTCCGTCTGCGGTTCGACGCTGTTCTGGGATCCGCTCCAGCGCGATTGGATCGGGATCGCGATGGGCGCCTTCGACACGCCGACCCGCACCCGCGTGGCGGTCCACGTCTACGTGGCCGACAAGGGCGATTACTACGACGTCGCGGACAAGGTGCCGCAGTTCGACACGATCCCGCCCAAGCCTCAGTGAAGGTGTTCCATCACCAGCGGCGTGCAGCATCGGCCCGAGCCGATGAAACCTCCGCGCATCCACTCGCGCCCTCCGCGAACACCACCGCTCGCGGAAAGGAACGTCGACGCGCAAGCCTTCGCAACTCACCTCACCGCGTCACCGGTTTGCACATGCCCCCCTCACACTGCCCCGCCGCGACTGAAGGCCCGGCTCAAGAACGCGTCGACACCGGCTCCACGAAGTACGTCTGCTTGTGTCGCGGATCCGCTTCGTAGGCATCAGCGAGCGCGAGCGCGCCCGCCTCGCTCTGGAGTCGAGCCACCTCCGCGCGATTGCCGTACGCATCCTGACGGATGACCACCCAGTCCTTCCGTGCCGGTTCCTCGCGCGTGGGTGCGCCGCGAAACTCGACCGAGTACGACTGCTTGTGCCCACGGTCCTCGAGGATGCGCGCGAAGCACGCCATATGCGCCTGCACGGGCGACACGGCGACGTCGTAGCGATTGCCTGTGTCGTCCATGCGCGTGACGGCCCAGCCCTCTTTCGCGAGTGGACGTCTCGCATCCGCCCGCCACTCCACGACCTCGTTGTTCAACCCGAGGTGGGCCATGGCATGGTCGACTTCCAACGGCTCGATGAAGACGTGGAAGCGGTCGGCCTCGGGCAACGAGACGACGACCAGCTCGAGGCCACACTCGCACCGCCACCCCCAGCGCGCCTCCTCGAAGCGGCCGCCGTCGCGAGCCACCACCCGGTGCGGCGGTCCCCACGTGCGCTCGAAGCTGGAGCGCGACGCCTTCATGGTGGCGGCGGGCGTGGGACGCTCGAACAGCCAGACGAGGGGACGGTCCGTGGGCAGCGGCTTCATCCGTGGCACCTCCGCCACCAAGCCTAACGAGCGCCACCCAACTCAACCCACTCCGCTGAAGGGATTCAGCAACGCCATCCATGCGCCCACGCGGCCCGGAAACACCCACGGGCCGCGCAGGGAGACGTCCCCTCCCCTCCCCTACTCCTTCGCGAACACCGCCACCTGGCGCTCGGCGCCGGAGAACGGCAGGCGGTACGCCCGCGCGGAGACGACGCGCAGCTGCCGCTCCGCCGCTCGCTCCGCCAGCTCCGCGTCCGTCTGCGCCTTGCCGAGCATCGCCACCACGCGTCCACCCGGCTCCACATACGCGGGCGCCAGCGCGAGCCAATCCGGCAGGTCCATGAAGGCGCGCGCAATCAGCACCTCGGCGCGAGGAATTCCCTCCGCCTCCGGCTTGCCCTCCGCGCGCGCGTGCAGTCCGCGCACGCCCTGCAACCCGAGGCTCGCCGCCGCTGCCTTGATGAACGCGACCTTCTTGCCCACCGTGTCCACCAACGTGACGCCCAGCGTGGGCAGCGCCAGCTTCAGCGGCAGGCCCGGGAAGCCCGCGCCCGCGCCCAAGTCCAGCAGCGTCGCCGCACCCGACACCTCCGGCAGCACCGCGAGCGAATCCAGGAAGTGCTTCTCCAGCACCTCCTCCGGCGCCGTAATCGCCGTGAGATTCACCTTCGCGTTCCACTTGAGCAGCTCGGCCATCAGCCGCTGGAGCCGGGGCCCCACGTCCTCCGCCACCGTCACGCCCAGCGCCCGACACCCCACCCCGAGCTGATCCACGAACCGCGCGTTATCCACAAGCCCTCCACGTCAAACCTGCTTGCAACTCACTGGAATCATTCAGGAGAAAGCAATCACCAAAGTTTCCCACACCTTGTCCACAGCCCCTTTCTTGATCAGTCCTCGGGCTGCGAGCAAACTGTCCGCGCCTCCGCGCCGCGCTTGAGCGCCACCAGCAGCAGCGACACCGCGGCCGGCGTCAGTCCGGGAATCCGCCGCGCCTGCCCCACCGTGCCGGGCCGGTGCGTGGTGAGCTTCTCCACCGCCTCCGCGCTGAGGCCCCGCACCTCGTTGAAGCGGTAGCCCTCCGGAATCCGCCACCGGTCCGTGGCCTCGGCCTCGCGCGCCGCCGCACGGGCGGCCTGGGCGATGTAGCCCTCGTACTTCACCTCGACCTCCACCTCCTCGGTGACGTCGGGAGGAAGCCGCGGCCATTCCTCGTGGCCCTCGCCGAGCTGCGCGTACGTCATCTCCGGCCGCCGCAGCCGCGCCGCCAGCCCGGTGCGCTTCAGCCGCGCGACTTCCTCCGTCACCGCGCGAGACCGCGCCTCCACCCGCTCCAGCGCCTCGCGAGGCAGCAGCCCCACCCGGTGCCCGTGCCGCGCCAGCCGCAGGTCCGCGTTGCCCTCGCGCAGCTTCAGCCGGTGCTCCGAACGGCTGGTGAACATGCGGAACGGCTCGTCCACGCCCTTCGTCACCAGGTCGTCCACCAGCACCGCGCCGTGCGCCTCGTCGCGGCCGAGCAGCAGCGGCGGCTCGCCCTTCACCTGGAGCGCCGCGTTGATGCCGGCCCACAGGCCCTGGAAGGCCGCCTCCTCGTAGCCCGAGGTGCCGTTGAGCTGCCCCGCGAAGTACAGGCCGGCGATGGCCTTCGTCTCCAGCGTGGCCTTGAGCTGCGTGGGCGGCGCGTAGTCGTACTCCACCGCGTAGCCGAAGCGGACCACCTCCACCTGCTCCAGGCCCGGGATGGTGCGCATGAAGGTGAGCTGCACCTCCGCCGGCAGGCTGGTGGACAGGCCCGCCGGGTACACCAGCGGCGACGTGGGCCCCTCCGGCTCCAGGAACACCTGGTGCCGCTCGCGCGAGGCGAAGCGCACCACCTTGTCCTCCAGCGACGGGCAGTAGCGCGGCCCCCGGCCGACGATGTCTCCCTGGTACAGCGGCGAGCGGTGCAGGTTGTCGCGCAGCACCGCGTGTGTGCGCGGCGTCGTCTCCGTGAGCGCGCACGTCACCGCGGGCTGGCGGGGGAACGGCATGCCGCCCTCCCCTTCCACCTTCGTGCGCCACGAGAAGGGCCGCACCACGGTGTCTCCGGGCTGCGGCTCCAGCGCGCCCCAGTCGATGCTCGCGCGCGCCAGCCGCGCCGGCGTGCCCGTCTTGAAACGGCCCAGCGTGAAGCCCAGCGCGCGCAGCGACTCGGACAGCCCGCGCGCCGCCTCGTCGCCCAGCCGGCCACCCACCTCCTTCTGCTCGCCCACGTGCATCAGCGCCTGGAGGAAGGTGCCCGTGGTGAGCAGCACCGCGGAGGCCGCCACCTGCGTACCGTCCTTCAGCACCACGCCCTCCACCCGGCCCCCGCCCGCCACCACCTGCGCCACCTCGCCCTCGCGCACCGTGAGGTTCGGCTGGGCGAAGAGCACCTCCTGCATGACCACCGCGTAGGCATCCCGGTCGCACAGCAGGCGCGAGGCCTGCACCGCCGGCCCCTTAGAGGCATTCAGCGTCTTGAAGTGCGTGCCCACCTGGTCCGCCGCGCGCCCCATCTCCCCGCCCAGCGCGTCCAGCTCGCGCACCAGGTGGCCCTTGGCCGTGCCCCCCACCGCGGGGTTGCAGCTCAACACCGCCGAGCGCTCACGCTTCAGCGTCAGACCCAACGTGGCCAATCCCATCCGCGCGCAGGCGAGCGCCGCCTCGCAGCCCGCATGGCCCAGCCCCACCACGATGACGTCGTATCGGAGTCCCATGTCTCACGAAGCTCGCACGCGGCGCTGGCGGGCTGCCCCACCCCACCGCCGTTTCGCGCCTTCGTATGGCTCCCACCAGGGCCCTTGGCAAGCAAAGGCCCCCGGCGGCGCGGACGCCCCCTGGCCTCCTTCGAGAATTTACGGAAGCGCGCGAGGCAGGCAGTGGGAGGGGTGAGGCGCTGCCTGCCTCGCGCGCACCGGCCTCCCACCGGGAGCTCCAGCCAGGCATTCGAGCCTGACCTCGCCCCCTGGCCTGGGTGGCAAAAGCCAATCGCGCCGTGGGAAAGGAGGAATGGTGCCGCCCGCCCCCCCGGGTTGGCGGCACCTCTCCCGCTCCACGGACCCGAAGGTCCGCCCACGCTGGCGCGGCCCCGGCCCCCATGGCTGGAAGCCGCGCTTTTCCCCCGCGCGCGACGTGCTTCCGCCGCGCGCGGGGGAACCGGGTGTCGCGTCCACGAACGGGTGGAACTGCTTCCGTGCGGTGAGGGCGCAGCGGGAACATCGAGCTCGGGCCACCAGGGCCCGACACCTTCGTGTGCGCGACGGGAAAAGGAATAACCCGGGGGTCTGACATGCGGGCGATGGTGGGGCCGGGCGCCCGGGGGCCCGCGCGTGCAGCCACGCCGTTTCCTTCCAGCAATCACGCTTCTGGGTCCGGCGCGCATTCGCTGTGCAGTGGCGCGGCGCCGGTTATTGGCCAGGGTTTCGCTCAGGGAGTCCATGACCACGCCTTCGAACACGCCCGCCGCGCGGGGCACGCTCGGCCTCGAGCTGCTCCTGGGAACGCTGACCGCGTTCGCGCCGCTCTCCATCGACATGTACCTGCCGGCGCTCCCGCGCATCGCGGAGGACCTCCAGTCCAGCGCGCCGGTCATCCAGCTCACGCTCGCGTCGTGCTTCGCCGGGCTGGCGCTGGGCCAGCTCTTCACCGGCCCGCTCATCGACCGCTTCGGCCGCACGCGGCCGCTCTACATCGGCCTGGCGCTGTACGTGCTGGGCTCGCTCGGCTGCGCGCTGGCGCCCACCGCGCCCATGCTGGTGGCCATGCGCTTCGCGCAGGCGCTCGGGGGCTCGGTGGCCCTGGTGGTGCCGCGCGCGGTGGTACGGGACTTGTGGTCCGGTGTCGACGCCGCGCGGACCATGTCCCGGCTGATGCTGGTCATGGGCGTGGCGCCCATCCTCGCGCCGCTGCTGGGCGGCTTCGTGCTCCAGTATTCGGGGTGGCGGGCCATCTTCGTCGTGCTGGCGGCGGTGGGCGCGGTGGCGCTGGCCTTCGTGCTGAAGACGCTGCCGGAGACGGCGCCGCCGCACTCTGGCTCGGAGTCGGTGTCGTCGCGGCTGGGCGCGCTGCTGAAGGACCCGGACTTCGTGGGCCCGGCGCTGGCGGGAGGCTTCGCGCAGGCCGGCATGTTCGCGTACATCGCGGGCTCGCCCTTCGTCTTCATCTCCCTGTACGGCGTTCCCGAGGAGCGCTTCGGCTGGTTCTTCGGCCTCAATGCCATGGGCTTGATTGCCGTGGCGCAGCTCAACCGCAAGCTGGTGACGCACCTGCCGCTGCACCGGCTGCTGCGTCTGGCCTTGAGCCTGTGTGTCATTGCGGCGGCGGGCGTGCTGGCCGTGGCGTGGACGGGCTTCATGGGGCTGTGGGGCATCGCTCTCGCGCTGTTCGTCTTCGTCTCCGCCATGGGCCTGGTGGGCCCCAACGCGACGGCCATCGCGCTGGAGCGGCACGCCGCGCGCGCGGGCATCGCCTCCGCGGCGCTGGGCGCGCTCCAGTTCAGCGCGGCGGCCGGCGCGTCGTGGGCCGTGAGCACGTTCAACAACGGCACCGCGATGCCCATGGCCGGCGTCATGGCCGTCATGGCCGTGCTCGCGTGGTTCGCCGCCTTCCTCGGGCTCCGGGCGCGCACGCGCCAGCAGGGCGCCGGGGACGTGGGCGGCGCGGCGGCGGGGCAGGGCGAGGTCCGGACCGGGTGACACGACGCCTCTGAACCCCACACGGGCCGGGCGAGGGGAGGGAGCTCCAGACGCGCGGGCCCGAGCCGTGCCATCTTCCCCAGTACCATGACTTCCTCCTCCATCACCGTCCAGGGCCCCGCGGGCCGGCTCGCCGTCACGGACACCGGCAGCGGCGGCCTCCCCGTCGTCTTCATCCACAGCAACGCGGGCCGCCGCGAGCAGTGGGCCGCGCAGCAGGCGCACCTGAAGCAGCGCTCGGTGTCCTTCGACCTGCGCGGCATGGGTGAGTCAGCGCCCGACGCCCAGGGCCGCTACGGCGCCGCGGACATGGCCGACGACGTCCACGCGGTGGCCAACGCCCTGGGCCTGGAGCGCTTCGTCCTGGTGGGCCACAGCTTCGGCGGCTGCGTCGCCGGCGAGTACGCCCGCAACTGGCCCGAGCGCGTCGCAGGGCTCGTCATGGTGGACTCGACGGGCACGATGCCGCCGCTCCCCCCGGAGCAACTGGAGGCCTTCCGCCAGGGCACGCGCCCCGAGTCCTACCGCGCGTACATGGACGCGTGGTTCGCGCCCATCCTCCAGAACGCGAAGCCGCACACGCGCGAGTCGGTGATGCGCTGGCTGCACGAAACACCGCGCGAGGTGGTCGTCGGCGCGCTGGAGAGCATGCTCGCCTATGACTCGGACCTCGTGTTCGCGCGCTACCTGGGCCCCCTCCATACGCTCGTCGTGGACGCCTTCATCCAGCCCAATTCCTATCATCTGCTCTACCCGGAGACGTCTCACACGGCGTTCTCGGGCGTCAGTCACTGGCTGATGATGGACGCGCCGGAGCGCTTCAACGCCGAGCTCGACGCGTTCCTCGCCACGCTGCCGCCGGGGTAGCGCCCGGGAGCTACCCCGGAGACACGAAGCCCCACGGCGCCGCGCGCACCGTGGGGCTTCACACTTCGGGGGGTAGGGGCCTACCGCGTCACGGCGCGGCCGGGGCCTTCACGGGCCCCGCGGCCTTCTTCTGCGCGGCGGCGAAGTCACCGGCGCGCACCTGCGTCACCTTCGTCCAGTCGAGGTGACGCTCCATCGCCTTGCGCACGTCCTCCGGCTTGAGCTGGGCCAGCTTCTTCTCCAGCGCCGCGTCGAAGGCCAGCGTGCGGCCCAGGTACAGGTAGCTCGCGAGCTGCCGCGCGAGGGTGCCGTCCTGCGCCCGCGCCGACTGCCGGTACTCCAGCAGGCCCGCGCGCGCCTTCTGCAGCTCGTCGGCCGAGTAGCCCTTCTGCACCGCGCGCGTCACCTCCTCGCGCATGGCCGTCTCCAGCCGCGCCGCGTTCTCCGGCGCGTAGATGGCGTAGGTCAGGAAGGTGCCCACCTCGTCGATGTCGCTCGCGTCCAGGTTGCTGGCCACGCCGTAGGACAGGCCATCCTGCTGGCGGATGCGCATGGCCAGGCGCGAGTTGAGGAAGCCCCCACCCAGCACGAAGTTGCCCAGCACCAGCGCCGGCCAGTCCGCGTCGTCCTTGCGCAGCTTCAGCGCCTGGCCCGCCATGTAGTACGCGTTCGCCTTGTCGGGCGTCTCCAGCGCGACGGCCGTGGCCGTACCGCCCGAGAACACCTGCGGCACGCGCTGGTACGGCGCCGGGCTCTTCCAGTCGCCCAGCAGGCTGCCCGCCAGCGACACCACGTCCTGCGGCTCGAAGTCGCCCACCACGGCCAGCTCGCCGTTGGACGCGCCGTAGAAGGCCTTGTGGAAGGCGCGCGCCTGCTCCAGCGTGGTGTCCTTCACGCCCGCGATGCGCTCGTCCAGCGTGGGCACGTAGTAGGGGTGCCCCTTGGGGTAGTGGCCGGACACCGTCCGCCAGAAGGCGATGCTGCCCAGCATCTGGGGCTCGCTGCGGTCGGACTCCAGCGCCGCCAGCCGCTCCTGCTTCAGCAGCGCGAACTCCTTCTCGTCGTAGGCGGGCTCGCGCAGCACCTCGGTCACCAGCTTCAGGACTTCCGGCAGGCTCTCGCGCGGGCACTCGATGGAGACGGACGCGCCCGTGCTGCCGCCATCCACGCCCACCCGCGCCTTCAGCTTGTCGAACGCGTCCTGGAGCTGCTGCCGCGTGCGCTTCTTCGTGCCGCGCATCAGCATGCGCCCGGCGTACTGCGCCGCGTCCGACCTGCCTTGCAGCATGGCCTCCGTGCCCCAGCGCAGGGAGAGGGACACGTTCACCATGTTGCCGCGCGTCTTCTTCGGCAGCAGCGCGTACTTCACGCCGCCCGGCAGCTCACCGCGCTGCACGCGCGACTCGATGTTGGCCGGTGACGGGTCGAAGGCCTCGCCGTGCGCCATCGCGTCGCGGCCCTTGTAGCCGTCCATCATCTCCGCCACGTTCACCGGCGCCGGCAGCTCCGCGCGGTCCGGCTTCGGCGTGGGGATGAACGTGCCCAGCGTCCGGTTGGACGGCTTGAGGTAGGCGGCCGCCACGCGCGTCACGTCCTCGGGCGTCACCGCCTCGATGCGGTCGCGGTGCAGGAAGAGCAGGCGCCAGTCACCGGTGGCCTCCCACTCGGACAGCATGATGGCGACGCGCTCCGAGTTGTTGATGACCAGGTCGATGTACTTGGACAGCGTGGCCTTCGCCCGGTCCACCTCCTCCACGGTGAAGGGCGTGCGGGACGCCTCCTCCACCGTCTTCAGCAGGGCCTCGCGGGCCCTGTCCACCGGCTGGTCCTCGCGCAGCTCCGCGTTGAAGACGAGCACGCCCGGGTCGCGGAGCTGGAGGTTCGACGCCCCCACGCGCGCGGCCTTCTTCGCCTCCACCAGCGACTTGTAGAGGCGCCCGGAGGGGCTGTTGCCCATGGCCAGCGTCAGCACGTCGATGGCCGCGAAGTCCGGGTGCGCGCCCTCGGGCACGTGGTACACGCTGGTGAGCAGCGACGTGTCGCCCACGCGGCGCAGCAGCACCTCGCGCTCACCGTCCTGCGTGGGCTCCGCGGTGTACGTGGCGGGCAGGGGCGCGCCGGGCTTCTTCAGCTTGCCGAAGGTGTCCTGAATCATCGACAGGGCCTTGGCCTCGTCGAAGCGCCCGGCCACCACGAGCATGGCGTTATCCGGCCGGTAGTACTTCTTGTAGAAGGCCTGAAGCCGGTCGATGGGCACGTTCTCCAGGTCGGAGCGCGCGCCGATGGTGGCCTTGCCGTAGCTGTGCCAGATGTACGCGGCGCTCATGACGCGCTCGAAGAGGATGCCGCGCGGGTCGTTCTCGCCGGACTCGAACTCGTTGCGGACGACGGTCATCTCGCTGTCGAGGTCCTTCTTCGCGATGAAGCTGTTGACCATGCGGTCGGCTTCGAAGGACAGGGCCCAGCGGAGGTTGGCGTCCGAGGCGGGGAGCGTCTCGTAGTAGTTGGTGCGGTCCAGCCAGGTGGTGCCGTTGGGCCGCGCGCCGCGCTCGGTGAGCGCCTGGGGCACGTTGCGCGTGGTGGGCGTGCCCTTGAACATCAGGTGCTCCAGCAGATGGGCCATGCCCGTCTCGCCGTAGCCTTCGTGCTTGCTGCCCACGAAGTACGTCACGTTGACCGTCACGGTGGGCTTGGTCGGGTCGGGGAAGAGGAGCACCTTCAGCCCGTTGGGCAGGCGGTACTCGGTGATGCCTTCCACGCTCGTCACCGGGGCGAGCGCCCGGCCCTTCGCCTTGCCCTGGGTAATGGCGACCTGGGCAGCGGGGGCCTGCGCGGCCCGGGGGGCGGGGGAGGGAGTCTGGGCCCACACTGGAGTGCCGGCCACCACCATCAGGGCCGCCATCAGGGAGAGCGGGGTACGTCGCTTCATGCGGTCCTCGCGGGTCGTCTGGGAGTGCACGGGCTTCTAACCCGAGATGCCTCCCAGGCCATCCCGAACGGTGGCACTCCAGGCGACCCGGCGTCGCGGAGGCGACACCCGTGTGCCGCGAGTGGCGAAGCCCGTGGGACGGGGACACGGCGGAGCCCGAATCACTCCATGAGCGTTACTTCGAGCGGTTCGGCCGTGCCCTGAGCGCCCTCGTCGAGCAGCTGTTGCAGGGCCGGGGCAGGATGGACGAGCACGGCCAGCGGCTGCTCGTGCTCGAACGTGCCTGAGCAATCATTCCCAGGGGCGAAGGTGTCGGGGACGTCTCCATATCCCCGACACCACACGCGGGGGAGGCCCGCCTCAGGCGTGCGCCTCGCCCTGCGACGTTCGCGCTCCCTGGAAGAACGCCTCGATGTCCCGCAGCGTCTCCGAGGGCAGCCGCAGGGCCCCGGCGCCGATGAACCCATCCACCTGCTCCGCGCTGCGAGCACCGACAATCGCCCCGGTGACGGCGGGATGTCTCAGCACCCAGGCAATGGCCACCTCCGCGGGCGAGCACTTCAGCCGGCCGCCCACCTCGCGCAACAGCTCCGCCAGGGACAGGTTGCGCGACAGCGCCGGCTCCTGGAAGTCCGCGCTGGAGCGCCGCCAGTCATCCGGGGGGAAGCCCGCCACGCGCTCGCGCGTCATCTTCCCCGTCAGCAGACCCGAGGCCATGGGCGAGTAGGCAATGACGCCAATCCCGTTGCGCTCGCAGAAGGGCAGGGCGTCCGCCTCGACGTCCCGGTGGATGAGCGAGTAGCGCGGCTGCAGCGACGTCACCGGGGCGATGCGGTGGATGCGCTCCAGCTGGCTCGCATCGAAGTTGGACACGCCCACCCACCGCACCTTGCCCTCGCGCTGGAGCGCCGCCAGGGTGGACCACCCCTCCTCGCACTCCTCCTGCGAGTCCACGGGCCAGTGAATCTGGTACAGGTCGATGGCATCCACCTTCAGCCTGCGCAGCGAGGCCTCGCACTCCCGGCGGACGGAGTCGGCCTTGAGCGAGCGGGTGATGCGCCCCTGCGCGTCCCAGACCATGCCGCACTTGGTGAAGACGTAGGGCCGCTGGGACATCCCCTCGAGCGCCCGGGCGACCAGTTCCTCGGAGTGTCCCAGCCCGTAGACCGCCGCGGTGTCAATACAGCCGATGCCTCGCTCGGCGGCCCGGCGGATGGCGTGGATGGACGTCTCGTCATCCTGCGGCCCCCAGGCGAACTGCCAGCCACCTCCACCGATGGCCCAGGCCCCAAAGCCCAGCCGGGTGATGTCCATGTCGGAATTGCCCAAGCGCCGCGTCTGCATGGCTGCCTCCTGTCGTGCGAGCAATGGGCCGCCATGCCCTTTCACGCACCGGAGACTGGGCACGGGGCCGGAGCGCGGTGTCCATCGCGGACAGGCGACGCCCCGGTGAAGCATGGTGACGCCCCGGGCCGGAGCAGCGATGCCGGCCACGCCCGCTCCTCCGCCGGGCGGGGGTGAGTCGGGGCCATCCCCGGCCTGGCAGCGGCTTCGCGGCCCTCCAAATGAAAGCGTCCGCACGCGCAAGCATCGTCGCCAAGGCGCGTTAGTAGTAAGGACCGCTTGCCAGGGCCATTCCCTGTCTCTCACGGGCACCAGGAGTCCCTTCGGATGAAACGATTCTTCATCGGCGCGCTGGCGTTCATCGGCGCGCTGTCTGTCCTCTTCGTGGTGGGCCTCGTGGGCCTGATGCTGCTCGCGTCCGCGAGCAAGCCCAGCGTGCCCTCCAACCTCGTGCTGGAGCTGGACCTCGAGCACCCGCTGCCGGAGCACCACGCGCCGGACTCGCTCGTGGGCGCCTTCGGCGAGGAGCCCACCACGGTGCGCGACATGGTGGACGCGCTGGAGAAGGCCGGGGGTGACTCGCGCGTGAAGTCGCTGGTGGTCCGCATCGGCCAGCCGGGGACTCCCGCCGCCACGCAGGAGCTGCGCGACGCGGTGAAGGCCTTCCGCGCCAAGGGCAAGAAGGCGGTGGCCTACGCGGACTCGTTCGGCGAGCTGGGCAACAGCACCCTCGCGTACTACCTCGCGTCCGCGTTCGACGAAATCTACATCCAGCCCTCGGGCGACGTGAACATCAACGGGCTCGCCTTCGAGATGCCCTTCGCCCGCGACGCCTTCGCCCGGCTGGGCGTGACGCCGCGCTACAGCGCCCGCTACGAGTACAAGAACGCCATCAACACCTTCACCGAGCGGGACTACACCGCGCCCCACCGCGAGGCCACCGAGCGCTTCACGCAGAGCCTCTTCGACCAAATTGTGCGCGGCATCGCCGAGGAGCGAGGCCTGACGGAGGACGTCGTGCGGGGGCTCATCGACAAGGCCCCGCTGATGGCCGACGAGGCGCTGGAGGCGAAGCTGGTGACGGGGCTGCGCTACCGGGGCGAGGTGCTCGGTGAGCTGAAGGAGCAGGCCGGCACGGGCGCCCGCTTCCTCTACGTGAAGAAGTACCTGGAGCGCGCCGGCCGGCCCAACGTCTCCGGTGACACCGTCGCCCTGGTGTACGGCGTGGGCGAGGTGATGCGCGGGAAGAACCAGTCCAACCCGCTCTCCGGCGGGCAGACGATGGGCGCGGAGAGCGTCGCCGCGGCGCTGCGCAAGGCCACCGAGGACTCGCGGGTGAAGGCCATCATCCTCCGCGTGGACAGCCCCGGGGGCAGCTACGTGGCCAGCGACACCGTCCGCCGCGAGGTGCAGCGCGCGAAGGAGGCGGGCAAGCCCGTCATCGCCACCATGGGCAGCTATGCCGCCAGCGGCGGCTACTTCGTCGCCATGGAGGCGGACCGCATCGTCGCGCAGCCGGGCACGCTCACCGGCAGCATCGGCGTCTACGCGGGCAAGTTCGTGACGTCGGACTTCTGGGAGAAGCTGGGCGTGAACTTCGACACCGTGTCCGCCGGAAAGAACGCGGAGATGTTCAGCACCGACCAGGACTACACGCCGGAGCAGCAGGCCCGCATGGACGCGGTGCTGGACCGCATCTACTCGGACTTCACGACGCGCGCGGCGGCCAGCCGGAAGCTCCCGCTGGAGAAGCTGCAGTCGCTGGCCAAGGGCCGCGTGTGGACGGGCGAGGACGCCCTGACCCACGGCCTGGTGGACGCGCTGGGCGGCTACCCGAAGGCGCTCGAGCTGGCGAAGGAGGCCGCCAAGCTGCCCGCCGACGCCCGCGTCAACGTGGAGGTGTATCCGCGCAAGAAGCCCGCGTCCGCCGTGCTCTCCGAGTTGCTGGGCCAGACGGGAGACAACAGCGAGGACGACGCCATCACCGTGAGCGCCCTGTCGCCGTGGAACACCCTGGTGGCGGGCACCCGGCAGGTGTTCGCCCTGGGCGCGAAGCTGGGCCTCTTCGAGCAGCAGCGGGGCGAGCTCTACGCCCCCATGCCCGCGCCCACCTGGTAGTCCGCGCCTCCTCCCGAGACATGGCCGCGTGGCCCCGGCACGCTCCGGGCGCCACGCCCCCCGGCCGCGAAGCCCGGGACTCCCGGGCTCACAGCCGCGCCGGGGACGGTGGCAGGGCCTCCAGGGGAGAGAGCGGCCGCCCGAAGACGGAGTGGTAGCGAAGCTCCCGTGAGACACAGCGCTGCCGGCGCGTGTCGAAGACGAGGCACCGGTCCACCGGCCCCGCGTAGACGTGCAGCGAGACGGCGGGCCCCTGCGCCGCGATGACGCGGTGGATGGGCGCCTCGGGGCAGCGGAAGTCGACGTGCCCCGCGCCCACCGGCCCCACCACACCGGACACCATGAGCCGAGCCGCGCCGGGCCGCAGGCCGCCGGACTCCAGGGTGTAGTTCTCCAGCCTGAAGCCTCCCGACTGGACGCTGAACCAGCACTCCTGCCCGTCATGGTCATGGATGGGTGAGGCCGCGCCCGCGTCCCAGCAGTTCAGCAGCACCTCCAGGCGTGCGTCCCGATAGACGAGGTTCCGGGTGTAGCGGCCCCGCCGGAAGTGCAGGTAGGGCCGGAGGCTGGAGGGCTCCAGCACCAGGCCCGCCAGCCCTTCGCCCACGCCCGTCAGGCCCGGCATGCCGCCGGCCTTCTGGCGGAGGAGCTCCACCCATTCGCCCAGACACATGGCGCTCATGCAAGGGAAGCTAGGCAACGCTCCGACAGGGTGCCTTCCCGCGTGTCCAGAGGAGGACGCCTGCCTGGGCCCCAGCGCCCCCGGGGACAGGTCCTTCATCCACTGGCCGACACCCATTGGCGCTCCGTGGCGCGGCGACGGAAGCATCTGTCGCCTACCGGGAAGCTCACCGTGACGTGAAGGCGTAGAGACACTGTGGCCTTCCTGGACTCGGGCTGCCCCACGGGGCTGGCGGCCAGGAGGGAAGGCGTGAGGGGGACGACATGAGGAAGCGACTGGGGGACATCCTGCTGGAGCGGGGTGTGGTGGACGCGTTGCAGCTCCATTCGGCGCTGGCGTACCAGCGCAAGTGGGGCGTGCCGCTGGGGCAGGTGGTGGTGGATCAGCGCTTCGGCACCGGGCAGCAGGTTCTGGAGGCCCTGGCCTTCCAGGCGGGCATGCAGACGGTGGATCTGGACGCCCAGCCCGCGGATCCACGCCTCGCGTGGCTGATCCCGGAGCGGGTGGCGGAGGCGCACCGGGTGGTGCCGCTGAGGCTGGAAGGGCAGGGGACCCGGGACTCGGTGCTGGTGGTGGCCATGGCCGCGCCCGCCAGCCTGGCCTCGCTGGACGCGGTAAAGAGCGTATCCGGCAAGCCGCGCGTGGTGGCGAAGCTGGCCACGGACACGGCCATCCAGCGCGCCATCGGCCGACTCTACCGGGGCGAAACCGGCGAGGCCGCGCCCCGGCGCCCCGGCATGGAGAGCTTCTCCCTGCCCGAGGCCGACGAGAGCATGCCCATGGTGCTCGGCAGCAGCATGGCGGAGCTGACGAACATGGAGGCTCCGGGTGGTGATGACGGACTGCCGCTGTTGTCTTCGCTGGAAGATATCGTCGTGCAGCCGCAGACGGTGTCATCGCAGATGCAGCGGTTGGTGCAGGCCATCCGCGCCATGCCTGAACCGGAGGCGCAGGCCGCATCGCTGACTCAGGCCTCGCGGGCTGTGGCTCCTGCTTCGATGGAGGCGGTCCACCACACGCCTGTGATGCAGCCACTGCCACGGAACGCCGCATCGGCTGTGCCGGCTTCCCTTCAGGAAGGGGCGCACGTCGCACACCCGCCTCGGCCGAAGTCCACGAAGGCCCCGTTCTCCGCGCAGGCCGTGCAGCTCGCCGCGAGGAAACACGCTCCCGCCGTGCCCGCGGCGTTGCCCGTGCTCACGGCCGCGCAGCCGGCGCCCATGGCTCAGGTCCTGGTGTACGGCTGGGGGGCGGAGGCCACCAACGGGCTGGTGCGAGTGATGGCCGAGGCGGGCCTGCGGGCCCGGGTCGCCAGCACGGAAGAGCTGCTCGCGGCGAACGCGGCCCAGGTCGTGGTAGCGCCGCTGCCGTCGATGGAGGCGCTGCCGCGTCAGGTCCACGCGCAGGTGCTGGTCGCGGGCAAGATGCCGGATCAGGACCTGCCTCGCGCCCAGGCGGTGGGGGCCCGCGGCTTCCTCGCCGCTCCGGTGGATCCGGATCTCCTCCTGCGCGCGGTGCGGCGGCTGGCGCGACCCGCGGGTGACGCGGACCTCAAGCGCGCCAGCTGAAGGTCACGCGGCTCAGCAGGGGACGACGGCGCAGGCTTCAGCCGGGTCCCCATGAACATCACACAGGCACCAGGCCGCACCCGAGTGGCGCTCCATCGCGAGTGGAGCGCCGGGCCGCGAATCGCTTCGGCGAGCGTACGGAGCCCGCCTTCGCGCCGCACCGCTGCTCGTGTCGCTTGACACGTAAGCATCTACTTACGCATTATGGGCGCACGATGATGAACACCGAGCCAGGGGTGTTCGGAGCGATCAGCCATCCGGCGCGGCGCCGCATGCTCGACCTGCTGGTCGACGGCGACCGCCCGGTGAATGCCATCGCCGAGAACTTCGAGATGAGTCGCCCGGCGGTGTCTCAGCACCTGCGCGTGCTGCTCGATGCGGGCCTCGTCACCGAGCAACGGCACGGCAGGGAACGGCGGTACCGCCTCGTGCCGGAGCGACTGGAGCCGGTACGCGACTGGATCGCTCACTACGAGCGGTTCTGGGACGACAACTTCGCCCGCCTCCGGCGGCACCTCGAGAAAGGCGACGAGCAGCAATGACGACCAAGACCATCCGACGGGAGCTGAAGTTCACCCAGTCGCCCGCCGTCGTGTGGCGCGCGCTCGCAACCAGCGAAGCGCTCGCTGATTGGATGTACCCGAACGACTTCGAGCCGCGCGTCGGGCATCGCTTCACGTTCCGCGTGCCTCCGGACCCTCGGGCCAAGTTCGATGGGCTCATCGTGCACTGCGAGGTGCTCCGGTGCGCGCCTCCGTCCGAGCTCGAGTTCACGTGGGTCGTCGGTGATGGCTGGCTGGATACCCGCGTCAGCTACCGCCTCGAAGCCGATGGCGAGGGGACGCGCGTTCTCTTCGAGCACTCCGGCTTCAAGGAGGACCAGGCGTTCCACGGCGCCGCGTACGGCTGGCAGATGATGCACGGAAAGCTCGCCAAGACTTTCTCCCTCAGCGACAACCCGGCCCCCAAGGCCTGATGACCGAGCCCCCCATGAACATCGTCTTCTGGATTCTTCAGGCTGTCCTCGCGCTGCTGTTCCTCGCAGGCGGGTCGTACAAGGCGTTCTCGTTTCAGCAGCTCGCGAGCCAGTTCAGCGAGGTTCCCCACGGGGCATGGCGGGCACTTGGCTTCCTCGAGATGGCCGGTGGCGTGCTGCTGATCATCCCGGCGGCGTTCAAGTGGATGCCCAGCCTCACCGCGCACGCGGCCGCGGTGCTCACGTTCGAGACGTTTGCGCTCGCCGTGCTGTACGCGCGTCATTCGACGAAGATGACGCCCGAGAACCCGATGCTCTGGTCGCTCGTGATGGGGGTGCTGATCGCCTTCGTGGCGTACGGCCGCTACATCCTCGAGCCGGTGGTGGCGGCCGCCGCGTGACGGAGCGAAGGACGCTTATCAGGCGGCAACCCTTCTTCGGCGTCGGCGAGGTGGGCTCCTTCACCTCGTTCCCCTGCTTCGACAAGTACGTCCCATGGACGCAGCGAACGCACCGCGGGCGCGTGCCTCACGGAACAGCGGCCAGCAGCGACGGCTTCTCGGAGCCCTCGGGCAACCACAGCGAGCCCAGCTCCAGCACCGAGGACGGGAAGGGGTCGGCGCGCACCAGCGCGTCGTCCTCGTAGCTGGCCGTCAGCAGCCAGCCCCGCTTGACACGCTGGTACACCTCCAGCGTGCGCGCGGCCGGGTCCACCAGCCACACGTGCGACACGCCCGCACGGGCATAGAGCGGCAGCTTGCGAGCGCGGTCCAGCGCGGCCGTGGAGGGCGTCAGCACCTCGCAGACCCAGTCCGGCACCAGCGTGAGGAAGGGGACGTCCGGCTCGAGAGGCACGTCCACGCGCTCGCGGCGCCAGCCCGCCATGTCCGGCACGAGCATGTCGTGGCCGAGGTGCAGCTCGGGCGCGCGCAGGAAGCACCAGCGGCCGCTGCCACCGCGGCGCCTGTCCAGCTGCTCCCCCAGCTCCACGCCCAGCATGAAGGCCGCGCGCGTCTGCGCGGCGGTGGGACGAGGCGAGGCGACCAGCTCCTCGTCCAGAATCTCCCCCACCCAGCCCGAGGGCAGGGCCGAGAGCATCGAATGGTTCGCCAGGGGGATGGTGCCTTCAGTCACAGCGCCTCCGAGAATTACCGGGTGAGGCGGGCATTCTAGGGAGCCGTCTGACATGTCCTCCGGGCGGTGGAGGACCTCACTTCCCGATGCAGAAGCGCTGGAAGATTGCGTCCAGCAGGGCCTCCGAAGCGACGGTACCGGACACTTCGCCGAGCGACTCCAGCGCGAGCCCGACTTCCCCGGCGACGACCTCCAGGGTGGACACCCGCGAGGCCTGCTCCGCGCTCCGCAGCGCCTCCGACGCGCGACGCAAGGCATCGGCGTGGGGGGGCGCGCCGCGCGGCCCCCCCCCCCGCGGGGGCCCCCCCCCCCCCCCC
>JAFAAN010000143.1 GCA_023426545.1 Pseudomonadota bacterium
CAGCGTGGCCTGTCAGCGAGACACCCGAGTGGACCGATTTGGCCGAACCGGTGCGGACCGGTTTGGCCGAACTCACCCAGACCGGGTTCGCCGAACTCCGGAGGACCTGTTACGCCGAGCTACGACATTCCAGGAAGCACACTGTTGCTCCGGCGGCAGCCACCTCTCCTCCGCGTCTGGGCCGCGGACTTCCTGCAGAAGCGCAAGGCAGGCGTCGGCCCCCTCGCAGCAGCCCTCCCACGTCCTGACGTCCTCCCGCTTCCACGTGTGACGGGTACACGCCAGCGCCAGCGCCACCACCGCACACAGGGGCCAGGCCAACCACGGGAGGCGCCCGGACTTCACCTCTGACTCCATGTCATCGCCTCTCATTCTCCCCGCTACGAGGGGACTTTGAACCCAACGCCTCAGCCAGTCACGAGCCGCGCCGCGCAGGAGCGCTGCGTTTGAGGGGCCTTCACAACGCGGGTGCCGGCCACCCAGTCGTGGAGACACCGCCGCTCCTCGCCAGCGATGAAGAGCGCGTCCACCAAGCCCAACCAGCCGCAGTAGCTGCAGAGCGCAATCGGGAGCGCGTTCCTCAGCAGGGCGATTCGCCACACCTCAGCCGGAAGACCATCCCGTCGGACGACTCGAATTCCCAAGAGCCTCTTGCCGAGGCTCGCCCCAGTGCCTCGAATCAGGCCCGCCTGAACGAGCAACAAGAGGAGCGCCGGGACGTAGGCGGCTGGAGCCTTCATCACCGCCTGGCCCGGGAGCGCCAGGCCCAGGAGAAGCGGCGGCAGGAGGAGCGCGGCACCATCGACAAGGCTTGCGGCGAGCCGGGCCCTGCGCGTCGCTAACTCCGGAGTGGCATGAAGGCACCGAAGGCACAGACACGCCCTGGACGAGGCACAGATGAAGGTGCCGCAACTGGTACAGGCAACGGCGGCGCAGAAGCCTGGATGCTCGGAGCATTGGGCTTCCGAAATCGACTCAAGGGCCTCGCGGAAGTCGGACATGGAGGGCCGCAGCACAGCGGCGCCTGCCCCAATGGGGCAAGTTTCTTCGGCAGAAAATCCCCCCTTTCACCCTCAAATGCAAACCGCAGGTTCAATCTACTGAACCTTCCCACCGGCATCCCTGTCACCCACTGGTTTCGTCGACGCCTGTTTCCGCTGCCTGAGAGAGCGTCCCGCTCAAGCAACGAGCCCTTGGAGCGCACTACTCCAGGGCCACTCCAGCACGGAGGAGCCCAAGCTCCAGCGGATGGTGTGTCCCCTATGGCGCTCACTCCGGTAGGCTGAGTCCAAGACACCTGCCGAGACTGGAGCTTGCCCTGCCAATGCCCCCCCCCGACGCCGCACCCTCGGAGCACGACTCCAGCAGCGCCGCGGGGCAGACGTCCCCATAAAACAGAGCGAGAGCCCGCCGGCCTCGTAAAGGAGAATTAGCAAGTGACGGACGAAATCGATTGGGACCCCATTCGCGCTCTCGCCCGCCGTGTTCTGCAAGAGGACGAACCCCTCTCCCTTACCGCCGAAGTGCGGGACATTCTGAAACGCACTGCACGCGAGGTGGGCATCAGCGACTCTGACGCAGAGCGCGCACTCACGACAGAAGCGGAGGCGCTAGAACTCCTGCGAGAGTCGGCGCGCCGCATCCGGGAGGGCTCCAGCAGACTCGTGAATGCGCTACACCGGGTGTACAAGCACAAGGAAGCCGGAGACTTTGACAGCGCCCGACAGGATATGCGCGACGTGTTGGCGGTGGAGGTCGTTCCCCTCTACCGAGAGACCGCACAAGGCCAGCTCGACGACCTCGATGACGAGGCGGGATGAAGCAGGGGTACCGACGTCATAACGGTGCCCCGGAACGGCTGGGCTACTCCCAGCACGACTCTGCCCCAGGGCGTGCGTACCTCGAAGGCCCGCTGCCTACGGCTGATACGCTAGGCGGGTGTGCCTCCCCCAAAGCCGGTCGCTGCATCATGGGTGCGCCAAGGCTACCCCATGCAACGCGTCAATGCGGGTGAGCGAGGCGCTCCGCCGAGGCGACAAATTCCCTGGCACAGGGGGCTATCTCAACAGGCGCCCGACCGCGCTTCGGAATTGCTTATAAGCCTTGGCGCTAGCGCTGATCGCCAACTTCTCGTCAATGCTCATTTCGCCCATCGTCTTCGACTGGCCCTCCGGGATGAATACTGGCTCCCAATGGATGCCTGAGCCCTTTCGCACGTGGGCGATGCTACCATCAATGCGCCCTTCAAAGAACTGGAGCGCTTGGCCATCGCAGTAGCAGACCTGCTGCACGACGTGCGCGCGCCGCGACGCCCCGGCGGGAATGAGGTTACAGATGTCTCCCTTTAGGTTATTCCAGAATGGCTTTACCAGGGGACCTGGAAGTTGATTCATGTAGTCGATGTAAAGCCCACCGTGCTCTACGAAAAGCCGCACCGGCGTTCTCCTGTACGCCTCAATAGCCTTCTGGCGGACAACCTGCCGTAGGTCATCGGAAAGCACTTCCGGCACTTCCTGCAGAAGCAGTTGGGGAGGGGCCTTGCTAAGACGGAAAAAGCGTTTCACATCCTCGTACTTCATCTCATTCGACGTGCTGAAATAGATAGATGGCATCACTCTCTCAAGCGCGCAACTGGTGGAGCAGGTCCGAAACACTCTCGGACTTATTGCTCGCATCGAGTTCAATCACGTCGATGTTCCACTCATGCAGGAGTCGGGGCTGGATGAGACCGGCCCCGAAGGTGACCCAGTAAGACCGCAATTGGGCGGGCGAGGCTTGGCGCTTGCCCACCTTGCCCACCTTGCTCTCCTTGCTCAGCCGGTCCATTCGGTGCCAGATATACCGAATATTAGGATCACTGAAACTGTATCCAAGAAAGAGAAAGACATTGCCGAGCAGATCGTTGCGGAGTCTCTGATCAGGCGCGGCCTCCAGACGATGGCGGTCGAAGAACTGGCCTTCGGTCAAAACGATAGTCTCGGGATGAGCAAGATCCCCGTGGAACTTAATGACGCTGCACGCGCCCGGATCCACTGGATGCGAGAAATCCTCAAGCCGAGCCAGCACCAAGACCTTGCGTTTCTTGTTCCGGTCGCGCAGGGCCTCCTCAATGTGATGCTCGAAGTTCGTTGTGTAGATTGCCCGAAAATCGCAGGCAGCGAGCGCTTGGTGCTGGATGGAGTTCCTACGCCTCTCATCGACCACAGGCGCATGAAACCGTCGCCTCATCTCACGAATGAAGTCCGGCAGCTGCGTCGGGCGCTGAAGGTGGAAGTAGCCAGCGAGCTGTTGGGCATTTCCGTGAACCTCGAAGAGTTCCGGAGGGTCGAATTGGAGATTCTTCCCCATCCAGCGAATGAGTTCGCTCCACGAGGGCAGCCGGAGCGGAGCCGAGAACCCCGCCCCTAGGAATGGAATCAGCCGGCGTTCCCTATATGCCTTCCGAAGTTTGGGGAGCGCCTTCTTAAGCGTCAGCACGGGCATGGCTCATATCCAACCGCAACATCAAGGAAGATGCCATCCTTGATGAATGTCCAGCAGCCGCACAGATGCGCGTCCCAGACCAAGATGAGCCCCCGTTCCGGTGCATGCCGAACGCGTGTTCCGAGCAAGATGAGCGGTGAGCACCAAGTCCGGACATGGTGGGCATTGGCCGGGGCAGCCGCGAGCGCTGACAACGCTGAGCCAAAGGGCTCGCCTCGTGTCCTTACCTAAAATTCGCTCATCGCGGCATACCTGCGCCAGGGCCACGGCACGCAACGCGTCAAGGCGAGCAAGCGAGGCGCGCGCCGTTAACGCGCTGATTAAGAGGCTATTTCAGTAGGCGCGTGGAATCAAGTGATGATGCCGAGCGAGAAATGCATCATTCCCAGGTAGGTGTCCTCACGCTTCTCCCATCTCGCGATTCGAACCAAGCGCGGGGCGCTGCTCGCCGCCCCACACTCCGCGCAGGGGGCCAGGTCCTTCGTGCCCACCATCCT
Source organism: Pseudomonadota bacterium (assembly GCA_023426545.1). GTDB lineage: Bacteria > Myxococcota > Myxococcia > Myxococcales > Myxococcaceae > Myxococcus. The sequence goes on from JAFAAN010000143.1 coordinate 3,981, forward strand.
GGCATCGAGAAAGACGATGGCGACGCGTTCGGTCCGCTCCACGAAGTACGCGCACCTGTCCCAGCCTCCCGCCGCCGGCGGTTGCGCCGTTACCAGTCCTATGGCCAGGGGCACACCTCAATCTTGCTGGCCAGCGCGTCGCGAGATGGCGCATCGATGGACACGCGCCCCGTAGGCCTGTCCAGTTCGTAGCGCTGCTCCAGCATCCAGAAACGCCGCTTCGGCAATGGCGGCCTGAACAGCCGATCTGGCCTCCTCCGGGTCGATGACCAGGCCCCGCCCCGAAAGACGCCATCCTGCTCGACGACGGCGACGCGGGGGGCGCAGTGAGTCGAAGGAGCACGGCAGCGTTCCCTCGCGCACCAGGGCGAGCACGCCGTTCTTGCCAAGCGCGGGCATGGGGGACAATGCGCCCGGCATACTACTCCCCAGCCCCATCAACAGTTCGCTCATCCGTACTATGCTCTGCGGCCCCTTTGTCGGAGGCATGCCCCGCAGTGACCCTTGAACGCCCCCTCGGTAAGCCCCCCAACTCGCGGCCCGCGTCCCCGAAAGCCAGCATGGACCTCGGCATCGTTATCGCGCTTCGGGATGAACTCCGGGAGTTCATGGCATTTCTGCCGGTAGGGCACACCGTTGTTCGCGACCCACAGACAGGCCAATACGGCTACATCTTCGAAACCCCCACCACCCACCAGCGCTGCATCGTTACGCTCATCGGCGAAATGAACCCTGAGCCCGCAGCGCTACAGACTGAGCGACTCCTGGCCAGTTGGGCTCCGCGAACCGTGGTCATGATCGGCATCGCCGCCGGAATCCATCCGGATGTGCGGGTGGGGGACGTCATCATCGCGAGCCAAGTCGACAACTACCTAGCTTCGGCCAAAGGAGAGGCTGGGAGTGCCCCAGGCTCTTTCGAGTTCTCTCTGGGCGGCACGGTGTTCCACGCGGACCATCATCTACTTACCCAGGTCCGCAACTTCGAGTTCATCACTCCCCAGGCATTCTCGCGCTGGCGGAAGGAATGTGCCGAGTCACTCCAGAGCATTGTTCCCGACGAGAAGGCGCGACAGACCTTACGAGACCACAAGCTGGTCCGTGATTCGCCCGACCTGTTAGACGCCCATCTCGCGTCCGACTCCGTGGTCGGTGCGGCTCAGCAGTTCACACAATGGCTCCGCGCCAAGAGGGATCGCAATCTCAAGGCTCTCGATATGGAGTCTTCGGGACTCATGATGGCGGCCGTCAAGCGTATGAATCCCGCGCGCACTCTCGTCATCCGAGGTGTCTCCGACTACGGAGATGAGCGTAAGAGCAGCCTAGACGCCCTGGGAGATGGAGCCCTGCGGCAGTACGCGATGCGCAATGCCACCCGCCTGCTGTGGGAACTCCTGGAGGCGGGAACGTGGAGCCTAGTCCGCGCGGAATCAGAGCAACTACAGCTTCTGCGGGCCGGTCCCGCCCCGAGCTATCCTGATGATGAGACGCGTACGGTGAGCTTTCAGCTAGAAGCCGCTCGGGAGAGGAAGGTAAGGCTTCAGCGGGCTGGTGCCTCCACCAAGGCGGTGGATCAGGAAATTCGAAACCTGCGCCGGAGAATCCGCGAGGGCGGTCAGCTTCGGGCAGGTGATTCACTTGGCGACGGCAGGTTCCTGCTGATCGAAACCGTGGGCTCGGGTGGATTTGGTGAGGTATGGAAGGCCCGTGACCGGGAGCAGAACGAGGATGTCGCCATAAAGGTGCTTCACACCAACCTGGCCGGGCACAAAGGGCAGCGCGAGCGGTTCTTTAAAGGCGCCCGACATATGGCTGAGCTTCAGCACCCTGCAGTAGTGCATGTCATCGAACAGTACGGCGAAGACCATGGCTACTACTACTACGTCATGGAATTCGTTCGAGGACTGGACTTCCGTCAGGCCATCCTCAACAAAACCCTGCCCCGCTCCATGATTCTCCCCATCATCATTCGCGTTGGAGAGGCACTCGCACTCGCGCACTCGAGAGGGGTCATTCACCGGGACATCAAGCCGTCCAACATCCTGCTCAGTGACACCCAGCAGCCCTTGTTAACGGACTTTGATCTAGTGGGCGGCGCGGATACGACGGGAGGGACGAAGACCGGAGCCCTGGGCACCGTGGTCTACGCGGCCCCCGAATGCCTGAGCCGCCCTCAAGACGCGACCGCGAGCGCAGATGTGTATGGACTCGGGATGAGCGCCGTTTTTGGCTTCCAAGGCTCCGAGCTCCCCCTGACCGTTCTGCGGGGTATCGAGCCGGTAATCACCAGCCTGTCGTGCCCCAAAGCGCTGGCGGATGTCTTACGTCGCGCGACCAACTGGGAGCCGGCGTTGCGCCAGCAGGACGCTGGCGAGTTCGTGGATGAGTTGAAAAGCGCTTCCGGCGGCTCTCGGCGAGTGCCTCCCAGCAGGCTTCCCGAAGAGACCCGGTCCGCGCCCCAGCCCCTGAAAACCGTCGAGCGCCCCATGGGAATCAACGAGCCCCTAACCCCGGCAGCCATCATTGAAGATATCGTCCAGGCTCTGGAGAACAAACCTGAAGTGGCCAGGGAAATTGACGCCATCATCCGGTTCGACATTCATGGGCCCCATGGCGGCCAGTGGACGCTGGACTTGACCAGGGCCTCCGACTGGCTATTCAAAGGGGTTTACGGAACTCCCAATATGATCATCAGCATTGGAGATGAAGAGTTCGTCAAGATACGCAAGAAGCAGCTCAATCCGCAGATGGCCGCCATGCAAGGCAGATTGAAGTTCAAGCCCATGAACATGGGGTTGGCCATGAAGATCGCGAAGCTGATGGCTTAGCCGTCCAACTGTGTCTACCCAAAACTCGGTCGCTGAGCCACGAGCGCGTCAAAGCCACCTTGGACAGAACGTCACTGCGAATGAGCGAGGCGCGCACTGCCGAGGCGTGGCCTCGGGGCTGCCCCTCCGCCACGACAACGGCAGCCAGTACACCGCGGAGGCCTTCCAGGACGAGCTGCGCTTCCTGGGTGCCCGCTCCAGCCCGTCCTTCGTCCGCAGCCCCGAGGGCAACGACTGCGCGGAGCGCTTCATCCGCACTCTCAAGGGTTGCTTCTCTTTCGAGGCCGGAGCTCTGAACATATGCATGCCCTGAGCGGCAGGTCTTTCGGGCCATGTCCTCAGCGCCAGCCGACGCGACGCGCCCACGCCTCCATCTCGGCTTGGCGTGCCGCACGGTCCGCCGGCGGCAGCGCGCCGGGCGGCGGTGGGTGGCGCCACACCATCGGCGGCAGGCCGACGGCTGTGCGCCGCTCCGGCAGCGACTCCGGCGCCTCGACCCCGACCATCGGCACCATCGCCGTGCCGTCGTCACTCCAATCGTACTGTGTGCCGTAGCGCTGCGGCCGGCCCTCGGACACGCGGATTCGGTCCTCGAGCATCGCCACCTCCGCCGGTTCGGCCTCGCCTTCGGCCGCAGCCGCCTGCAGCAGCGGCAGGCAGCCGCGCAGCAGCACCGACTCGCCGATCGCGTGTTGCACGATTCGCCACGCCGCGCTCGCCCCATCCACGCCGACCAGCGCTCGCCCCGGCCAGCCGACTCGCGCTAGCACCTCGCGCAGGCGCGCCGCGTTGCGTCGGTGCACTGCCTCCATCTCCGGGTGGTAGCCGGCGAACAGGCTGCCGCCGCGCGCCAGTCGCTCGCGCGTCTCGTCGTCCTCGCCGATCCATCTAATCAGCTCGGCGCGCAGGCCCTCGTCCATGCGTCCAGCATTGCCGCGGTCACGTGTGGGTGCAACCCGCCGGCAAGTGATTGGCGCTCGCCGACCTTTCAGCCGAGGAAGCGCTCGAGGAGTCCGAGCCCGACGAGGAACTCGAGCAGGATTAGGGCGCTGCGACCAGCGCAACCTCGTAGGCGTTTGCCATGCCTGTGCCTACCCAAAATTCGGTCGCTGCGTCATGGGTACGCCAAGGCCCCCCATGCAGTGCGTCGCCGCGAGTGAGCGAGGCGCGCCAGGTCTTTGCTTTGTCTAGTTTGGGGATGAGCAAGGCGAGACTGCAGGCACCCGGCATGGGGCGCTGGGCCAAGGCCCCCTCATGAGTGCTGCCACGGCTCGCCATGGCGCGAGCCTCCGCATAGCCGGCGGGGTTGGGCGTTTCGGGGCCCTGCCAATGGATGGCTAGCCTTCGCGCTCCCGTTGGGCCGCAGGCCCAAGCCCCTGCCCTCCCTGCTGGCCACGACACATCGAGAAGCAAGGGCTGGTCGGGGCAGTGGGTTCCTCCCGGAGATGCGGTAACGAGCGAGGCCTCTCCAGCGCTAGCAGGGCATCTGGTCTCAGACTCTCGCTCCGCCGCAACAGAGCCCCGAATACTCGGGAAGACAGAGGCGTTTTTCGCTCTCTCGGTTAACAGCCACGAGGGTCCGAGCCGGCCTCCTAAGGCTCCGAACCGGCCAGGAGACCGGGAAAAGATGCAACCCTGGAAGGCATGACATCGAAAGCCCCGGACTCTCAGAATGAGGCCGACCCGGTGGTTAACAAAACTGTTAACCACTCTCGGCCTCTCTCTCCCCAAAACGGGCGAAAGAGCGCTCCAGAGAGCCCAGGAGGCGACCGAGAAGAGGGGGCATCTCGCTCTGCGGACGAGAAGAGCGAGAGCGCCCTCTTCAGCACCGCGAGCCAAAATCCCTTGTGATTCAGGGGCTTAAGCACGAAGGCCCCGCGATTTTCATCGCGAGGCCCGTGTTAAACAAAAAGGCCCTGCCAGTTGGCAGGGCCTTTCAGTCAGCTCCCCGACGTGGACTCGAACCACGGACCTAGTGATTAACAGTCACCCGCTCTACCGGCTGAGCTATCGGGGAATATGTCGTCGCGGCGGAACCGCGTTGCCGTGATGGAGCGCTTTCTAGAGAATGGTGCCCGCTCTGTCAACAGTCCCTTTTGATCCGCTCTCCCGACTTCACCTCCAGCCCTGGTCCGCGCTCGCCGGATTGGGCCCCGTGACGTCCGATGCCATCGCCCAGGTCCTCGCCGGCGCTGCCGCCGAGCGCGTGCTCGACCGGGTGCTGCGTGACCACCGCACCCTGACTCGCGAGCAGCGCCAGGCCCTCAAGGAGGCCGTCTTCAACGTCGGGCTCTGGCGGCGCCGCCTCGGCTTCCTCCTCGGTCGAGAGGATGCAGCTCCACCGTTCCTGCTCCATGCCCTGCTGCACGGCCTCGCTGGCGTCCCAGCCGAGACGGCCGCCGCCCTGGCCGGTCTCGGCGGGGAGGCGCCCCCCTCCCTGGCCATGGCACCGCCCCCCACACTCGCGCTCCGGGCCTCCCTGCCGGACTGGCTCGCCGAGCACTTCAGCCGGGAGCTCGGCCCCGAGGCCGACGACTTCTGTGCCCACCTCAACGTCCCGGGCCCCATCACGCTTCGAACCAACGCCCTGCGCGTCTCCCGGGACTCCCTCGCCGAACGGCTGCGCTCCGAGGGCGTCGAGACGCGCCCCGGCCCCTGGAGCCCGCTGGCGCTCCATGTCGAGGGGCCCCGGCCCAACCTCTATGGCCTCCGAGCCCTCCAGGAGGGGCTCCTCGAGGTCCAGGACGAGGGCAGCCAGCTCCTGGGGCTCCTCGTGGGGGCCGAGCCTGGGGAGACCGTGCTGGACCTCTGTGCCGGCGCGGGGGGCAAGACGCTCCAGCTCGGCGCGGCCATGAAGGACTCGGGGCGCCTCCTGGCCCATGACCCGGACCCCGAGCGGCTCGACCGGCTCCTCCAGCGCACTGCCCGTGCGGGTCTCACCCGAGTCCAGGTCCTCCGCGAGCTTCCCGAACGCCTGGACGCGGACCGGGTCCTCGTAGACGCTCCGTGCTCGGAGCTGGGCGCCCTGCGCCGGGGCCCCGACCAGCGCTTCCGCATCCAGCCGGAGGTACTCGGCACGTTTCCAGCGCTCCAGCAGGACATCCTCCAGCGAGGAGCCCGCCTCCTGCGCCCCGGCGGGCGGCTCGTTTACGCCACCTGCACCGTCAACCGCGCGGAGAATGAGGACGTCGTCGCCGAGTTCCTGGACGCGCGCCCGGACTTCCGCCTCGTGCGCCCGGGGGCCGGGTGGCTCCCCGAGGCGTGTCTCCGTGACGGGTTCCTCTTCGTCACCCCCCACCGGCATGGCACGGACGCCTTCTTCGCGGCCGTCCTGGAGCGGTCAGCGGGATAGGCGGAGGAGGTGGCAGGCGGTCGCAGTGTCCGTCGCCTGGCGAGCGGGAGAACTCAACGCTTCGCCCAGCCGGGCCGCGAATCACCGTGCCCCTCGGCCCCCGGGTGCTATGAAGCGCAGCGTGCGCTGGCTCAAGCCCCTCCCGCTCCGTCTCCGCGACGCCGTGCATATCGTCGCCCCCTCCGGCCCCTTCGACCGGCCCAGCTTCGAGGCCGGTCTGGCCGTCATCGCCGAGCGCTACCGCCCCATCCACACCCCCGACATCTTCGCCGCCCACCGCTATCTCGCGGGCGACGATGCGCGCCGGGGGGGGGAGCTGTCGCGCGCCCTGATGGACCGGGACGCTCGTGCCATCTTCAGCGCCCGCGGCGGCTACGGCAGCGCCCGGCTCCTGCCGGACCTGCCCTTCGCGGACGCCTCGCACGCGGCCTTCATCGGCTTCTCCGACCTCACCTCCGTGCACGGAGCGCTTCAGGCGCTGGGGCGTGTCTCCTTCCACGGGCCTGTCCTCACGCAGCTCGGCCGGCAGCCTCCCGAGGTGCGCGAGTACCTGTTCCGCCTCCTCGAGTCGCCCGAGGCGCCGCCTCCGCTGACGGGCTCGGCCACCTTCGTGCCCGGCATGGCCGAAGGGCCCCTCGTGGGGGGCAACCTGTCCGTGCTCTCGCGCCTCATTGGCACCTCCTACATGCCGCCGCTCGACGGCGCGGTGCTCCTCCTGGAGGACGTCACCGAGCGCCCCTACCGCATCGACCGCATGTGGACCCACCTGCGGCTGGCGGGCGTCTTCTCGCGCGTGCGCGGCATCGTCCTGGGGGACTTCACGGGCTGCGAGGAGAAGGGAGCAGACTACGCCTGCGCGGACGTGCTCCGCGAGCTCGCGAAGGAGGCGGGCCTCCCCTGCGCCGCGGGCTTCCCCATTGGCCACGGCGCGCTCAACTACCCCGTGGCGCTCGGCACCCAGGTGCGCCTGGACGCAGACGCCGCGCGCCTCACCTTCCTCGAAGGAGCCGTACGGGCATGAGTGGCGGTCCCCACCCCATCGCGATTCTGCAAAAGGTCCTCGATGACGCCTGTGGCATCGGCGTCTTCCCCGCGGCCCAGGCCGTCGTCCTGCACCGAGGCGTCCAGGTGTTCGGCGGCGTGGCGGGCAACGTCTCCGGCGACACGCGCTTCGACCTGGCCTCCCTCACCAAGGTCCTGAGCACCACCCCGCTCTTCCTCCGCCTCTGGACGGAGGGAAAGGTGGGCCCGGAGACCCTCGTCTCCCGTTACTTCCCGGGCACCCCCGTGGGCGAGGCCGGCGTCACCGTGGCGGACCTGCTCTACCACCGCTCTGGCCTACCTCCCTTCGTCCCCTTCTTCGCCCAGGCACTCACCGCGCACCCGGAGCTGCTGGACGCGGACTGTCCCTCCGCCCTCCGCGCCCGCGTCCGGGAAGAGGTCATCCAATCCGCCGCCGCCACGCCGCTCGCCGCCGAGCCCAGGACGCTCGCCGCCTACAGCGACGTGGGCTTCATCCTCCTGGGCGAAATCCTGGCTCGGGCCGCGGGGGCTCCGCTGGACACGCTGTTCTCCCGCCACATCGCAGACCCCCTGGGGCTCAGCGCCCGCTTCCACCGCCTCACCGACTTCCCCGTGGACGCCGCGCCCGCGCCCACCGGCGCCTCACGTCCGCGCGAGCCCGCCCCCGGCCAGGAGGGGATGTGGAAGGACGTGCCCACCCAGCCCACGCGCCCGGGCGAGGTGGATGACGACAACGCCTGGGTGATGGACGGCGTCGCGGGGCACGCGGGCCTCTTCGGCACCGCCGTGGACGTGGCCCGCTTCGGGCAGGCCGTGCTGGACGGGTGCGCCGGCGGGGCCGCGATTGCGCCGGGGCCGCTGTGGCACCGCGCGCTCGCCACCGACCCGTTGGTGCAGGACAGCACCCGCTCCATGGGCTTCGACTCGCCCTCCGAGGGTGTGTCCAGCGCAGGGCACTACATCGGCGACACCCCGCCGGGTGCGGTGGGGCACCTGGGCTTCACTGGCACCAGCCTCTGGGTGGACCTGCGCCGCTCGCTGGTGGTGGCGCTCGTGACGAACCGCGTGGCCAACGGCCGCCAGGAAACGCGCATCCGGGATTTCCGCCCCCTCTTCCATGACTTCGTCGTGGAGGCGCTCGGGCTTACCGACCTCAAGCAGGGACACCATGGCTGACGACAACGGAAACGTCCTCGACACCCTCGAACCCGGCAGCGTGCGCCGCATCCACCTGGTGGGCGTGGCGGGCACCGGCATGGGCTCCTTCGCCGGCATGCTCAAGGCAGCGGGCTACGACGTCACCGGCAGCGACGAGAATGTCTACCCACCCATGAGCGACATGCTCCGGACGTGGGGCATCCCGACTTCCACGCCGTATCGTCCGGAGAACCTGGACGCGGCGCAGCCGGACCTCGTCATCATCGGCAACGTCATCCGCCGCGTGAATCCCGAGGCCACCGCTGTGCGTGAGCGCGGGCTCAAGCAAATGAGCTTCCCCGCCGCACTGGGCTCGCTCTTCCTGGACCGCTCGCACTCCATCGTCGTGGCCGGCACACACGGGAAGACGACGACGTCCTCGCTCATGGCGCACGTGCTGGTGGCGGCGGACCGGGACCCGTCCTTCCTCGTGGGTGGCGTCACGCAGAACTACGCAGGCAACTACCGCGTGGGGAAGGGTCCGCACTTCGTCGTCGAGGGCGACGAGTACGACACCGCGTACTGGGACAAGGGCTCCAAGTTCCTCCACTACCGGCCGCGCACCGCCATCCTCACCAGCGTGGAGTTCGACCACGCGGACATCTTCAAGGACCTGCCGCACTACGAGGCCACCTTCGAGAAGTTCGTCCGCCTCATCCCCCAGGACGGTCAGCTCGTCGTCTGCGCCGCCTACCCCAACGCGGTGAAGCTCGCGCGCGAGGGCTGCAAGGGGAAGGTGGTGACGTACGTGGCGCAGGAGGGCGCGGACGCGGACTACACCCCGCGAAACCTGGCCTTCGGCCCCGAGGGCGCGCGCTTCGAGGTGGTGGCCCACGGAGAGGCGTTGGGAACGGTGCAGCTCCCCATGGGCGGCGCGCACAACGTGGAGAACGCGCTGTCCGTCATCGCCGCGGCGCGTGGCCTGGGGCTGTCCTTCGACGAAGTCGCCCGGGGCCTGTCCACCTTCAGCGGCGTCAAGCGCCGGCAGGAGCTTCGCGGCGAGCCGGACGGCGTCATGGTGATTGACGACTTCGCGCACCACCCGACGGCGGTGCGGGAGACCATCGCCGCCATCCATCACCGCTACCCGGAGCGGCGGCTGTGGGCGATTTTCGAGCCGCGCTCCAACACCAGCCGCCGCAACATCCACCAGGAGGACTACGCCCACGCCTTCACCGGCGCGGCCCGCGCCAGCCTCAAGGTGCCCGAGCGTCACGACAAGGTCCCCGTGGGCGAGGAGCTGGACGTGCGCAAGCTCGTCGCGGACCTCCAGGCCCAGGGCATCCCCGCCGAGGGCGCCACGGACGTGCAGGCCATGGTGGAGCGGGTTGCCCGCGAAGCCCGCCCCGGCGACGTGCTGCTGGTGATGAGCAACGGAGCCTTTGGCGGCTTCATCGACAAGCTGCTCGCGGCCCTCACTGCCCGGTCGCAGAAGGGGGCCTGACATGCCGCGCCTGTCACTCACCGTCCTCGCCGGAGCGCTCGCGCTCTCAGGCTGTGTGGGCACCCCCGCCATGCCGCCACTCGACGCAAGGGGCGCGGGGGCGCGGGGCATGGCCAAGGCGTCGCAGCCGCTGGCGTTCCAGGTGAAGAAGTACCCCGGCGGAGAGCCCTACGACATCGCCTCGGACCGGGGGAGCGTGGTGGTGCTCGACGTGTGGGCCACCTGGTGCGAGCCGTGCCGGGACGCGCTTCCCTACTACCAGGACCTAGCGACCGAGTACGCGGCCCAGGGGTTGAAGGTGTACGCGCTCAACATCGACGAGGACCCGCGCGCCATCCCTACCTTCCTGGAGGAGACGAAGGTGACGCTGCCCATCCTCCTGGACGAGAACGCCCAGGTGGCCGAGCGCACCCTCAAGGTCCGGGGGATGCCCACGACGTATTTCATCGACCGCAAAGGCGTGGTGCGCCACGTCCACGAGGGCTTCGCGGAGGAGTTCCTCGCGAGATACCAGACGGAGCTCGAGGCGTTGCTTGCCGAGCCCACTCCCTGAAGAGGAGCGCGTCATGTCCCAGGATTCACCCGACCAGTTGCGCCGCACCGCCGAGGAGGGCGCCCGGCTCGCCGGCCGCATCCTCGCGGACCGGTTCCTGGGCGAGCGCACCATCGAGTTCAAGGGCGGCATCGACCTGGTGACTGACGCGGACAAGGCCTCGGAGGAGGCGCTGCTGGCCTTCCTCCGCAAGCGACACCCGGACCACGCCATCCTCGCGGAGGAGAGCGGCGCCATCCAGGGCTCGGACAGCCTGCGCTGGCTGGTGGACCCGCTGGACGGCACCACCAACTACTCGCACCGCGTGCCGCACTTCTGCGTCAGCGTGGCGGTGGAGGGCCCCGGTGGCGTGCTGGCCGGCGCCGTGTATGACCCGATGCTGGACGAGCTGTTCTCCGCCGCGCGAGGCCAGGGCGCCACGCTCAACGGGCGCCCGCTGCGCGCCAGCACCGTGTCCACCCTGAACCGGGCACTCCTGTGCACGGGCTTCCCCTACGACGTGCGCGAGCGCCCCGAGGGCCCGGTGGGCCTCTTCACCCGCCTCATCCTCCACGCGCAGGGCATGCGCCGCACGGGCAGCGCCGCCATGGACCTGGCCTACGTGGCGGCGGGCCGCTTCGACGGCTTCTTCGAGTTCGGCCTCAAGCCCTGGGATATCGCCGCGGGCGCGCTGCTGGTGGAGGAGGCGGGAGGCGTCGTCCGCCACATCTCCGGCGAGCCCTTCGACGTGCTGCGCGGCGACGTGCTCGCGGCCGCGCCCGCGCTGGCCCCAGCGCTGCTGACGGAGGCGCAGCGCTTCATGGATGGGCTGCGCGAGCAGCCGCCCCGCGGCTGAAGCGAGGGGTGAACCCAGGATGACCTCTTCGCAGAATCCACAGGATGCCATCCCACAGCGCACGAGTTGGGGGCATTCACCCGGAGTTCGACACCGGCGCTAGCCAGCATCTGCCCCTACCGACTCCTCCGGACGTCGCACAGGGGGCGCCATGAACTCTGGGCCCACAGGCTCGCTCACGGACTCGTTCACCAAGGAGTCGATGTACGTCAGAGCCTCTCCATCGAGCCGCCAGCCCATCACGTCCTGGAGCGCATCGAGCTCGGTGGTGCGCCGGGCGCCCCAAAGCGCCACCGAGACGCCGGGCTGCTCGAGCACCCAGCGGACGGCGAGCGCGAGGACGCTCTTGCCGTAACGCTCCTGTGCGAACTGCTCGAGGCGCTGGACGGCCTGTAGATACTGCGCGAACCGCGGCGGCAGGAACTTCGGGTCAGTCTTTCGCAGGTCATCGCCTACGAAGGTGGTCCCCGCGTTCAGCGTGCCGGACAAGAGACCACGGCACAACGCGCCATAGGTCAAGGTGGCCACCCCCTGCGCTCGGCACCAAGGGATGATGTCCTCCAAGGCTTCTCGCTCGAAGAGGTTGAGCGGGGGCTGAGCAGAGGCGAGCGGCGCCACGCGCCGGAACCGCTCCATCGCCTCGATGGAGTAATTGGAGACGCCGATTGCCCGGATCTTCCCAGCGCGCTGGAGGTCGAGCAGCGCCTGCGCGGTCTCCTCATAGGGAGTGGCGAAGTCCGGCCAGTGAACCTGGTAGAGGTCGATGTAGTCGGTCTTGAGCCGCTTTAGCGAGACTTCGATTTCATTGAAGAGCTGTTCACGGGACGAGTTCCGGACCACCTGGTCCCCCCGCTGCTGGAGGCCCACCTTGGTTGCGATCACGGCCCGGTCCCGGCCGCCTCGCTCGACCAGTGCCCTGCCGACGACCTCCTCCGAGTGCCCGAATCCATAGGCCGGCGCAGTGTCAATCAGCGTCACGCCAAGGTCGAGCGCCGCGTGGATGGTCCGCACCGACTCGTCGTCATCGGTGCCACCCCACTGTGTCCCGCCCATCGCCCATGTCCCCAAACCGACTCGGCTGACGGAAACAGGCACGCCGGGAATCGTCGTGTATTCCATGACATCCCTCCTCGCAAACACTGCGCAGTCATCGTTCGAGTTCTCATTCACTGAGCGAAGTGCGTTCGCTCACTTTCAAGCCAGGGGGCTCCGAGAGGGGAAGTCTTGTCTCCGTCTCCGCACGCAAAGCCCCCACGTCAAAGAAGCGCCCGCCGCAGTAGGAGGTCATCTCCGCTCTTTCCACAGGACCCGACAATGCTTGACATCGCGACATCCGCCCCATGCTTCCTGTGCCCACAGCCACTCTGTGAGCATCCAACGCCCGTGGTTCAAGCCACTCACGAGCCTGAGCACGAAGGCTCCCCACGTCGTCCAGCACACGAGGCTTGTGGGCAATGCACTGCTCGGCAGGCCGGGCGCTGGCTTCTCGGCGAGACCGCGTGCCTATCTCTCCTGTAGGACGATAACGGTCGCTGCGTGAGGTGTGAAATGCGAGGGGTGGCAGTGTTTCCCGAAACACGCGAGGTTCGCATTGTCGAGCAACCTGGGCCCTCTCCTGTAACGAGCACCCAGGTGCTGCTGAAAATCCTCGAGGTGGGAATCTGCGGGACGGATCGGGAGATTGGTGCCTTTGCATATGGGACACCGCCTCCAGGCTCCCACCACCTGATCCTCGGTCACGAGGCCCTCGCGGAAGTGGCAGAAACGGGGCCAGAGGTCACCCTGGTGCGACAGGGAGATCTCGTGGTGCCCACCGTTCGCAGGCCGTGCCCCCACGCAAGGTGCAGTGCTTGCCGCGCGGACCGGCAAGACTTCTGCATCACGGGGGACTTCCGCGAGCGGGGCATCAAAGAGGCGCACGGCTTTCTTCAAGAGTGGGTCGTGGAAGACGAAAAGTACCTGGTCGTCGTGCCCCGCAAGCTCTCCGATGTGGCCGTCCTCACCGAGCCGCTCACGGTGGCGGCCAAGGCCGCAGAGCAGGCTCAAGCCATTCAGCAGCGGCTCCCGTGGGAAAAGCCCCGAGTGCGGGCGCTCGTCCTTGGCGCCGGGCCCGTGGGAATCCTGGGGGCCATGAGCATGGTGGTGAAGCACTATGACACCTTCGTCTATTCGCGGGAGTCCGCGGAGAGCGAGCGGGCAGCCCTCGTCCGGGCCCTCGGCGCAACGTATCTCTGTGGGCAGGACGTGTCCCTCCGCGAGCTCGAACCATTCGACGTCATCTACGAGGCAGTTGGCATTTCGAGTGTTGCGTTCGCCGCCTTCGCGGCCCTGGCTTCGAACGGGCTCTTCATCTTCACCGGGATTCCCGGGCACGGCCCTGCCAACCCGGTCGATACCGACACGCTCATGCGCGACATCGTGCTGAAGAATCAGCTCGTCCTCGGAACAGTCAATGCGAGCCGAAGCGCATACGAGCTGGCGCTCGCCGAGCTCGAACAGGCGATGTTCCTCTTTCCGCAGAGCGTGCGCGCGCTCATCACGCATAGGAGCCCCCTCGAAGAGGCGCCCCAGCTCATTACAAAGCAGGGTGGCATCAAGCAGGTGGTCAGGCTGGCGAGGTGAGCCGAGAAGACCGAGCACCACTCGGGCCGAGCGCGGGAGCCGCCGAGCCCCAAGCACAGCGCCCGCTGCAGCTCGGTCAATCCATCGAAATGGTGGGCTGGCGCAGCCGCACTCCGTGACGATGGTAGAGGTCGCCCAAGGCCAGCTCACACAGGCGAAGGCCCTGAACCAAGCAGCCGTTCCTTCCCGGCGAAGGAAGCTTCCCAGCCTACGAGCCTTGCGCGGCGCGCTGGTCGAGACCACGGTTCGGCCATGACGGCGCCTCTTGAACATTACGGCCTCATCGGTGACTCCACCACCGTTGCCCTCATCTCAAGCAGCGGCTCGCTCGACTGGCTATGCCTGCCGCGTATCGACTCCGATGCTTGTTTCGCGAAGCTGCTCGGCAACGATGCGCATGGCTACTGGTCCCTCCGGCCCGCCACGGAGATACAGGGCATTCAGCAACGCTACCGGCCGGACACCCTGATACTCGAAACGGAGGTGACGTGCGGCAGCGGCCGCGCTCGCGTCATCGACTTCATGCCCCCGGGGGCCGCGGAGCACGACATCATCCGCATCGTCGAGGGCCTGGAGGGCGAAGTCCCCATGCACGCCGACCTCAGGGTGCGCTTCGCCTATGGTCACCTGATTCCGTGGATTCGGTGCGGAGAACAGCGGGCCACCCTCGTCTCGGGGCCAGACGCGCTCGCATACAGAAGTCCGGTCCCCATCAGGCCGGATTGGGATGATGCTCGCCTGGAGTCGGACTTCGTCGTCCGCGCGGGACAGCGACTGCCATTCACCCTGACGTTCTATCAGTCGTACGAGAGCGAGCCCTACCACCCCGTCGATGCGGAGCGGGAGCTCGCGCGCACCGAGCACCACTGGCGGCAGTGGGCGAGCCGATGCCGTTATGAGGGGCCGTACCGCGATGCCGTCGTGCGCTCGCTCATCACCCTGAAGGCACTGACCCATGAGCCGACCGGCGGCATCGTCGCCGCGCCGACCACGTCGCTCCCAGAGGAACTCGGCGGAGTCCGCAACTGGGACTACCGCTACTGCTGGCTGCGCGACGCATCGCTCACGCTCGACGCGCTGATGCGTGGAGGCTACTTCGACGAGGCCCGGGCCTGGCGGGATTGGCTGCTGCGCGCGGTCGCCGGCGCACCGGCGGAGATGCAGATCATGTACGGCGTCGCCGGCGAGCACCGCCTGACCGAGATTCCCCTCCCCTGGCTCCCGGGCTACGAAGATTCTCGGCCGGTTCGCATCGGCAACGGTGCCTATGACCAGTTCCAGTTGGACATCTACGGCGAGGTGCTCAACACCATGTACGAGGCACGCGAGCACGGTGTCGTGGAGGGTGTCCCGATTCCCTGGGAGGTGATGAGAGGCATCGTGGACTTTGTCGAGAAGAACTGGCAACGGACGGATGAGGGTATCTGGGAAATCCGTTCCAAGAGCAGCCACCACTTCACACATTCGAAGCTGATGGCCTGGGTCGCAGTGGACCGTGGCGTCCGGTTCCTCGAAAACTTCTACGCGAGCGCACCCGAGGGGCTGAAGAAGCGGCTTTACCGCTGGCGCGCCCTGCGTGAAGAGATTCGCGCCGAAATCCTGGCGCGTGGATTCAACCAGCGCGTCGGCGCCTTCACACAGTTCTACGGCTCCGAAGCCCTCGATTCGAGTGTGCTCCTGATTCCGCACATGGGCTTCCTGCCCGCGACAGACCCTCGCATGGTCTCCACTGTCGCGGCCATCGAGCAGGGCCTCACCTGGGACCGGCTGCTGTTGAGGTATTCGACCGAAACCGGCGTGGACGGGCTTTCCGGCCATGAGGCCACCTTCCTCATCTGCAGCTTCTGGCTCGTCGACAATTACACGATGGTCGGTCGCCTCGACGATGCAAAGGCACTCCTCGACCGCCTCGTCTCCATCAGGAACCCCTACGGCCTTCTGGCGGAGGAGTACCATCCCGGATTGCAGCGCCAGCTCGGAAACTTCCCGCAGGCATTCTCACATATTGGACTCATCAACAGCGCCTTCCTCCTCGAAAGCAAGCTCTCGGGACGGGAGGTGTCTTTTCCCGCCATGGCGGAGACGGGTATGCATTGATATCGAATTCATCCCTGCTCCAGCAGACCGCTGTGCCTGCCCAAGACTCGGTCGCCGCGTCAGGGGTGCGTCAAGGCCACGGCGAACCGCGCATCAAGGCGAGTGTGCGCTTCACCCGGGCTCGTGATACGCCACACGTCCCCCTCTGGAGGGCTCTTCAGGGCGCGCGCAGGATGCCCGTGAAGGCGTAGGCGTTGGGGAAGCCCTGGCGGAACAGGTACTTGCCCAGGTCCACGTTCCCCTCGCGCAGCGAGCGGATGCGCGCCACGTATGTCGCGCCTGACACGAGGACGCCTGGAGGCACCGTCAGCTCCCGCGCGGTGCTCCCCAGGATGCCTGTCGCGCCCCAGGGCTGCGTCCCGTTGAGCGAGTACGAGACGGTGCTGTAGCTCGAGAAGCCAACCACGAACGGCCAATCGCGCGGAAACGGGTTGCCATAGAGCATGGGCACTGGGCGCCCCTCCTCCAGCGGCGCGACCAGTACGTCCGGGATGGCGTTGGCATAGAACCCGTGCTTTGCCGTATAGGGCGCGACGCTCACCACACCGCCGCTCAAGCGAGGGATTGTCGTCATGCCCTGCCGGAGCGCGCAGCGGCTGTTCGCATATCGGCCGACAGAAGCCCATCGCGAAGAAAGAACGCCTCATGCCCCAGGACATGAGGCGCCGTCCTCAGGTTCGCGACGGGAAGCGCATCACCTGCACCACCCGCTCAGAGGCAGCTTTTCTTCCCCAGGGTGGGCGTGTCCCTCGTGAACTCGCAGGAGCAGCCGCTCACCATGCACTTGAACGAGGCGGACTCCTCACACAGCGACTCGACCTTGCGCCAGGCAACGACGGGCCTTTCCCAGGTCATATCCTTCGTGTAGAGGACGCCGTTCTTGACCGCGAAGGCGTGGATCCAGGTCCAGGATTCGTTCGGGGTTTCATTCTCGATGTTGGAGCAACGGCTCGTCAGGGTCATGACCAGACGGTCGTTCTCCACCTTCCAAGTCCCTAGATCGTTCCTCCAGTCCGAATCAATCGCGAGGATGGATTTCCCCTTGATGAGAAGGGCAAACGGATAGCTGGAACCGCGCTCCCTGCGATAGAGGCCGTCAGTCAGCTTCCCGCCCGTCAGCGGGGGAGCATCCGTTACCTCCCCGCCGTCCGCATCCCACGTGGTGCACCAACCCACGCTGTCACACTTGAGCGCGGAGTCCGAGCCGCCTTCGTCTCCCTCCCCGTCGCTTGAGTCGCCACAGCCCACCACCAGCATGGATAGAAGCACCAGGTACCGTGTCGCCGTCTTCATGTCGTCCTTCCAGGAGTCTTCAGAGAGCACCCATGCCCCCCTGCTGACTGGAAGAGACAGGCCGCGCGACACCGTTGCATGAAATCGAAAGCCAGCCTGTCGGCAGCGTTCGAAAGAGACCGGCGCCAGCGCTGCGAATTCTCCTTCACCCCGTTGCTCTGAAGCGAACAGGCATCGCGCCACGCTCCGCGTCTTCACATGACGACAGGCGCGCGGCTCCCGCGGCGTCACGGTCAGGTCACGTCCGCAAGACGAGACTCGCGAGCGGAGGTGACTCATGTCCCATGCGATTCGACGGTGGAGGCGCTGTTTCCTGCGAGTCTCGCTGGTGCTGCTGTCCTCCGTGGGTTGCGAGCCCATGGAACCAGGGACGAAACCCGAGACATCGAGCCGCCTGGCACTCTAGGGAGCGCGCTCCATCGCGGTGGGAGAAACCCCCATGCTCGCCGTCACGCTCGACGGGGATGTGTGGGCCTGGGGCAACAACCAGCACGGACAGCTCGGCCACGGCGAGCCCTTCGACGCGCTCGTGCCCGCCCCATCGCTCCTTGACTGATCGAGCGCGCCTGGCAGGAGGCTCTAGAGGTGTCCATTGCCCGGGGGCCGCGCGGGCGCCAGCCCCCAGGCGTCTGCGGCCTACTCCTTGGACAGCACCTGCGACAAGCGTGTGGCTTCCTCGTGCAGTGAGGTGTCCTCCGCCAGGGGCATGGCCAGCACCTTGGCCACCAGCTCCTTCGCCTTCTGCTCCTGGCCCAGCCGTGTCTGCGCGAGCGCGAGGTTGAGCAGCGGCTCTGGCCGCTCCGGGGCGCGTCGCACGGCCTCCTCCAGCACCGTCACCGCGCGCGGCAGGTTCGCGTCGGCCGGCTCCGCGGGGATGCGCAGCAGCAGCTGGCCCAGGTTGTTCGCCGCGCGCCAGCCGTCCGGCGCCAGGCTCATGCCCTGCTCGTATGCGGCGATGGCCTTGTCGTAGGCGGGCGGCTCCTGACACTCGAAGCAGGTGGCCTCCGCCATCTTCAGTGACTCGCTGGCCACACCCAGTGACGCCATGGTCTGGCAGAGGTGCCGGGCCTGCTCGAGCTGCCCCCGTGCCAGCATCAGCTGCGCCAGGTTGGCCTGGGCGTCCGCGTCCTTGGGGCGCTGGGCCGCGAGCGTGGACGCCGCCTGGTAGGACGTGCGCAGGTCGCGCAACGCCATGGACAGCACCGTCATGGAGGCCAGCAGGCGCGGCTGGTTGGGCACCGCCTTGAGCCCCTGCTCCAGCACCTTGCGCGCCTCGACCAGCTTCTCCTGGGCGGACAGCGCGTGGGACAGGCTCAGGAATGCGGGCACGAAACGCGGCGCCGCGGCGATGACCTCCCGCAGCGTCGCCAGGCCCGCTTCCGTCTTGCCCGCCTCCAGTTGCACCTGGCCCATGCGGTAGCGGAACACGGGGTTCTGGGGCGCGAGCTTCGCCGCCTGGGACAAGGCCTCCAGGGCCTGGGGCGCCTTGTCCTGCTTGATGAGCATCATGCCCTTGCCGAAGTGCGCCTCCGCGCGATTCGGCTCCACGGCCAGCACGCCCTGATAGGCCTTGAGGGCGGCGTCCAGTTGGCCCTTCTGGGCGGCGATGTTGGCGCGCACGAGCCCGGTCTCCGCCGTGGCGCCCTGCGCCTCCGCCTTGGCGAGCAGCCCTTCGGCCTGGGGCAGCTTGTTCTCAACCAGGGCCAGCTTGGCCATCACCACCAGCGCGTCGCGGTGGTTCGGGTTCTTCGCGAGGAGCTTCTCGGCCTCCGCCTGGGCCTGGGCGAGCTGCCCCTGCGCGAGGAGGGTTTCCAGAGAGTTCATGAGGAAAAGTGTCCCCCAGGGGACGGGACCTGTCGAGCAACAGAGAAAAAGAAAGGCCTCGCCCGGATGGACGAGGCCCAGGGAAGGGCTTCAGTGGTGGGTGTGACGGACTACCACTTGCTCAGCGCGTCCTTGATGCCCTCGCCGACGTTCTTGATGCCCTCGCCGACGTTCTTCGCCGCGTTCCCCACGCCCTCAGCAACGTTCTTCGCCGCGTCGCCGACCTTGCCCACGTCCACGGAGAAGCCGAACTCGACGCTGGCGCCAATCCCCAGCGCCGCACCCACGTCGAAGTTGGCGGACAGCTTGCCGTCCTTCAGGCCGACATTGGCCTCGAACTCCACGCCGACGCCAGCGAAGGCCTCCGCGCCCGCCGTCACCGTCGCGGGCCCGATGTCCTGGCTCACCTCAGCGCTGGCGCGGGCGCCGGCGAAGGCCTCGCCCTTCACGGAGGCCGCGGCCTGGCCGTGCAGCGGGTCCAGCACCACCTGGCCCGTGGCGCTCGCCTCGGCGCCCACGTTGCCCTCGGCGCCCCACTCGGAGCGGCCCAGGGCGCTGTCCGCGTGGCCCTCCACGGAGCCGCGCACCAGGTCCGCCTTCGCGTCGACGGAGCCCTCGGCGCCGATCTTCCCCTTCAGCGGGTCGACGGAGACGTTGCCCTGCGCGGCCACGCCCGCCGTCAGCGCCTCACCCTCCACCGTGGTGTGGAACTTGCCGTTCGGGTCACCAAAGGTGTGCTCGCCCGAGGCGGCGGTCCAGTTCTTGTTCCACTCGCCCGAGGCGATGGGCTGCTCGAAGCGGCTGGTCTCGAGCTGCTTCTGGATGTCCGTGGTGGTGGACTCGTTCGCCTTGTTGCTGGTGGTGACGCGGTTGCCCTGCGCGCCGCGGTTCAGGTCGATGGTCGCCTCGCCCTGGGCCCGGTTATGCGTCTGGGTCTGCGCCTCGCGCCGCACGTTGGAGCCGTTGGCCGGAGGCGTGGAGGAGGGGTTCCGGAACACAGGGCGGTAGCGGTTGATCTCGATCGTCATGGGGAGGCTCTGAAGGGCGCGAGGCGCGGTGGGAAGGCTTGAGACTTGAGAATTTATCGGGAGCCTTCTGAGAAAGTTTCCTCCCTTCCTTTTTCTTCTGATCCAGCTCCCCCCTCAGGGCTCGACTCTCCCGGGAGCCAGGACCCCCTCGGGGTCGAACGCCGCCTTCAGCCGTTGGCGCACCGGCCCGGAGTCGTCCCATACGAGTGGTATGGCTTCCTGCGCTTGGAGTCCGGCTCGGGTCAGGTAGTACCCGGCCTGCTCCAACTCGCGAGTGAGGGCGCGGTAGCAGGCCTGCGCGCGGGCATCCTCGCCCCGGGCGTCTCGGTCATAGGCGAGGGCAGTGACGAGGTAGAGGCACCGCGGGGTGGAGGCGAGGAGGGCCAGGTTGGGCTCGAAGCCGAAGAGGCGGGGGACGCTCTCGGCGATGGCCGTGGCGCGCTGAGCCTCGGCGCCGGTGAAGGGGACGGCCACCGAGCACCAGATGAAGCCGCAGCGGTCTCGATCCGGGTCAGGAGTCTCCGGCTTGGGAGTGCGCTTGCGCCAGTAGGCCATGGCCAGGTTGGTGTCGGTGGGGACGCCCTGGAGGGAGCCCTCGCCATAAGGGGCCACGGGACCGAAGGACAGAGGGCGGAAGGCGCCTTCCAGGGCGCGCTCCAGGCGCTTCTCCAGGAGGGCGCCAATCTCCGCGTCGGGGGCAGTGAGGGTGCCGCTGATGGACCAGCGGCCGAAGCCTTCCTGGAACTTCTCGCGGGCCCAGGCAGGCAGGGGCGCGCGGCCCACCGCGGCATAGGGGAACTGCTGGGTGATGCTGTAGGCCTTGATGTCGTTCCAGAAGAAGAAGCTGCCCCGGAGCGTGCCGTCCAGGGCGAGCGCCTGGAGCCGGTCCACCATCTGCCAGAGCTGGGCGTCGTCATTCACGGCGCAGAAGAAGTCGCGCAGCCAGGGCTGCTTGCGCGCCAGCCAGAACGTCATCCGCGTCACCACCCCCAGTGAGGACTGGCTGAACAGGCCGTCCAGCACCGGGCCCAGGCCCCAGCGGAAGACGGGGGCGGAGCGGGCGTGGGGGAAGCGGGCGTGGCCCGTCTCCAGCCGCTCTCCGGTGGGCAGCACGACCTCCAGCGCGCACAGGTGCTGGAAGATGTCCGCATTGAGGCCGGCGCCGTCGCCGCGCTCCAGGGCGTTGCCCACCATGCTGGCGTCCGGGGAGCCTCCAATGGTGGTGATGAACGTGGAGGAGCCCTTGTCACGCAGGTACTCGTAGGCCTGGCGGAACGTCACGCCCGGCTCCACCGTGAGGTACGCGAGCTGTTCGTCGTGGGCGACGATGCGGTTCATGCGCCCCAGGTCCAGCAGCACGCTGCCGTCTCCGGGGGGCACACGCGAACCGTAGCCCCAGTTGCGCCCGGCGCTCACCGGGTACACGGGTACGCGGTGCGCGGTGGCGATGCGCAGGCAAGCCTGCACCTGGACGGTGTCGGCGGGCCGCACGATGGCGGGGATGCGCTGGGTGGTGGCAAAGGTGGCCGTCTCCGCGGCGGCGAGCGCCTCGGGCTCCACGATGACGTGCGCCTCGCCCACCGCTTCCCGCCACGCGGCAAGGGCCGCCTCCAAAGAGGACGGGGCCGGGGACTTCGGGTCGGATGCATTCACAGGGCGGAAGTATGCCGCAGGTCCGCGAGCGGCCGAACGGGTGGAAATCCGGGGACGACTCGACGCTTCTCCACAAACTCTCCCAGAATCTGGGAAGGGAGAAGCAACTCCGCCGGGGAAGTCCCGAGAATGGGTGTAGGAGCTTCCATGTCCAACTACCGCATCCGTCCCAACGATACCCTCTCCGGCCTGGCGGCCCGTTTCGGCACCACGGTGGAGAAGCTGGCCCGTGACAACAACATCTCGAACCCCGAC
>JAFAAN010000081.1 GCA_023426545.1 Pseudomonadota bacterium
CGTCCGCGCCCCCGAGCCCGCGCCGGTCCGGCCGGTGGCCGCGCCGCCGCGGACCTTCACGGGGGCGTGGCGGGAGTTGGCCCTGCTGCTCGAGGAAGGCCGCCGGGGCATGGCCAGCGACGTCCACATCATCGCCGAGCGCCCGCCCCTCTTCCGCTTCGCGGGAGACCTGGTGGCGCAGGGGCCGGTGCTGGACGCGGCGACGGTGGAGAAGCTGCTGCTGCCGGTGGTTCCGGAGCGGCTGCGGCCGTTGCTGGAGCGCGAGGGGAGCTGTGACTTCTCCCTGGAGACGCCGGAGATGGGGCGCTTCCGGGTCAACGTGGGCCGCCAGCGCACCGGCCTCAAGGGCACCTTCCGGCTGATTGCGCGGGAAATCCCCACGCTGGAGTCGCTGGGCCTGCCCTCGGACATCGCCAAGGCCACGCACCATCACCAGGGCCTCATCGTCATCACCGGCCCCTCCGGCCACGGCAAGACGAGCACGCTGGCGGCCATCGTGGACCTCATCAACCGCGAGACGTCCCACCACGTGCTCACCGTGGAGGACCCGGTGGAGTTCGTCCACCCGCGCAAGCGCGCGCTCATCAGCCAGCGCGAGGTGGGTACCCACACCAAGACGTTCGCCAGCGCGCTCAAGGGCAGCCTGCGCGAGGACCCGGACGTCATCGTGGTGGGCGAGCTGCGCGACACGGAGACGGTGCGCATGGCGCTGTCCGCCGCCGAGACGGGGCACCTGCTCATCAGCACCATGAACACGCCCAGCGCGGCGAAGACCATCGACCGGCTCATCGACCTCTTCCCGCCGGGCGACCAGCAGCAGGTGCGCCTGTCGCTGTCCACCGGCCTGCGCCTCATCGTCAGCCAGCGGCTGCTGCCGGGGGCGGATGGCAAGGGGCTGGTGGCCGCGGCGGAGGTGCTGCCGGGCTCGGTGTCCCTGGGCAACCTCATCCGCGACAACAAGACGTACCAGATTCCCTCGCTCCAGCAGCGCGGCAAGAGCCTGGGCATCGTCCGCTTCGAGGACTCGCTGGCGGACCTGGTGCGCTCGGGCAAGGTGAAGCTGGAGGTCGCCAAGGGCTTCGCGGACAACCCCGACGAGCTGGAGGCCGTGGTGACGGGCAGGCGGCCCGGCGCCACCGTGGCCGCGCCCGAGACGCCGCAGGAGAGCGCGCGGCTGCTCAGCAAGATGGGCTCGCTGATGGGAAGGAAGGGCTCCTGAGATGACGTCCCCTCGCCTGTCCGTCCTGTTCGACGCGCTGCTGGAGCAGAAGGGCAGCGACCTGCACCTGGGCATCGGCTACCCACCGCTGGGGCGCATCCGCGGCGAGCTGGTGCCCCTGCGCGAGCAGCCGCTCACCGCGCCGGAGATGCAGGCGTTGCTCTTCGAAATCTGCACGCTGGAGCAGCAGCGGCAGATTGTCGAGGAGCTGGACCTGGACTTCGCCTACAGCTACGGCACGAAGGCCCGCTTCCGCGCCAACTACTTCAACAAGATGACGGGGCTGGCGGCCGTCTTCCGCACCATCCCCAGCAAGGTGCTGTCGCTGGAGGACCTGCGGACGCCGGACGTGGTGCGCAAGCTGTCGGAGCGCCGCAGCGGGCTGGTGCTCGTCACCGGCCCCACGGGCAGCGGCAAGTCCACCACGCTGGCCGCGATGATCAACTCCATCAACAAGACGCGGCCCGCGCACGTGCTCACCATCGAGGACCCGGTGGAGTTCGTGCACGAGTCCATGAAGGCGCAGGTGACGCACCGGGAGGTGGGCCCGCATGCCTCCAGCTTCGCCACGGCCATCCGCTCGGCGGGGCGCGAGGACCCGAACGTCATCCTCATCGGCGAGCTGCGCACCAACGAGACGATGAAGCTGGCGCTCCAACTCGCGAGCTTCGGCGTGCTGGTCTTCGCCACGGTGCACACCAACAGCGCGCCGGCCACCATCGACCGCATCATCAACGCCTTCCCCGCCGACGAGCAGCAGCAGGTGCGCGGCATGCTGGCGGAGAGCCTGGCCGGCATCGTCGCCCAGCAGCTCATCAAGACGGCGGACGGCAAGGGCCGCGTGGCCGCGCTGGAAATCCTGGTGGGCGGGCCCGCCATCGCCTCCATGATTCGCGAGGGCAAGGTGTTCCAGATTGCCTCGAAGATGCAGGCGGGCCAGGGACAGGGCATGCAGACGCTGGACATGCACCTGGAGCGGCTGGTGAAGGACGACGTGATTACCCCCGAGGCCGCGCTGGAGAAGGCGCAGGACAAGGAGAACCTGGCCAAGGTCATCTCCCGCCTCAAGCCGGACTGGCAGGTGCCGGAGGCCCTGAAGTCGCTGGGCTGAGCAGCGAGCGGCCCACCCTCGCCGCTCCTTCCGGGCGTCGGACCCGGGTGGTAGACCCGCCCCGTCATGGACGAGGCGCGGGGAGGACAGGACAGGAAGAAGGAGCGCGCGCCGAAGCGGCCCCGGAAGGTGTCCCCCACCTACCTGGAGAACGCGGCGCTGCACTACCTGAAGCGGTACGCGGCCACGAAGAGCCAGCTGCAGCGTGTCCTGCTGCGCCGGGTGGACCGCTCGCTCAAGTTCCACGGCGGCGAGCGCGGCGAGGCGCTGGCCTGGGTGGAGGCGCTGCTCGCGAAGCTGGTGCGCAACGGCCTGCTCAACGACGAGGCCTACGCCCAGATGAAGGCGCAGTCACTGCGCGCCTCGGGCCGGAGCACGCGGGTGATTGCCCAGAAGCTGCGCTTGAAGGGCGTCCCAGCGGAGGTCGTCGCGCGGAAGGTCGCGGACGCCACCCACGAAGTCTCCGAGGAGGAGGCCGCGCGCATCTGGGCGAGGAAGAAGCGGCTGGGCCCCTTCCGCACGCAGCCCGGCACCCGGGAGGAGAACCGGAAGCGGGACCTCGCCGCGCTGGCCCGGGCGGGCTTCTCCTTCGGCATCGCGAAGAAGGTCATCGACTCGGGGCCGGCCTGACGAAGCCCGGCCCCGCGCAATCCGCGCTCGCCCGCTCGCGCTACCTGGCGCGATAGGCCTTCATGCGCGCGTCGGTGGCCTTGCGCGACTTGAGGGCGTCCACCCCGGTGGGCAGCTGCACCGGCGCATCCGCCCACTCCGACAGCCGCCCGAGCAGGAAGCCGCGCTGGAGCTCCGGCAGCGCGCTCAGCGTCCCATAGAAGCCGATGCTGTCGTCGGCGATGACGCGGTAGGCGTCGTTGCCCGGCGTGGTGCTGAAGGCGCTCGCGGTCCAGGGGCTCAGGTCACCGTAGACGAGCAGCACCCGCTTCGCCTCGAAGCGCGTCCACGCCTCCACCAGCCCCAGGGTCCACGGCTCGTACACCTTGCGCACGCCGCTGGGCGGGAAGCGCGTGGGGACGTGCTCGCCGGCATAGCGCAGCAGCGGCAGCAGGTGCACCTCCGGGTAGCCCGGGCCGCCGAGCTGCGTGGCGCCCTGGTAGTACAGGGGCGCGTTCTCCTCCAGGGCCTGGTCGGAGAAGGTGAACTCCATGACGGAGACGTAGCTGAAGAAGCCGAAGAGCTCCTCCGCGCTCGCCTCCGGCGAGGGCAGCGACTCACACGTGCCCGCCATGCCGTAGTACTGCCAGAAGATGAAGGGCACCTCGATGACGGCGAACTCGAAGGCCCGGTCCTTGCCCAGCGTGTCGAAGGTGAAGCCCTGGGCGTCGTAGGCATCCATGAAGGGCAGCAGCTCGTCACGCCGGGTCAGCGCCGCGTACTGGAGCGACGCGAGCTGCTGGCGGCACGCCGCGTCCCCCACCTTCGTGAGGATGTAGCGCCCGTGGCGCGCGTCATGGAGCCCCCGGTTGTGCTGCGCCGCATACACGACGGTGGCGTGGACGTCGTTCGGGAAGAAGAAGCGGTGGGCCAGCGCCGCCGTTCCGCCCTTGAAGACGCCCGTGGACAGCCAGCGCCCGCCGTACAGCGGCTTGAAGGCCTCGACGACGCGGTGGGCATCCGCCGCCGCCTGCCAGGCGGTCAGCTTCCGCCAGTCCAGGGACGCCGGCTTCGACGCGCCATAGAAGCGGTGCTCCACGGTGAGCTGATTGCCCTGAATCAGGTCCGTGGGCTCGGCGGGGATGGGCTCCTCGAAGAGGAGGGAGCCCTCGGTGTCCAGCACCATGGGGGCCGTCTCCGAGCGGTGCATCAACGTCATCCGCTGCTGGAAGCGCGTGCCCCAGGGACGCAGGTGGTCCACGGGCTGCTCGAAGTCCAGGGTGAAGAAGCGGAACCCGTTGACCTCGACCTCGCTCAGCACCGTGAGGCCGTCGATGGCCTCCAGCCGGGTGCGGATGTCCGCGCTCGACAGGTCCACGGACACCTGCTCGGGCGCGGTCCCCTGCTCCAGCGACTCCAGCCCTTCTGTCGTCGAGCCGCCACAAGCGGCCAGCCACGCGGCGAGGAATCCTCCGACCGCGCACCCCGCCCAGCCCAGCTTCTGCCCGCTCCGCATGGTGTCGTCCCTTCGACGTCGATTGGGGTCCATGAGGATAGCAGGCCCTGGCCCGGCACACGTGTCCATCATGCGGGCAAAGCGCGCCTACATGCTCCGCCCGCGGAACGGACGGTGGCGCGGCCTGCCCACAGCGGCCCCTCACATCCGCCCATGCCTCCGCCACACGCACCCTGTAGTGCGCTCAGTCCGGGACGTCCTCGCGAGGCCGTGCGACTCGCACCGCCCTGCTGGCGTCATCCCGCGCGGATTCGATGAGGAAGCGGGGAGCGTCGCCATCCTTGGACCTGGATGGCGGGGACGCCGAGCGGCGCGAGTCGGGCGGCGCGGCTTCGCGCTTCGGCCCCCACCGGGGGACCAGCAACGAGGCTCCAGCGCCCACCATCATGACGCCCAGCACCACCCCCGCGATGTTCGCTCGTGCGCGCATGCGTCGTCCCTCGCTCGCCCGCACGCAGCTCTAGCGCCATTGACGAGGCACGGCAAACCGGCCGCGAAGTGTCATGGCTTCGACGGCTGGGGGGCGGGCGCTACGCCTGCGGCATGGGGCGCTCCTGGCCGGGGAATGCCTGCACGGGCGAGGGCACCGTGGGCGCCTCCCCCTCCTCCGCACCAGCAGCGCCTGGGGCGAGCGGATGCCCACCCGAGAGCAGCGCGCGGGCTCGCGAGACCAGCCACAGCGCGCCGCGAAGCGCATCCCGCACCAGCACGAGGGGCGCGTTGCGCGACAGCAGCAGGGTCGGGTTCGCCTGGACGTCACCGGGCCGCCCCACCCCTATCTCGTAGACCATCTTCCCGCCCAGCGCCGCGGAGTAGACCGCCAGCCCACAGGCCCCCAGTCCCAGCGCCACGGTGGTGGAGGTGGGCTCACGCCGCAGCCGCCACGCCGTCACCCCCAGGGCCCCCAGCAAGACGGTGGCATTTCCCACTCCGTGCAGGAACGTCATGTCGCGGGCGCGGGGTGTCTCCAGCCGGACCTCCTGGCTGGCCGCCATCCCCGCGACGCCCGCGAGCAATGCGCTCGCCGAGCCGACGACCCAGATGCGGCGGGCCACGCGGGCCCAGGCGCCATCGCGCGTCGTCAGCGAGATGAGGTCGGCCGCTGCCGCCGTGGGCAGCAGGGCCAGTGGCATGTGCACCAGTGCCGGGTGCAATTCGTGGAGCAACATCTTCTTCATGACGCGGCCTCCTGCCCTCGTCGTCCGAAGCTAGGCACCCCATGAGGCCATGGCAGGCCCGGCTGCCTGCTCGCCCCCGGAGGCGCAGGTGCCCTTCACCCACTGCGAAGGTCAGCAGGCGATTTCGAGCGGGAGGGCGGGCTCCTGCCGCGTGAGCA
Organism: Pseudomonadota bacterium; assembly: GCA_023426545.1. Taxonomy (GTDB): domain Bacteria; phylum Myxococcota; class Myxococcia; order Myxococcales; family Myxococcaceae; genus Myxococcus. The sequence goes on from JAFAAN010000081.1 coordinate 5,792, forward strand.
CCTCGCAGCCCTCCGGTGTCACGAGGAGGGTGTGCTCGAACTGGGCGGAGAGGCTGCCGTCCTCCGTCACCACCGTCCAGCCGTCCGGCAGCATGCGGATGTCCGGGCGCCCCAGGTTCACCATGGGCTCGATGGTGATGACCATGCCCGACCGCAGCTTGATGCCCGAGCCCCGCGTGCCCGTATGCGGAACGGTGGGGGGCGCGTGCATCTGGTGGCCGATGCCGTGCCCACCGAACTCCTCCACCACGCTACAGCCCTCCTTCCTGGCCAGCTCCTCGATGGCGGCGCCGATGTCCCCCATCCGCGCGCCATGGCGCACCACCGCGATGCCCGCGTCCCGGCACCGGCGCGCCACGTCCACGATGCGCCGGGCCTCCTCGGACGCCTCGCCGATGAGGAACGTGGCCGACGTGTCGCCATGGTAGCCGTCCAGACACGTCGTCACGTCCACGTTGATGATGTCCCCCCGGACGAGCCGCTCGTCTGGATTCGGAATGCCATGACAGACAATGTGGTTGCGGCTGGTGCAGACGGTCGCCGGGTAGCCGCGGAAGCCCAGCTGGCTGGGCCTGCCCCCCCGGCGGGCCGTGTCCTCGCGAACCCACTGGTCGATGTCCGCCGTCGTCACGCCTGGGGCCAGCTTCGAGGCGACGAAGGCCAGCGTGCCCGCAGCGGCCTGACTCGCGCGGCGCAGCCGCTCCACTTCCGCGCCCTTGAACAAGGGAATGCTCATGCCGGCCAAGGTGCGCGCCAGCGGCGGCGGGGTCCAATGCTGTTTCGGTATGGCCGGGAGCCCCCATGCGCCGGCTGGCGGACGCGCGTTAGAATGGCGGGCGTGAGCCTCACGCACATCCAGTCCTTCGTCGCCGTCGCCGAGGAGTGCAACGTCGGCCGGGCCGCGCGCCGCCTGCACCTCACGCAGCCGCCGCTCAGCCGTCACATCCAGGCGCTGGAGGACGAGCTGGGGGCGCGGCTCTTCGAGCGGACCCGGAGCGGCATGCGCCTGCTCCCCGCTGGCGAGGCCTTCCTGCACCACGCACGCCGCATCCTGGCCGAGGTGGACGCCGCGGTGCTCACCGTGCGGGACGTGGCGGCGAGCCGCGACGGCGGTTGAGGCGCTGTGCGGGCCACGCCAGCGTGGACACGCGGCGCGCCGTGACGCTCAGCGAATCGTGCGCACCGGCCGCACCGGACCGTTGAACCAGCGGCTCAGCGACACCACGTCGTCCACGCGCCGCGCGGGCGGAAGGCTGGAGAGGAAGACGCGGCCATACGCCTTCGTCACGATGCGCCGGTCCAGCATCGCGACGATGCCCCGGTCCGCCTGCGTGCGGATGAGCCGGCCGAAGCCCTGGCGCAGCGCCAGCGCCGCGTGGGGGAGCTGGTACTGCTCGAAGGGCTCCTCGCCCCGCTGCTGGAGCTGGTTGATGCGCGCGGCCACCAGCGGGTCCCCCGGCGACGCGAAGGGCAGCCGGTCGATGATGACGAGGCTCAGCGCGTCCCCCGGCACGTCCACGCCCTCCCAGAAGCTGTGCGCCGCGAACAACACGCTCGGCGTCTCGCGGAAGGCCTCCAGCAGCTGCTGCTTGGGCCGCTCCCCCTGGAGCAGCGCCTGGTAGGGCAGCCTGGGCGCCACCAGCTCGTAGGCTCGCACCATGTTGCGCAGCGACGTGAAGAGCACGAAGGCGCGCCCGCCCGTCACCTCGCAGAGCCGCTCGATCTCCTCCGCCGCCTCCTCGATGAAGCCCGGCGCGGACGGGTCCGGCAGGTGCGTGGGCAGGTACAGCGCCGCCTGGGATGGGAAGTCGAAGGGGCTGGGCACCGCCAACGTCCGCACCTGCGTCACGGGCTGACCGTCCTCGCCGTACAGCCCCATGCGGTTGGCGAAGAAGTCGAAGCGGCTGTCCGCCGCCAGCGTCGCCGACGTGTACACCACCGTGTCCAGCGCGCCGTACATCCGCTCGCGCAGCTCCTTCGCCACGTCGATGGGGCTGGCGCGCAGGAAGAGCCCCTTGCCACGCTGCTCGGCCCAGTAGACGTGGTCGGCGGACTCGACCTTCTCCAGGAAGGAGAGCTGCTCCTCCAGCTCGTCCGCGCGGCGGGTGATGGCCGCCAGCTCCGGCTCGCGCTCGCCCACCGTGAAGGCGGACAGCGCCGCCAGCGCGTCGCGTACGCCCTCCAGCGGCGTGGACAGCCTCGCCATGGCCTCCGGATGCAGCGCCACCGAGGCCTCCTGGCCGGACAGCCCGAGCGCGCGGGGCGCCTGCGCGAAGAACGCATCCGCGCCCGCCCGCAGCCGGGCCGCCAGCGCGCGCAACATGGCGTGGCGCGCGTCGTCCTCCTTCAGCGACGCCACCGCGTCCCGCGCCAGCTCCTCCAGCCGGTAGTTGGACACGCTGCAACCGAAGTGGCCGCTGGCCGCGTCCTCCAGCGCGTGCGCCTCGTCGAAGATGACGGCCTCGTACCAGGGCAGCACGCCCTCGGCGCGCTTGCCGGAGCTGCGCAGCGCGAGGTCCGCGAAGAAGAGGTGGTGGTTGACCACCAGGAGGTCCGCCTGCTCCGCCCGCTTGCGCATGCGCGTGACGAAGCACGCCTCGTACTGCGGGCACTTCGTGCCCACGCACGTCTCGGACGTGGTGGACAGGCGCGACCAGGCGCTGAAGGACTCCGGCAGGTCCAGCTCGCTGCGGTCGCCGGTGTCCGTCTCCTCCGCCCAGGCCTTCAGCTTCGGCCAGTAGCGCGACTCCTCGCGCGAGCCGAACTGCGGCTCCTTCGAGAAGCCGTCATAGCGGTGCAGACACAGGTAGTTGCCGCGCCCCTTGAGGTAGGCGGCCTCGAAGCGCAGGCCCATCTTCTCCCGCAGCAGCGGCAGGTCCTTGAAGAAAATCTGGTCCTGCAAGGTCTTGGTCGCCGTGGACACGACCACCCGGCGCCCGGACAGCAGCGCGGGCACGAGGTAGGCGAGCGTCTTGCCGGTGCCCGTCCCCGCCTCGGCCAGCAGGTAGCTGCGCTCGGTGAAGGCCCGCTCCACGGCGCGCGCCATCTGGAGCTGCTCCGGGCGGTGCTCATACGCGGGCAGCGCGACCTCGAGCGCGCCTCCCGGACCGAGCAGGCTGTCGACGGAAAGAGGGGTGGAGACAGAGAGCGACATCGGCACCGGGGGGGAGACGGGAAGCGGCCGGTCAAAATAGCAGCGGCCGCCGCATCCGGCGCGTTTCCGTCCGCGCGGGCGCGAGCCGCCCGGATTGGCCGCCTGCCCCTCCGCCAGCGGGCCACGCCGCCTGCGGCTGCCCGGCCCCAGGGCGGCCCGTCAGTGCCCCACCATCAGGGCGCGCATGTGCTGGAAGACGAGCACCGCCAGCACCAGCACCACGATGAAGCCCACCCCCACCGCCACCGTCTTCAAGCGCTGGAGGGCCGAGGGTGTCCCGGCCTGCTCGGCGGCCGAGGGCACCACCAGGGTGGCCCGGCGCACCACCTCGTCGCGCCCCCGAAGGGCGAAGGAGTCGTGGGGCGCGCGCGCCAGGCGAATCCGATACAGCCGCCCCGCCATGGCCAGCTCGCCGCGCCCCACCGCCAGTGTCATCACCCGATCATGCGCGTCCCAGTCCTCCCAGCGGGCCGCCAGGTTCCGCCACGCGTCCGCCAGGACGTCGGAGAGCGGCTGAGACTCGGGCAGGTAGTTGACGTAGACGAGCCCGCACTGCGAGCAGGCCAGGGCCTCCTCACGACGGGGGGCCACGCACTTGGGGCAGACGCCCGGGGGCGGCTCGAAGAGCGCTTCATCCGCCAGGGGAGCAGGCTGCCCCACCTCCGCCCGCACCACGTGAAGGGCGGGCGAGACGGAACGAGGCGCGGGGATGGCCGCGGCCAACGGAGGCGGCTCCGCCGAGGGCGCCACCGCGGGCACGGGTACGGGCACGGACAGCACCGCACGGCTCTCCGCGCCGCAGCGCCCACACGTCACCACGAGCCCGCTGGCCTCGGTCCGGAAGGTCTCCAGCGGCACGAGCCGCTCGCACGCGTCGCACAGGAACTTCATGTCACCACCTGACGCAGGGGGATGGGCATGGCGCAGCCGATGAGCGCCAGCAGGCACAGCGCGCAGATCCACTTCCGCAGGGGACTGAGCGGTGCCTGGGGTTCCACCACCTCGGGATGGCCGAACCCTACCAGCTTGCTCGTCACCAGGAGCCACAGCCCCCAGGACGCGGTGACGAAGAGCGTGAGCAGCAACAGCACCAGGGCCACCGCGCGGCCCACCCAGTGCGCGTGCCGCCCCCAGAGCGCATAGGCCAGGTGACCTCCGTCGAGCTGCCCCACGGGCATCAGGTTCAGCAGCGTGACGAGCAACCCGAACCAGCCGGCGATGACCACCGGGTGGACGAGCACGTCCTTCCCCTCCGGGAGCGGCCCCAGGGCCAGCCGCGTCAGCCCCTGCATCAGCAGGCTGTCACCGAAGAGCGTCTGCACGCCGTTGATGGGGACCTCCGGCGCGGGCGGCGCGTTCGTGATGCGGTCCATCACCCAGGTGAAGGCGTCCCGCCCCAGGGCCCAGAGCGAGCCATCCCCCGGGAACTCGGCGGACGGGATGTTCGGCGCGTCCACCACGGTGGAGTGCGCCAGCCCCCAGAAGAGGATGGGCAGGGCCACCACCAGCCCCGCCAGCGGCCCCGCCGCGCCAATGTCCACCAGCGCGTTGCGGTTCGGGATGCGGTCTCGAATCCGGATGACGGCCCCCAGCGTGCCCACCCCCAGCACCGGCAACGGGATGAAATACGGCAGGGATGTTTCAACCCGGTGCCAACGCGCCAGCAGGTAGTGCCCCATCTCATGGGTCCCCAGAATGGCCAGCAGCGAGAAGCTGAAGGCCAGCGCGCGGGAGGCGGCCTCGGCGGACACCTCTCCCAGTGAGTAGGGACGCTGGAAATGAAAGTAGAGCAGGTACGAGGTGAAGGTGGTCCCGACCGTCAGCACCAGGAGCAGCAGGTGCACCCAGTAACGAGGCGCGGGGCGTGCAGCGGAGACGGTATCCATGAAGGGAGCCTCGAGGTTGGCTAGCAAGGGGAGATGCGCATTGCAACGCGCCGCTGCCCACCCGGACCGAGACGGAGTGTCTCGGACGGACCTTGACATGGAGTCGACATCTGCTACGACCGCGCCCGCTTGGAAGGTCTCAAGACAACGGCCGGGTGCTCTCCAGGGCGTCCGACCACCGCACAAGCGTCCATTTCAAGAGGGGAAAACAAGCCATGAAGAAGTTCGTCCTGTCCGCCGTTGCCGCCAGCAGCCTCGTTGCCTGCACCAGCGTTGAGAGCGCCGTTGTCTCCGGTACGGAGATCGCCTCCAACGGTGAGGCCGTCGCCGTGGTTCAGGCCAACGCGCTGGGCCTGACCGCCATCTTCCACATCGTGGACATCGTTCAGAGCGACCTGGACACCGTCATCAACAAGCTGCTCATCGCCGAGGCGAAGGCCATGGGCGCCTCCAAGGTGGAGCTGCTGACCGCGGGCACCACGCCCCGTCACGGCATCTACGCCCTGACCGGCACCATCATCGGCGTGACCAGCTCCGGCGCCGTGGGCGTGGCGGTCAAGTAGTCCACCCCGCGCAAGCCGCGCGGTCCGCGGAAGGCCCCCTGGCGACAGGCGGGCCTTCTTGCTTTTCTGCCCCACCATGCGCAACCGCATCTTCCTTTTGTGTGCCCTGCCGGCCCTCGCGGGCTGCCCCAAGAAGGGCGGTGACGACGACGCCGCGCTGCTGCCCCAGGTCAAGGCGGGGCTCGCCGCGCGCGAGGCGAAGCTGAGCAGCTACCGCATCGCCGGCACCGTGCAGGACGAAGGGCTGGAGGCGGTGAGCTTCCGCTTCGATTACCGCGCGCCCCAGCGCCTGCGCGGCACGCTGGGCCCTCCCGCGTCGCGCACCTTCTCCTGGGATGGCACCCGCTTCTTCCAGCAGCTCGACGCCGAGAAGCACTTCATCTCCTTCACCTCGGAGCTGCCGCCGGCGAAGCTCGCCGGGTTCCTGGCGGAGACCTTCCACCCCTTCATGCCGGAGGGCTTCCGCACGCCGCTGCTGCTGAGCCACGCGGCGGTCCGCCACGCCACGCACCCGCTGGCGCCGCAAGCGGTGGAGCTGACCCAGAAGCTGGAGGGCGAGGCCCAGGGCCTGGAGATGACGTACGTGCTGCGCTGGCCCCAGCTCGACTTCCTGGCCCGGCGCACCCGCGCGGCTGGCGGCGAGGAGGCCGAGGAGCGCGTGGAGGAGGAGCACTGTGACGCCGCCCTGTCGCTGTGCGTGCCCAAGCGGCTCGGCCGGTGGCAGGGAGGCAGGCGCGTGGGAGAGACGGTGCTGTCGCGCGTGGAGCTGAACGCGCCCCTGCCCAACGACGCCTTCACGCTCACCGCCCCGGAAGGCTACGACGTGCAGGCGCGGACACTGGTGGAGTCCACGCCCGCCACCCCGCCCCCGGGCGGTTGACCGCCACCCTCGGCGTCCCCACCTTCGGGGCCGAGGGCCAAGGCAAATGGTGGAAAACGTCATCTTCGACGTGGATGGAACCCTGGTGGATTCGGTGGACGAGCACGCCGAGGCGTGGCGGCGCGCCTTCCTGCACTTCGGCCGGGACATCCCGTTCGCACACGTGCGCAGCCAGATTGGCAAGGGCGCCGACCAGCTCATCCCCGTCTTCTTCAACGACGAGGAGGTGGAGCGCTTCGGCAAGGAGTTGGACGCGTACCGCAGCAAGCTCTACCTCAGCGAGTTCCTGCCCAAGGTGCGCGCCTTCCCCCGCGTGCGCGAGCTCTTCCAGCGGCTGCGCGCGGGTGGCGTCCGCGCCGTGCTGGCCTCCAGCGCGAAGGAGCCGGAGCTGAACCACTACGTGAAGCTGTGCGGCATCGAAGGGCTGTTCGAAACCCAGACGAGCCAGGACGAGGTGGACAAGAGCAAGCCCCACCCGGACATCTTCGAGGCCGCCCTGGCGCGGCTGGGCAAGCCCGGCCTGGATGTGACAGTCGTCGTGGGAGACACCCCCTTCGACGCGCTCGCCGCCAACAAGCTGAGGCTCCCGTCCGTGGGCGTGCTGGCCGGCGGCTTCCCTCCGGATGATCTGCGCGCCGCGGGGTGCCGCACGCTGGTGGAGGACCCGGCGGCCCTGCTCTCGCGCTACGAGGCGTCGCCGCGCGAGTGGCCCTGGAACGAAGCGGGCGCGGCGCCGGTGGCCAAGAACGACGAGCGCCGCTGAGTCCCCGCGCCGCCCTTCCCCATCCCCCGCGAGAGGGATGGGGAAGCCGCCGTGCGCTAGCCGCGCGAGCGGCTGCGCGAGCCGCGGCTGCTGGCGCTGCGCTTCTGGGGGCTGCGGCGGGTGCTCCCCCGCGACGTGACGCGGGCGCGCTTCGTGGTGGCGCGGCGCGCGGCGACGCTCCGCGCGGTGGACTTGGAGCCCGAGCGCGGGGTGCGCGTGGAGCGTGAGGTGGCGCGCTTCGCGGCGGTGGCCTTGCCTCCCTTGCGGCCCGCCTTGCGCGCGTTCTTCCGCGCCTGGGGGCGGCTGCGCGCGGCCTTGGCCTTGCTGCCCGCCCCTGCCTTCTTCATCCCGCCGCCCGTGAGCTTGTTCACGGTGGCCCAGGCCCGGGACTCGGCCGTCTTCCCGGAGACGCCGCGCTTCTCGTAGCCACCCTCGATGTGCTCGGCCATCCGCCGCTGCTTCGCCGTGTATTTCGCCTTGCTTCCTCTTGCCATGCGAATTGCCCTCCAGGCCTGGCTGACACCTGCATGGCGCCAGCGCCACCGCTGAGGTGGGCAGCCACCCACCCGTCCGGAAGCGTCTGGCCGGATGGACCTGTTCAGCGCGAGACGCACGCACCCGCGCCGACGCGGCATCCGACACCGGGAATGCACCGGCGCACGGGGCGGCGCGCGTGAGAAATCCACCCGCGACTCCTCCGCGGGGCCGGGCTCCTTCAGCAAACGCCGCACGAGACAGCCCTTCCTGCCCGGCAGCGCGGAGGAGCAAGGGTCCCCTCCCTCGCCCCCCGCGCGTGCGGCCCTCCTCTCCCACCGCCTCGCTGTCCTGACGGGCGGTGCATGCCCAGATTGCCGTGCGACACGAAAGAGGAGGCCTCCTGGAACCCGCCCTCAGCAATCCCCCGCGCCGGCCCGACCTGGACGAGGGGCCCGCGGTGTTGGTGGTGAACACCCGCTCGCGCACGGGCCGCGAGGCCTTCGAGGCCGCCAGGGACGCACTCTCCGCGCGCGGTGTCTCCCTCTCGGAATGCCATGCCCTCTCCCGAGCGGAGCAGCTGGACGCGGTGGTGGAGCGCATGATGGAGGTGGGCACCCGCCGCCTCATCCTGGGAGGCGGCGACGGCACCTTGAGCCGCGCGGTGGCCCGGCTGCTGGGCCGCGAGGTGACGCTGGGCGTGTTGCCGCTGGGCACCGGCAACGACTTCGCGCGCTCGCTGGGCATTCCAGCCGACATCGCGGCCGCGTGCGACGTCATCGCCCAGGGCTACACCGCCCGCGTGGACGTGGGGCTGGCCAATGGCCGGCCCTTCCTCAACGCGGCCAGCCTCGGTTTGGCCACGGGCATCGCCCGGCGGCTGACGAAGCGCCTGAAGCAGCGCGCCGGGAAGCTGGCCTATCCGGTGGCGGCCGTCGCGGAGGCGAAGGACCTGCGCCCCTTTCACGTCCGGCTGAAGGCGGACGACCAGGAGCTGTCCCAGGACGTGCTCCAGCTCGTGGTGGGCAATGGCCGCTACCATGGCGCGGGCAACAGGGTCGCGCCGGACGCGCGGCTGGATGACCAGCGCCTGGATGTCTACACCATCGCGGCGCCGTCGACCGCGTCGGGGCAGGAGGGCACCGGCCTGGGCCAGCTTCAGGACCTCGCCACGCTGCTGCGCGTGGCCCTGGCGCTGCGCAGCGGCGAGCACGTGGAGCACCCGGCCGTCACCTCGCTGCGCGCCGCGCGCCTCTTCGTGGAGGCGGACCCCGTCCAGGAGCTGAACGCGGACGGCGAGCTCGTGGGCCGCACGCCCATGCGCTTCGAGGTGGCGCCCGCGGCCCTGCGCGTCTACGCCCCCGCGCCCTCCTGAAGTTTCGATTCAGCGTGCGGCTCGCCTACACTGTGGGTTTTGCCGCGACGGCACCGGCCGGCCGCGGGGAGGCCGAGCCCGTGCGTCATCGAACTCCGCTCCTGATTGCCTCGTGCCTGGCCGTCGCGGCCGTGCTGCTCCTTTGGTTCCGCATGCCCGTGCCCGCGAGCCCAGCGGCCTCTCGGCCGGGCACCGCCAGCCCGTCCACACCGGGCGCGCCCACCGGCCCCGCCCCCCGCGCCAGCGCGCCGCCCACCCCCGCCCTGGAGATGGCCCCGACCCCGGACGTGGGGGCCTTCGTGGTGCGCGGGGTGGGCGCCCAGGGCCCGCTGGAGGGCGCGCGCGTGCGGGCCTACCT
>JAFAAN010000092.1 GCA_023426545.1 Pseudomonadota bacterium
CGGATGCGTTGCGTGGGCCGGCCGGGACACTCGGTTTAGAGACCGCTGACGTCCACGTCCTCGCGGATGGACAGACGGTAGGCGTCCGCCGCCCACTCATTCTGGAAGCGCACGGACCCCGTCAGGAAGCCTTCCGCGCTCATCACGTTCTCGGTCTTGTTGAGGCTCGCGGGCCGCACGTTCCACACCTGGCCCTTGAAGTTGAAGACGGTCACGCGAGACAGGATGAGGGTGAGGCCGTTCGAGCCCAGGAGCATGTCTCCCTCCTTGAGGGTGTGGGCCTTCACCATGGTGCCGTCGGCGAGGAGCATCGGGTGCTCGGACGTCACCTCGAGGCTGCGGCCGTCCGAGGACTGCAGCAGGAAGATGTCCTCCTGCGTGTCTCCCGCCACGAACGAGCGGATGGCCTGGTCCCCGAAGGTCAGCGCGCCGAGCTGCGCGTCCGCGGTCAGCGCCGTCACGTGCGTCGTGCCCGCGGCGTAGGCGTCGGGCACCGGGAGCTGCCGGCCACCGAAGTCCACGCGCTGCGAGGGCGTGAAGCACCCCGCCACGCACGTCCCCAGGCGGGTCAGCCCGGCGATGCAGTTGGCGGATTCGTTGGCGGGGACGTGGAACCTGCACGACGAGCCCGCCGGGACGGCCGGGTACGAGTAGCAGCCGTTGGTGAAGACCTGGTACTCGGCGTACTCGTTCAGGTAGACCTCTCGCTCGGCGGTGATGAGGCCGCACTTGCGAGCCCACGCGTTGCGCCCGGCTGCCAGTTCCCGCGTGAGGAGCTGGTCGTCCTGGAAGCAGCGGGTTTCGAGCTGCGCGAAGGCGGTGCTGGACAAGGCTGCGGTGGTGACTGCAATCGCAATCAGAAGGTTCTTCTTCATGGTCGGTCCTTTGTTCGGCCTCTGGGAAGGATGGGGCGCGGCGCTCACTGCACGCCCACGGCGCTCCACGCATCGCGCACGGCGTTGACGGTGTCAGTGGGGTAGCGGTCCGCGGCGGCCTGGATGGTCAGGGCGCGGGCCTGGGCCATGGTGGTGTTGGCCGTGAAGTAGAACTGGTTCGCGTAGTAGAAGGTCTGCGCTGCGCGGTTCATCCCCACGCCTGACACGTTGATGGACGTCTTGTTCCGGGGGTGCGTGCCGCCCGTCACGAGCAGCTTGAACGCGAGATTGGGGATGCCGGAGTTCCAATGCACGCCGCCGTTGTCGGCATTCCCGACGTAGCGCTCCGGGTAGAAGTCCCGTGAGGAGCCATCCCGGGTGGGGTTGTCCATGTAGCGGAGGGCGTCGCCCGACGTGCCCGGGGTCCAGATGTCCTCGCCAATCTTCCAGACGTCCGCGTCCACGGTGCCGCGCGCCCAGCTCTCGCAGATGGCCGCGGCGATGTCGGACAGACTCTCGTTGAGGGCGCCGGACTCATTGCGGTACACGAGCCCGGAGTCGTACTGCGTGACCGCGTGCGTGAACTCGTGGGACACGACGTCGAGATCGCGCCCCAGCTCGCCCGAGTTGAAGTTGTCCCCGTCGCCGAAGACGATCTGCCGGCCATCCCAGAAGGCGTTGACGTACCGGCTGCCGTAGTGGACGGTGCTGGTGATGGTCGCGCCAGCGTCATCGAAGGAATCCCGCCCGAAGACGGTCGAGTAGCAGCGGTACGTGGTGCCGACGTGGTCGTAGTTGTCGTCGACGTGGCCGTCACCGGTGGCGGCGCCGCCCTCCTGGCGTCGCAGCGTGCCGGGGAGGCTGCTGCCGTTGCCCGCCGAGTGGATCCGGCGGTTCTGCGCGGCGTGGTACTGCGGATGCACGTCGAGGACGCGCCCCGTCGCGGCGTCCACATAGACGGTGTCGCGCGCGGGAGCGTCGTCACGCTCGCCCTCGCGGACGAGCTCGTAGGCCAGGAAGAGTGAACCCTGGGCATCCAGGAAGTACACCAGCTGGGTGGTTCCCGTCGGCTTCATGTCAGGCAAGCCCTTGACGGCCGCCGCCATCGCCGTGTCGGGAGAGACGCGCGAAAGCGAGCTCGGAGCCTGGGCGCCCCGGGCGGAGCCGTTCACCGCGAAGATCTGGCCGGAGGTGTCGACGTGGACGATGAGCTCTCCACCCACCACGCGCAGGCCCTCGCGCACCTGGTCATACTTGACGTGGGTCAGCCCCACCTCGTCCACGCGAGCGGAGCGGACGCGGAGCTCCTTGGGGCTCAGTCCGAACCGCGAGGCAACGCCCCCGAGCACGGGCCTGAGCGCCTGGTCCGCGGCGAGGGTGAGGTCCTGGCCGCGCAGCCCGGAGAGGGACTGCGGAGCGGAGATGGCCCCGAGCCGTCCCCGGATGATGCCGGAGCCACTGCCCAGCTCCATGTTCGCCTGCCCCATTTCAGACACATCCGAGGAGCCCGGGCTCCCCGCGTCGGGCAACTCACCGCACGCGGAACCGAGGGCAACGAGGCACACTCCCGCCAGACTGCGAGTCCAGTTTGTCGTCACGATGTTCTCCCTTGCTTCAGGTGGGGACTGCTCTGCTACGGCTCGAGGCCAGGACACACGAAGGGCGTGCCGTCCGAGACGGAAGACACCACCTGGCCTGAGTGGGGATGCCGCCCGGACACAACGGGCGGCTGCTGCGCGAGCCGACAACGCTCGCAACTGGTTCTGCTCAGAGGTGCCGCGTCAGTCGCTGGACCTCTTCATACGAAGCGCCGGACTCATGAAGCCCCGCGAGCAGCGCCTCGCGTAGCAGGCTTCGAAGCTTCGGGTTGTCCAGCCGTCCGAAGGCGTCGACCGCGGCCTGCCGGTCGAGCTGGGCCAGCTTGAAGAAGAGGTCGTACTTCTCTCCCACGAGCCCCTTCTTGGCGACGTCCGACAAGGATGGGTCGATGGGCGAGGTCGCGAGGGCAAGCATGGCCGCACGGGCCGAGTCGTCCTCCGGTGCGAGCGTGTGGAGCAGATCGATCATCGCCATGCGGTCCAGCACCGCCTCCGGACGCTGCTCGGTGAAACGGGTGTCATCTGGAAGCGCGGAGAGGCTGCGGGTGTCGGCGAGCGCGTCCTGTAACGCCGCGACATTCTCCGCTCCGTGGTTCGCCAGCTCCTGGATGAAGGCTTCCTCTCGGAAGAAGACGTTGAAGCGGCCCTCCCGATAGCTGCGCGCGGCCTTCTGGATGGCATCCCGGCGCGTCTCCTCGATGCCGGTGTCGGGCACCGGTGGTGTCGCCGACTCGCCTGGAAGCGGCAGCGTGAGGGGACGCAGCTCGCGGCCTGGCGGCGCGCTGGCGGGCACCGTGGCCTTGGCGGTGATGCGAGCCGGCTCCCCGGCGAGGGAGCCGCTGGAGGCGCCGGGGCGCGGCGGCATGCCATCATCGGGAGGCGGCGCTCCTGGCCGGCCTCGCATCAGCGTGGTGTAGAGCGCTGCCGCGGAGAGGATGACGAGAGCCACGGCGGGCGCTGCCCATCGGCCAGCGAAGGCCTTGCGGCGGGGCTGAGCATTGCTTTGCATGAAGGCTCCAGAGATGGCCTAGAAGATCCAGTGTTGAGGGGGGGCTTCCAGGGGCGACAGGCTGGCATTGGCGTTCCAGCTCACGACCCGGTTCTCAGGGTCGACGCCAATCGATTTGACGTCTTCCTCGAACGGCACGGACACGGTGAGGGTGCCCGTCGTGGGGTGCAGACCGAAGTCGATGGGCACGTCCAGCTCCTGGGTGTCGCCCTTCAGCCGGATCACCACCTTCGCCGGGTAGAGCTTCCCAGGTTGCAGGGCGGACTGCGTCACGGTCAGGCTCAGCTCTCCGTTGGCTCGAACTGCATCCGCCTGGAAGGTGGGCCAATCGGCATCTCCCGTGCCGTAGACCCAGGCCTGGAAGTAGTCGCCCAGGTCTTCTCCGGAGGCCCGCTCCAGCGCGCCTTGCAGCTCTGCCACGCTGCGCGCACGGGGGGGGCCGGACAGGAAGTCCGTGATGGCGCGGACGATGGTCTCCTGGCCGCCTGGAAGCAGGTCCTCGAGCTGGACGAAGAAGATCATGGAGCCGGTGCCATACGTCTCTCCCGCGAACGTCAGGAACGGCACCGGATTGTCAGACGTCCCCGGGTAGTACATCGCGGTGCGCGCCAGCCGATCCCAGTGCGCGCGTGTCTTGGCGGCATCCGCAGGCCACTTCGACAGCTCGTAGACGTAGGTGAGGTACTCGGCGATGCCTTCCTTCCAGGAGAAGTCCGTGGCATGCGCCATGGTGATGCGGTTGCCCGCCCACTGATGGATGATCTCATGCATGAGGACGTGGCGCGTCATGTTCGCGTACTCCCTGTTGGGGAGCTCGGGCAGGGTGTCACGCAGGATGATGTTGGCGGGGTGTTCCATTCCCAGCCAATGCGTCGGCGCGCCTGCGATGCGCAGCTCCTGGCCATACGGAAGCGGTCCCAGGAGATTCTTGGCCCACCTCAGGAAGTCGGTCATTTCCACCTTGGAGAGAGACCGGGCGAGCCGCCCACTCTGGGTTTCGAAGAAGATGAGCTTCGTCCCATCGACATTCAGCCACTCGGTGCGGTTCCAGCCAGGATTCGACGCGATGGCGAAGGCCGAGTAGGTGGGGGCCGGCGTCTGCAAGAGTTCACACCGCGTATGTGTCTGGCTCACCTGCGTCCGTTGGCCTGGGCACAGCGTGAGCTCGCCGCGGGCGTGGGTCACGTCGAGCACGAATCTCGCCTGGCTCGCGGGGGAGTCGTCGCACAACCCGAAACGATCACACTGCTCGACCCAGCCCAGCAGGTACGAGAACACCGTGTTGTCGCGAGCCTGCGTCCGGGTGAAGCCTACCGGTGTGAAGTCGTAGGTCTGCTCCGGGACGAGGAATCGGCCTTCGAGCGTGACTTGTCCCGCATAGAGCGAGGGGCCACAGACGCGGAGCGAGCCGCCATCCCGCTCGACATCGATAGGCGCTGCCCCGTTCCAGCGGAGGTCGCTGATTCCCGCGGGGGCATCCAGGGTGACGCAGTCTCCGCCCGGGGGCGCGACGTTGAGATAGAGCTTGGAGTGCGCCTCGCGCGTGCCGAGGTTGAAGGCGTAGTGGTACTCCTGAACGTCCGTTGGAATGTCGCCAGGCAGGACGATGCTGCCCCCTGAATCCTGGATCGGGACGAGGGCGTTCCTACCGCTATCGCAGCCCACCACGTTCATGAAGAGCGGGGCCACCACCAGGGTGACACGCCATCCGCGGGTCATGCAGGAAGGGAAGAGCGTCTGAGGCACAGGTGTACTCCAGGAGATGCGCCGGGTGGCGTGCGCCACGCCGGCGTGGAACGCATGCATGCAACCATCTCGCCGTCAGGCGGCGCTGACGGCGAACAGCATGCGATGAGAAGGGGATGGATCAGAGTCCGTCGACGTCGAGCGCTTCGCGAACCGTCAACCGGAAGTAGTCATTGGCCCACTCGTTCTGGAAACGGACGGAGCCGGTCATCAGCCCCTCCACGTCCAGAACGTTCTCCATCTTGACCTTGCTCTGGGGCTTGACGTTCCAGACCTTGCCCGTGTAGCGGAAGACAGACACCTGGGTCAGGTCGACCGTGCGGCCGTCGACCCGAAGCAGGGTGTCGCCCACCTTGAGCGTGTTGGCGCGGACCATGACGCCATCGCCGTTCACCATGGGGTGTTCGGACGTCACCTCCACCTTGTGGCCATCCGCCGTCTCGAGGACGAAGATGTCTTCCACGGTGTCGCCCGCCACATAGGATTGGATGGGCTGCTCGGCGAACTCCGGCCGCAAGAGGGTTGCATTCTGGGTGAGGGCCGTCACGGACGTGACGCCCCCTTGGGGTGCATCCTCGATGGGCCAATACCTATCGTCGAACCGAAGCTCTTCGCGGGCGGTATAGCATCCCACCACGCAGGTTCCGAGGAGCGCTGGCGTGAAGGTGAGGCAAGGCGCCGACTCGGTGAGCGGGACGCGGAAGGTACATGCAGTCCCGGTCGGGTGATTGGGGTACATGTGGCAACCATTGGCAAAGATGACGTAGTCGCCAAATGAGTTGTAGCCCGCTTCACGCCGGGTATCGATATAGCCGCACTTTCGCGCCCAGGCGTTGCGGCCCTGAGCGTCGACCGGATTGATGATCTGGTCGTCGTTGAAGCAGCGGGTCTCGACTTGCGCGAGAGCGGACGAGGACGCCGATAGGAGAGCGACGAACACCAGATGCGCGAATTTGATTCTCACGTGAGCATCACCCCTTTGTGTAGGTGCCGAAGCACCGGCACCTCCTATAGTCTCCATATTCACTGGGAGTAAATAGGAATTGCGCCCAAGAGTGTCTAATTGCGTGCTGGCGATGCTGTATGGTGTTTGCTTGGAAATTTTCAGGAAAGCCCATCAGGGAAGGTACTTAGATCGGCTGTCTTTGTTTGGTCTGGAGTTGGTCCAACGGGCTGTAGGAGGGGGCGCATCGCGACGCGACTCCGCATGAGTGGAGTGGCCCGGCGCCCCATCGCCTCGCCCTACCTCTCCAGGATGATTTTCAAGCGGTGTGGGCTTGGGAGAATCTGCTGGCCGTCCTACCGTCCATGAGGAGTCCCCATGCCACTGCCATTGATTCCAGTTGCAATCGGTCTTGCCGCGCTCCTCGGGTACGGCGGCAAGAAAGGCTATGACGGCGTTCAGGCCATGAAGGAGGCCAAGGACATCGGTGAGGCGGCCGAGGCCCGTCACCAGGAGTGGGTCGAACGTCTCGAGACGTCGCGCGCCTCGCTCCAGGGGCGCCTGGACGCGCTGGAGGCGCTTCGCCGCACGGTGACTCACACGACGTTCCGGCGCCTCTTCGACTTCCTGGAGCAGCTCGACCAGAAGGCCCGGCTCTCCGCGGTGGAGAGCCTTGGCGCGCTGGGGGTGACGCGGGAAGAGGTCAGCCGGTTCGCAGCGCAGTACATGGAGGCTGGCGGCGCGCTCTCGGGCGCCGTCGCCGCGACACTCACGGGTGCTGGCGCGAGCGCCGTGACGACCAGCCTCGTCACCACCTTCGCGACGGCGGGCACCGGTACCGTGATGACCGGACTGACGGGCGCGGCGGCGAAGAGCGCGCTGCTCGCGTGGCTGGGCGGCGGCACGCTCGCGGGTGGAGGGCTCGGCGTCGCGGGAGGCACGGTCGTCCTGGGCGGTATTGCCATCGCCCCCGCGGCGGCGGTCGCTGGTTTCGTCATCGCCAGGGAAGGGGAGAAGGCGAAGACGAAGGCCCTGGAGTTCGAGGCAGAGGTGGACAAGCAGGTCGCGCGGCTCGAGGCCGCCATCGCGCTGCTCGCTCGCGCGGAGGCTCGCGTCGACGAGCTGTGCGAGGTCACCGCCGCGCTCGACCTCCGAGCGAACATCGCCATCGATGCCCTCTGGGCCCTCGAAGGAGCGTTCGACGCGGGCAACGATGCGCACATCCACCGGTTCGCGCTGGCGATGCAGCTCGCGAAGGCGGAGAGCGAGCTGCTCCGCGTCGCCATCTTCACCCCCGAAGGCAACATCAACGAGCAGACGGAGTCCCTGCTGGCCCAGCAGCGCAGGCTGCTTCAGGAGGCCGCGTCATGAGTGGGAAGGTCTTGCAGAAGGCGACGCAGCTGGGCATCTCCGAGGTGCTCGAGGGCATCAAGGTCATCGCGGGCTGTGTCCGGGATATCGAGAAGGAGGCGACGGAGCAGGTCCGGCTGCGGATGAGCGCCCGGGTCGACATCGAGCGTGTCCATGCCCTGCGCGACGTGCTCCTCGACTACCTGGACCGCTCCTTCGATGAGCGGCGGGAGAACTTCGGACAGCTCTTCGAGCGGCTCGACGGCGCCATCGCCGCGAACAACGTCCAGCTCGCGGGGAGCATGCTCGATTCCGTGGTGAAGCTCGCCGCCTCCTCGCCGTTCAACGCGCTCCGGGAGGTGGCCACGACGCGGGACGCGTTGAACGAGAAGGGGAAGGAGTGGCAGTTCTGACGAGCGTGGCGGTGAGGCGGGGCGCTCACACCCGCCTCACCTGCGCGGGAAGTGCGGGTACACATCCTCTTCGAGCACCTTGCGCAGCTTGGGGAAGTTCAGGACCCACTTCACGCCCAGCCGCCACGGGGCGAACAGAATGGGCGGGACGCGGGGGAGCAGGGTCTCGGGCCACTTCAGATAGGCCCGCTCGATTTCGTCCGCGTCGAGGTCCTTCGTCACGTCGACACAGTAGGGGGCCTCGTTGCCCGGTGGCCGGCCCTCCAGGAGGTCGGGGAGTCCCGGGGGCAGGAAGGTGGTGTGCAGCGTCATCCCGATGTCGAATTGGGGGCTGCCCAGCCGGCAGATGGGGCCCTTCGCCAGGTCCTCCGAGTCGAAGATCCACACCTCGTCTCCGGTCGAGCCCTCGGGCAGCGCCGGCGTCGGGTCGGAGACGACGAGCGCCACCACGTAGCCCTTCCAGTGCGGCACGCTGGGGAACTTCGCGCTGGGGACGAACTGCGGCGCGAAGCCAAACCAGCCGGTGGGCAGCACGTAGCCCTCGAAGCGGCCCGAATCGACGAAGAACTTGAAGAAGCTCGCCGCGCGGCCATCGCGGATGGGCAGGCCGTCCTTGTCGCCCACCACGGGCTTGTAGAGCTCGTAGAGCCGCTCCGGAATCATGTCCGCGGTGAAGCCGTCCGAGTTGAAGTACAGCGCCAGCTCCTTCGCCGGCACCGGGGCGTTCACCGCGTGGCCGACCAGCCGCAGGTGGGTCTCCAGCTCGCCATTCACCAGGCCCACATTGGAGAAGACCGTCAGGCCCCAGGTGAAGTCGTCATGCGAGTGCAGGCTGGACTCGATGCGCAGCCGCTTCATGTCGATGCGGTGTACGCCCAGCGAGCTGCGGGTGACGGGGACCGCGGTGGGCATGCCCACCTGCCAGTCCTGCACGTGGTTGCCGTTGATGAGCTTCTCGCCCGGCTTGAGCGTGTGAGACAGGTCCTCGGTGGGGGAGTGCGCCGCGACGAGCGTGATGACGTCATCCGGGTTCTCGTAGACGGCGGCGAAGTGCAGCCCGCCTCCGCCGGACTGGAAGCGGTGCGCGGGGACGCGGGGCGGGCTCTCCGGGTCCAGCGTCCCGGGCGAGCGCTGGAGGTCCGCGCGCCGCACGATCCAGAAGACCGCCTGCGGCGCGGAGGGCTCCGCCGTCAGCCACTCCACCGCCCGCTGCACGCGCGGCAGGAAGGGCACCGCGGCCTGGGCGGCGATCTGCCAGAAGTTGATGGGGAAGTTGGAGTCCAGCAGCACCACGTAATCCCGGGTGGCGGCGATCTGGTGCAGGGAGGCCGTCAGCACGGGCTTGCCCGTGGCCGCGTCGAAGAGGGCCCAGTGGTGCAGCCGGTCTTCCCGCGTGTCCCAGCTCACCAGCTGCGTGTAGCCGGTGCCCAGCGGCCACTTCGGCGCGTGGTTGGTGAAGAAGAGGCTCGGCCGCTGGGGATCCTCGGGGGACAGCCCCTGCGAGCGCTTCGAGTCGAAGGCCGGGTGCGCGGTGCTCTGCAGCAGCGGGAAGGCCCACGGCGTGGGGAGGGCGCGCTTCCACTCGCGCAGGTAGCCCAGCGGTGTGTAGGCCCGCAGCGTCTTCGGGTGGATGGCCCAGGGCCGCCCCGCATCCGTCGTCACCAGGAGCATCCGCTCGCCTTCGACGAGGAAGGGCGCCGTGTTCGGCGTCTCCTGGGGACCGAGCGTGAGTGACACGTCCGCCAGCGTCGTCTCGCGGAAGCGGTTGAGCAGCCACGTCACGGGGCCTCGCGAGGTCGCCCCCGCGTCCACCCGCTGGCGCGCGTAGTAGGACGGCGTTCGCATGGTGGCGGAGGTGAACCTCGCGCTGCCCGCCCGGAAATCCAGGCGCAGCACGAGCCCGTCCGACGACAGGGCCGGGGCGCCCGCGTGCACGCTGGGCCCGGCGACGTAGACATGGCCTTGCAGGTCCGCGGGAAGGACTCCGGCGAGCACCTGCAGCGGCTCGCCCACGTACTCCACCGGACTGGTGGTCATCGCGTTGCGCGGCATGCCTGGGCGAAGCCCCGGAGGGACGTTCAACCCCGGGAGCGCGCGGCCATCCGGCTCGTGCGAGGCGGAGGCGGGCGCTTCAGGGGGGACGCGAGCGGGAAGGGGCTGCACGGAGGGGGAGTCAGGCATGACGTCTCCACGGGTGGTGTGAGTACACGCCGTGTCGAAGTGGGGGGCGGGACCGTACCACGCATGCCGCCGCGCTCCGCGTGGCCGGGCGCCGTGCGAGTGAGCAGGCCGCGGTACACCGCGAGGGAGCGGTGTGAGACACTGACTGCTTCTCGCGAGTCCTGCTCACGAGGCCGTCACCATGGATGAAGACACCCGCTCCGAGCAACAGACAGTTGGCGACCGGTACGTCCTGGAGCGGCGGCTGGCGGGCGGAGGCATGGGCACCATCTGGGTGGCCCTGGATCCGAAGCTCCAGCGGCGCGTGGCCATCAAGCTGATGGCGCCCCATTGCGCGCCCGCGCCCCGCGCGCGTCAGCAGTTCGAGTGGGAGGCCCAGGCCATTGCCCGCCTCCAGAACCCCCACGTCATCCAGGTCCACGACTGCGACCTCGCCACCGAGACGCCCTACATCGTCATGGAGTGGCTGGTGGGCGAGGACCTGGAGGCGCTGCTCAACCGCAGGGGCCGGCTGTCCCTGGCCATGGTGGAGCGGCTGGTGACGCAGGCGTCGCGCGCGCTCACGGCCGCGCACGCCGCGGGTGTCCTCCACCGCGACCTCAAGCCGGCCAACCTCTTCCTCGCGCGCACCGAGCACGGTGAGCAGGTGAAGGTGCTCGACTTCGGACTGGCGCTGCTGATGTCCGGCGGCACGGCCCGGCCTCATCCGGAGGAGGAGATGGCCGGAACGCCCCGGTATATGAGCCCCGAGCAGCTCCGCGGTCCGGAGCCGCGGCTGGACCACCGGTGTGACTTGTGGGCGCTGGCGGTGGTGGCCTACCGCGCCGTGACGGGCCAGCACCCCTTTCCCCTGGAGTCCCTGCGCCAGATGCGCCTGGGCAACACGCCGCCTCCGCCCGCGCCCCCGTCCAGCCTGTCACCGGAGCTGGGCGCGGAGGTGGATGCCTTCTTCGCGCGCGCCCTGGACCTGGACCCCGCGCGCCGCTACCCGTCCGCGCACGAGCTCGCGTCCGCGCTCACGCAGGCCGTGGAGGCGGGGCGGCCCTCGCGCCCGGCGAAGATTCTCATCGTCGACGACGAGCCGGACGTCGTGGTGCTGATGGAGCAGAGCTTCCGCAAGCAGATCCGCCGCAACGTCTACCAGTTCCTCTTCGCCGCGGACGGCGAGGAAGCGCTGGAGGAGCTGCGCCAGCACCCCGACGTGGAGGTCGTCCTCTGCGACATCAACATGCCGCGCATGGACGGGCTCACCTTCCTGTCCCACGTGGGGGACATCAGCGCGCTGACCCGGGTGGTCATCGTCTCCGCGTACGGTGACATGAGCAACATCCGCACGGCGATGAACCGGGGGGCCTTCGACTTCCTCACCAAGCCCATCGACTTCCCGGACCTGGAGGCCACGCTCGTCAAGACGCTGAAGCACGTTCGCGAGCTGCGCCGCACCGTGCGCTACACGGAGGAGAACGGCCTGCTCCGCATGTTCGTCCCGGGCGGGGTGCTGGAGCGCCTGCCGCCGCTGCTCCAGGGCTCGGACGCCATGGCGGGAGAGCGGGTGGATGGCACGGTGGTGGTCATCGACGTGCACGCCTTCACGCCGGTGCTGCACGAGCAGGCGCCTCCGGAGTCCCTGCGGCGCCTCAACGCCAACTTCGAGGCCATCGTCCCGGAGCTGCTCGCGCGTGGCGGCACCGTGGACAAGTTCATGGGGGACGCGGTGCTCGCCGTCTTCCGTGGCCCTGGCCACGTGGACCTGGCGCTGGAGGCGTGCCTCGCCATCCTCCGGCAGTTGGAGGCGCTGGCCGCGCGAGGGGGTGAGGGCGCGCCGTATGCGCATGGCGTCTGCGTCGGCCTGGACTCCGGGGACCTGGTGGCCGGCAGCGTGGGGGCCAAGGCCTCCGGCCGCCTGGACTACACCGTGCTGGGCGACGCCGTGAACACCGCGGCGCGGCTGGCGGCGCGCGCCGGGCGAGGGCAGGTGCTGGTCAGCCCGCGGGCGCGGGAGCGGGCCCGGGAGCCCTTCGAGCTGAGGGCGGTGGAGGAGGGGCTCTTCGAGCTGGTGCGCCGCGACGGCGAGGCGCCGCTGGGGGCGGAGGCGTCCACGCGCCTCATGGCCCTGGGGAGCCGGCGGTGAGCCGGAGCCCCCCGGGGGGCTGAGGCGCGGCCGCTCAGGCCTGGCTGACGCGCACGGTGGTGTTCATCTCGCGACCCGAGGCCGGGTCCCGGGCGCGCAGGGAGAGGATGCCTTCCACGTTCACGTCGAAGGTGATCTCCACCTGCGCGCTGCCGGCGCGGCCGGCCTGGATGCCGGAGAAGGTGAACTCGCCCAGCATGTCGTTCTGCGCCACCATGTCGTGGTCGCCCTGGAAGATGCGCACGGCCAGCTCGGTCTGGTTGTCCATGCTGGTGGTGGCCAGGAGCTGCTTCGCGTTGGGAATGGCCGCGTTGCGCGGGAAGACCACGTGGAACGCGCCGCCAGCCTTCTCCAGGCCAATGGCCATGGGAATCACGTCCAGCAGCTGGATGCGCAGGTTGGTGTCGTCCTGGAGCGAGTGCGCGTAGAGCGCGGCGCCAATGGCCACGGCCTCGTCGGGGTGAACCCCCTTGCTGGGCGGCTTGCCGAAGAACTTGGTCAGCCGATCCTGGACGATGGGCATGCGCGTCTGGCCGCCCACCAGCATCACCTCGTCGACATCCTTGGTGGACAGCCCGGAGTCCACCAGTACCCGCGCCACCATCTGCAGCGTGCGGTCCACGAGGTGGTTGGTGAGCTGCTCCAGCATCTTCCGGGAGAACTTCATCTCGATGTTCAGGGGCTGGCCCTGGGAGGTCATCGTGATGAACGGGATGTTGAAGGGGACTTCCTCGCGCGCGGACAGGTCGATCTTCGTGCGCTCGGCCAGGTCCTTGATGCGCTGCATGGCCACCGGGTCCGTGGCGAGGTCGATGCCCGTCTTCGACGCGAAGTCCTTGAGGACGTGGTGGATGATGGCGTTATCGAAGTCGATGCCGCCCAGGAAGACGTCACCGCCGGTGGCCTTCACCTCGAAGACGCGGTCGCGAATCTCGATGATGGAGACGTCGAAGGTGCCGCCGCCCAGGTCGTAGATGACGACCTTCTCCTTCAGCCCCTTGCCCACGCCGTAGGCGAGCGACGCCGCGGTGGGCTCGTTGATGATGCGCAGCACCTCCAGGTCGATGAGCTTGCCCGCGTCCTTCACCGACTGGCGCTGCCGGTCGTTGAAGTAGGCCGGCACCGTCACCACCGCCCGCTTGATGGGCATCTTCAGGTAGTTGGACGCGACCTCGCGAATCTTCCCGAGAATCTTGGCGCTGATCTCCTGGAGGGCGAACTCCTTCTTCCCCACGTCCAGCATCACGTCGCTCTGCTTGCCCGGCCGCATGTTGTACGCCACGACCTTCTTCATCGTGTCGACAACCTCGCTGCCAAAGCCACGGCCCACCAGCCGCTTCGAGCCGTAGACCGTGTTGCGCGGGTTGAGCTGCCACTGGCGCTTGGCCTCGTAGCCGATCAGCTCGTTCCCCTTGTCATCGATCGCGAAGATGGAGGGGATGGTGTACTCGCCGCCCTTGTAGGGGATGAGCTTGACGTTCCCGCTGTCCTCGACGATCGCCGCGCACGAGTTGGTCGTGCCGAGGTCGATGCCGATGATGGGATCCTTGTGCATCTTGCTTGGACTCCGGGTGGGTAGGCCGCAGAGGAAGGAGAGGAAGGAAGGACCGTAGCGCACCCGCGGGTCCCGCGCGAGTTCACACACCGCGACGTTTGCCGCTCGCCAGGGTGGCCGGCCGGGCCCCCCTGCCTCCCCAGGAGGGGGGCGTGGTGCCTCGCGTCCCCGGGTGGTGGCCGGGGGCACGTGCCCCAGCCGACAATGGCATCCGGGGTGCTGGACATTGGTGGCCCAGACGGAAAACTTGCTGATGGAAGACTGACCACAGGAGAGCCAACTTGGACGCGAAGGGCTATCTGCAGGAAGTGGGCACGCAGGTGAACGCCGACTTCATCAAGAACCGGTCGATTCTCTCCTTCGAGGAATACCTCTCCCTCTTCTTCAACGACCCGAGAGGGCAAGCGCGCAACGCCGCCCAGTACCTGCGCGACGTGATGGACCACTACGGCACCACCCAGGTGCCACACCCCACGGGCACCATCCGGCGCTTCAACGTCTTCGACGCGCCGGGCGGGGACCGGCACGACCGGGTGGCGGGCCAGGAGGAGGTCCAGAACGCCATCTACCGGCTGCTCGGCAACTTCGTGCGGGCCGGCCGCATCAACAAGCTCATCCTCCTGCACGGCCCCAACGGCAGCGCCAAGTCCACCCTCGTCAATGCCCTGAAGGAGGGCATGGAGCAGTACTCCCGGCTGCCGCAGGGCGCGCTCTACCGCCTGGCCTGGATCTTCCCCTCGGAGAAGCTCATCAAGGGCTCCATCGGCTTCGGGGAGCGGGACACGCAGGGCGGGGAGCTGGCCACCTACGCCCATCTGGACGCGGAGTCCGTCGACCTGCGAATGCCCTGCGAGCTGCGGGACCACCCGCTGTTCGCCGTGCCACCGGGCGAGCGGCGCAAGCTGCTGGAGGTGGCCCTCAAGAAGAAGGGCCTGGGCAACGGGGATGGCGAGACGGGCGACTTCATCCTGTCCGGGTACGTGCGCGACGGCGAGCTGTGCTCCAAGTGCCGCCGCATCTACACCGCCCTGCTCAACGCCTACGGCGGGGACTGGCTGAAGGTGATGCGCCACGTCCAGGTGGAGCGCTTCTACGTGTCGCGCCGCTACCAGGTGGGCACCGTGACGGTGGAGCCGCAGATGAGCGTGGACGCCATCGTCCAGCAGCTGACCGCGGACCGCACCCAGCTCAACGTGCCCGCGCCGCTGCACAGCACGGTGCTCTTCGAGCCGCAGGGCCCGCTGGTGCACGCCAACCGCGGCCTCATCGAGTACTCGGATCTGCTCAAGCGGCCGCTGGAGGCCTTCAAGTACCTCCTGGGCTTCAGCGAGACAGGGCAGGTGCCCCTGGAGCCCTTCGTGCTCCAGCTCGACGAGGTGCTCATCGCCTCCACCAACGAGAAGCACCTGAACGCCTTCAAGGAGCTGCCGGACTTCGCGTCCTTCAAGGGCCGCATCGAGCTGGTGCGCGTGCCCTACCTGCGCCGCTACCGGACCGAGCAGCAGATCTACGACGCGCAGATCACCTCCACCACCGTGGGCAAGCACGTGGCCCCGCACGCCACGGAGCTGGCGGCGATGTGGGCCGTGCTCACGCGCCTGAAGAAGCCCATCCCGGACCGCTACCCGAACGACGTGAAGGACCTCATCGACCAGGTGTCGCCCATGGAGAAGCTGCATCTCTACGAGGAGGGCGCGCCCCCGGACCGGCTGAGCCTGGCCAACACCAAGGAGCTGCGCAAGCTGCGCGAGGACCTGTTCACCGAGTCCGACGCGTACCCCAACTACGAGGGGCGCTCGGGCGCCAGCGCGCGGGAGATCAAGACGGCGCTCTTCAACGCCGCGCAGAACCCCGACTTCAAGTGCCTCAACGGGCTGGCCGTGTTGGAGGAGCTGTCCGCCATCTGCAAGGACAAGAGCGTCTACGAGTTCCTGCTGCAGGAGGTGATGGACGGCTACCACGACCACGAGGCCTTCGTCCGGCTGGCGGAGGCGGAGTACCTGGACCGCGTGGACTCGGAGGTCCGCGAGTCCATGGGGCTGGTGTCCGAAGGGCAGTACCGCGAGCTGGTGGAGCGCTACATCCAGACCATCAGCCACTGGGTGCGCGGCGAGAAGATGCGCAACCGCGTCACCGGGGTGATGGAGGCGCCGGACGAGCAGCGGATGGCGGAGGTGGAGGCCATCATCATGCCGCGGGGCGAGGACGCCGCCGACTTCCGCCGCGGCCTCATCGCCTCCATCGGCGCCCACCGGCTGGACCACCCGGACGCGGCCATGGACTACGGCCGCATCTTCCCGGACATGTTCAAGCGCCTGCGCGACCACTACTTCGAGGAGCGCAAGCGGGTGCTGCGCAAGAACAAGGAGAACATCCTCAAGTACCTGTCCGAGGACCGCAACCAGCTCACCTCCCGTGAGCAGGCGCAGGTGCAGACCACGCTGGGGACGATGGCGGAGCGCTACGGCTACTGCGAGGCGTGCGCGAAGGACGCCATCCTCTTCCTGATGAAGAAGCGCTACGCGTGACGGGGCAGGTGTCCGGCGCATGCCCGGACGCCTGCTTTCATCGCCGGAGAGGGCCCGGGATGATGGCCGCTGCCAGGGCGTTGTACTGGCTGCATCCGTTTCCCCCCAGACCGGAGAGTCGATGACCCGTTTCCTCCTGGGCACTCCCGCCCTGTTCGCCCTCGTGTCGTGCGCCGGCGCGCCTCCGCCGCCGGCCGCCACCACACCCGCGCCCCAGGCGGCCCCTGTCGTCGAGCGCGTCGTCGCGATGCGCGAGGCGCCGCGCATGACGCGCCGGGAGCAGGTGCAGCGCATCCTCCCCCACAACGTGCGGCTGCAGATCGCCTCGGGGGGCAAGGTGCGAAGCACGGCCTCCGGCGTGGTGGTGGGCGCCGAGCGGGACGCGGACGGGGCGGCGGTGGCCTGGGTGGTCACCAACGCGCACGCGGTGGCGATGGACGACCTGGAGTCGCCGGAGCTGCGCGTGCTGGTGGACCGGCGGGCGGAGTCGCTGGAGCACGTGGGCGAGGTGGTGGCCACCGGCCAGGTGCCCGAGCTGGACCTCGCGCTGGTGCGCGTGCCGGGCCTGGACCTGCCGGCGGTGGAGCTGGCGGACGACGCGGAGCTGGAGCTGGGCGAGGACGTGGTGGTGGCCGCCTCGCCCTTCGGCCGCGCGCTGTCGCTGTCGGGCGGGATGCTGTCGCAGGTGGAGTGGGACAAGGCGTCCCGGCAGCCGAAGATGGTGAAGACGGACGCGCCCATCGGCTACGGCGCCTCCGGGGGCGGCATCTTCAGTCTGGCGACGGGCCGGCTGCTGGCCATCGTCGAGGGCTACCGCACCGCCAAGGTGGACTTCGAGGTGCAGCAGGAGAGCTACAGCTTCGACGTGCCCATGCCGGGAGAGACGTTCGCCGCACCCAGCGCGAAGGTGCGCCAGTTCCTCCAGGCCAAGGGCTTCGACCGGCTGCTCGCCCGCAAGCCCGCGACCGAGGGTGGTGTCGCGCAGGCGGCGGGGCGCTAGGCTCCCGGGCCCGGCGGGTTTCTCGACAGCGCGCGGGAGCGGAGTACATCCGGCCGGAAGGAGGCGTGGGATGTCCGGACGTGTATCGTGGGATCAGTACTTCATGGACATCGCGAAGCAGGTGGCCACGCGCGCCACCTGTGATCGCAAGCACGTGGGCGCCGTCATCGTCCGTGGGCGGACCATCCTGTCCACCGGCTACAACGGCGCCATCCGGGGCCTGCCGCACTGCGATGACGTGGGGCACATGATGGAGAACGGCCACTGCGTGGCGACGGTCCACGCGGAGGCCAACGCCATCATCCAGGCGGCCACCAACGGCGTCGGCATCGACGGGGCCACCATCTACACCACGGCCAGTCCCTGCTGGCCGTGCTTCAAGCTGATCGCCAACGCGGGCCTCGTCCGCATCGTGTTCGGCGAGTTCTACCGGGACCCGCGCATCTTCGAGTACGCGGCCCGGCTCAAGCTGGACCTGCTGGGGCTGGGAGAGGCCGCCCGCCCCCCCAGCACGGGTACCTGATCACCCCGCCCTGCGGGGAGGGAGCGCGCGCTTCCACGCGCGCCCCGCCCGCGCCCCATTCGTCACCTGAAGGACAGTCGCGACCGGCGCCAAACCCGCGCCGTGACTGGGGAATTTGCCTCTTCCGGCAAGAATTACCGACCCAGGGTTGACGATGTCGGAACCGCTCCCTAACTCTTGGCTCCGGTAGGGCGGCGGCGGGGGTGGATCAGGAAAAAACCGAGGAGTTCCCGTTGGTTACCTCGACAGCAGTGTCAAATAGTGCATCCTCTGTTGAGGACGCGCCGCAGCGCGTGGTGGGCGCGGCGCGGTACCTGGCCGTCCCCACGCTGATGGACAGCCTGCTGCACGACGTCCGCAATCCGCTCAACGCGCTGGCCATCCACCTGGAGGTCCTGTCGGAGAAGCTGAAGGCGGAGACGGGACAGGTGCCCGCGTCCCAGGAGAAGAACCTCAAGGCCATGCGCGATCAGATCCAGCGCGTGGACGGCATCCTGAAGCTGTTCAGCGACTTCGTCGTCTTCCGCGGCGGCACGGAGGGCGCGGTGGACCTGTCGGACGCCACCACGCGGGCGCTGGGCGTGCTGGCGCACGAGGGGCGCAAGCGCCGCGTGCAGGTGCAGTCGGCGGTGGAGGCGGGCGTGCAGGTGCGCCTGCGGGACACGTCGGAGCTGGGCTTCTTCCTCATCCAGGCGCTGCTGCGCGCCTTCCGCCGCGCGGAGAACGGCGGCTCCGTTCGCGTCGTGGTGCGCGGGGAGGGGGAGGGCGCCGTGCTGGAGCTCGAGGACTCCGGCGGCGGCGCGGAGCCCCTCCCGGAGGCCGTGGAGGCCCTCCGGGTGCGCTGCGCCCAGCTCGGCGTCGAGCTGTTCATCCGGGCGGGCGTGTGCCGCCTGGGGTTCTCCCGCGCCTGAGCGCTGCATCCCGCCGGGCCGGCTTCTGAATTCGGGTCACGACAACTTCGCGTCACGACGCAGTACGGGAGGTCTTCACTTGGGCAGCGCACGAATCCTGGCCGTGGATGACGAACGCGACACGTGTGAGGCGCTGGCGGAGATGCTCAGCGCCTGGGGACACAAGGTCGAGATCGCATTCGATGGGCATGACGCCCTCCGGAAGGCGAACGAGTTCCGGCCGGACGTGGTCCTGTCCGACCTGGCCATGCCGGAGACGGATGGCCTCTGGCTGCTGCGCAACCTGAAGGAGGAGCTGCCGGACTGCCCGGTGGTCTTCCTGACGGGGCGGGGCACCATCGACGCCGCCGTGGAGTCCATCCGCGAGGGCGCCTACGACTTCATCGTCAAGCCGCTGGACACCGCGCGGCTGAAGGTCTGCATCGACCGGGCGCTGGAGAAGAAGGAGACCCTGCGCGAGGTGCAGACGCTGCGGCGGCGGCTGAAGCAGCTCGGCTCGTCGGACCTGATCGCCCAGTCCGCCAGCATGCGCAAGGTCATCGAGCTGGTGGAGAAGGTGGCCCCCTCCAAGGCCAGCGTGTCCATCAGCGGCGAGTCCGGCACGGGCAAGGAGGTGGTGTCCCGCGCGGTGCACAACCTGTCGCTGCGCCGGGACAAGCCCTTCATCGCCATCAACTGCGCGTCCATCCCCGCCACGCTCATCGAGTCCGAGCTGTTCGGCCACGAGCGCGGCGCCTTCACGGGCGCGGATCAGCGGCGGCCCGGCGTGTTCGAGATGGCCCACGGCGGCACGCTCTTCCTGGACGAGCTGGGCGAGATTCCCATCGAGCTGCAGGCCAAGCTCCTGCGCGTGCTGGAGGAGGGGAAGCTGCGCCGGCTGGGGGGCAAGGTGGAGATCGAGGTGGACGTGCGCGTGCTGTGCGCCACCAACCGCGACCTCAAGCAGGAGATCAAGAACGGCCGCTTCCGCGAGGACCTCTACTTCCGCCTCAACGTGTTCCAGATCCACCTGCCACCGCTGCGCGAGCGCCGCGACGACGTGCCCATCCTGGTGCAGCACTTCGTGGACAAGTTCCGCGGGGACTCCGGCAAGCGCGTGAGCGGCGTACACCCGGAGGCCATGGAGGTCCTGAAGAACTATGACTGGCCGGGCAACATCCGCGAGCTGCGCAACGCCGTGGAGCGCGCCGTCATCCTGTGCGACGGCGAGCTGATCACCCGGGAGCACCTGCCCCCCGACATGGCCGGCAAGAGCCCGGAGCGGCACACCTTCCGGCTGCCCTTCGGCCTGAGCCTGGACGCGGTGGAGCGGGAGTACATCCTGGGCAGCCTCCAGCGGAACGGGAACAACAAGGCCCGCACCGCCGAGGTCCTGGGGGTGAGCGAGAAGACGCTCTACAACAAGCTCAACCGCTACGCCGCCGAGGCGCGCGCCCAGCAGCAGGGCCCCGGCGGGGGCGGTGGCGGGGGGCCGCTGGGGAGCCAGGGGGGCGACGGCGCGATGGGGGCCATGGGCGCCAGCTCGTTCGTCATCCGCTGACCTGACGGGTAGGAATGCCCTCTGGATTCCGGGCGCTTGGCCAGGCTCGGGCGGGATGGCCGCCCGGGCGGCAACCCCGCCGCGAAACCCCCGTCAATTCTTGACTTTTGACCTCCGGACGGGGGATTCTCGGGGGGTCTCCCACCCACAGGGAGTGCCCGGCCGTACATGTCCAC
Organism: Pseudomonadota bacterium; assembly: GCA_023426545.1. Lineage (GTDB taxonomy): Bacteria > Myxococcota > Myxococcia > Myxococcales > Myxococcaceae > Myxococcus. The sequence continues at coordinate 20,480 of JAFAAN010000092.1, forward strand.
GCCTCGGGCAGCTCCGGCGCCATTTCATCGGCCGTCCAGGAGTATGCATCGGGTGCCGCTGGGGGGGCACAAGGAAGGCCACAACGCAATGAGCGACGCGCGAGTACTTCACTTCTTCGGCGGCAAGGGCGGGGTAGGTAAGACGACGCTCGCGGCAGCGTATGCGTTGAGGCTGTCGGAGGAAGCGCCCAAGGAGCGGGTGCTGCTCGTGTCGCTGGATCCGGTCCACTCGCTGTCGGACCTGGTGAAGAAGAAGCTCGCGGCCAAGCCCACCCGGCTGGTCCCCGGCAAGGGGGACGGCGGCGTGTATGGGCTGGAGGTGGAGCCGGCGGCGCTGATGAAGCCCTTCCTGGCGTCCTACCTGCCGGCGCTGGCGAAGGCGGCGTCGAAGGGCGCGCACGTGTCGGAGGACGACATGGGCAAGCTCTACCAGCAGGCCGTGCCGGGCCTGGAGGAACTGGTGGCGCTCTTCCACGTGGTGGACCTGCTGGAGGCGGAGTCGTTCGACCGCATCGTCGTCGACGCCGCGCCCACCAGCCACACGCTGCGGCTGTTCGATCTGCCGGTGGGCCTGCGCAAGTTCCTGGGGCTGGTGAAGGCCGGCGGGGACAAGGTCGAGGCGCCGGTGAAGAAGGGCAAGAAGGCGGCCGCCGCGGCCGAGGCGCCCGGCTTCCTGGATCAGGTGGGGCAGAGGGCGGAGAAGCTGCTGGCGTTGCTGAAGGACGCCTCGCGCACCGCCTTCCACATGGTGGCGCTGGCGGAACCGGTGCCGGAGGCGCAGACGCGCATGCTCTTCACCCAGCTTCGCGAGCGCGGGCTGCCGGTGACGGAGATCGTCGTCAATCAGATCGAGGACAAGGGCGGCTGTCCCGCGTGCCAGGGGCGCCGCGGCCTACAAGCCCCCCACGTCCGAAAGTTCCAGGCGCTGGACAAGACGGTGCCGGTGCACCTGCTGGGACGGCGCGAGGTGGCGCCGCGCGGGCTGGAGGGCCTGGCGCTGTTCGCGAAGGCGTGGGCCGGCGGCAAGGAGACGAAGGCGCTGGAGTTCGCCGCGGCCGAAGGGCCCCCGGCGCTGGTGCGCGCGCCGTCCATGCCGCCCATCGCCGCGCCGCCGCTGCCGCCGACGCGGCTCATCTTCTTCGTGGGGCAGGGTGGCGTGGGCAAGAGCTCGTGCGCCGCCGCCGCCGCGGTGACCCTGACGGAGAAGGAGGGGCCGGTGCTCCTCATCTCCACGGATCCGTCGCACTCGCTGTCGGACGTGCTCCAGAGCCGCCTGACGGACACGGAGACGCAGGTGAAGGGCACCAAGGGCCTCTACGCGCGCGAGCTGGACATCGCCGGCTGGTTCAACGGCCTGCGCAAGCGGCTGAAGGAGAAGGCGGAGAAGGCCTTCGAGGGCGCGCCGCGCTCGGGCAACGACGTGCCGCCGGACCTGCTCTACCTGCGCAACCTGCTGGAGTGCGCGCCGCCGGGCATCGACGAGCTGGCCGCGCTGTCGTGCCTCACGGATGCGCTGGTGCAGGAGCGCTTCAAGCGCATCGTGGTGGACTCGTCGCCGGTGGTGATGTCCGTGCGCGTGGTGGAGCTGGCGGAGACGGCCAAGACGTGGCTGGGCGCGTTGCACGCGGTGATGAACAAGCACCGCGCCAAGGGCCTGGGCGAGCTGGCGGATGACCTCGCGGCGATGATCAAGCACGTGAAGCGCTTCGAGGACGCGCTGGGCACCCCGAGCGAGGCGCGCTTCGTCGTCGTCACGCGCGGCGAGGAGCTGGCGACGGCCCGCACCGAGCGGCTGGTGGAGTACCTCAAGGAGAAGAAGCTCCCGGTGGAGCGGGTGCTCGTCAACCGCGTGGGCCCCAAGTCCACCTGTGAGAAGTGCGAGAACCGGCGCAAGCTGGAGATCAACGCGGCGAAGCTCATCGAGAAGAAGCTGGGCCTGCCCGTCACCATGGCGCCGGCGCTGGGCCGTCACCCCGCGGGCCTGCGTGAGCTGAAGGCCTTCCGCACCGCGTGGTACGCGCTTTCCCCGCCTGCCACGAAAGTCAAGGCTGCCTGAGATTCAGGGCCAGACTTGGAGCGAGGAGCCGCCGGGCGTGCGTTGCCCGGCGGGTCGAATGTAGAGGGGGCCGCCGCCACATCCGCCTCCCGCCCAGCTTCCACACCTGAGAATCGTCCCGTCCCGCCTGCCCCCCGCGCGCAACCATGGCGATGCGCATGCTGGGTGCCAAGGGCCCGTGAGGGCCGTATCTGAAAGCGGGCGTGGGGGCGGACCGTGAGTGATGGCTGGAAGTCACGGTGGTGCGGGTGGGCTCAGGCCTCGCATTCCGAAGGTGCGTCGGTGAACGTCTCCCAGCCGGGGAAGGTGAGCGCGCCGGTCTCCGTGAGGCTGCCCTCCACAGGGGCGCGGCCGTCGAGCCGCATCGACACCTGACGGCCTCGCACCGCGTAGCGCCCGCGCACCTCCTTCCGCCGGGGCGTGCCGTTCGCGTCCACCTCTTTCAGCCACAGCGTGACCCGGCCGCCTGACTGGAAGCGCAGGCCCTGGGTGGTGCCGTAGACACCCACGCCGGGGCCGAACCAGGACACCTCGCGCAGCAGCCTGGGGACATCCGTCTCCCGGTCCGGGCTCCGGCCCTGGAGCTTCTGCCAGCCCAGGGTGTCCCGGACGGGGGCGAAGTCGGCGTCCTCCCGGGCCCGGGCCAGCCGCCGGGCGTCCAGCGCCACGGCCCGGGTGAGGTGCTCGACGATGACGTCCCGGTGGGCGCTGTACTCGCAGACCTTGCCCTGCTGGCGGAGCACGCCCAGGGTGGCCGCCAGGTTGTAGTGGGCCAGCGCGTAGTCGGGGGAGTCCCGGGCTGACGCCTGGAAGCGCTCCAGGGCCTCGGGGTAGCGGCCCGCCTGGTACAGGCGGAAGCCCTGGGTGTTCAGCGCCCGGGCGGCGGGGGTGGTCGCGGCGCCGGTGAGGGCCAGGAGGAGGAGGGGCAGGGCCAGGTGCATGGGCCTCCAGGGAGGGGTGCGTAACCGCTTGCGCGTTGAAAGGCGCCATACCCTGGTGCTAGTTCCGCGCCATGGCAACCGGTACCAGCTATGTGCTCGAGTTCGAGCGCCCCCTCATCGAGCTGGAAAAGAAGATCGACGAGCTCAAGGTCCTCTCCACCAGCGGCACGGTGGACTTCTCCTCTGAGATCTCCAAGCTCGAGAAGAAGGCGAAGAAGCTCCAGACGGAGATCTTCAGCGACTTGTCGCGGTGGCAGGTGGTGCAGATGTCCCGGCATCCGAACCGCCCCTACTTCCTGGACTACGTCCATTACCTCTTCACCGACTTCGTCGAGCTGTGCGGCGACCGGCACTTCGGCGAGGACCCGTCCATCGTCGGCGGCTTCGCGCGCTTCGACGGCAAGCCGGTGATGGTGATGGGCCACCAGAAGGGCCGCAACACCAAGGAGAACATGGCGCGCAACTTCGGCATGCCGCGCCCGGAGGGCTACCGCAAGGCCCGCCGCCTCATGGAGCTGGCCGAGCGCTTCGAGAAGCCCATCCTCACCTTCGTCGACACGCCGGGCGCGTACCCGGGCATCGGCGCCGAGGAGCGCGGCCAGGCGGAGGCCATCGCCGTCAACCTGGAGGTCATGAGCCGGCTGCGCGTGCCCATCATCTCCACGGTGGTGGGCGAGGGCGGCTCCGGTGGCGCGCTGGCCATTGGCGTGGGCAACCGGGTGCTGATGCTCCAGAACAGCGTCTACTCCGTCATCTCCCCGGAGGGCTGTGCCTCCATCCTCTTCCGCGACGCCGCCAAGGCGGACAAGGCCGCGGACGCGATGCGGCTCACGGCCAAGGACCTGCTGGAGATGAAGATCATCGACGAGGCCATTCCCGAGCCGGCCGGCGGCGCCCACCGCGACCCGGCGAAGATGGCGGAGTCGCTGGGCAAGACGCTGCGCAAGCACCTGGGGCAGCTCGCCGAGCTGTCGCCCGATGAACTGGTGCAGGACCGGTACGCGAAGTTCCGCGCTCTTGGTGTCTTCTCCGGCCGCTGAATTCACGTATCAGGACCTCATCATGCGAACGCTCGTTCCCTCCCATGTCGAGACCCTCAAGCCGTACGTGCCCGGCAAGCCCATCGAAGAGACCGAGCGCGAGTTCGGCCTGAAGGGCGTCATCAAGCTGGCCTCGAATGAGAACCCGCTGGGGCCCTCTCCGCGCGCCGTGGAGGCCATGCGGGCGTCGGCGGCGGCGACCCACCTGTACCCGGACGCGGCGTCCTTCCACCTGGTGCGCAAGGTGGCCGAGCACGTGGGCGCCACGCCGGAGCAGGTGGTGCTCGGCAGCGGCTCCAACGAGCTCATCGAGCTGCTCATCCGCACCTTCACCACGCCGGAGGACGAGATCCTCCTGTGCCAGGGCTCCTTCTCCGCGTACCGCATCTCCGCGCAGGCCCACGGGCGGCCCTTCGTGGAGGTGCCGATGCGCGAGGGCTTCCAGTACGACCTGGACGCCATGGCGAAGGCCATCACCCCGCGCACGCGGATGGTGTTCCTGGCCAACCCGGACAACCCCACGGGCACCGCGTTCAGCCGCGAGGCGCTGAAGGCCTTCCTCGCCGCGGTCCCGGCGGAGGTGCTGGTGGTCCACGACGAGGCCTACTTCGAGTTCGTCGAGTGGCCGGAGTACGCCAGCGCGGTGGAGCTGCTCGGGCAGCACCCGAACCTGGTGGCGCTGCGCACCTTCAGCAAGATTCACGGCCTGGCGGGCGTGCGCCTGGGCTACGGCATCATGGATTCGCGGCTGGCGGCGTACCTGCACCGCACGCGCATGCCCTTCAACCTGACGGTGCTGGCGCAGGCGGCCGGCATGGCGGCCCTGGAGGACACCGAGCACGTGCGCCGCACGCGCGAGGTCAACCGCGAGGGGCTGCGCTACTTCGCCGAGGCGCTGACTGCGCTGGGCGGCACGCTCACGCACAGCCACGCCAACTTCGTGTTCGTGGACTTTGGCCGCCCCGGGGTGGCGCTGTACGAGCAGCTGCTGCGCAAGGGGGTCATCGTCCGGCCCTTCGCGGGGCAGGGCTTCCCGAACCACGTGCGCATCTCCGTGGGCACGCCCGCGGAGAACGCGCGCTGCGTACAGGCGCTGAAGGAGCTCCTGGCGTGAGCGTCCGGCCCTTCATCGTCGCCATCGACGGCCCCGCGGGCGCGGGCAAGTCCTCGGTGTCCAAGCTGCTGGCGCGCCGGCTCGGCTTCTCGCTGGTGGACACCGGCGCCATCTACCGATGCGTGGCGCTGATGGCGAAGCGCGAGGGCGTCGCCTTCGACGACGACGCGCGCCTGGGCGAGCTGCTGGGCCGCGTGAACATCCACTTCCAGGTGGTGGGCGAGGAGAACCACGTCTTCCTGGGCGGCGAGGACGTGTCCGGCGAGATTCGCACGCCGGACATCTCCATGGCGGCGTCCCAGGTGTCCAGCCGCCCGGTGGTGCGCGCGGGCCTCCTGCAGCTCCAGCGGCGGCTGGCGCTGGAGGCCGAGAAGGGCGCCATCCTGGAGGGCCGGGACATCGGCACCGTGGTGTTCCCGGACGCGGACGCCAAGTTCTTCCTGGCCGCGAGCCCCGAGGTGCGAGCCCGGCGCCGCTACGAGGAGCTGTTCCAGAAGGGCGTGGAGAGCTCGCTGGAGGAGGTGCTCGCGGACCAGCTGAAGCGGGACCGCGACGACTCCGCGCGCGCCGTGGCGCCCCTGAAGGCCGCCGAGGACGCCATCCACGTGGACTCCAGCAGCCTCCCCCTGTCCGAGGTGGTGCACGGGCTGGAGTCCGAAATCCTGCGCCGCCAGGCGGGCCGCGCCTAGAAGGCGACGCCTTCCTTCGTGGGCGCGGGGACCACCAGCGGGAGCTGGAGCGGGCTCGCGCCGTCGCCGTAGAACGCGTGGTAGAGGAAGAGGTCCGCCACCACCTGCTTCACGTAGGCGCGCGTCTCCCGGAAGGGGATGGTCTCCACGAAGAGGTCCAGGGGCAGCGTCCCGCGCTCCTGGGCCCACTTCGCCGCCGGGCTGGGGCCCGCGTTGTACGCGGCCGCCGCGAGCACCGGGTGGCCGAAGCGCTCCATCAGCCGTGACAGGTACCAGGCGCCGTAGCGGATGTTCCGCTCGGGCGAGAAGAGGTCCGCGGGCGCGGGCACCGGCTCGGCCAGCTTCTCCGCGATGGCGTTCGCCGTCTTGGGGATGATCTGCATCAGCCCGCGCGCGTCGGCCACGCTCATCACCTCCGGCCGGAAGGCGCTCTCCCGCCGCATGATGGCCCACACCAGATAGGGGTCCACCTTGTGCGCCGCCGCCGCGGCCTCGACGGCGGTGGCGAAGGCGCGGGGATAGAAGGCGGCGAGGGCGTCTGGCTCTCGCGCGCCGAAGGCCCGCCCCCACAGGTGCCGCGCGGCCACCGCGTGGGCGTGGCCGTACTCGCCCAGGGCCAGCAGGGCGTGGGTGAAGGGCAGGGCCTGGTCGGCCGAGCGCAGCCGGCCCGCGTGCGCCTCCACCTCGTCCGCCGCGTCGCGGAACAGCCCCGCGCGCGTCAGCTCCACGGCGAGCGCCAGCTCGGGCGGACGCGGCAGCTCCAGCTGCTTCGGCGGCGCCGGGAAGTGGACGGGGGCCTTCAGGCCCAGGGCCCTGAGCCGCTCGCTGGCCATCAGCGCGTAGAAGGACGCGGGCGCGGAGGAGATGACGGCCGTGTACGCGGGCCCCAGCGCCTCCGCCTTCGCGCCCTCCAGCTCGCGGCTGCGCGCCATCCAGTAGCGCGCCTGCGGCCCCATGTTGCTCTTGGGGTAGGCGGCCAGGAAGGACTCCAGCGCGCCGCGCGCCTTCGCGTACTCCTCCAGGCGCAGGTGGGCCAGCGCGCGGAACCACATGCCCTCGTCGCGGCGCCGCGAGCGGGGGTACCGCGTCTCGAAGGCGCTGAACGCCTCCACCGCGTTCGCGTAGCGGCCCGCCTGGAGGTCCAGCCAGCCCGCGAAGAAGGCCCCTTCGTCACCCGCGGGCTGCGAGGGGTACTTCCGGTCCAGCGCCGCCATCAGCGTCCGGGCCTTGTCGTTGTCGTCTGCACGGAGGGTGCGCCGCGCCACCAGCAGGTCCGCCTGCGCGGCCACCGCGGCGGGGCCCTTCCGGGCCAGGGCGAGCGCCTTGTCCGCGTCGGCATTCCGTCCCTGCGCGTGGAAGGCCCTCGCGCGCAGCAACGCCACCTTCGCCGCCTGGGCCTTGTCGAGCTTCACGCCGTCCAGCATCGCGAGCTCGTCGAGCGCGCGCCTGGCGGCGCCGGCATCCACGAGGCGCTCGGCCCGCGTGGTGCGCTCGGTGAAGCCCAGCTTCACGGGCGGCGTGCCGGCTTCCATCAGCCGGGCCATCGCTTCGTCGCCGTAGGGGTGGGCGGGGAAGCGCAGCGCCACCGCCAGCAGGTCCGCGCGCTGGCCCTCGCTGTCGCCCGAGGCCCCCCGGGCCTGTGCGCGCTGGTAGAGCAGCTCCACCGTGGGAGACGCCTTCGCGGCGGCCTCCAGGACGCGGGCCGCGGCCTTGGCGTCGCCGGCTTTCAGCAGCGACTCGCCCAGGCGCTCGCGGGCCCGGGTCGCGAGCGCCGCGGGCGGCTTTGACGCCAGCACGCGCTCGAAGTCCTTCGCGGCGCCCGCCGCGTCTCCGGCATAGAAGCGGGCCTGGCCCAGGTAGAAGGCGTGGTAGGGCGCCAGCAGCGGAGGGGCGGGCCAGGCGCCCAGCAGCTCCCGGGCCTCCGCGGCCTGTCCGTCGGAGAGGGCGAGCGTCCCCGCGAGCAGCGCCAGCCGGCCCGCGTCCTCGCACTTCTTCGCGACGCAGGCCGTCAGCTCGGCACGCGCCAGGGCCGCCGCGTCAGGCTTGTGGAGGCGCACGGCCTCCAGCGTCGCGGGGGATTGTCCCAGGGACATCCCGGCAACCGCCCCCGCAACCCACCCGCTCCAACTCATGTGGTCTTCCTTTCACGACGCGGCTTTGCGGCCTGCCAACGGGACGCGGCCGCCGATCATTCCCCTTGCCCTTTGGGGAGGGTGGTTTGACAGCGGGCGCGACAAGTCCTAGATCCGCGCGGCGTCGGGCCAGTCCTGACTGTTCAGCACCCGATGTCATTCGCTGAAAGCGTCCAGGCGATTACGTGCATTTGGGGAGGAACTGCCGACCCATTGCGTCACCCGGAGTGAATCACTACCTTGCGCCGCCGCTCAGCGCCACTCCGGTCCGCCGTCACATGGCGGATCCAGTCGTTGTCGTCAGGTAGCACTGCTCGTTCACTGCGCTCGGGGGGGAAACAGTTCAGAGGGAGGGCTTCATGAAGCCGTGTCCAGCCGATCTGCCACAAACCATCAACCCCGAAGCCGGACCGAAGCGGGCCGGCGTCGAGACCCACCGCAACCTCAACTGTCATCAGTATGACAACTGCCTGGATGAAGCCGTCCGGCGGGGTTGGCAGTCGTTCACCTGCATGAAGTGTCCCATGTATCAGCAGGTGGCGCCGCCGCAGATGGGGCTCGAAGCCTACGCCACGCAGCGTCGGCCCGTCTGAGCGGGGCCGCTGTTCGCGCGGGGATGGTGAGGAACCTGCCCGCACGGGCCGTGCCGTGCGGGGGGCCTCAAGGGACGGCCGCGTAGATGACGGCCACCCAGTATTGATTCGTCCCGAAGCGGCGGGAGTCCCCCCGCACGACGCCGATGCCTACGCGGTTGTTGGTCGCGTCGGACAGGCTGCGGGACTCCGGAATCGCCGTGGGGTCCGACACCACGAAGAAGTCCACGGAGGCCGTGCCCGCGTCGGGGAGCGCTTCGAAGACGCGGTCATGCACTGGGCTCTCACCGGGCTGGGCGGAGGGCTGGTCCAGCTCCAGCGCGCGCTGGGCGTGCGCGCGCGCCAGGGCTTCCAGGCGCGCGCTGCGCGTCAGCGGCGGCAGCTTTCGCGTAGCGCGCAGGCGGCTGAGCTTGTCGTAGGCCTCCTGCTGCGGGTCCGCCAGCTCCGGCGAGGCCGGCGGGGCGACGGTGAAGACCTCGGTGAGGATGGCCTCCGGGCGCCCGTTCACGGTGTGGAAGGTCACGCCCACGCCCATGAAGCGGAAGCCCGGGTCCAGGATGTTTCGGCGGTGGCCGGGGCTGTGCTCGATGCCGAAGTGGGCCGCCAGCGGGCCCGCCGCCATGCCCAGGTTCTCCCCCGCGCGCACGTAGCGCGCCGTCGCCGGCAGCCGCTTCTTCAGCGTGGAGCCGTCCGGGGCGACGTGGGCGAAGAAGCCCTCCTTCGCCATGCGGTCGCTGTAGCCCTGGGCCACGCCCTCCAGCAGGGCGTCGGGGGTCAGCTCGGGCACCTTGTGGGCCCGGCGCAGGGCGTTGATGCGCTCGTACACCGCCCCGCGGGCGCCCTCCAGCGTGGTCGGCTCGGCGTCGTCGGTGGCGGTGCTCTGCGTGCCGGGGGCGCCATGGTCCACCAGGAAGAGGGCCGCCACCTCCGGCCCGCCGTCCGCGCGGCCCACCACCTCCAGGGTGTAGGTGCCGAGGGAGGCGAAGGCCAGCCGGCTGCAGAAGCCGCCCGGCGCGCCGTGCCGCTGCACGGGGACCAGGTGCACGGTGCCGTCCGGATGCGTGGCGTAGACCTCCGCCTGACGCAGGGGCGGGGTGAGGGTGCCACAGAGCGTCGTCGCCGGGGGCCCGTCGTCCGCGAGCCTCCGGGGGAAGGGCCGGAGCTCCGCCTTGCGGTCCACCAGCAACAGCACCAGCGCCGCGCGCTCGCCTCTCACCGCCATGCCGACGCCGAAGTGCGAGGCGCGCTCCCCGTTGAAGTCGTCGCGGTTGAGGAAGGTCTCGATGACGTGCCGCGGCACCCAGGCCCGGATGACGAGCGTGCGCGGCGACGGGTCCGCCGCCCCCGCGTCGCTGACGGCCCGGGTGAGGGCGAGGAGGCCTGGGGCGCCCGTGGTGTATTCGGTGAGGGCCTCTCGGGCCAGCCGCCGGGCCGCGGTGGACAGCTTCGGGTCCTCCTCGGGGACGCGCCGGCCCACGCGCTCGAACTCGCGGCTGACGTGCCGGGCGGCGCTGCGCTCCATGCCGTCCGCCGTTGGAGGCGCCGCGGTCAGGAGGACGCCCAGCGCGAGCAGGGCCATCATCGGCGGTCCACTCCGAACGTGAAGGCGAGCTCCGTCACGGTGCCGGGGCCGAGCCGCGCGTTGAGCTGCTCGCACAGCGAGGCGGACTCGGCCTCCAGCGAGCGGGCCCATTCCGCGCCTGCCACCGCCACCACCAGGGTGGTGCCGCGGAGGGCCTCCGGGTGGGTGTTGCGGGACAGGTGTGGTCCAACCACCGCAGCCCACACCGGCGCCAGGGCATGTGCCTTGCCGGACTCGCCCGCAAGGCGCGCCAGGACGCGAGGGAGGAGGCTTTCCAGGGACTTGGGCTCGCCGCGGGCCATGGTGGCCGATCATCGGTCCAGGGAATCCGAAAGCCAACCATCCCTTGCGCGGGAGGAGCGCCCGGCGGGCGGACCGGCTATATTGGGGCACGAAGTGCGGCGGCCGGCGCCGCGTACCGTCGCGAAGCGCGCGGCCTGCCTGTAAGGTCGCGGACGGTCCCCCCGGAGCCGTATCCGTATGAATCACCCCCCCTGCCTTTCCCTGCTGGCCCGCCTGGCCTGCGTCCTGCTGTGTCTGAGCGGCTGCGGCGCGCTGGATGACGGCTACACCCGTCCCGTCGGGCCCTATCCCCAAGGAACGTTCTGCGCCGTCGACCAGGACTGCCCGGACCCCGGCCTGTTCATCTGCGACACGGCGACGTCTCGCTGCGAGGCCGCATGCCGCACGCGCGAGGACTGCCGGGCGGACCGGCGGGGCACCTACGCCCTGGCCGCGTGTGACGAGTCGGGGGGCCTGGGATGCCAGTGCGACATGAACCGATGCGTGCCCGCGGTGTGCGCCACCGACGCGGACTGCGACGCGGACGCGGTGTGCCGGAATGGCGCCTGTGTGCCGCCGCCCTCGGCGTCGCTCGCGGGGGCCTGCGAGGTGACGCCGGAGGTCGTCGTCGGAAGCCCGGGGTTGTCCGTGGATTTCCGCGTGTGGGTGCGTGACGCGAGCGGCAGTCCCCTGGTGCTGCGCGACGGCATCGTGTGGGAGGCGCTCTCGCCGTCGGTGGTGGGGCGCGGCGCTGGCGCGGTGGGCACGTTCGTCCTCTCCGAGCCCGCGGCCGAGCACGCCGCCGTGGCCGTCCGGGTGGGCAAGGCCTCCTGTCAGGCGCGCGTCACGGTCCTGACGCCGGAGGTGCCCCGGGGCGGGGTGCGAGTGCTGGTGGTGGACGCCCTCACGGGCCGCCCGGTGCCCCTGGCGCTGGTGGTGGCGTCGGACGACGACGGTGAGCCGGTGGGCGGCATGGTGACGAACGCGGAGGGCGCCGCGTGGGTGTCCGCGTCCGGCGAGGTGGGGTTGACGGCGTACCACCCGGACTACGGCTACCTGACGCTGGCGCGCCACGACGCGAGCCGCTTCCGCGACGTTCGGCTGGCGCTCCGGCGCAACCCCCTGGACCGCTTCGGTGGCGTGCGAGGTCTCTTCCCGGCCATGGACGAGACCTTCCTGGCGGCGACCTCGCTCCGGGTGGGGCTGACGGGCCTGTCCATGCCGGGCCTGCCCTCGGAGCTGGCCTCCGAGTCCTTCCTGGGACCCGAGCGCGAAGTGTCCCTGTCGGTGGGGGCGGGGCAGGCGCACATGTCCCTCCCGTCCGGCAGCGCGCTCTGGCTGTCGGGCAGCGCCGCGCCCGAGGTGGCGGCCCCGGGCGTGGCGGGCGTGTGTGACGGCTCGCTCGCGGGCGTTGGGGATGTCGAGCTGGCGGTGCGAAGCGGCGCCTGCGGCACGCGGACGGCGTGGGCGCTGACGGGGGCCCTGGCTCTGAAGGACCTGCCCCTCAACGTGCTCCAGCCGGGGATGGACCCGCTGCTGCAACTGGGGCGCCTGCTGCCGGGTTCGACGGGCTTCTTCTCCACGCTGGCGCGCGATGCGCGCTTCACCCTGGCGCCCACTCCCGGCATCGGCACGGAGGAGCCGGACCTGCACGCGGCGGAGTACGCGCAGCCGCTGCCCTTCGAGCAGCGGGCGCCGGGCGTGCGGCTGTCCTTCCCCTTCGCGGTGAGGGTGCCGCCGCTGCCCCAGTACCGGGACGCGTACCTTGACCGGGCCTACGTGCTGGCCACGGTGGCGGTGCCGGGCCGGGGCATGGTGCCCCTGGGCCTGGGCGCCGCGGCCAACGTGGCGCCGGCGGATCCGAACACGGACGCCGACGCGCGGCTGGGGCGCCCGGGGCAGGTGCCCGTGCGGATGGCGCCCGCGCACCAGGGCCTGGAGGGGCAGCCGTACCGGCTGGTGGTGTCGGCCGTGGGCGCACCCGCGCCGGACGGCACCGTGGCCACGAGCTCGCTGGTGGTGGGGCTGGCCGCCCCCCGATTCGACCCGGACGGCGCGAACCCCGTGGACGCGGGGCTGGGCTTCCTCGCCGTCCCGGAGGCCGCGCGCTACAACTTCGACAGGGAGGCGCACCAGGACCTGAAGGGCCGCGAGCTCAAGGCCGGGGTGGACATGCGCGCCAGCCTGGTGCGCGCCGAGTTCACCACCCGCGCCGGCCGCCGCTGGACGGTGCTGATGAACCCCGATGACACGAATGGCGGGGTGCGCGTGCCGCGCGCGCCCGTGGGCGTGGAGGACCGCACGTATGACTCCGTCCTCCTGGGTGGGCGCTCCCGGCTCCAGGTCGAGGCGCTGCGCGCCAGCGGGCTGGACCGCCGCGAGGGCGAGGGGCCGCAGCGATTGGTGGCCGCGGATGGGCCGGGCATGGAGCGGCTCGCGGACCTGACGGACGCGGTGTCGGTGCTGAGCCTGGGCCGCCCGGAGGTGGCGTGGCGTCACCCCGAGGCGGACGGTCAGCGTCTGGCGCGCGGCAGCGCGGTGCGGGTGGGAGTGAGCGGGTTCCAGCTCGGCGCCGCCCCGGGGGGCCAGGGGCAGGTGCGGATGAGCCTGCGCGGCGGCGTCGGCTGTGACGGCAGCGCCCTGCTGCGCTCCGAGCCCGTCACCCCCGGCCGGGGCGAGGTGGAGCTGGACCTACCGGCCCAGTGCTGGGGCCTGGGCGTGATGCTGGTCGCGACCCTGGTGGACGACAAGGGCGAGCCCCTGCGCCCGCCCGTCACCGCCAGCCGTCGGGTGGACATCCTCTGATCCGCGAGCGCCCGGACCCCGGACGACATCCGGGTTATCTCGTACTGGCTCGCTTTCGTGATTTGCCGGGTGGTAGCGTTGTGGCCCCGGGAGGCAAGGTGCAGAAGGAGACGGTCGTCACGGTCATCTCGAAGATCTCCGACCGGCCGGTCAACCTCGACGCGGCGCTGGTGGTGATCTACGGCCTGGACCTGGGGCGCAAGTTCGACCTCACGTCCGAGGAAACGCTCATCGGCCGCTCGTCGAAGGCGGACATCCAGATCGACCAAGAGTCGGTCAGCCGCAACCACGCGAGCATCACCAACACGCGCGAGGGCGTGCGCATCCGCGACCTGGGCTCCACCAACGGCACGTTCATCAACGACGAGCTGGTGGAGAGTGGCCGTGTGCTGCGCAACGGCGACCTGGTGAAGATTGGCCGGACCATCTTCAAGTACATCGCCGGCGGCAACATCGAGGCGGCGTACCACGATGAAATCTACCGGCTGACCACCATGGACGGCCTGACGCAGATCTACAACCGGCGCTACTTCGACGAGCAGCTGGACCGGGAGATCTCGCGCAGCCGCCGCTACGAACGGATGCTGTCGTTGGTGCTGCTGGACATCGACCACTTCAAGTCGGTGAACGACAAGTTCGGCCACCTGGCCGGTGACTCGGTGCTCAAGCAGCTCGCGTCCACCGTGCGGACCCGGATTCGCCGTGAGGACGTCTTCGCGCGCTATGGCGGCGAGGAGTTCGCCATCCTCCTGCCAGAGGTGTCGCTGAGCGGTACGCGTCAGCTCGCGGAGAAGGTGCGGCGGCTGGTGGAGAAGCAGCGCTTCGAGTTCGACCGCCAGACGATTCCCGTCACCGTGTCGGTGGGGCTCGCGGTGCTTGAGCCGCACCACCGCGAGCCCGGTGAGCTGGTGCGCGACGCCGACGAGAAGCTCTTCGAGGCGAAGACCCACGGCCGCAACCGCGTCGTGGGCTGAGGCCGCCACGGACGGCCCGGACAGCGCCCGTCCGGGCCGTGACGCCGCTCAGCCGGCGAAGACGGAGCGGCGCTCGCGCAGGAGCGACTGGAGCATGCCCTGGATGGACTCGCGGGTGCGCTCGGTGAGGCGCTGCACCTCGCCCAGGTCGTCCGCCGCCTCGGGTGGGAAGTCCTCGACGCCAATGGGCTCACCGAAGCGGATGCTCCACTTGGCCGGCAGCGGCAGGGGGCCCAGCGGCGTGAGCGGCACGTAGGGCAGGCCCAGGAACGAGGCGGGGATGCGTCCCAGCAGGGGAGACGTCTCCTCCGCGCCGACGATGGCCACCGGGACGATGGGCGCGCCCGTGCGCAGCGCCAGCTTCACGAAGCCGCCGCGGCCGAAGCGCTTGAGCCGGTAGCGCTCGCCGAAGGGCTTGCTGAGCGCCTGGTAGCCCTCGGGGAAGACGACCAGCGGGCGGTGCTCGTCCAGCAGCCGGAGCGCGTTCTCCGGGCAGGCGCGCACCGCGCCCAGGCGGTTGAAGAGCGTCCCCACCATGGGGGCGTGGAAGATCTGGTCCTCCACCAACCAGCGAGGCTCGCGCAGGTCCGGGCGCTCCCGGGTGAGCGCCATGGACATCACCAGCCCGTCGTAGGGCAGGGCGCCGGAGTGATTGGCCACCAGGATGACCGCGCCCTGGGGGACGTGGACCACGCCCTGCACGGACACGCGCCAGTACTGGGAATAGAGGAACTCGAGCACCGGCTCCAGCCGTTCGACGAGCGCCGGGTCCTTGCCGTACTCGTCCAGGTTCTCCCCACCACCCGTGCCCAGGCCGGCGAGGACCATGTCCTTCAAGCCGTTCACCGCGAGCATGGCCCGCGCCAGGCTCTCACTCGCCAGCGCCTGGCCTGCGATGTCCCGTGCCAGCGACAGGGCCGCGACGGCGCGCTCCGCCAGGGGACGGATGGCTTCGGGGCCGCTGCGGCCCGCGTCCGGCGGGAAGGAGTCGCGTGCGCCCCCGTCCTCGAACGACGGCGGTGGCACCAGCGACAGCGGCCCCCTCCGTCCTGGCGGGAACTCGTCGCGCGTGACGTCCGGCAGCTCCACCTCCGGCTCCACCGCCGTGGTGTCCTCTTCCTCTTCTTCTTCCTCCGCCATCACCACGCCGATGGCCAGCTCCTCTTGCGTCCCGGTGTCCTCCGTCGTCACGTCCCTGGCGGCCTCGCCGGTCCGCTCCTCACCAGCCGCGGCGCGCGCGGCGGCGTCCGCCACCTGCGTGGCCACCGACACGGCGAGCTCCCGCTCCTGTTCCGAGGGCTCGGACGGCGTGCCCCGCTCCAGCAGGGCCTCCACGGCCTCCTCGGCCAGCTCGGTCGCCAGCTCCGTGGCCATCAAGCGCTCGACCTCGGCGTCCTGCCCCGCATCCGGGCCCAGGGCCTCTTCCGCTGCGGCCGCTGCCGAGGCCTCGGCCGCCTCGGAGGCCAGGGCCTCCGTCAGCGCGTGCTCCACCTCGCGCTGCTGCTCCGTGAGGGGGCCCGCGTCATTCATCGGCGCGCGCGCATCGAGGGTGGCCGCGGGCTCGCGCAGGGGGAGGGCGGCCTCCTCTCCACCGTGGGCTGCGGCGCCCGCCGTCTCGCCGGGGACCGCCGCGTCCTTGGGGCGTTGCTTCGTGGCGGTGGACTTGCCGCCTCGGGCCTTCGTCGGCGCCTTGGGGCCTTCGGCCTTCCGGGACTTGGTGGAAGCGGCCTTGCCTCCCGCCTTCGGGGCCCCGGCCTTGCGCGCGCTGGCCTTGCCGCCAGTCCCCGCCTTGTCCTTCGCTGGCTTCTTCTCCGGCGTGCTGGGCTCGGAGGAGTCCGAGGGGCGCGACGCGGCGCCGCGCTTGAAGGGATCGTTCCCAAGGACACCCTTGGCCATGACTAGCTCCTCTTCAGCGCCGCGGCGGCGTCTCTGACGTGGTGGAGGGGAATGAAGCCGAGCGCGGATTCAGCGCGTTCGCCATCCGCGACCCATGAGTAATGGATGTAGTCGAGCAGGGCCACGGGCAACGTGCCCGCGCCCACGACGTCCAGCGTGTGCAGCGCGGCGCGGAACAGCGGCCCGGGCAGGGGGAGGGGCCGGGCGCCCGCCTGCTGGATGAGGCCGGACAGTGGCATGACGCCCCGGCCCACGACGTTGAACTCACCGGACGTCTCCGCGCGCAGCGCCAGGTGGAGGGCGCGTGCGGCGTCCTCTTCGTGCAGGCCCTGCCACAGCGGATCGAAGCCCATCAGCGTGGGCACCACCGCGTTCCTCAAGAGCCGCGTGGCTGGGTTGTCCACCGAGGGGCCGAGCACCGGCGCGAAGCGCAGCACCAGCACGCGCATGTCCGGGTGCCGCTCGCGGAAGGCGCGCACCTGGCTCTCGACCTCGACCTTGTCGGTGACGAAGCGGCTGTGCGGGCAGCCTTGCAGGGGCGAGCCCTCGCGCAGCAGCGCCGGGTTGTTGCCCCGCGCGCCATACACGGCCGTCAAGGAGGGCACCACCAGCCGGGGCAGGCGCGAGCGCCCCGCCGCGGTCAGCACGTTCATGGTGCCGATGACCTCCAGCTCGTGCGCCAGGGAGCCGTTCTGGATGGGGCCGAACAGGAAGGCCAGGTGATAGAGCGCGTCCACGGGGCGCTCGGTGAGCGCGTCGGTGAGCTCGCTCTCCGCGTCGTAGCGGGTCAGGTCCACGCGGTGGAACTCGATCTTCTCGCCCTCGGGACGAGCGACGTCGAGCACCAGGATGCTCTCCACGTCGGCATCCTGCTCCAGCCGTGACAGAAGCAGCCGTCCATAGTCTCCGCTCGCGCCGGTCACCGCGACGCGCAGCCGCCCCTTGCCTGGTCGTGACACGTCCATACGCGGTGTCGTGTGTTAGCCCAGCCGCCTGGGATTGTCAGCCGCCACCCCTGTTGTGTTGCTGGACAACGTCGCCTGGGTGGCGGAGGGTGTCCGACCGCCATGTCCCGGATTGCCCGTCTCAGCGATGTCCTCATCAACAAGATCGCCGCTGGCGAGGTGGTGGAGCGCCCCGCCTCCGTCGTGAAGGAGCTGGTGGAGAACGCCATCGACGCCGGCGCCAGCACCATCCGCGTCGATCTGGAGGGCGGAGGCGTGGACCGCATCATCGTGTCCGATGACGGCCACGGCATGGGCCGGGTGGACGCGGTGGCCTGCCTGGAGCGCCACGCCACCAGCAAGCTGCGCGAGGTGGACGACCTGTTCCACATCGACTCCATGGGGTTCCGGGGCGAGGCCGTTCCCGCCATCGCATCCGTTTCCCGCTTCACACTTCACACCGCGGCCGCGTCCTCGGAGGTGGGCACGCGGGTGTCGGTGGAGGGTGGCAGCCCGGCCGAGGTGGAGGACGCGCCCCCGCGCGTCGGCACGGTCATCACCGTGGAGGACCTCTTCTTCAACGTCCCCGCGCGCCGCAAGTTCCTCCGCCGGGGCGACACCGAGCTGAAGCACGCGGAGGAGGCCGTGGTGCGCCTTGCGCTGGCGAATCCAGAAGTGGGCTTCTTCGCCTCGCACGAGGGCGGCACGCTCTTCTCCAGCGCGGCCTGCCCGGACGACCCGCGCGAGCGCATCGCCGCGGCGCTGGGCTCCACGTCCCACCCACACCTGTTCCCCGTGGAGGAGCGCCGGCTGGGCGTGGCGGTGACGGGCTACGCGGCCTCGCCCGAGTTCACCTTCAACAACGCGCGAGGCCTCTACACCTTCGTCAACCGCCGCTTCATCCGGGACCGGGGCCTCATCGGCACCATCCAGCGCGCCTATCAGGACTTCCTCGCCGCGGGCCGCCAGCCCGTGGTGGTGCTGCACATCGACGTGGACCCGCGCGCGGTGGACGTCAACGTGCACCCCCAGAAGCTGGAGGTCCGCTTCGCCGACGCCCGGGGCGTGCAGGAAGCGGTGACGGCGGCGCTCAACCGCATGCTGCGCGCCTCCCCGTGGCTGGGCTCGGGCGTCGAGGGGGGCATGCCCCAGCCCCTGCAGCCCATGGACGCCGCCCACTATGCCCACGCCGTGGAGCGCTTCCTCACCCGCGCCCAGGAGGCCGCGTGGGGCGCGCCGCTGCCCACCGCCATGGACGCGCCGGGCCCGGGGCCGGGAGGCCTGCCCGCGATGCCGCCAATGGGGCAGGGCGCCTCGCCCGGGGCGCTGCCCTTCGCCGCCGCGGCGGGGCAGGCGCCCGCCTTCGGACAGGCCCAGCCGCAGCTCAACGAGGCGCCGCCGCCGGGCTACTTCGGCGCGCTGCGGCCCATGGGCATGCTGGGGGGCCGCTTCCACGTCTGCGAGGGGCCGGGGGGCACGCTGGTGGTGATGGATCCGCACGCGGCGCTGGAGCGCGCGCGGCTGGCCGGCTACCTGCGCGCGCTGGAGGCCGGAAAGCCGCCTCCGGCGCCCACGCTCTTCGGCACCACGCTGGAGCTGCCCGTCCCCATCGCGAAGTCCCTGGTGGAGGGCCGCGAGGCGTTGGCGCACCTGGGCTTCGACGTGGAGCCCTTCGGTGGCACCACCGTGGCGTTGAAGACGGTGCCGCCGGGGCTGGAGGGCGCGGATGGGCGCGCGCTGCTGGAGGCGCTGGCGCGAGCCCTGCCACCCAAGGGGGCCCGGCTGGACGCCGTGTCGCTGGCGGAGGCGGTGCGGGTGATGGCGTGCCACGCCGCGCGCCAGGCCGGCAGCGTGCCGCTCACGGACGCGCAGTTCCGCGCGCTGCTGGGTGAGCTCGACCGCGCGGACTTCCACCCCACGTGCAGCCACGGCACGGTGGTGGTGCTGGAGATGCCGCTGCTGGAACTGGAGCGCCGGGCCCGCTGAGCGCTCCTAAAATTGACGGGGCAGCCCCCCCTGTTACCGTGCGCCACACGCCTGTAGCACTCAGGTCGGCCTCCGCGGCGCACAGGAGCGGGCACATGCACGGTGTGATCACCCTGCGGGACGTGGTGGCGAACCTCGGCGTGGTGCTTCGCGAGTTCGGCGCGGTGTGCGTCGTGCGCTGTCTGGTGGCCTCGCTGCGCCGTCAGCGGACCACCTTCCTGGAAATCGCGCTGTGTCCCAAGCGCCCCTGACGCCCTAGTCCCTTGATGCTCAGTCGCCTTCTTCCGCTCGCACTGCTGCTTTCCGCCCCCGCCGCTGCCCGCGACTTCGCCTACGAGGACGACGCGGTGTCCACCTCGCTCGACGGGGTGGGGCGCATCACCATCCAGGGCGGCTGGCGCATCACCCCCAACAAGACGCTCTACGACGGCTGGTACGGCCGCCAGGCCAACCAGGGCCTGCCGCGCGCGCGTGAGGTGGCCGGCGCGCCCACGGTGGTGGCGTCCTTCGCGTATGCCATCTCCGACCTGCTGGAGGTGGGCATCGACCTGTTCGGCACCCGGAGCCGCCTCTACCTCAACGAGCCCGGCCCCGACGGCGAGCCACCTCAGGTCCGGCAGGTGGACACCCTGGGCTACGGCGCGCTCATCGGCCTGCGCTTCCAGACGGTGATTCCAGAGCTGGGGCCTCATGGGCTCGTGCCCTACGCGGGCCTGCTCACCGGCCCCACGCTCGCCGCGTCGGAGCGTAAGGGCGAGGCGCTCCAGGAGATCACCACCCAGGCCTGGATGGCCAACGTGGGGGCCACCCTGCGGCTGACGGCCCGGTGGGGCATCACCGCGGACTACCGCCTCGCCTTCCTGCGCGGGCCGGTAGGGCCCTCCACCGCGCGCGTGGGCTCGTTCAGCATGGGCGGGAGCTGGCTCTCACTGGGCGTGACGTACAGCTTTCCTGCCGAGCCTTCCCGGCCACTCTCTGGCAGTCTGTAGGGGAGGCGGGCGAGCCGGATGCGGCCTGCTTCCTTCCGGAAATGCAGGGTCGGAGCCTTGCTGTTCCGCTGCGGAAAATATCGGCCGCATGGCCGGGAGAACTCCTTACGATGCGTGAATCGGCCGAGATCACCTCTGGGCCCAGGAAGATGTCCATGTCAGACCAGCCGAAGACGGATATGGGGAAGGAGCTCACGGAGCTGCGCCGTGAGATCGTCGAGGCACGCAACCTCGTCATCAAGAGCGACAACCTGCTCAAGAACCTCCACGCGGAGGTGAAGGCGGTTGGCAAGCGCCACGAAGACTTCCAGAAGCGCCAGTGGCTCTCCTCCGCGGTGGCCTACGTGCTGTTCGCGGTCATCTCCGTGGGCGCGGCGCTGATGATCAACAGCGCGCGCAGCTCCAGCGCGGCCAGTGAGAAGGAGCGCCTGGAGAAGACGGTCGCGGACCTGACGGGCCAGCTGGAGAAGCAGCGCGCGGACACCGCGGCGCACCAGGCCGTCCAGCAGGAGGCGAACAAGGTCTACAAGATGATGACCACGCTGCCGGGTGACGAGCGCCTCAAGGGCATCGACGCGCTGGTGAAGCTGGACACCACCCGGCTGAGCAACCTGGAGCGCCAGGCCCTCAACGACCGCGCCGCCGTGCTGCGCCGCGAGACGGGGGACGCCGCGTTCGAGCAGGGGAAGATCGCCTTCCGCAAGAACGAGATGAACGCCGTCATCTCCAACCTGGAGCGCTTCCTGGCCATGAACCCGCCGGCGGACCAGTCGCTGGAGGCGGCCTTCTACCTGGGCACGGCCTACAACAACACGCGCAAGCACGAGAAGGCGGTGCCGCTGCTGGCGCGCTTCGTCGAGGGGGACCGCCGGGCGAAGACGCGCGACTACGCCATGCTGCTGCTGGCGCACTCCTACCAGGAGGTGGGCCAGTACGATAAGGCGCTGGAGGTGGCCCGAGACGCGGCCGGCGCCTACCTCAACAGCCAGTACCAGTCGCAGTTCCGGAGCCGCATCGCCGCGGTGAAGCGGCTGATGAACCCGGAGTCGGGCTCGGCGCCCGCCGCGCCGGCGCAGGCGGCCAGCGAGGCCGGCCAGTAGCTCGCCGGGGCTGTTGGCCCGCCAGCGAACGGTGGCCACACGGAAGCGTTGCCACACGGGGTCCACGGTCGTAAGACCTGGACCCCGTGTCCGCTCCCGACCCCCGGAAAGATCCCCGCTTCCGCCGTTTCCGCGGCGTCGCGTATGGGATCCACATCGCCCTCGCCACGCTGTTCTCGCTGTGGCTCCTCTGGTGTGTCGGTCGCTCCGTGGCGGCGATGACGCCGGGGAAGCTGCCGCCCGCCCCTGTCACCCTCACGTACCGCGAATGCCTGGACGGCGCGCGGGTGCTGTGGACGGAGCTGGAGGCCGGGCGGGAGAAGCTGGTGAACGTCTCCCCCGCCAAGAGCGTCGACCAGGAGTGGATGCGCTTCCGCACCTCCTGGCTGGCGAAGCTGCGCGTTCGGGAGTCCGAGTGCGCGCTCGACTCGCGCGAGCGGGCCTCCCTGCGCGAGGTGTTCCGTCGGCTGGTGCGGGTGCAGGACCTCTACGCCATCCACGCGGTGCAGTACGCGGGCGAGGTGGGCGGCGCGGTGGACGCCCTGCATGCCGCGCTGGAGACCGCGGGCCGCAACCCCGGTGCCGGCCGGCTGCCCTGAGCGTCAGCGCACCGGCAGCAGCGCGCTGTAGCGGCCCAGGTGGTCCGACACCGTCTGGGACAGCAGCACCGAGAAGGGCCGCCCCTCCAGGTTCGCCACCCGGTAGAAGCGGACCGAGGCGTACGGCGAGGCATGGCCGGCCTCGCTCACGTGGCCGCGCACGGTGCGGCCGCGCTGGAGCGGGAAGGTCGCCAGGACCTGCTCGGCGGAGTCGTCGCCCGGCAGCACCGTGACGACGCGGCTGACGCGGGGCAGGTTCTCCGTGGGGATGAAGTCCATGCGGTAGACGCCCGGGTCCAGCCACAGCCGGAACGCTCCGGAGTCGTCCGTGGTGCCCAGGGACTCGCCGCCCGCGGGAGGCCGCGGCCAGCCCGGCACCTGGCCCACGGGCTCCGCCAGCACGCGCACGCCCGGCGCCGGCTGGAGGTTGTCCGTCTGGAGGAGGGCGCCCCGGAGGATGCGCCGCTCCGGGCAGAGGACGTCCGGGAGGACGGCGCCGGTGCGGGGGACGTCCACCGGCTGCACCATCAGCCCGGCGGTGGAGCCGGATGGGGGCACCACCACCAGCGACAAGAGGCTGCCCACCGCGGCGGGCAGCGTCCGCGCCGTGAAGTGGCCCTCCGCGTCGGTGGTGCTCAGCGGCCCCTGGAAGCTGCCGCCGCCGCCCACCTGTCCCCGCAGGGACACCGACGCATTCGCCACCGGCTGGCCGTCCCGCGCCAGGATGCGGCCGGACACCTCCACCGGCTCGCCATAGTCGCCCAGCTCCAGCGGCGCGGTGAGCGGCTCGCGCGGGTCCACGGTGAACGTCTTCTGCGGCACCCACATGTCGCCCGTGGCCGTCACGCGCAGCAGCAGGCTGGGCCGCTGCGCGGCCTCCACGGGCAGGGCCAGCGCGAAGCTGCCCGTGGCCCGCGTCACCGGCACGCGCTGGGACAGCGGCGTGAGGTCCGCATCCAGGGCCTGGACCTCCAGGCTCGCGTCCACCCGCACCGTACCCTGGCGCACCACCTGCCCCTCCAGCAGCACCACCTGGTTGGGCGAGGGCAGCACCAGATGCAGCGGCACGGCGCTCCCAGGCTCCACGGTGGCCTGCCCGCGCACGGGCGGCAGCCGCGGGTCCTCGGGAGAGAGCGTCACCGTGTACGCCCCGGTGCCCACCGGCAGCGCCCACCGGCCGTTGGTGGGGACGAGGTGCGCGGTGAAGGTGCGCACCACGCCGGGCAGCAGCGCGCTCTCACCGCTGGCGCTCAGGCGCAGCGGCTCGGAGTAGGGGCGCGTGGACGGGTCGTCCGCACCCGGCATGGATGTGACGCGCACGGTGGTGCCCTGCACCGTGGCGGGGCCGAACAGCGCCAGGTTCAGCTCCGGCCGGATGGCGTCCACCCGGAAGTCCTGGGCGTGCAGGCCGTCGTGCGGGTTGGGCGTCACCTCCACCACGATGTCGCGGCCCGGGTCACCGCATCCGTCCGGGAAGCACACCTCGTTGGTGGCGCAGTCCGCGTCCGAGCGGCAGACGAGCTGGCTGGGGTCGGGCGTCTCGTCCAGCAGCGCGCAGCCGCTGCCGCCCAGCACGGCCAACGCCGTGAGCCACGCGAGCCGCCACCCGGCGCTCATCGGCAGTCCCCCTGGACGGTGTTCACCACCCAGGAGTAGGTGACGACGAAGCCCGGGTTCTCGACGAGCGTGCCGTCCGGCAACTGCACCGGGCGGGGCCGCACCACGCGGTCCACCAGCTCCGCGTCGCTCACCAGCGCTTCCACCAGGTGGGGGCCGGGCGTGCCCAGCGGGTTGTTGGCGGACGCCAGGCTGATGAGCAGCGTGCCCCGGTCCGAGCGCCGCGGCTCGCGGGTGTTGGCCAGCTCGTACTGGCGGTAGGGGCCGCGCGGGTCCTGCGGGTTGTAGTCCACGTACCAGTGGACGACGATGCGGTCGTCCACGTCCGGGTCCTCCACGGCCACCTCGAAGGCGAGGTCGCAGGACTCCGCGCCGAAGTCCGGGATGAAGCGCTGCTGGGGCGCCACCAGGCTCTCGATGATGCGCGGCGGCCGGTTCATGAACTCCGGCACGGTGTCCAGCAGGGTGTCGTCCTGGGGGATGAGGCAGCCGGACGCGGCGCAGCTCGCGGCCACCAGCAGCCACAGCCGTCGCCCCCCGGAGTCTCGCCGCGTCGTGGCTTCCATCTTCCTTGCGGGCCGCCCGCCTAGAGCAGCTCGTCGCCCTCCTCGGGCGGCAGGGGCCGTCCCGACTTCTCCGCTTCCAGCTTCTCCAGATGCCGGAAGATGGTCCGCGGGTCCACGCCCAGGTCCTTGGCCGTCTTGGTGCGGTTCCCGTTGTTCCGGGCGAGCACCTCGTTGATGTAACGCTTCTGGAATTCTTCCTTGGCCTGGAGCAGCGGCATGATGGGCTCCAGGTTCTCCGGTTTGAGGTCCAGGTCGTCCGGGCCCAGCAGGGGCTTGTCCGCCAGCACCACCGCCTTCTTCAGCCGGTTCTCCAGCTCGCGGATGTTCCCCGGCCAGCCGTACTTGCGCATGGCCACGGTGGCGGAGGGCGTGAAGCCCCGGGTCTTGGCGCTGAACTCACGGGCATACTTCTGGAGGAAGAAGCGGCCCAGCACCACCACGTCCTCGCCGCGCTCGCGCAGGGGCGGCAGCTTCAGGGTGACGACGTTGAGGCGGTAGTAGAGGTCCTCACGGAAGGTGTTCTTCTTCACCTCGTCCTCGAGCACCTTGTTGGTGGCGGCCACCACGCGGATGTCCACCGGCTCGCCGCGGTTGTCTCCCACCTTGTAGACGATCTTCTCCTGGAGCGCGCGGAGCAGCTTCACCTGGAGCTGCAGGGGCATCTCGCCCACCTCGTCCAGGAAGAGGGTGCCGCCGATGGCCGCCTGGAACTTGCCAGCCTTGGTGGCCACCGCGCCGGTGAAGGCGCCCTTCACGTGGCCGAACAGCTCGCTCTCCAGCAGGTTCTCCGGGATGGCGCCGCAGTTGATGGTGACGAAGGGGCCCTTGGCGCGCGGCGAGCGCCGGTGGATTTCACGGGCGATGAGCTCCTTGCCGGTGCCCGTCTCGCCGGTGATGAGCACGGAGATGTCCGTGGGGGCAATCTTGTCGATGCGCTTGTACACGTCGCGCATGCCCTGGCACGCGCCCACGATGTCGCCGTAGCGCTGGTCCTCCAGCTTGCGGCGCAGCTCGGTGTTGTCGAGCTTGAGGTCGCTCACCAGCATCGCGTTCTGGAGGATGAGCGACGCCTGGGCCGCGAAGATGGTGAGCATGTCCGCGCTCTTGGGCTCGAACCGGTTCACCAGCCGGTCGTTGCCCACGTAGATGACGCCGAAGAGGTCCCCCTTCTGCATCAGCGGCACGCACAGCACGGAGTGGACGCGCAGGTTGACCACCGACTCGCTCTTGTTGAACTCCGGTGAATCCAGCGCGTCCGCGACGATGAGCGGCTTCTGCTCTTTGACCACCTTGGCGATGATGGAGTCGGAGAGCTTGTCCTTCTCCACCGCGTCCTCGATGTTCTCCCGGGCCACGTTGCGCGCCACCCGCACGCGCGGCTCCCCGTTCTCCATGAGGATGAGGAAGCCCTTGTCGGCGCGCGTCACCTCGATGGCCTCGTCCATGAGGGTTTCGAGGACGCGGTCCAGGTCGTAGGTCCCCAGCAGCCGCTCGCTGAAGGCGGTGAGCCGGCGCAGCAGCAGCAGCTCGCGGCCGGGCACGCCGGGCAGCTCCGTGGTGTGCGAGTCCGGGTTGGAGGTGTGCGTCACCTCGCGCGGCGGCGCGGACGCGGGGGGCGGGGTGCGGAAGACCTCGTCCCGGGCGAAGATCAGCTCGGTGTGGCCCACGCGGACCACGTCGCCGGTGGAGAGCGCGTGGGCGTCGCGCTTCTTGCCGTTGACGTGGAAGGTGGCGCCCAGGCTGCCGACCTCGTAGCGGGTGCCGTCGAAGGTGACGTGCAGGGCGCTGGCGGGGACGGCGGCGTCCTCGAGCTGGATGTCGTTGTCCGAGCCCCGCCCGATGCTGGTGAGGCGCTTGAGCAGGGAGACCGCGCGGACCTTTCCATCAGGGGTGCGGACGGTGAGGCTGGCCATGGCTTCACGTACCTGGACGGAGTTTCCGTCAGAAGGAGAGGGTGAGTCCGGCGCCGAGTCCGCCGGAGGTCGGGTAGAGGCCCACGCGCGCGTGCGTCCTGGGCTCGGACGCGCGCGCGGGGCTGGGGCGATGGGGGGACTCCGCGGGCTGCTCGGCGCGGGGCTCCACGGTGCTGCGCACCACCTGGTCCTCATGGTGGAGGAGCGCATCCACCACGCCCACGGCGTAGATGGCGTAGAAGCCGCCGGCCGAGGACAGCTTGAGCAGCCGCCACGCGTCGCGTTGCCTGGCCCGGTTGGTGGGGATGTAGCGCACGGTGACGGAGGCCCGGCCGTCCGGGTCCAGCACGTTGTCCAGGTCGATGGTGCGCGTCTCGAACAGGGACTCGTACGCGAAGAAGGAGATGATGCTCGTCACCGCCAGCACGCCCTCGGTGGCGGCGAAGACGATGCCCAGGCTGGTCCGACCCTGCTGGAACTGGCCGGCGCCGAAGGGGACGAAGTTGACCAGGAAGTTCCGCTTCTCCACCGTGCGCACGGTGACCTGGGAGGCCAGCTCCTCCGCGCGGCGGCGCTTCACCTCGGCCTCCAGGCGCTCGCGCTCGCGGCGCTCGGCCTCCGCCTTCTCGCGCTCCTGGCGCAGGCGCCGCTCCTGGCGCAGGAAGTCCAGCTCGGTGTCCATGTCCTCCTTGAGCGTCTCGAAGAAGGCGACGGCGGGGGGCGGGACGACGAAGGGGTCCAGGCTGAAGTCCGGGTCGAGCCGGAGCAGGGCGCGCAGGTGACGGCGGGCGTCGTCCGTGCGCCCCAGGTTGAAGGCGGCCAGGCCCGCGAGCTTGTGCAGCTCTATCAGGTCGTCCTCGTCCAGGTTGCCCCGGTCGATGCGCGAGCCCGCGCGGTCCAGCACCTCGGCGTACTTGCCGTACTCGAAGCTGGCGCGCAGCGCCGCGACCTCCGGGTCCCCGGCGTCCTGGGCGTGCGTGGCGTCCGGAGCGAGCAGCGCCAGCGCGATGAGGAGGAACGGGAGGCAGCGGCTCATTCGGGGCGGAGGCTCCCGCGCAGGGTGGTGGGTTCGCCCGGCCGCAGGTGTACCACACGGCGCTCCGACACGAAGCCCGGGTGGGAGACCTCCACCACCACGGTGTGCTGGAAGCCCGCGGGCCCGCGCGGCGAACGCACCTCGAAGGGCGAGGCCAGGCTCTCCTCCACGGTGCGGAGCTCGTCGCCCACGCGCACCTGGGCGCCCGCGGGCTCGAAGTCCACCGACAGGCGCGACGCCTTGGGCTGCGCGCGCAGGTGGAAGACGTTGTCGCCCTCGGCTTGCACGTCGATGGAGTCCACCACGTCCTCGCAGTAGTCGCAGGAGATGGTGACGGTGTGCCGCCCGGGCGTCATCTCCACGTCGTGCTTCTGGAGGGGCTGGGCGCTGAGCGGGCCGTCATCCACCTGGATGCTGCCATAGGGGCGCACCAGGATGGACACCGGCACCTTGCGCACCAGCGGCTTGCGCGGCGCGTCCTCGCTCTCGGTGGCGCGAAGGCCGCCCGTGCGAACGGCGCCGCCCGCGCCAGACGCGCTGTCGGCGGCACGGGGCACCAGCCCGCCGGGTGCCGGAGCGGCCTTGGCGGTCCGCGGCGGCGCGCTGGCGGATCGGCCCGGCTGCGCCGTGTCCGGGCCCGGCCGTCCCGCGTCCTCCTGGGCACCCGGCGCCACGCTCGTGGGAGCGGTGGTGGCCAGGGGGCTGATGGCGTCGGGCGGCAGGGTGGCCAGGGCGTCCTCTGGCGCGGCGGTCGCCCCGGGGAGGGATGACCCGCCCTCGTCGCGGCCATGGCTCACCTTCCAGCCGCCCAGGCCCAGCAGCCCGATGGCGGCCACGCCCGCGCCGAGCCGCAAGCCCCGGCGGCGCCACGTCCTGATGCGCTGGGCCCGCTGGATGCCCTTGAGCAACGCGAGCGCCCGCTCGTTGGTCGCGTCCAGCGCGAGCACCTGGTTGAGGCTGGCCAGGGCGCGCGGGGTGCGCTTCTCCGCGAGCTGCCGCTCGCTGCGCTCCAGCAGCGTGGCGACGATGCGCTGGCGGGCCAGCTTCCGGTACGCCTGGGGATCCGCGAAGAAGGAGACCAGCTCCTCGCCCACGCGGGCGAAGCCCAGGCCCGCGAGGTAGTCGGCGAGCGCGTCGCGCAGGCGGGACGCGTCGGCGTAGCGCCGCTGCGGGTCGCGCTGGAGGCACGTGGCGCAGATGTCCGCCAGCTCGTCGGACAGCGCGGGCACGCGCCGGCGCGGGTCCTCATAGTCCCCGTCCAGGATGCGCTTGAGCGTGGCGGTGGTGTTGGGCGCGAGGAAGGGCAGCCGCCCCGTCATGGCGGCGTAGAACATGATGCCCACGCTGAAGACGTCCGCCGGGGGGCCCGCTTCGAGGCCCTCGATGATCTCCGGGGACATGTGCGCCGGCGAGCCCACCAGCGTGCCGGTGACGGTCATCCGCTCCTCGATGTCCATCAGCCGGGCGATGCCGAAGTCCATGAGCTTGAGGATGCCGTCCTCGCGCACCATGACGTTCTCCGGCTTGAGGTCGCGGTGGATGACGCCGGACTCGTGCGCGTGCGCCAGGGCCGCGGCGAGCTCGTGGATGACCATGGCCGCCAGCTCCGGCGGGTCCATGGGCCCCTCGTCGAGGAAGACCTTCAGCGTCTGGCCGCGGATGTACTCAGTGACGATGAACGCGTCCTGCGCGTCCGCGGCGGAGAAGTCGAACACCTCGAGGATGTTGGGGTGGTTGAGCTTGGCCACCGCGCGGGCCTCGCGGGCCAGCCGCCGGCGCGACTCGTCCTTGCCGGCCAGGTGCGGGTGCAGCACCTTCACCGCCACCTCGCGGTCCAGGGCGGTGTCGAGCCCCTTGTACACGACGCTCATTCCCCCCGAGCCGAGCTGCTCGAGGATGCGGTAGCGACCGATATGGCGGCCGACGAGCGACGTCATGGCGTGTGCGGAGCCCTCTCAGTCCCCGAAGCTGATGCCCATGCTCTTGGTGAAGCGCACCAGCTCGCCGGACGGATCCACCCGGCGCTCCTTGCGCGACTCGCTCAGCGGCACCGAGATGATCTCACCCGCGCGCAGGGCCACCATGTGGTCCCACTGGCCGGCGCTCACCAGGTCCAGCACCTTGCAGCCATAGCGGGTGGCCAGCACCCGGTCCGCCGCGCTCGGGCTGCCGCCGCGCTGGAGGTGGCCCAGCACCGTCACGCGGATCTCCGCCTCGATGTGCCGGGCCAGCAGGTCCGCGAGCACCTTGCCCGAGCCGCCCAGCCGCACCACGCCGCGGCCGGGAATGGCCTCCGCCGAGTCCAGCACGGCCAGCTGGCCGCCCTGGGGGAACGCGCCCTCGGAGATGGCGATGATGGAGAAGCTGCGGCGGCGGGTGGCGCGGCGGTGGAGCTTCTCCACCACGGACTCCACCCGGTAGGGAATCTCCGGAATCAGGATGACGTCCGCGCCCCCGGCGATGCCGCTCTCCAGGGTGAGGAAGCCGGCGTGGCGGCCCATGATCTCCACCACCATCACCCGGTCATGGGACTCGGCGGTGGAGTGCAGGCGGTCGAGCGCCTCGGTGACGATGAGCCGCGCGGTGTCGAAGCCGAACGTCTGATCCGTGCCCGACAGGTCGTTGTCGATGGTCTTCGGGCAGCCCACCACCTTGAGGCCCTTCTCCACGAGCCGGTGGGCGATGGACAGCGTGCCGTCTCCGCCCACGGCGATGAGCCCGTCCAGGCGCAGCTCCTCGCAGCGGCGGAGGACCTGGTCGGACACGTCGCGCTCCACCCAGTGCCCGTCCTCACGGGTCGCGTAGGCGAACGGGTTGGCCTTGTTGGAGGTCCCCAGGATGGTGCCGCCCTTGGGGAGGATGCCGCGCGTGTCTTCCTCGGTGAGGGGGCGGGCGAGCTCTGGCTCCACCAACCCCATGTAGCCATTCTCGATACCCACGAACTCGTAGCCGAATTCGTGCGTGCCTCGCTTCACGAGGCCGCGAATGAGCGCGTTGAGGCCGGGGCAGTCTCCGCCGCCGGTCAGGACTCCGAGTCTCATGGGACGGGTCATACAGGTCGGACGCGGGTGTCAGAGGGAGGGTGCTTCACCATGACAGAAACGTCGGACCTGATTGTAGGAGGGGGGGCCTGGGGGTGCAACGCGTGAATCGCCGACCTGGGCGGATTCGCGAGTGGAAACGGGCCTTTCCTCAGTCGCGCTTCAGCCGGCGCCGCGAGGCGACCCGGTCGAGCAGGGCCTGCAGCCGGGGCTCCGCCTTGTCGGGCAAGGCCCTATCTGTCGGTGACTGTAGGGGCATTGTCCGCGCGAGGCCATAGAGCTCGATCAGCCGCTCCTTGAGCAGCTCGCTGTCCGGCCGCTCCTGGAGGGCGCGGCGGTAGCAAGCGGCGGCCCCAGCGTAGTCCCCGAGGGCGAAGAGGCGCTCGCCCTCCTGGACGGGGGAGGAGGGGCCCACGGGCAGCGGGATGTGAGCCTGCGCCCGGACGGCTTCGAGCACTTCCAACTCGGCGGGTTGGAGCAGCTCTCGCGCGTTGGCGAGCTTGTGGGCGAGCGTCGCGTCGTCCGGGAACGCGCGGACGAGCGCTTCGTACAAGCGGAGCGCTTCGGTGAGCTCGCCGCGGCGCAGGGCGCGATCGGCACGTGACTCCATGTCGTCCCTGGCGGCGGGGGTCATCTCTCCAGCAGGTTACCCGCGCCGAGCGGGGATGTCACAACGAAGAAGATTCATGGGGCTGCACACCGGATCCGGGGATTCCAGGGCCGCACGCCGCGTCGGGGTGACGCTCGCGCTCGGTCGGGGAGGCGGTCGCCTCGCGTGTGACCCCGGCCCGCGGTCCGCCGGTGGAATGTGAGGGATTGCGTGTGTTTCACCCCCCAGCGTGTGATGGCCTCCGCGGTGTCTGTCTTCAGCGGAGCCCGCCTCGCGGTGCTCATGGCGTGTGTCCCGCGCGGAGATGGTGCTTGCCACCCTTCGAGGGTGTGGGCAGGTTTCTCTCCCCCTTCTTTCAAGGGACCGACCTCCAGGGAGGACACATGGCCTACAAGCCCGATGGGTATACATCCGTGGCGCCGTACCTCGTCGTCGATGGGGCGCAGCGGACCATCGACTTTCTCGTCGACGTCTTCGGGGCGCAGCGGCTGCGGATGTTCGCCGGCGACAACGGCAGGGTGCACCACGGCGAGGTACGCATCGACGACACGGTCGTCATGCTCGGTGACGCGGCCGAAGGCTGGCCCGTCGTTGCCTCGCATGTGCACCTGTATGTTCCGGACGTGGACGCGACCTACCGCCGGGCGCTCGAAGCGGGGGCTGTCTCCGTCCAGGTGCCCATCAACAAGGGGGACGGGGACAAGCGCGGTGGGTTTCGCGACCCGGGTGGAACCACCTGGTGGGTCTCGACGCAGGAGACCGCTTGACGCGCGCCACGCCCTGAGCGGACTCGCTGCCCGGTGTCTCCAGGCTGGCCCGGCGGGGAGGGACGCGGGGCATCAGGGGGCCGCTGGCACGTAGAGCCGGCTGGGCGTGCCCTCGTAGTCGATGAGGCGGTCGAGGCGCATCCCGCTCCGCTCCGCGACACGGATGGACGCGAGGTTGTCCGGGTGGATGATGGCGATCACGGGCACCTCGGGCAGGTGCTGCTTCGCCAGGGCGATGGCGGCACGTGCCACCTCCGACGCATACCCCGAGCCCCAGGTCCGGGGCGTGAGCCGGTAGGCGAGATTCAGCACCCGGCGTCCTTCGAGTTCCTTGTGCCGCACGCCGCCGAGGCCCAGCACGTCTCCTGGCGCGTCTCGCCGATCCACGAGCCAGTAGCCCACGCCGTGGCGGGCCCAGTCGTCCAGCCAGAGCGTCAGCAGTGTCCGGACCTCCTCTCGTGAGCGGACAGGGCCGGAGGCGCTGAACCGGTTCGTCTCCGGATCCGCATGGAGCGCGAACACCGCGTCCAGGTCGCTGTCCCGGACAGCGCGGAGCAAGAGGCGTTCGGTCGTGGTGCTTTGGAAGGTCTGGATCATCGGGGCTGTACCGCCGACCGTTCTAGCCCGAAACAGGTGGAGCATTCACGGGCAGCGCGTCCGGCCTGCGGATGGCGAGGAGCCGCCCACCTGGCCCGGGGCACGCAGAGCGGCCGAGGCGCCCCTGGCCAGATTGTGAGATTCACTGCGATGCGGTACGCATGACGGGTCGATTCGAGGCGTTGGTTCAACCCCGCTGGACTGCGTCACCCGCCGGAGTGTCGAGGCGCTCCGGATGGGCCGTCCTGAGAAGACCCTGTGTCTGTCACCGCGCTGGCTGTCGGACTGCTGTCGCTGACGGGCGCGCTCGGTACGGAGCTGCGCCGGGACGGGTATCAGTTCCGGCCGCCCGAGGGTTTCCACATGGTGCGGTGGGAGCAGTACGCCGGCTCCCGGGTGGGCGCGGTGGCGCTGGAGCCGGACGCGCCGCGCGTGCTGTCCGCGGCGCTGACCGACGGTGACGGGCCCGACGCCGCGACGATGCTCGTGTCCGTGGTGGGGCGCGGCTTCAGCGCGAGCCCGTCCGACCGGGATGACTTCGCCTCGGCGGTGATGCACCACTACCAGCGGGAGCTGGGGCTCCAACTGACGCCCGAGCGCGTGGAGCGGGTGGGCGGCAGGAGACCTCGGGTGGAGGTCCTGGGCACCCTGCGCGAGGCGGGGCAGGTCCGCACGGTGCTGGTGGCGGGGCTGGCCTCGGAAGGGGAGCACGCCGTGGTGGTGGTGAGCGCGCCCGCGGTGCGCTGGCAGGCGCTGGCGCCGCGCGTGCGGGCCTCGCTCGAGACGTTTCGCATCGAGCCATCGAACGCCACCGGCCCCATGCCGCGCCGGGCGCTGGGCGCGCTGGCGGGGGCCTTGGCCGGAGCGCTGGTGGTCTCATACACGGCCTGGAGGCGGAGGCGCCTGCGCCACGCCGCGGGCCCTTCTGCTTGAGGCGCGGCGCCTCATGCGCGCCGGCCCACCCGCAGCCGTCAGTGTACGGAGAGGAACACCCGGACCTGCGGGATGCCGCGTGAGATCGTGTCGAAGTCGCGGAAGAAGCTGTTGCGCTCGAAGAAGCTGAAGCTGGCGCCCAGGCCCAGGTTGGCGAACAGGGGCAGGTCGAGCAGCAGCGTGCCCTCGTGCACCAGGTGCTCGCCGTCGGCGCCGTTCAGCGTGTGGAGCCACGTCGTCCCCGCGTGCAGCTTGAGGTACTCCCAGGGCCAGCGCCCATAGGACGCCTCGAAGTGGAAGCCCAGGCCCGGTCCGTAGTCGTAGTCCCGGCCCACCAGCTCGGCGTATTCGGAGGAGATGCCGGCGAGCACCAGGCCGCGCAGATGGAGGGCCAGACGCAGCTCGCGGCCATCCCGCGTCAGGTAGCGGTACATGAGCCCGGCGCCGAGCGCCTGTCCCCCGAACTCGTAGGCCTGGGTGTCGTTGAAGTCGAAGTGCTGGAACGTGCCCAGCAGGACGCGCTCGTTCCCGCCGTTCACCAGCGGAAGGACGGCCAGCGCGGCCTTCACCTCCGCGTTGCTGATGAGGCGGCTCTCGCCGGAGGTGAACTGCACGCCCATGGTGAAGGCGTCGAAGGGGACCTTCACCGGGAAGCGCAGGGCGTCGCCGTAGCGCAGGTCCAGCTCCGCGAAGAACTGGTTCAGTGGCTTGCCCGCGTCGATGTTCAGGTAGCCCGAGCGCACCAGCGAGGCGAACACGGGCGGCTGCCACTCCGCGGGGGTGGGGGCGCTGCGCCAGGCGTCGCCGCGCACCACCCGGTTGAAGCCCCGGACGGGGTTGAGGAGGCCCGCGGAGACTTCCCGGGCCACGCGCCGGGTTCCCGTCTCCCGCTGGTCCAGCAACATGGAGGAGAGCCTGTAGATGACCTCGCCCTGCGCCCAGCCGCCCATCGTGGTGTTGATGAGGTCGTTGAGGGACGGCAGCTCGCGCTCGCCGAAGAGCTCCCATTGGAGGCTGCCGAGGAGCGTGAAGCTCGCGGCGCCCCAATAGCCGAACCCGTGGTCCCGGGCGGCGTTGAAGTAGGTGGAGCCGTGGTAGGGGTGGGCGAACTGGTTGGTCGCGAAATCATCCTTGTCCCAGATGAACCCCGTCTTGAGGTTGGTCCGCCACGCGTCCAGGTCCACCCGGGCCCATTCCTTTTGCAGGACAAAGCGGTCGATGGCCCACACCGCCACGTTGATGCCCGTCACCTCGCCCAGGGCCCACCAGAACTGACGGGGCCTGGGCGGCGCGGTCACGTCCTCGTCTTCGAGGCGCGGCGCGTCCAGGGGGTAGGTGCCAGACCGGGCGAGCGAGGGCAGCAGTGACATCAGCAGCGCAACTGTCCGCCACCCTGGCGCCTGCCTGCGCACGCCAACCCGCTGGCTGTGACGCATGTCGGCTCCCCCACCGTGCAGGGGCGAAGATGGAGGGCGCCCCGGTGAAAGGGCCATGGACCGGCGGCGCGGGCCCGCGTCATCCGGCGGACGGACCGTGCGGCTGCCCACATGGCGGCCCAGATGCGGCGCCGGTGGCGCGGTGTACGTCCGGACGTTCCACGGGGTGCGCCGTGGGGTAGGGTGCGACGCATCCATGCTTGCCACCCTTCTCGCAGCGGTGCTCACGCAGACGCCGGTGGCTCCGGCGGAGCCGAGCCCGCATCCGGCGCCCCGTGCCCCGGACGTCTCCTCGCCCACGGTGTCCCTGGGGGCCCTGCCGCCCGCCACGCACGAGCTGTTCCAGCGGCTCGAGGGGCAGGTCGCCCAGGTGCGCATCATCGAGCGGCGCTCCGGGACGCGCTCGTCCATCGGCTCGGCCTTCTTCGTGTCGGCCGCGGGGCACGCGGTGACGAACTACCACGTCGTCTCCGACGTGGTCATCCACCCGGACGACTACACCGCGGAGCTGGTGCTGAAGGGCGGAGGGGAGCCCGTCCCGGTGCGCCTGGTGGACGTGGACGTGGTGCACGACCTGGCCATCATCCAGACGGCGGCGCCGGTGGCGCACTTCTTCGACCTGGATGACCGCGAGCCGCCGCAGGGCGCGCGCCTGTTCGCCATGGGCAATCCCCGCGACCTGGGGACCACCATCGTCGAGGGCACGTACAACGGCTTCATCCGCGACGCCCTCTACGAGCGGCTGCACTTCAGCGGCGCCATCAACCCCGGCATGAGCGGCGGGCCCACCCTCACGGGAGAGGGCCGGGTGGTGGGCGTCAACGTGGCGACGATGGGCAACCAGGTGGGCTTCCTGGTCCCCGTGAAGCACGCGCGTGAGCTGCTGGCGCGGGCGCTCGGGGCGAAGGACACCGGGGCCCAGGCGCTGCTGGAGACGGTGCGCGCGCAGCTCCTGGACAATCAGCAGCGCGTCACGGAGCGGCTGATGGGCGAGCCCGTGCCGCAGCAGGTGCTCGGCAGCTACCGCGTCCCGGGCCGGTGGAGCGCCTTCCTCAAGTGCTGGGGCGACACGCCCCATGACCCGGAGGTGCCGTACACGGTGACGAACTACCAGTGCTCGTCGGAGGAGGACATCTTCGTGTCCTCGCGGCACCGGACGGGCGTGGTGTCCTTCCTGCATCAGCACGCCACAAGCCAGAAGCTGGGGGCGCTGCGCTTCGCGTCGCTGTACAGCGCGCTGTTCTCCCAGGATCCGGACCCGGTGGAGGCCACGCGGCAGGACGTCACCAACTACCGCTGCCAGTCGGAGTTCGTGGACGTGGCGGGCCTGCCCGTGCGCGCCGCGCTGTGCATGCGCGCCTACCGGAAGTTCCCCGGCCTCTACGACCTGGTCCTGCGCGCGGCCACGCTCAACGCCAGCAACAGCGGCGTGGACACGTCGCTCACGCTGGCGGGGTTCACCGCGGACAACGGCCGCAAGCTGGCGCGCCGGTACCTGGAGGGGCTGTCGTGGACGAGGTGATCTTCCTGGAGGTGCTGGAAGGGGACTCCGTCCAGGCCCGCCACCGCCTGGAGCGCTTTCCCGTCAGCGTGGGCCGGGGCTACGGGAACGACGTCATCCTCGACGACCCGAAGGTGTCCGCCGAGCACCTGCGCATCGAGCGGCGCGAGGACGGCACGCTGGTGCTGCGCGACGTGGGCAGCCAGAACGGCACCTACCGCGTGGAGCCCTGGGCGCAGCTGGCCGAGCTGGCGCTGGCCCCGGATACCCGCGTGTCGGTGGGGGACACCCTCCTGCGCTTCCGCGCGCGCAGCCACCCCGTGGAGAAGACGGTCATCGCCGCGCCGCCCACCGCGCCGCGACCGCGAATGTTCGAGCGGCCCCGCTCGTTCTCGCTGGCCATGCAGGCCCTGCTGGGCGCGAGCCTGCTGGAGGGCTACCTGGCCAACTACGGGCGCACGGATTGGGGCGAGCTGACCGTGGCGCTGGTCGTGCCCCTGGGCATCACCTTCCTGTGGGCCGGAGGCTGGTCCATCGCGAGCCGCATCGCGCGCCGGCAGTTCCACTACCGAACGCACGCCACCGTGGCCGCGCTGGTGCTGCTGGGCGCCGTCCTCATCCAGCCGCTGCTCACGCTGGTGGGCTTCAGCCTGGGCGTGAGCGGGAACCTAGCCTGGGCGCATCATGCCGCCTTCCTGGGGCTGATGGCGTGGGGCCTCTACTGGCACCTGCGCTACGTGACGAAGTGGGAGCCCGCGCGGCTCCTCCGGGTCATCGCCGTCGTCACCCTGACGTTCGGCGCCCTGTCGCGCGCGGACGAATGGCTGGGCAACGAGTCGTTCAGCACCGAGCTGGGCTTCCGGCGGGCGTTGCTGCCGCCGGCCTTCCGGCTGGTGGGCGCCGAGCCGGTGGAGGACTTCTTCGCGGACGCGGTGAAGGTCCAGGAGCAGGTGGACGCGCTGGCGAAGGAGCCGTGAGCGGGAAGGGCCCTTCAGGACGTTCCAGGCCGGATGGGGCGTGTCAGATGGGGCAGGTAGGAAGTGACGGATGGACGTCCGTCATGAGGAAAGGCTCGTCACAGGGGGATGGAGGGGGCGCGGAGCCGCGCCGGAGCGGTGGCCAACCCGGGTGAGCGTGGCGCCGGACCTGGAGGCGTTCCGCGTGGTGGCGCGCGGGCTGCTGGCCCGGGAGGCGCCGCCAGAGCGGGTGCTCTTCGAAGAGGTGCGTGGACTGCCAGGGACGCTGCGGGCGGCGGCGCGGTGGGAGGCCTGTGGGCGGCTGGCGCCCGTGGTGCCACGGGACTTCCTGGGCCTGGCGCGGGCGGTGGTGAGCCACCGCGCCCCGGCCCGCTGGGCGCTGCTGTACCGGGTGCTGTGGCGGCTGACCCATGGGGAGCCCGGCTTGCTCCAGCGGCAGGATGACCCGGACGTGCGCCACCTGCGGGGGATGGAGCAGGCGGTCCGGCGGGACGTGCAGGCCATGACGGCGTCCGTGCGCTTCCGGCGGGTGTGGCGGGGCGGCCAGACGCACCATGTCGCGTGGTACCAGCCCGAGCACCGCATCGTCCGGGAGGTGGCGCCGTACCTCGTGCGCCGCTTTCCCGCCTTCTCGTGGAGCCTGCTCACGCCAGAGGCGTGCGCGCACTGGGATCTGGAGCGGCTGACCTTCGAGGAGGGCGGCCGTCTCCCGGCCGGAAGCCCGCGCTTCGCGCCGGAGACGCCGGGCGCGTCCGTGATGCTGGTGGGGGCGGCGCCGCGGGGCGGTGAGGCGCCGTCCTTCGCGGGGGCCGCGGGGCAGCTCCTGGAGGTGGTGCTGGGGCGGGCAGGGCTGCCGCGGCCCCCGGCGTGTGTCACCCACGCCGTGGTGCCGTGTGACCCCGGGTGCGTGGCGGGGCGCGGCGCCTCATGGGAGGCCGGTGGAGGCACGTGCCGGCATGGGTTGGACGCGGTGGTGGCGCACGTCCGCCCGAGGCTGATCATCGCGCTGGGGCCGGTGGCGGCGCAGGCCTTCCTGGGTGTGGCGTTTCGCATCCACCTCAGTCGGGGGCGCGTGCTTGGCACGCCCTGGGCGGATGGATGGATGGCCACCCTGGACCCGGAGGCCGTGCTCCGGCTGTCTGGGGAGCGGGCGCGGGCGGAGGCGCGCATCCACCTGGAGGCGGACCTCCGCTCCGCCTCCGCCTGGTTGCGGCGCCACCCCGCCGGCCACCGAATGGCGGCTCAGAGGCCGCGCACGGCGTGAGGCCGGTAGGGCGCTTCCAGCGCCTTGAGCTCCT
Organism: Pseudomonadota bacterium; assembly: GCA_023426545.1. GTDB lineage: Bacteria > Myxococcota > Myxococcia > Myxococcales > Myxococcaceae > Myxococcus. The sequence continues at coordinate 58,494 of JAFAAN010000092.1, forward strand.
CGGGCGTCAGCTTGAGGTCCAGCGCACGGACGGCGTCCTCCAGGTGCTCCAGCTTCGTGGCGCCGATGATGGGCGCCGTCACGGCGGGCCGCGAGAGGAGCCAGGCGAGGGCCGTCTGCGCGGGCGGCACGTTGCGCTTCTCCGCGACGCTCCGGTTGGCTTCGACCACGTCCCAGTCTCCCGGCTGGTCATAGAGCGTGGGGGACAGGGTGTCCGACTTCGCGCGCGTCGTGGCGTTGCGGTCCGTCAGCGACTTGCGCGAGCCCGCGAGCAGGCCGCGTGCCAGCGGAGACCAGGGAATGACGCCAATGCCCTCGGCCTCGCAGAGAGGGAGCATCTCCCGCTCCTCTTCCCGGTAGACGAGGTTGTAGTGGCCCTGCATGGACACGAAGCGCGTCCAACCGCGCAGGTCCGCGACGCCCAGGGCCCGCGCGAACTGCCAGGCATACGCGGAGGACGCGCCGAGGTAGCGCACCTTCCCCTGGCGCACGAGCTGGTCCAGCGCGGCCAGCGTCTCCTCCAGGGGCGTATTCGGGTCCATGCGGTGGATTTGATAGAGGTCGATGGCCTCCACGCCCAGCCGTTTCAGGCTCGCCTCGCAGCCCTGGACGATGTGCTTGCGCGACAGGCCCCGCAGGTTCTGTCCGTCCCCCATGGGGAAGAAGACCTTGGTGGCCAGCACCACCTCGTCCATGCGCGCGTAGCGGCGCAGGGCACGGCCCGTGACTTCCTCACTGGCTCCCAGTGAATACATGTCCGCGGTGTCGAAGAAGTTGATGCCCAGCTCCACCGCCCGGCGGAAGAAGGGCTGCGCGGCCTCTTCATCCAGCACCCAGGGGCGCCACTTGGGCGTGCCGTAGCTCATGCAGCCCAGGCACAGCCGTGACACCCGGAGGCCGGTGCGTCCAAGGTTGGTGTATTTCATTCCGTTGGTTCCTCATACGTGCAGCGTGAATGACACCACGTTCCGTCCTGCTTTCGGGCCCTCGGTCGCACGGCCCGTGGAAGCAGAATCCCGAGCCTGCCGAGTCTTTTCTGATTACTTAGAATCATGTAGATAAAGCTGGAATCCGAGGGGCGCTGTTCGGAGCGAAGTGGAGCGAGCCCCCCGAGTTTCCAGCAGGGGCCGTGAAGCGATGTTCCGGACGGTGACTCCCGGCAGTGCCTCGGGACTCACGTCATGAATCTTCCGACCCGCGCCGACCCCGCCTCCGAGTTCGTCTGTCCAGAGGATGCCACCTTCGTGGATGTATGCCGGTCTCGCGCCCGCGCGCAGCCGGATGACTGGATTTATACGTTCCTCGACGATGCGGGAGAGCAGGCCCTCTCGTACGCGGAGCTGGACGCGAGCGCGCGCGCGGTGGCGGCGCTGCTCCAGCGGCATCTGGCGCCCGGTGAGCGCGCGTTGCTGTTGTACCCGCCGGGCCGCGACTACGCCCTGGGCTTCCTGGCGTGCCTCTACGCGGGCGTGGTGGCGGTGCCAGCCTATCCGCCGGATCCGGTTCGACTGGGCCGCACCCTGCCCAGGCTCCAGGCGCTGGTGGCGGACTGTGGCGCCCGGGTGGCGCTGACGACGTCCGGTATCGCGGACGCGGTGGAGCCGCTCACGGAGGGCGCGCCGGACCTGCGGGCGCTGCGCTGGCTGGCCACGGACGCCGTGCCCCTGAGCCAGGCGTCCGCATGGCGCGCGCCGGACCTGCGGGATGACGCGGTGGCGTTCCTCCAGTACACGTCGGGCTCGACGGGGTCGCCACGGGGTGTGGTGCTGCGGCATCGTCATCTGCTGCACAACTCGTGGTTGATTACCCGGGCGTTCGACACCCGGCCCCAGCCGGTGGGCGTCTTCTGGCTGCCGCCGTACCACGACATGGGGCTGATTGGCGGGCTGCTCCAGGCGCTGTTCCGGGACATCCCCACGGTGTTGATGCCCCCCATGTCGTTCCTCCAGCGCCCGCTGGGGTGGCTGGAAGCGATGTCGCGCTTCGGCGCGACGGTCTGCGGCGCGCCCAACTTCGCCTACGACCTGTGCGTGCGCAAGACGACGCCCGAGCAGCGCGCGGCGCTCGACTTGAGCCGGCTGGAGGTGGCGTTCAGCGGCGCGGAGCCCGTGCGGGCGGACACGCTGGAGCGCTTCGTGGAGGCGTTCGCCCCGGCGGGCTTCCGGCGCGAGGCCTTCTATCCTTGCTACGGGCTGGCGGAGGGGACGCTGATCGTCTCGGGCGGGTCGCGCTCGGCGGTGCCGGTGGTCCGGCGCTTCGATCGCGAAGGACTGCTTCACGGCGAGGTGCTGGCCTCCGACGGAGACCTGCCCGGCACGGCCCTGGTGGGGTGCGGGCAGGTGCTGGGCAACCAGGACGCGCGGGTGGTGGATCCGGAGACCTGTCGCCCCTGTGCGCCGGGTCGGGTGGGCGAACTCTGGGTGCGCGGCCCGAGCGTGGCGGATGGCTACTGGCAGCGCCCCGGCGAGACGGAGCGCACGTTCCACGGCCGGCTGGCGGACACGGGGGAGGGGCCCTATCTGCGCACCGGGGACCTGGCGGTCATCGACGGCGGCGAGGTCTTCATCACCGGCCGTCTGAAGGACGTGCTGGTGCTGCGGGGGCTCAACTACTACCCGCAGGACCTGGAGCACGCCGCGGATCGCTGCCACCCCGGCGTACGTCCCGGATGCGCCGCCGCGTTCTCCGTGGACGCGGGAGACGAAGAGCGGCTGGTGCTCGTGCAGGAGGTGGCCGCGAAGGTCTCCACGCCCGAGGCCGGGGCCGAGGTCGCCGCGAGCATCCGCGCCGCGCTGGGCGAAGCGCATGGCCTGGCGGTGCATGCCGTGGTGCTCATCGCCGCGGGGACCCTGCCGAAGACATCGAGCGGCAAGGTGCAGCGGCGGGCCACCCGTGAGGCCTTCCTGGCGGGAGCGCTGGACGTGGTGCACGCGTGGCGGGAGGTCGCCGCGGCTTCCCCGGACACGCCACCCGACCTGGCGCCGGGAGCGGGGGACGTGCTCACGGTGCTCCGCTCCAGGCTGGCGCCGCTGCTGGGCGTGAGTGGGGAGTCGCTGAGCGTGGACGCTCCGCTGACGCACCATGGGCTGGACTCGTTGAGAGCGCTGGAGGTGCTGCACGTCGTGGACGCGGCGTGGGGCGTGTCGCCGTCCATCGCGTCGCTGCTCCAGGGCCAGAGCCTGCGCGAGCTGGCGCAATGGGTCGAGCAGGCCCAGACGGAGGGCACAGAAGCGCCTCCGGGGGAGCAGGCCGTCACCGCTGGTGATTCCGCCGCCTTCGTCTCCGATGGCGAGCGGGCGCTGTGGTTCCTGCAGCGCATGGCCCCGGGCAGCAAGGCGTACCTCGTGTCTCAAGCGGTGCGCTTCGCCACGCCGGTGGACGCTGGCGCGCTGGCTCGCGCGTTCTCCGGGCTCGTTGCCCGTCATCCCGCGTTGTCCTCCGCGTTCCCGGAGGTCCTGGGAGCGCCAGCGAGGAGGCCGTCCGCCGCGCCGCCGGAGCTGGCGCGGGTGGATGCGACCACGTGGACGGACGAAGCGCTGCGTGAGCGCCTCGACGCGGATGCGCAGGAGGCGTTCGACCTGGAGCGGGGCCCGCTGGTGCGCGCCACGCTCTACGCAGGTGCGCCAGGGGGGGAGGTGTTGCTGCTCGCCATGCACCACCTGGTGACGGACTTCTGGTCGCTAGAGGTGCTCGCGGGGGAGCTGGGCGCGCTCTACTCGGCGGAGGTCCGGCGCACGCCCTCCGGCCTGCCTCCACCTCCGCCTCCGGTGTCTCCCATCCTCCAGGCGTTGGCGCGGCGGACCACGGGGGCGCGGGGAACCGCGCTCCTGGACTGGTGGCGTGAGCACCTGGGGGGCGAGTTGCCCGTCCTGGAACTGCCCACGTCGTTTCCTCGCCCCAGGCTCCAGTCGTTCCGGGGCGCGCAGGTGTCCTTCCAGGTTTCGCTGGAGACGTCCGCGCGGCTGAAGGCGCTGGCGCGGGCGCACGGCGCCACGCCCTTCATGGTGCTGCTGGCCGGCTACATGACGTTCCTGCGCCGCTACTCGGGGCAAGAGGACCTCATCGTGGGCACGCCCACCGCGGGCCGCCCGCGCGCGGACCTGGCTCGGCAGGTGGGCTACTTCGTCAACCCCGTGGCCCTGCGCGCCCAGGTGCCGCGCTCGCTGTCCTTCTCCGGTCTGGTGGCGCAGGTCCGAACCACCGTGCTGGCGGCGCTGGAGCACCAGGAGCTGCCCTTCGCGCGGCTCGTCGAGCAGCTTCAGCCCCGTCGCGACCCGTCGCGCGCACCTGTCTTCCAGACGATGTTCGCCCTGCAAACCACCCGTCCCGGGAACGAGCTCCTGGGCGCGTTCACCGTCGGGGCGGCGGGGGCGCGTGCCCGGCTGGGCGACGACCTGATGGCCGAGCCCGTTCCCCTGAGTCTCCCCGGTGCGGCCTTCGACCTCGCGTTGATGATGGCGGAGCTGGAAGGGGCCTTCGTGGCGAGGCTGGAGTACTGCGCCGACCTCTTCGACGCCTCGACGGCCGCCCGCATGGCGCGCCACCTGGGCGCGGTGCTGGACGCCGCCGTGGCGTGCCCGGAGGTGCCGCTGGGGGAGCTGCCCATGCTGGATGCCGAGGAGCGACGCGGCCTGCTAGCGGCGGGGCGGAGGAGACAAGACACGCGGGGCGCGCCCGTGCCCGGCATCGTTCACCGGATCGAGGCCTGGGCCGAGGAGACGCCGGATGCGCCCGCGCTCGTCGCTGGCACGTCGAGCTGGTCCTACCGTGAGCTGGCGGCGTGGGTGGGGCGGCTCGCCGCGCGTCTGCGGCGTCACGGTGTCGGCCCCGAGGTCCGCGTCGGAACGCTGTTGGAGCGCGGCGGTCCCGAGCAGGTCGTCGCCTTCCTCGCGATCATGAAGGCCGGTGGCACGGTGGTGCCCCAGGACCCTTCCTTTCCACCCGCGCGTGTGGCGTGGACCCTGGCGGACGCGGGGGCGCGCGTGCTGCTGGCCCAGGAGCGCTACGTCCAACGTCTGGCGTTGTCCGAAGGGATGGCGCTGCTGCCATGGGAAGCGCACGGCGACGGCGACGAGGTCCCCGACAGGTTCCTGCTGGAGGCCGGAGAGCCCGCGCCAGACTGCGCGGCGTACATCACCTATACGTCCGGGACCACGGGCAAGCCCAAGGGCGTGGTGGTGCCGTACCGCGGCGCCGCGCACCTGTGCGAGTCGCTGGTCGCGGACCTTCCGGTCGGGCCCGGCGCGCGGGTGTTGCAGCTCGCCTCGCCCGCGTTCGACATGTTGGCGTGGGAGTACTTCCTGGCGCTGGCCTCGGGTGGCGCGTTGCACCTGTCGCCCGGCAGTCCTCCCATGGGCGACGCGCTGTACCGGGTGTTGCGCGAGCAACGCATCACCGCGGTGACGTTGCCGCCTCCTGTCGCGGCGCTCCTGCCGGAGGGGCCGCTGCCGGACCTGTCGTTGTTCATGGTGGCGGCGGAGGCGTGTCCGGCGAGCCTGGTGTCTCGCTTCGCGGAGGGCCGCGCCTTCTACAACGGCTATGGCCCGACCGAGGTGACGGTGGGCGCGACCTGGGGACGCGTCACGCCGGACGAGGACGGGCCGCCCCACATCGGGCGCTCCATGCCCCACGTGGACACCTACGTGCTCGACGACGCGCTCCAGCCGGTCCCCGTGGGCGTAGCGGGGGAGCTGTACGTGGGCGGGCCCTCGGTGGTCCGTGGCTACCTGGGCCGCCCGGACCTCACGGCCGAGCGCTTCATCCCGGATCCTCACGGCGGTGAGCCCGGGGCCCGGCTCTACCGCACGGGTGACATGGCCCGCCGCCGAGCGGATGGCCGCCTGGACTTCCTGGGGCGCGCGGACGCGCAGCTGAAGGTCCGTGGCTTTCGCATCGAACCGGGAGAGGTGGAGGCGGCGCTGCGCGACCTGGCCGGTATGCGCCAGGCCCATGTCACCGCGTGGCGTCCATCCGCGGAGGGAGAGCCGCGGCTGGTCGCGTATGTCGTGCCACCGCCCGGCGGCGTCCCTCCTCCAGGTGAGCTCCGAGCAAGGCTGCGCGAGCAATTGCCCGAGCACATGGTCCCGGTCGATGTCGTCCCGGTGGAGGCCCTTCCGCTGCTGGCCTCGGGCAAGGTGGACGTGCGGGCGCTGCCGCGGCCGTCGCTCGCGGTGTCGCCGGAGGGCAAGCCCCGCTCTCCGCTGGAGGACGCGGCGGCCCGTGCCTGGGCGGAGGCGCTGGGTCTGCCCGCGGTGGATGTGCATGCCCACTTCTTCGACGACCTGGGCGGCAGCTCGCTGTCCGTGGTGCGCGCGTGCTCATTGCTGCGCGAGGCGCTGAAGCAGGACGTCCCCATCACCCACTTCTTCGAACATCCCACCGTCCACGAGCTCGCCCGCAGGTTGCAAGCCGAGGCGCGTCCTCCCGAGCCTGCCGCCGATGTGAAGCACCAGACGCGCGCGGAGGCCCGCCGGCAGGCGCTCCAGCGGCGCGGCAGGACTCCCCGGGACCAGGACTGAGCACGACACCATGAGCGAGAACAACGGTAGCGCGGGCAACGACATCGCCATCATCGGCATCGCCAGCCGCTTCCCCGGAAGCGCGGACGTGCGGGCCTTCTGGCGGAACCTCCGCGAAGGCGTGGAGTCCATCTCCCGCGTGCCTCCCGAGGCGGTGGAGTCTTCTCCGCTGGTGTCCGAGGCCGTCCGCCGTCATCCGGACTTCGTGCCGGTGGCCGCGGAGCTGGAGGGCGGTGACCGCTTCGATGCGGCCTTCTTCGGCATGGCCCCGCGCGAGGCGGAGTGGATGGATCCGCAGCAGCGCGTGTTCCTGGAGTGTGCCTGGACGGCGCTGGAGGACGCGGCGCTCGACCCGGAGCGCTTCGAGGGGAAGATTGCGCTCTACGCGGGCGCGAGCGCCTCCCTGCACGGCCTCTCGATGCTGGGGCAGGAGAACCTGGACCCCGCGTCGTACTACGAGCTGATGAGCACCGCGGCGGAGAACCTGGCGACGCGGGCGTCCTTCAAGCTGGGGCTGCGGGGAGAGAGCCTGTCCATCTACACCGCCTGCTCCACGGGGCTGGTGGCGGTCCACATGGCCTGCCAGAGCTTGCTGATGCGCCAGTCGGACGTGGCGCTGGCCGGAGCCGTGCGCCTGTCGATGCCCCAGCGCTCGGGCTACCTGTTCCAGGAGGGGATGATCCTGTCGCCGGACGGGCACTGCCGTGCGTTCGATGCACGCGCGGCGGGGACGGTGCCGGGCAACGGCGTGGCGGTGGTGGTGCTCAAGCCGCTGGAGGACGCGCGCAGGGACGGTGACCGCGTGTACGCGGTCATCCGAGGCTCTTCCATCAACAACGACGGCAGCCTGAAGGTGGGCTACACGGCCCCCAGCGTGGACGGGCAGGCCGACGTCATTGGCGAGGCGCTGGCGTTCGCGGGCCTGGAGGCGGGCGACATCGGCTACGTCGAGGCGCACGGTACGGGCACCGCCTTGGGCGACCCCATCGAGGTCGCGGCGCTCACACGCGCGTACCGGCGGCACACGGACCGGAAGGGCTACTGCGCGCTGGGGTCGGTGAAGACGAACGTCGGCCACCTGGACACGGCGGCCGGTCTGGCGGGGCTCATCAAGGCCACCCTGGCCCTGGCGCACGAGGAGCTGCCGCCCTCGCTCCACTTCGAGCGGCCGAACCCCGCCATCGACTTCGAGAACAGCCCGTTCTTCGTCATCGACCGGCTGCGGCCGTGGCCCCGAGGTTCGGTGCCGCGCCGCGCGGGCGTCAGTGCGTTTGGAATTGGAGGGACGAACGCACACGCGGTGCTGGAGGAGGCGCCGCTGCCCGAGCCGGCTTCTCCGAGTGTCCGGCCCACCCAGGTGGTGACGCTGTCGGGCCGCTCGGCGGAGGCACTGGACGCAGCGGCGCGGGATCTGGCCGATTGGCTGGAGACCGCGCCGTCCGACCTGTCGCTGGAGGACGTGGCGTTCACGCGCAACGTGGGCCGCCGCGCCTTTGAGTATCGGCGGGCCTTCGTGGCGAAGGACCGCGCGGAGCTGCTGGAGAAGCTGCGCGGCCCCGGGAAGCCCCAGGTCGTGGAGAACGGGGGCGCGGCACGCGATCAAGGCGTGGCCTTCCTGTTCCCGGGCCAGGGCGCGCAGACGGTGGGCATGGGCCGCGCGCTGCATGCCGCGGAGCCCTGTTACCGCGAGGCCCTGGAGGCTTGCCTGTCGGGACTGGGAGGCCAGTTGGGCGCGGCGGTGCGTGAGGTGCTGTTCCCCACAGTGGGAGCAGAGGCCGCAGCGGAGCAGGCGTTGGCGGATCCGGGCATCGCGTTGCCCGCGCTGTTCTCCGTGGAGTACGCGCTGGCGCGCCAGTGGGAGGCGTGGGGCGTGCAGCCGCGCGCGCTGCTGGGCCACAGCTTCGGTGAGTACGTGGCGGCCTGCCTCGCGGAGGTCCTGTCGCTGGAGGATGCGCTGGCGCTGGTGGCGGCCCGCGGCCGCCTGATGGCGCGGATGCCCCCCGGAAGCATGACGGCGGTGGGCTGCGCGGAAGAGGGGGTCCGCCCGCTGCTGACGGCGGGGTTGTCGCTGGCCGCCGTGAATGGGCCGGACCGCTGTGTGGTGTCCGGACCTCCGGCGGACGTGGAGGCGCTGGAGCGCGAGCTGCGCGCGCGAGGCGTGGGCGTGCTGCGGCTGCCCGCGCGGCATGCGTTCCACTCGGCGGCGGTGGAGCCGGTGATGGAGGAGCTGCGGCGCGTGGTCGCGGGCCTGCGCCTGTCCGCGCCTCGCCGTCCATATGTGTCCAGCGTCACGGGGACGTGGATCCGCGCGGAGGAGGCGACGGACCCGGAGTACTGGCTCCGCCAGATTCGGGCACCTGTGCGCTTCGGAGATGGGCTGGAGACGCTGAAGGCGGACGGGTGCTCCGTGTTCCTCGAAGTGGGGCCGGACCAGGCGCTGACCGCACTGGCGAAGCTGGGGCTGCGCGGGCATCGGGGACGTGCCGTGGCCTCGCTGCCCCGTGCGGGATCGGCCGCGAATGAACATGCCGTGCTGATGGAGGCGCTGGGCGCGCTGTGGGCGCAGGGGCTCGCCATCGACTGGCCGCGCGTCTACGCACACGAGGCCCGCCAGAAGGTGGCGCTGCCCACCTATCCCTTTCAGCGGCAGACCTTCCGGACGCCTCGGCCCGCCGCCGTGGTGGCCCGGCCGGAGACGGCCGCGACCGTGGTGGCGCTGCCCCTGGAAATCGGAAGCACGTCAGTGGCCGAGGTGCCGGAGGAGCAGTCCGGGGCGGCTCGCACGGACGTGGAGCGCAAGGTGCTGGCCATCTGGCGCGAGCGGCTGGGCCGAACCGACTTCGGCATCCACGACGACTTCCTGGAGCTGGGGGGCAACTCGCTGATGGCCGCGCAGTTGTTGACCCGGCTGCGTGAGGCGTTTCCTGTCTCGCTCCCCTTGAGTGACGTGTTCGACGCGCCCACGGTGGCGGGCATTTCGGCCCGAATCCAGGCGCGGCTGGGAGCGGCGGGGAGCGTTTCCTCGGAGCCGGTCCTGCCTCCCCTGGTCCGCATCCCGCGCGAGGGCGCCTTGCCCCTGTCCGTGGTGCAGGAGCGCGTCTGCGCATTGGAGCAGGCGCTCCCCGGTAACCCCGCACTGAACATGTACGTGGTGCTCCGGCTTCATGGCGCGTTGGACGTGGCGCTGCTGGAGCGGTCGTTGGAGGCAGTGGCGGCGCGCCACGAGGCGCTGCGTACCGTCTATCCGCGCGGCGAAGGCGCCACGACCGTCCGCATCATCCCGGAGCTGAAGTGGCCGCTGTCCGCCGAGCCGCTGGACCCGATGGCATGGCAGCGCCCCGTGCATGACGAGGTGGCCCGGCCGTTCGACCTCGAACAGGGGCCCGTCGCCCGCGCCCGGCTCTGGCGGCTGTCGCCGGAGGAGCATCTGCTGGCCGTCACCGTGCACCACGTGGTGTGTGACACGTGGTCGCTGGTGGTGTTCGCGAAGGAGCTGGGGGAGCACTACACCGCCTTCAAGCAGGGGCGGCCGGTGGCGTTGTCCGCCTTGCCCGTGCAGTACGTGGACTATGCGGCGTGGCAGCAGCAGGCGCTGAAGGCCGGCGCGTTCGCTTCCCAGACCGCGGCCTGGCGCGAGCGCCTGACGGCGTTCCCGCGTCCGCTGGAGCTGCCGGTGGACCGTCCGAGGGGAGAAGGCCCCGCGCTCCGCGGCCAGTACCTGCGGGTGGGGTTCCCGCGCGCGCTCTCGGCGTCGGTCCAGGCGTTCGCGCAGCGAGAGGGTGCCACGCCATTCATGGTCCTGCTGGCATCGTGGAAGGCGCTGCTGTCGCGCTGGACGGGCCGTGACGACATCGTGGTGGGGACGCCCATTGGCAACCGGAGCCGGCCGGAGCTGGAGCCGTTGATTGGCTACGTGGCGCACTCCGTCCCACTGCGGACGGACCTGTCCGGGGACCCGCCATTCAAGGAGCTGGTGGCGCGGGTGCGCGAGGTGATGATGGATGCCTACGCGCACCCTGACGTGCCGTACGAGTCGCTGGTCCGGGAGGTCGAGCCCGCGAAGGACACCGGCCGAGGCCGTGTCTTCGACTCGATGTTCGTGCTGCACAGCCGGTTCAATCTGGACCTGGAGCTGCCGGGCTTGCGCATGGGGCTGGCGGAGCTCGAGAACGGTCCCCCCGAGTTCGGCTCCGTCCTGTCGGACCTGTCCGTGGGGCTGGGTGAGCATGAGCACGGCTTCTCCGGCACCATCGACTACGCGGAGGAGCGCTTCGAACGCGACACCGTGGAGCGGATGGTGGCGCACTGGACCACGCTTCTCGAAGCGGCGGTGGCGGAGCCCGGCGTGGCCATCTCCGCGCTGCCGCTGGAGCACGCTCGACACGACCATGCGCTCACCCCGGAGCCTGCGGTCCCCGCGCTGGAGGTGACGCCGGTGGTGGCGCTGCTCCAGGCTCGCGCGGCCATGGACGCGGCCACGGTGGCGATGACGGCGCCGGACGGGCGGAGCGTGACATGGGGCGAGCTGCGAGGCGCCGCGGGGCGTCTGGCTGCCTTGCTGTCCAGCCGCGGCGTGGGGCCCGACGCGCTGGTGGCGGTGTGTCTGGAGCCATCGGTGGAGCGCGTGGTGGCGCAGTGGGCGGTCCAGGAGACGGGCGCGCCCTACGTCCTGGTATCCGTGCCGCGGTTGAGGGAGCTGCCTGGCCTCGCACCTCCGGGCGCGCCTCCTCCGCTTCTTCTAACCCACGCGAGGGTTCGTACGGGATCAGCCCTGGACGCGGAGCGCGTCCTCCACGTGGACACCGTGCTCGCGGAGGCCGGTGCGCCAGCGCGGGATGCCCCATGGACGCCGCGACGTGCGTCCGCCGAGGACCGGGTCTGCCTGGAGCCCTGGGCCGGTCCCCGGGGCGAGCAGCTTCAGGCCATCCACACGCACCGCACCGTGGCGGAGCTGTTCGCGCGGCTGGACGCGAATGCGGAGAGGGAGGGCGGCGTCTGGCTCGCGGCGGAGGAGGCGCGGGCGCCCGGCACCGGACTGGAGGTCCTCTGGGCCCTGACACGAGGGCTGCGCGTGGTGTTGCCAGCGGAGCGCGCGCACTTCACGCCGGTGGGAGCTGGCGCGGCGCCTGCTCGACGGCGCCTGGACTTCAGCTTGTCGTTCTTCGCCAACGACGAGGATTCGCTCGGGGGCCGCAAGTACCGTCTGTTGTTGGACGCCGCGAAGTTCGCGGATGCGAATGGCTTCTCCGCGGTGTGGACGCCGGAGCGGCACTTCCATGCGTTCGGTGGCATGTACCCGCGGCCGGCGGTGGTGGGCGCGGGCGTGGCCACGGTGACACAGCGTCTGGGTATCCGCGCGGGAAGCGTGGTGCTGCCGCTGCACGACCCCATCCTCGTCGCGGAGGAGTGGGCCGTGCTGGACAACCTGTCCGACGGGCGGGTGGGGGTGTCCTTCGCATCGGGTTGGCACGTGAACGACTTCGTGTTCGCGCCGGACCGGTACGCGCGGCGGAAGGAGGTCATGCGCCAAGGACTCGATGAGGTCCGAACCCTGTGGCGAGGTGGGACGGTGCTGCGGCGCAATGGCGCTGGCGCGGAGGTGGCGATCTCGCTGCGGCCACGCCCGGTGCAGAAGACGCTGCCCATCTGGCTCACCGCGGCCGGAAATCCCGAGACCTTCCGGCTGGCGGGGGAGCTGGGCGCCTACGTGCTCACCAACCTGATGGGCCAGCAACTGGAGGACCTGGAGGAGAAGGTGGCGCTGTATCGCGATGCATGGCGGCAACATGGTCATGCGGGGCGGGGACACGTGAGCCTGATGCTGCATGCGTACCTCGGTGACGATCCGGCCGAGGTCCGGCGAAGGGCTCGCCAGCCGCTGCTCGACTACTTCCGCAGCTCCGTGGACATCTCCGCGGGCTTCATGGCCGGCATGGGCCTCGACATGAATCCCCGTTCGCTGACGCCCGCGGACATGGATGCGCTGCTGGAGCACGGCGTGGAGCGATACGTGGAGAGCGGCGGCCTCTTCGGCACGCCGGACTCCTGCGGTCCCATGGTGGAGCGTGTCCAGCAACTCGACGTGGATGAGATCGCCTGTCTGGTGGATTTCGGCGTGGAGGTGGAGGCCACGCTGGAAGGGTTGCGGCACCTCGATGCCTTGCGTGTCCGCCATTCCCCGGAGCCCGGCCCCGCGGTGCCCATGCCGTCACTGCGGGAAGGTCCAGGCGCGGCGGAGACCCTGCTGGCGCTCGTGCGCGAGGAGGGCGTCACCCACCTGCACTGCACCGCTGCGCTGGCGCGCTCGATGCTGGCGCTGCCTGACGCGGCGGAGGCGCTCCGGCCCGTCCGCCACGTCTGGCTCGAAGGGGCGTCCGAGGACGTGGCGGCCGCACTGGCGCAAGCCATGTCCTGGCAAGTCGCGCACCGGCGGCCGGACCTGGGCCTTGGTGCCTGGGCCCTCGGCTCCATGCCGGACGATGCCTCTCGTTGGGACATCGTGGATGGACGTGGCCAGCCCGTGCCGGTCGGCGTCGTCGGTGAGCTGGTGGTGAAGGGGGCGGGCGTTCCAGGCGGGCTCTGGAACGCGCCGGACTCCACCCCGGTGCGCATCCTCGGCGAAGGCACGGATGTCGCAAGGCGGATGGCCACGGGCCGGCGCGCGCGGCGCAGGCGAGATGGCTCGCTGGAGCTGTTGTCCGCATTGCCAGTATCCGAGGAGAGGTCGGCACCACCGAGGCCAATGGGCACTCGAGCAGGCGGAGCGAAGCTGTCCGAGGCACCCGCGCCGATCACCATCGTCCCCCGGGGCCGTCCGCTGCCGCTGTCCTTCGCGCAGCAGCGGCTCTGGTACCTGGATCGGCTGGAGCCGGGCAACGTCGCCTACAACAACGCCGTCGCCTTCACCGTGAGCGGCGCGCTGGATGCCGCAGCCCTGGAGCGGGCGTTGAACGGGGTGGTGCGCCGGCACGAGGCCCTGCGGACCACGTTCTCCATGGAGGGCACCGAGGCGGTGCAAGTCATCGCGCCGTCGCTGGAGGTCTCCATTTCCCTCCAGGTGGCCGAAGGCGCCGGGGAAGAGGACGTCGCCCGCTGGGCACGTGAAGAGGCGCGCCGTCCCTTCGACCTGGAGCGGGGCCCGCTGCTGCGGGCGACCCTGCTGCGGCTGGGCAGGACCGAGCACATCCTGGCGATGACGCTGCACCACATCATCTCGGACGGCTGGTCCGCGGGGGTGATGGTGCACGAGATGGCGCGGCTCTACGAAGCCGAGCTGACGGGGCAGCCTTCACCCTTGCCCTCCTTGCCCGTGCAGTACGCGGACTACGCGCTCTGGCAACTGGAGCAGATGCGAGGCGCCGCCCTGAAGGCCGAACAGGCGTGGTGGCGCGAGGCGCTGGCGGAGGTCCCGGTGCTCCAGCTTCCCGTGGACCGCCCACGCCCTCCGTTGCAGACGTACGACGGCGAGCGGCTGCCCTTTGCCGTTCCCAAGCCACTGAGCGATGCCCTGGTGGCGGTTGGACGAAGGGAGGGCGCCACGCCGTTCATGGTGATGATGGCCGCGTGGCAGGCCCTGCTGCATGCGTACTCGGGGCAGGAAGACTTCGCGGTGGGCACGGCGGTCGCGGGCCGCGACCGGCCCGAAGTCGAGCCGCTGATTGGCTGCTTCATCAACTCCATTGCCCTGCGCGCCGACCTGTCCGGCGACCCTGCGTTCTCGGAGGTGCTGGGGCGGGTGCGGAGGACGGCGCTGGAGGCCTTCGCGCATCAGGCGGTGCCCTTCGAGAAGCTGCTGGAGGTGCTGCACGCACCGCGCGACCTCAGCCACACGCCCGTCTTCCAGACGATGCTGATTCTGCACAACACGCCCGCGGCGGAGTTGTCGCTGGCCGGGCTCCAGCTCCGCAGCCGGCCTGTGCACGCGGGGGCGACCAAGCTGGACCTCGCGCTGGAGGTCACCGAGACGCCCGAGGGACTGCGCGGCGGCATCGAATACAACACCGGGCTATTCGACGCGGAGACCATCGCCCGGATGTCGGGCTCGCTCCTCCGGTTGCTGGAGGCCGCCGCGTCCAGGCCGGAGGTGCGGCTGTCCCAGCTCGACCTGCTGACCCGCGCGGAGCGGGAGCGGTTGCTGCTGGAGTGGAACCCCGCGCCTGTGTCCGAGCACCTTCCAGCGGACACGCTGCCTTCGCGGTTCCTGGCCCAGGTGGCACGGACGCCTGACCGGGTCGCGGTGGAGGATGGCGTCCGGACGTACACGTATCGCGAAGCGGAGGTGCTGTCGGGACGGCTGGCTTGGCACCTCGCGTCGCGAGGCGCGAAGCGGGGGGACATCGTCGCGCTCGCGGTGCCGCAGGCCGCGGACATGGTCGCCGGACTGCTGGGCGTGACGCGGGCGGGGGCTGCCGTGGTGGTGCTCGACCTGGAGCATCCTGCGGAGCGACTGTCCGGCATCCTCGCGGATACCCGGGCACAGTGGCTGGTCACCTCTGGGGCGTGGCGTGCTCGGGTCCCTCCACGCGAGGGACTGGCGGTCATCGACCTGGAAGTCCTGCCCGAGACGCCCGGGGAGGCGCCCGACGTTCCAGAGGCGACGGATGCCGCCTGCGTCGTCTATACGTCCGGCTCCACAGGGCAGCCGCGGGGCGTGGTGCTGGAGCACCGGCAGTTGGTGGCAGCGACGCAGGCGCGCGCCGAGGTGTACGGCGAGCCGGGCGTGGTGATGTCCCTGGCGCCCTTCACCTTCGATGCCTCGCTCGCGGGGCTGCTCTGGTCCTTGTTCGGTGGCGGAACGCTGCGCTACCCGGACGCCGAGGAGCACGAAGACCCGCGCCGGATCGCCGAACGTGTCGCGCGCTCACAGGTCACGCACCTCATCTCCGTCCCCTCGCTCTATGGGCAGATCCTGGAGGCGGCGCCAGTAGGTGGGCTGACCTGTCTGCGCGCGGTGAGCGTGGGCGGTGAGCCGTGTTCCCCGGAGTTGACGCGGGCGCATCACGAGGCGCTGCCCTCAGTGGCCCTGTTCAACGAGTACGGCCCGACGGAGGCCACCATCTGGAGCACGGTGCACCGGGTGCGCGTGGACGAAGGGGGCCGGGTGCCCATCGGGCGCGCGGTACCTGGGGCTCGCGTGTACCTCCTGGACGCGCACCGCAGGCTCGTACCCCAGGGCGCACCAGGGGAGCTGCATGTGGGCGGCACCGGCGTGGCGAGAGGCTATCTGGGCCAGCCGGGACTCACCGCGGAGCGCTTCGTGGCGGACCCATTCGACCGCCGGCCGGGGGCGCGCATGTACCGCACGGGAGACGTGGCGCGATGGCGGGCGGACGGGACGCTGGAGTTCATCGGCCGCGTGGACCAGCAGGTGAAGGTGCGGGGCTTCCGCATCGAACTCGGTGAGGTCGAAGCCGCGCTGCTCGCCCATCCGGCGGTGAAGGAGGCCGTCGTGCTTGCGCGCGAGGATGGGCGGGGACCGAAGCGGCTGGTCTCCTACGTCGTGCTCGCGATGGACGGGCCCGGTGAGAAGCCAGACGCACGCGTCCTGAAGGAGTGGGTGCGCTCGCGTCTGCCGCCCTACATGGTCCCCGCTGCATTCGTCGCGCTGGAGGCGCTGCCGCGCACCCGGCACGGCAAGGTGGACCGCCGGGCATTGCCTCCGCCGGACACGGGAACGGAAGCCGAGCCGACCGCGCCCCATTCCGAAGTGGAAGCCGCGCTGGTGGCACTCTGGCGGCAGGTCCTGGGCGTCGAGCGCGTGGGCATCCATGATGACTTCTTCGAACTGGGGGGCGACTCCATCCTGGGGCTGCAAATCGCCACCCGCGCACGCGCGCAGGGCATCGAGTTGTCTCCGAAGCAGCTCTTCCAGAACCCGACGGTGGCGCGGCTCGCCGCCGTCGCGGGGACGCGCCTCGCGGTGCAGGCCGAGCAGGGCCCCATCGTCGGGCCGGTGGCGCTGACGCCCATCCAGCACTGGTTCTTCGAGCTGGGGCTGGAGGAGCCACACCACTGGAACATGTCCCTGCTGCTGGAGGCGAAAGCCCCTCTGGACGCCGCCCTGCTGGAGCGCGCGCTGGCGCACCTGCTGGAGCACCACGACGCGCTCCGGCTGCGCTTCGCGCGCGGTGAGGACGGCTGGCATCAGGCCATCTGCGCGCCAGGAGCGCACGCCACGGTGGTGCGCGTGGACCTGTCCGACTTGCCAGAGGAGGAGCGCCCCGTGGCGCTGTCGCGGCACGTGGAGGAGGCGCAACGCGCGCTGCGGCTGGAGGGGCTGCTCGTCCATGCGGTGCTGCTGGAGTGGGGAGCGTGCGACCCCGCGCGGCTGGTGCTGGCGGTTCATCACCTCGTGATGGACGCGGTGTCGTGGCGCATCCTCCTGGAGGACCTGGCGGCGGTGTACGCGCGCCTCGCGACGGGGGACGCGGTGGTGCTGCCTCCCAAGACGACGTCGTTCCAGGCCTGGGCCCGGGGGCTGGAGTCGCTGGCCCGCTCGCCCGCGATGACGGCGGAGCGGAGCTGGTGGTTGGACCGCCCCTGGCGCGAGGCCGCCCGGCTGCCCGTGGACATCGCGGAGGGGCTCAACACGGAGGCCACCGCCAGCACGGTGCAGGTGGCGCTGGACACGGAGCAGACGCGCGCCCTGCTGCAGGACGTTCCGAAGGCGTGGCACACGCAACCCCAGGACCCATTGCTGACGGCGCTCGCCCAGGCACTGACGACGTGGACGGGAGGGGCTGTCGCACTGGTGGACGTAGAGGGGCATGGCCGGGAAGAGGTGCTTCCGGGCGTGGACGTGTCACGCACGGTGGGCTGGTTCACCCGGGTGTTCCCCGCGCTGCTGGACCTGCGGGGGACCGCGGGCCCGGGCGAGGCACTCCGCGCCGTGAAGGAAGGGCTGCGAGCCGTACCCTCGGGAGGCATGGGGTGGGGCTTGCTACGCTACGTGTCGAGGGATGCGGCGCTGGCGGCGTTGCCGGTGGCGGAGGTGGGCTTCAATCACCTGGGGCAGGTCGACGGCACCGTGGATGCGGGTGCTCCCTTCGTGCTCGCACCCGAGACGGCGACCCTGCGGCAGCGAGCCCCGAGCGCGCGCCGGCCGTACCTGCTCGACGTGACGAGTCTGGTGCGTGACGGGCGGCTGGAGGTCATCTGGACATTCAGCGAGGCGGTGCACCGCCGTGAGACGGTGACGCGTGTCGCCGAGGACTTCCTCGCGCGCCTCCAGGCGCTGGTGAACGCCTCTCACGCGCCGGATGCGGGAGGGCACTCGCCCTCCGACTTTCCGCTCGCGAAGGTGAAACAGGCGCAGCTCGACAAGCTCGCGGCACGGTTTGGAAAGAAGACGCGATGAGCGACAACATCGAGGACCTGTATCCCCTGTCGCCGTTGCAGGGCGGCATGCTGTTCCACGCCATCTCCGAGCCGGGCCGGGGCCTGTACTTCAACCAGCTCGTCTGCGAGCTGCGCGGACACCTGGACGTGGCGGCCTTCACCCAGGCATGGAACACGGTCGTCGCGACGCATCCGGTGCTACGCACGGCATTCGTCTGGGACGACGTGGACGAGCCGATGCAGGTCGTTCTGCGCGAGGTGGACCTGCCGGTCCGTATCGAGGACTGGCGCGGCCTGTCACCCGAAGCGCAAGAGTCCCTGCTGGACGCATTCCTGGCGCAGGACCGTGTTGAGGGCTTCGACCTGTCTTGGGCGCCGCTGGTGCGTCTGGCGCTGGTGCGCATCGGCGACGACGCGCATCGCTTTGTGTTCAGCCACTCCCACTTGATCCTGGATGGCTGGTCCGTGCCGTTGGTGATGCGCGATGTCCTCTCGTTGTACGAGGGGACGCGCGCGGGGAAGCCGACGCGCATCCCGACGCCCCGGCCGTACCGGGACTACATCGCGTGGCTGAGCGAGCAGGACCTAGCGCTGTCCGAATCGTTCTGGCGACAGGCCCTCGAAGGCTTCGACGCACCCACGAATCCACGCGCCGAACCCGGCGGCGGGGAGGGGAAGGGCAAGGCCTCGCGGGAGTTGTTCCTGCCGGAAGCACTGACCTCGGCGCTGAGCAGCTTCGCGCGGAGGCAGGGCCTCACGTTGCACACACTGGTGCAAGGGGCGTGGGCACTGGTGCTCGGCCACTTGTGCGGAGCGGAGGATGTCGTCTTCGGCACCACCGTCTCCGGGCGTCCCCCGGCGCTGGCTGGCGTGGAGGACATGGTCGGGTTGTTCATCAACACCCAGCCCGTGCGTGTGCGGTTGCCTCCGGATGCATCGTTCGGGCCCTGGCTGCGGCGCATCCAGGAGATGCAGGTGGAGGCGCGGCAGCACGAGCACGCGCCGCTGGTGAAGGTCCAGCGCTGGAGCGGCGTGCCCGCTGGCACCTCGCTCTTCGAAACGCTGGTCGTCTTCGAGAACTATCCGCTGGATGCCGAGCTCACGTCCTCCGCCAGGGCCCTGGAGGTGCGTGATTTCCGCGCGGTCGAGGCGGACCACTTCCCGCTGACGCTCATCTCCACGAACGGCTCCAGGCTCCCGCTGATCTTGCGGTACGACCGGGCGCGCTTCACCGCGGCCTTCGCGGACGCACAGCTCGAACGGCTTCGCGTCGTGCTGGAGGCGATGGCGGCGAGGCCGGAAGGTTCCCTGGGGACGCTGTACCTGCTCCCCGAGCCGGAGCGGCATCAGGTGGTGGAGGGTTGGAACGACACGGGCCGCCCATATCCGTGGAAGTCGGTCCA
The DNA here is from genome assembly GCA_023426545.1 of Pseudomonadota bacterium. Classification (GTDB taxonomy): domain Bacteria; phylum Myxococcota; class Myxococcia; order Myxococcales; family Myxococcaceae; genus Myxococcus. The sequence goes on from JAFAAN010000092.1 coordinate 77,751, forward strand.
CCGTTGGTTCGAGGAGCAGGCCGAGCGCAACGCGGAAGCGCCCGCGGTCCGGTGCGAGGAGCGGGAGGTTACATACGGGGAGCTGGAGGCCAGGGCGAATCAGCTCG